>CAWBAG010000024.1:0-93599 GCA_963786705.1 uncultured Gammaproteobacteria bacterium
GGGAGCCAATCCCTTAAAGCCGATCGTAGTCCGGATCGCAGTCTGCAACTCGACTGCGTGAAGTCGGAATCGCTAGTAATCGCGAATCAGCCATGTCGCGGTGAATACGTTCCCGGGTCTTGTACACACCGCCCGTCACACCATGGGAGTTGACTGCACCAGAAGTAGGTAGCCTAACCGCAAGGAGGGCGCTTACCACGGTGTGCTCAATGACTGGGGTGAAGTCGTAACAAGGTAGCCGTACGGGAACGTGCGGCTGGATCACCTCCTTTAAAAGACAGCGCGAGCTCACGCTCGGCGCGAGTTCCCATTCAAGTTACCTGTTTTGGTGCCCGTGAGGCTGGACTGAAAAGTTGCCGGGCAAGAACCCGGGTCTGTAGCTCAGTTGGTCAGAGCGCACCCCTGATAAGGGTGAGGTCGGAAGTTCGAATCTTCCCAGACCCACCAGTCCGAGGTGACCTGATCAAGGGGCCATAGCTCAGCTGGGAGAGCACCTGCTTTGCAAGCAGGGGGTCGCCGGTTCGATCCCGGCTGGCTCCACCAGGTCAGTCGGTACAGCCGCACATCGAGCGTGACACCACGCATGCACCGCATCGAGCGACACGATGCATGCGTGGTCTCACGCGTCGCAGCAGGATAGCTGCGGGGCTCGTTCTTTAAAAATTCGAATTTGGGTAATGACGCCGAGGATCAAGTAGATTTCAAACTTGTGATTCGAAAGCGTGTCGCATTCGCGAGAGAAGAGATAACCAGCTGATTGATTTTATTCGGCCACGTGCCCCAGAACGATTGGGGTTATATGGTCAAGCGAATAAGCGTACGTGGTGGATGCCTTGGCGGTAGGAGGCGATGAAGGACGCGGTAGCCCGCGAAATCTTCGGGGAGCTGGCAAACGAGCTCTGATCCGGAGGTGTCCGAATGGGGAAACCCACGGCTTCGGCCGTACTGCATGCTGAATACATAGGCATGCAGGGCAAACCCGGGGAATTGAAACATCTCAGTACCCGGAGGAAAAGAAATCAACCGAGATTCCGCAAGTAGTGGCGAGCGAACGCGGAGCAGCCCAGTCATCATCAATCGAGCAAGCTTAGCTGAACTGCATGGAAAGGCAGGCCATAGCGGGTGATAGCCCCGTAAGCGAAAAGCGCGTTCGAGGGATGACAAAGAGTAGGGCGGGACACGTGAAATCCTGTCTGAACATAGGGGGACCATCCTCTAAGGCTAAATACTACCTACCGACCGATAGTGAACCAGTACCGTGAGGGAAAGGCGAAAAGAACCCCGGAGAGGGGAGTGAAATAGAACCTGAAACCGCGTACGTACAAGCAGTCGGAGCCCCGCAAGGGGTGACGGCGTACCTTTTGTATAATGGGTCAGCGAGTTAATTTTAGTGGCGAGCCTAACCGAATAGGGGAGGCGTAGGGAAACCGAGTCCGAATAGGGCGTTTCAGTCGCTAGGATTAGACCCGAAGCCGGTCGATCTATCCATGTCCAGGGTGAAGGCAGGGTAATACCTACTGGAGGCCCGAACGCTCTACTGTTGCAAAAGTAGGCGATGAGGTGTGGATAGGAGTGAAAGGCTAATCAAGGCCGGCGATAGCTGGTTCTCCCCGAAAGCTATTTAGGTAGTGCCTCGTGTAGGACTCCTGGGGGTAGAGCACTGTTTAGGCTAGCGGGCCATCCCGGCTTAGCAAACCTATGCAAACTCCGAATACCAGGAAGTCAACGCACGGGAGACACACGGCGGGTGCTAACGTCCGTCGTGAAGAGGGAAATAACCCAGACCGCCAGCTAAGGCCCCCAATTCATGGCTAAGTGGTGAACGATGTGGGAAGGCATAGACAGCCAGGAGGTTGGCTTAGAAGCAGCCATCCTTTAAAGAAAGCGTAATAGCTCACTGGTCTAGTCGGCCTGCGCGGAAGATATAACGGGGCTCAAGCCATGAGCCGAAGCTGCGGATCTGTCCGAAAGGGCAGGTGGTAGGGGAGCGTTCTGTAGGCCTGTGAAGGTGCACTGCGAGGTGTGCTGGAGGTATCAGAAGTGCGAATGCTGACATGAGTAACGTTAATGCGAGTGAAAAACTCGCACGCCGTAAACCCAAGGGTTCCTGCGCAACGTTAATCGGCGCAGGGTGAGTCGGTACCTAAGGCGAGGCCGAAAGGCGTAGTCGATGGAAAACGGGTCAATATTCCCGTACCTGGTGCTGCTGCGATGGGGTGACGGAGAAGGCTACATCAGCCGGAGAAGTCCGGTTTAAGCAAGTAGGAAGGACTGCCAGGCAAATCCGGTGGTTCAATTCCGAGATGTGACGACGAGGTCCCATGTGGACCGAAGTGATCGATGCCACGCTCCCAGGAAAAGCCTCTAAGCTTCAGGCAGCAACGGACCGTACCGCAAACCGACACTGGTGGGTGGGCAGATAATCTGCTAAGGCGCTTGAGAGAACTCGGGTTAAGGAACTCTGCAAATTGATACCGTAACTTCGGAAGAAGGTATGCCTTGATCGGTGAATGGACTTGCTCCAGGAGCTGAACAAGGTCGCAGGTAATCGGTGGCTGCAACTGTTTATCAAAAACACAGCACTCTGCTAACACGAAAGTGGATGTATAGGGTGTGACTCCTGCCCGGTGCCGGAAGGTTAAGTGATGGGGTCAGCCGCAAGGCGAAGCTCTTGATCGAAGCCCCGGTAAACGGCGGCCGTAACTATAACGGTCCTAAGGTTAACAACCGCTAGCCTTGGTTAAACCAAACCATATGCGGGAAACTCCTCCAAAACCTCGTGGTACTCGCCGGTTTCACCGGCAGTAAAAATCCACAGGACATGGGGACAATCCGCAGGAAAGGCCCGGCGACGAGCCGGGAATCCTCAGAGACTTGACGTTTGGGAGGTCCCTTTGAGGCTCGATGCGCAATGGATCGTCGGGTTCGTCGACGGCGAAGGCTGCTTCCACGTGAGCGTGAATGCTCATCCTGGAATGTCGGCTGGAGTTCAGGTTCTGCCTGAATTCACCGTCGTTCAGCACGAACGCGATGTTCAGGTCCTCCATGCACTGAAAGCACATTTCGGCTTCGGTGTTGTTCGCAGGAACAACGGCGACCGGATGGCTTACAGGGTACGAGGGCACGAGCACTTGTCGAAGACAATCATTCCGTTCTTCGAGAAGCATCCGTTGAAATCACGCAAGCGAGTGGACTTCATCAAGTTCCGCGAAATCGTGGGCCTGATGAGTCGCGGTGAACATCTCACCGTCGATGGAGTGGAGCGTATCCGCGAAATCGCCGGAAAGATGAACCGCAGGGGACTCAAGATAAAGTCCGACCTGTCCGGAAACGGATAGGAGAAATCGAGCGAAATTCCTTGTCGGGTAAGTTCCGACCTGCACGAATGGAGTAATGATAGCCACACTGTCTCGACCCGAGACTCAGTGAAGTTGAAATCGCTGTGAAGATGCGGCGTACCCGCGGCAAGACGGAAAGACCCCGTGAACCTTTACTATAGCTTTACACTGAATTTTGAACCTTTCTGTGTAGGATAGGTGGGAGGCTTTGAAGTGCGGTCGCTAGATCGCATGGAGCCAACCTTGAAATACCACCCTGAAATGTTCGGACTTCTAACCTAGGCCCGTGATCCGGGTCGGGGACCGTGTATGGTGGGTAGTTTGACTGGGGCGGTCTCCTCCCAAAGAGTAACGGAGGAGTGCAAAGGTACCCTCAGCGTGGTCGGTCATCACGCTCTAGAGTGCAAAGGCATAAGGGTGCTTAACTGCGAGACGGACAGGTCGAGCAGGTGCGAAAGCAGGTCTTAGTGATCCGGTGGTTCTGTATGGAAGGGCCATCGCTTAACGGATAAAAGGTACTCCGGGGATAACAGGCTTATTCCTCCCAAGAGTCCACATCGACGGAGGAGTTTGGCACCTCGATGTCGGCTCATCACATCCTGGGGCTGTAGCAGGTCCCAAGGGTATGGCTGTTCGCCATTTAAAGTGGTACGCGAGCTGGGTTCAGAACGTCGTGAGACAGTTCGGTCCCTATCTGCCGTGGGCGTTGGAGAATTGAGGGTGAGCTGCTCCTAGTACGAGAGGACCGGAGTGGACGTATCTCTGGTGTTCCGGTTGTCACGCCAGTGGCACTGCCGGGTAGCTATATACGGACGGGATAACCGCTGAAAGCATCTAAGCGGGAAGCCCCCCCCAAGATTAGTTCTCCCTAGACTCTCGAAGTCTCTAAAGGGCCGTCGAAGACTACGACGTTGATAGGCTGGGTGTGTACGTGCAGTAATGCATTTAGCTAACCAGTACTAATTGCCCGTGCGGCTTGACCATATAACACCCAATCGGTCTGGAACTTGGGTTCCGGCCATTGGCGTGGTGGATGAAATCGCGAGCGACGGTTATCGATCGCTCTCGACTGCGACACGCGCGTCACTTACCCAGATTTGAATTCAGCGTTCCGCGCGCAAGCGCGGTTCGCGAGACGGTTTGCCTGGCGGCCATAGCGAGCGGGAACCACCCGATCCCTTTCCGAACTCGGAAGTGAAAACGCTCAGCGCCGATGGTAGTTTGGTCTTCGACCATGCAAGAGTAGGTCACTGCCAGGCTCTTGAACAAAACCCCCGACGGGTCCGCCCGTCGGGGGTTTTTCTTTGTAATGACTCGGTTCCGATGCCATAGTCTCCGTGAGCCCGGTGGCATACGAATCGAAAGGGCCATGATCAAGCGGCTCCGGATCTTCCTATCCTCGCCCGCCGACGTGGTTGCCACGCGCGAGATCGCGGCGCTCACCATCGAGCGCCTGGCGCAGGACTACGCGCGCTTCTTCACGATCGAGCCGTATCTCTGGGAATACGAGGCCATGCTCGCCTCGGGCCATTTCCAGGACTCGATCGAACCGCCCAGCGCCTTCGACATCGTCGTGCTGATCGTCTGGTCGCGGCTCGGCACGCCTTTGCCGGAGCGCACGCAGGTGCGTGAGTACCGCGGCATGGACGGGCGCGCCCCGGTGACGGGAACCGAGTGGGAGTACGAGGAGGCCTTGAAAGCTGCCCGGGAGGTCGGAACGCCGGATCTCCTCGTCTACCGCAGCCGCGAGTACGCGCGTGTAAACACCCTGGATTCCGAGGGCCGGCGGAAGGATTTCGAGCAGTTCGAGGACCTCGACCGGTTCTGGTCCCGGCACTTCGCCAACCAGGGCACTTATCTCGGCGCCTATACCGAGTTCACGAGCGGCGCGGAGTTTGCTGCAGCGTTCGAGAAACATCTGCGCAAGCTCATCGAGAAGCGTATCGCGATCCAGGCCTCGGCCGGTGACGAGCGGGGAAGCCGGATATGGACGCAGGCGCCGTTTCGCGGCCTGGAATCCTACGAGTTCGAGCATGCGCCGATCTTCTTCGGCCGGGACGACTCCCTGACGAAGGCCATGGTCCAGCTCGTGGCGAGCGCCGCGTCAGGCTTGCCGTTCCTGCTCGTGCTGGGAGCCAGCGGTTCGGGCAAGTCGTCGCTCGTCAAGGCAGGCATCGTGCCGAAGCTCTTCGTGCCGCGACGCATTCCAGGTGTCGCCTTCCTGCGGCGCGTCGTGTTCCGCCCCAGCGATGCGCAGGAGGGCGAGGATCTTTTTGATGCGCTGGCCCGCAGGCTCACGATGCCGGTTACCGCGGACGAAGGCCTGCCGGAACTCATCGGGCCGGGCCAATCGGTTGTCGGTCTTGCCGCGCATCTGCGCAATGCCGCCGCCGAACCCGCCTATCCGATCGCGATGACGCTTGGACAGCTTGCGGTCAAGGCGCGGCAGAGTGGCCGCATGCTGGAGTACGAGCGCGCGCGACTCGTGCTCGTGATCGATCAGCTCGAGGAGCTGTTCACGAACGAGCTCCTGACGCCTTTGGACCGGCGGCGCTTTGTCGCCCTGCTTGCCGGCCTCGTGCGCTCGGGTCACGTGTGGGTCATCGCCACGATGCGCAAGGACTTCTGGCACCAGGCGGACGAGACGCCGGAACTGGTGGAGTTGGCCGAGGGCAGTGGCCGGCTCGAACTGCTGCCGCCAACACAAACGCAACTCAGTCAGATGATCCGGCGACCGGCGGCCGCGGCGGGTGTCGGCTTCGAACACCACCCGACGACCGAGGTGCCGCTCAACGAGATCATTGCAGAGGAGGTCGCCCGCGAAGCCGGGGCACTGCCGCTGCTCTCCTATCTCCTCGATCAGCTCTATCGCAGCGATGTGCTCGAAGCCCAGGGCAACGTCCTGACATTTGCGACCTGCGAGCGGCTCGGCCGACTGGGGGGCGCGATCGCCACCCGGGCGGACGCGGTATTGGAGAGCTGCGCGCCCGACGATCGCCAGGCGCTTGGTTCGGTGCTGTTTGCCCTGGTCCAGATGGGCACGACCGAGGGCGACGTCGACCGCGCGATCTCCAGGCGGGTGCCGCTGTCGACGTTCCCGCCTGGCACGGCGCAACGCAGGTTGGTCGAGGCGCTGCTCCAGTCCGATGCGCGCCTGCTGGTCAGCGATGCCGAAACGGGTGGCGCCCCGACGGTCCGTGTGGCCCACGAAGCGCTGATCACCGGATGGGCGACGGCACGCGATTTCGTCCAGGGGAATGCCGACGCGCTGAAGATCCGCCGCCGCCTCGAGGAGCGGTATGCGTTGTGGCGCGCGTCAACGGACTCCGGCGAGGCCCTCGCCACCAAGGACAAACGCAAAGCAACCCTACGCGCCAGATTTGCGGCCCGGCGCGGGCGTCTTGGCCACGAACCGGGACTACTCACGGACCTCGACCTGCTCGATGGACAGCGTCTCCTGCGCGAGCATCGCGCGGACACCGAAGCCCATCTCGTTGACTACATCGAGCGCTCGCAGACCGATGACAGGCGCATACGCAGCCGCTCGGTACGCGTACTGGCGCTCGTCGCCGGCGTCGTGACGGTTCTCGCGCTGCTTGCCTCCGGAGCCGGTTTGATCGCGCTGAAGAAGCAGCGCGAGGCCGAATCCCAGGCGCAACGGGCGCTGGCGGCCCAGCTGCGGTTGGTCACCGACACCGCGGCCCGACATCTGGCGGACGGCGACGTTCCGGGCGCGCAGGCAATCATCGTCGAAGTCCTCGCTAACCCGAATGCGGCGCGGTCGGCTTCGGCGATCAATGTGTATCAGGAAGCCCGCGCGGCCGACACCAGGCTGGCCGTGCTTGCCGGCCATGACGGTAGCGTGACGTTCGCCTCGTACTCGCCCGACGGGCGGCGCATCGTCACCGCGTCGGACGACCACTCGGTGCGCATCTGTGACGCGGTCACGGGCACGCTGCTCGTCGTGCTCTCCGGCCACAGCGATGCCGTAATCTCCGCCGAGTTCTCGTCCGACGGCGGCCGCATCGTGACCGCCTCCAAAGACTCTACCGCGCGCATCTGGGACGCGGCTAGCGGCGAGTCGCTCTCGGTCCTGTCCGGTCACGCCGACCGTGTCACTGCCGCCGCGTTCTCGCCCGACGGACGGCGTGTCGTCACCGCCTCCGAAGACCAAACCGCGCGTATCTGGGACGCGGCTATGGGCAAGCAGCTCGCCGTCCTGTCCGGCCATGGCGAGGGCGTCCTGGGTGCCGCGTTCTCGCCCAGTGGCCTGCGCATAATCACCGCTTCCTGGGACGGGACCGCGCGCACCTGGGACGCGGCTACTGGCAGGCCGCTCGCCACACTCACCGGTCACGACGGCGCAGTCCTGTCACCCGCGTTCTCGCCCGATGGCCGGCGCATCGTCACCGCCTCCATGGACGGAACTGCGCGCACCTGGGACGCGGATACGGGCAAGCCGCTCACCGTCTTCTCGGGCCATGGCCCAGGCGGATTCGGCGGTGGTGTCGTGGGCGCCGCATTCTCGCCCGACGGGCGGCGCATCGTTACCGCCGGCGAAGACAAGACCGCGCGCATCTGGGACGCGGATACAGGCACGCAGCTCGCCGTCCTCGCCGGCCATAGCTTCGTAGTTCGCAGCGCAGCGTTCTCGCCCGACGGGCGGCGCATCGTCACCGCCTCGCTGGACGGGACCGCGCTCATCTGGGGCGCGGACGCGGCCGGGCAACTCGACATGCTCACCGGGCATCGCGATTCGGTCCAGACTGCTGCGTACTCGCCCGACGGGCGGCGCATCGTCACCGCCTCCATGGACGGGACCGCGCGCACCTGGGATGCGGCCACGGCAAGGCCGATCGACGAAATCTCCGGCCATGACGTTCAATTCCGCAGCGCCGCGTTCTCGCCCGACGGGCGGCGAATCGTCACCGCCGCCAACGACTGGACCGCGCGCACCTGGGACGCGGATACGGGCGCGCCGCTCGCCGTCGTCTCCGGCCATCATCCCGTGCCTGGCGGCAGCGGTAGTTTCGCCAGCGCGGCGTTCTCGCCGGACGGGCGGCGCATCGTGACCGCCTCCAATGACTCTACCGCGCGCATCTGGGACGCGGACACGGGCAAGCCGCTCGCCGTCCTGTCCGGCCACGGCAAGGGCGCGTCGGCTCGTGGGACCGCCAGCGTCCGGACCGCTACGTTCTCGCCCGACGGGCGGCGCGTCGTGACCGCCTCCTTTGACTGGACGGCGCGCATCTGGGACGCGGCCACGGCCCGGCAACGCAACGTGCTGACCGGACACAGCGATTGGGTCCACTCGGCCGCGTACTCGCCCGATGGGCGGCGAATAGTTACAGCCTCCAGCGACCTGACCGCGCGCATCTGGGACGCGGACACGGGCAAGTCACTCACCGTACTCTCCGGCCATGACAAGGCCGTTATAACTGCCGCGTTCTCGCCCGATGCGCGGCACATCGTCACCGCCGGCGAGGACCGGACGGTGCGCATCTGGACTGCGGACAGCGGCGTGCAGCTCGCGGTCCTCTCCGGCCATGGCGAGATCATCTGGTCGGCCGCATGGTCCCCGGATGGCCGGCGCATCGTCACCGCCTCCGAGGACGGGACCGCGCGCATCTGGGACGCGAACGTCGCCGCGGACCTTGACACGCAGATTGCGTGGTCACAGGCTGCGAAAATCGACGATCTCTCGGATCTGGAGCGGTCCCGGCTGGGCCTGCCGCAGGATGCGCGGGTCAGGGCCTGGCCCGACGATGCCTCGAAATGCGATTCCGCGGCTGCAGCGCCATTCGATCCCGACCGTCGGGCGGCGGGCGTCGCGCAAGGGAAGATCTCCGCTGACTCTGCTGCCGCTGCCTGTACGCAGGAAATCGCGGAGTCGGGGACTGCACCGCGACTGGCCTATCAATTGGGCCGCGCATTGGTTGCCAAGCACGATTTGAAGGGTGCGCGACAAGAGTTCGAGCGCGCGGTGTCGGGCGGTTATCGTGCCGCGCAAGTCGATCTGGCAGCCCTGCTCGTCGATGCTTCCGCCGGAACGCCCGATCCCGGCCGCGCCGTTTCGCTGTACGAGAAGGCTTGGAACGACGGCGTGCCGGTGGCTGCATTCGAGCTGGGTCAGTTATATGAGCACGGGGTTCCGGGCGCAGCCTCGACCGCGCCCGTTGCGCGTCAGCCGGACCTGTCGAAGGCCTGGTCCTGGTACCAGAAGGGCGCGGATATCGGCGAGCCCAACGCAATTGCACGATTCGGGGAGCGCAACGACGTTGCCGCCGTCACCGAGAGCTCGCCGCAGAAGAAGAACGCACTTCTGCTCAAGGCCTTCGCTTCCTACGCTGCCGCTGCCGAGCGCGCCCAGATTGAAGACTGGCCAGACGACGCATGGAAAGATTGGCGCTACCGCCGCGCCACGCTCGCCCGTCTGCTCGCGCGCGACGGGTTGATGCCGGAGGTCGCAGCCGCCTATATGGCCGTGCGCTTCGATCCGCAGCTTCAGAATGTGGAATAGCGGACGCTGACGAAGAAGCGGCGACCGAGGACGTCGTACTGCGAGGCGTCCGTATTCGCATTCGACCAGGTCGGGAAGATCGGCGGCTCCTCGTCGGTCAGGTTCTCGACACCGGCGCTCAGGATCATGCCGTCCAACGGACCGTCCTTGACCGTGTAGCTGGCGTAGAGATCGAAGCAATCGTATTGGGAAATCTCGTAATCCTGGAAATTTATGTCGTGCATCGAGTCGACGTAGCGCCAGACACCGTTCACGCCGAGGCCGCCGACGGTGTAGCTCAGTTCGAAGTTCCACTTCCACTCCGGGTACGCGCCGGCGTAGCCGCCGAGCGTGCCGGCCTGCTCTTCGCCCGCGACGTCAGGATCCGATTGCCGCTCGAACGAATCGACCCACCCGACGTACCACGCGACCCCCAGCTCACCGCGCCCGACGTCGATGTTCCAGTTGAGCTGCAGGTCGATCCCTGACGTCTTCAGCACGGCAAGATTCTGGTTGATCTCGATCGTGTCGACGATCTCCCCTGAATCGCCATCGCGCCCGAAGTTCGAGCACCAGTGGTTACTGGCGGCGTACTCGGGATTGAAGGCGGGGTCGTAGCAGTTGAAGATGAACTCCTCGGCGGTCACGAAAGTGATCACGTCCTCGATCTTGATCTGGTACCAGTCGAGCGACACCTGCAGGTCCGACCAGAGCCGGGAATCGACTGGCGAGCGGAACACGACGCCCAACGTCTGGGTCGTCGCATCCTCGGGCTCGAGATCCGGATTGCCCCCATACACTCCCTCCACATAGATGCCATCCGGCGTCGTGAAGTCCGGCAGCAGCGCCGCGGGGAGACCCTGTGCGAGGCACAGCGCCTCGACACTGGCGCGATCGGGGCCAGTGCGCTCATCACTATCGAAACTGCACGGGTCCAGCCGGAAGATTTCTACCAAGGACGGCAGCTGCGGGCTGTAGAGCTCGTCGATGCTCGGCACCCGGGTGGCGCGCTGGTACGAGCCTCGCAGCCGCAGGCTCTCGACCGGTTGGTAGATGAGCTCGGCCTTCCAGGTATCGGCGCTGCGATCCATGGCATAGTCGGAATGGCGATAGCCGAAACCGGCCTCGAGTGAGCGCACGCCCGGCCGGTTCGCGAGGACAGGCACCAGCGCTTCAGCGTAGAGGTCGAGATTGTGGTCCTCGCCGTCGATGTTGTCGGACGCCGTGAAGCCTGCATTGTCGGGACGGCCGTCGGGCAGGAACGTGCGCAGCAGGTCGTCGGCGCGAAACTGGTAGCCATCGTCGCGATACATGACGCCAAACGCAGTACGCAAATTCCCCGCCGGCAGTGTCAACGGGCTGCCCCTCACCGACGCTTCGGCGACGGTCTGCCGGATACTTTCGGTGGACATCGAATTGACCGAGACATAAGCGGCGCATTCGGCGGACAGCGCGCCGATACCGAACGGATTGAAGCCGCCGGCGCAAATCGATCGCCCACCGTCCGTGGCGTAGGTCAGTTCCTCGACCTTCGAGCGGCGCACGTTGCCGGACTGCTTCATCGTCTGGTCGCTCTCGCCGCGCTGCACGTACGCATCGAGGCCCCAGTCGCCGAGCACCGTGCCACGCACGCCGACGGTAACCTGGTACGTGTCGGACTGGTTCTCCTGGATGCGCGGTCCGATTTCCGTCATCCGTTTCTGGAACTCCACGGGTGCCGCGGGATCCGGCCGCGCGTCGAGCAGCCGCTTCAGGTCCGGCGGGATGAATGGGTTGTTCGCGGCCATCGTCACGTCCTGCAACGGCACCGGGGAGACCTGGGTATTCGCCGTGTAATCCGTGTAGAGCCCCTGTGCGTAGACGTCGATGACGTCGTTGACCGCAAAACTCCCCATCGTGAACACCGAGGTTCGTTCGAATGGCAGCAGCAGTGCATAGCTCGGAGCGGTGTTGTAGCCGTAAAACCTCCCGCCGTTCTCGAACGCGGGATCAATCTCGCCCTTGAAGTTCGCCACGCTGCCCGGCGGCAGGAAATCGGCGCCGGTCGTGAACAGTGTCCCGTCCGTATTGAAGCCGAACGCAGTCTGGTACGGCACGCAGTCGCCGCTTTCTGTCGGCGAGCTGCACACGGTGTAGCCATAGGACTCCTCGAAAAGGCTCCTGAAGACTGTTTCGTCGGCGTCGACCCCCTGACGCGACCCTCTTCAATGACGTTAGCGCTAAGCGCAAAGTAATCGTTACCCGGGCCAATTTCACCTTCTGGCGCGTCGACCCATCCCTTGTAGAGGAGGTCGACCGTGGCGAAGTCCCGTGCGACGCGGTCGATTTGCTCGCGACTCGAATGACCGACGAACCCGATGACTCGGCCGCGCGCCTCGGCAAAGGACGTGCCCGCGGTCAGCGCAAGATCGTATTGCTCGCCGTCATCGCGGTCGGTCTGGCCCCAGCGCCCCGAGATCTCGACCCCTTCGAACTCTTTTTTAAGCTTGAGGTTGACCACACCGCTGATCGCATCCGATCCATACACCGCCGACGCGCCGCCCGTGATGATCTCGACGCTCTCGATCAGTGCGGGGGGGATGACGTTGAGATCCGGGACGCCCTCGCCGTTGCCCGGAATCAACCGCATTCCGTCCACGAGGACCAGCGTGCGTGCCGTGCCGAGGCCGCGCAGGTCGACATTCGCCTCCCCGCCGCCGACATTGGCTGCGGTTAAGTTGGATGTGCTGGTGAGCGACGGGACGAACTGCGGCAGTGAATTCAGCGTCGTCTCGACGGTGGCGGACCCGGTGCGCTGGAAAGCCTCCTCGGGCACCGACACGATCGGGCTCGCCGACTCGAAGTCGGGACGAGGGATGCGCGAGCCGGTCACCACGATTTCCTCGAGTGGCTGGTCGTCAGCTCGTGCGGAGAACTGCCAGAGGATTCCGGCAAGCAGCCAGAATGCGAACCGTGCGATTCGAACTGGCCCCACGTTCAACCCCCCCAGAGTTGACGTCAGCTCGCTACAGGCGCACCGAATGCGTAGCCGGTCTCTGCCAGCTGCCCGCGTGGTACCCCTTGTTCGACAGTTCTTCGAGCCCTGAGACTGCACCTTCGCTGCAGGCGGCGCAAGCAAGCGCGCCGTTCGACCGCTCTGGCGGTTAGCTGAGTACGCCTTGCGGCGGGTAAGCTCGTGAAGCGAAACCCCGCTGGAGCGATTCGGCGGGGTTTTCTGCTTTGTAATGGCACGGTTCCGATGCCATAGTCTCCGTGAGCCCGGTGGCATACGAATCGAAAGGGCCATCAGTCCCTTGCAGCAGGTTGCCGTGTCGATAGGGCGAGTTACGCCTGTGGAGGCCGGTTGAACCGTGCGCCGACCTGCAGGTCGAGGCGTCACGACGCGCCGGGCTGGTTCCTGAGTTGCGCACCCGTGCAGCGATGATCAGGCGGCTCAGAATCTTCCTTTCCTCGCCTGCCGACGTGGTTGCCACGCGCGAGATCGCGGCGCTCACGATCGAGCGCCTGGCGCAGGACTACGCGCGCTTTTTCACGGATCGAGCCCTATCTCTGGGAATTCGAGGCCATGGTCGCCTCGGGGCATTTCCAGGACTCGATCGAGCCGCCCAGCGCCTTCGACATCGTCGTGCTGATCGTCTGGTCGCGGCTGGGCACGCCTTTGCCGGAACGCACGAAGGTGCGTGAATACCGCGGCATGGACGGGCGCGCGCCGGTGACCGGGAACCGAGTGGGAGTACGAGGAAGCCTTGAAGGCTGCGCGGGAGGTCGGAACGCCGGATCTCCTCGTCTACCGCAGCCGCGAACACGCGCGAGTCGACACCCTGGATGCCGAGCGCCGGCGCAAGGATATCGAGCAGCTCGAGGAGCTCGACCGGTTCTGGTCGCGGCACTTCGCCAACGAGGGCACGTTATCTCGGCGCGTATACCGAGTTCACGAGCGGCGCCGAGTTTGCCGCGGCGTTCGAGAGCCATCTGCGCAAGCTCATCGAGAAGCGCATGGCACCCGTGGCCTCGGCCGGTCACGAACCGGGCACGCGGATATGGATGCAGGCGCCGTTTCGCGGGCTGGAATCCTATGAGTTCGAGCATGCGCCGATCTTCTTCGGCCAGGACGATGCCCTGACGAAGGCCATGGTCCAGTTGGTGGCGAACGCCGCGGCCGGTTCGCCGTTCCTGCTCGTGCTGGGAGCCAGCGGCTCGGGCAAGTCGTCGCTCGTCAAGGCGGGCATCGTGCCGAAGCTCTTCGTGCCGCGACGCATCCCAGGCGCCGCGTTCCTGCGGCGCGTCATGTTCCGCCCCAGCGACGCGCAGGAGGGCGAGGATCTTTTCGATGCGCTGGCCCGCAGGCTCACGATGCAGGTCTCCGCGGACGAAGGTCTGTCGGAACTCATCGGGCCGGACCAATCGGTCTCGGGACTTGCCGCCCATTTGCGCAATGCCACGGCCGAACCTGCCTATCCGATCGCAGCAGTGCTGGGACAGCTCGCGGTCGTTGCACGGCAGGATGGCCGCATGCTGGAGCACGAGACTGCGCGACTCGTACTCGTGCTGGATCAGTTGGAGGAGCTGTTCACGAACGAGCTCCTGACGCCGCTCGAGCGACAGCGCTTCATCGCTCTGATTGCCGGTCTCGTGCGCTCGGGTCGCGTGTGGGTCATCGCCACGATGCGCAAGGATTTCTGGCACCAGGCCGACGACACGCCCGAGCTCGTACATATGTCGGAAGGCCAATGGCCGGCTCGAGCTGCTGCCGCCCACTCAGACGCAACTGAGCCAGATGATCCGGCGTCCCGCGGCCGCGGCGGGCGTCGGCTTCGAACACCATCCGACGACCGACGTGCCGCTCAACGAGGTCATCGCGGAGGAAGTCGCCCACGAAGCCGGGGCACTGCCGCTGCTCTCCTATCTCCTGGATCAGCTCTATCGCAGCGATGTGCTCGAAGCCCATGGCACCGACCTGACCGTTGCGACCTACGAGCGGCTCGGCCGGCTGGAGGGCGCGATCGCCACCCGGGCGGAAGCGGTATTGGCGAGCTGCGCGCCCGAGGATCGCCAGGCGCTCGGTTCGGTGCTGTTCGCGTTGGTCCAGATGGGCACCACGGACGGCGACGTCGACCGCGCCATCTCGAGGCGCGTGCCGCTGTCGACGTTCCCGCCGGGCACGGCGCAACGCAGGCTGGTCGAGGCGCTGCTCCAGTCCGATGCGCGCCTGCTGGTCAGCGATGCCGAAACGGGCGGGGCGCCGACCGTCCGTGTCGCCCACGAAGCGCTCATCACGCGATGGGCCCGGGCGCACGATTTCGTGCAGGACAATGCCGAAGCCCTCAAGATCCGCCGCCGCATCGAGGAACGTTACGCTCTGTGGCGCGGGCTCGAGGCAACCGGCCGAGACGCTGCACACGAGCAAGAGCAACAGCAAGAGCAGGAGCGACGTAGCACTGCGCGCGAGATTCGCGGCCTGGCGCGCACGCGCGGGTCGCGAACCCGGACTTCTCTCCGAGATCGACCTGGTCGATGGACAGCGTCTCCTGCGCGAGCATCGCGCGGACACCGAAGCCCGATCTCGTCGATTACATCGAGCGCTCGCAGGCCGCCGACAAGCGCATACGCAGTCGCTCGGTGCGCGTGCTGGCGCTCGTCGCTGGCGTCGTGACCGTTCTTGCGCTGCTGGCCTCTGGAGCCGGCTTGATCGCCCTGCAGAAGCAGCATGAAGCCGAGTCCCAGGCGCAACTGGCGCTGGCGGCCCAGCTGCGGTTGCTCACCGACACGGCAGCCCGGCACCTGACGGACGGCAACGTTGCGGGCGCGCAGCGCATCATCGTCGAAGTTCTCGCGAACCGGAACTCCCCAGCGGCGCGGTCGGCTACGGCGATCAACGTGTTCCAGGAGGTGCGCGCGGCCGACGCGCGGCTTGCCGTGCTCTCCGGTCATGGCGGTACCGTCGCGGACGCCGCCTTCTCGCCTGATGGGCGACGGATCGTCACCGCCTCCGTTGACCGGACGGCGCGGATCTGGGACACGGCCACGGCCAGGCCGCTCGCCGTCCTCTCCGGCCATGACGGTTCCGTAATCTCCGCGGCGTTCTCGCCCGACGGGCGGCGCATCGTCACTGCCTCCCAGGACAAGACCGCGCGCATCTGGGACGCGGTGACCGCCGGGCAGCTCGCGGTGCTCCCAGGTCATGGTGACGAGGTCTACTCCGCCGCGTTCTCGCCCGACGGTCGGCGAATCGTCACCGCCTCCGAAGACCAGACTGCGCGCATCTGGGACGCGGCCAGTGGTGTGCAGTTGGCCGTCCTCTCCGGCCATGGCGATGCCGTCGCGCGCGCCTCGTTCTCGCCCGACGGGCGGCGCATCGTCACGGCCTCCCGCGACCAGACCGCGCGCATCTGGGACGCGGCGACGGCCAGGCAGCTCGCGGTGCTCTCAGGTGAGGGTGACTACACCTACCCCGCCGCGTACTCCGCTGCGTTCTCGCCCGACGGGCGACGCATCGTCACCGCCTTCGGCGACCAGACCGCGCGGATCTGGGACGCAGCCACGGCCAAACCGATCGCCGTCCTGTCGGGCCCCGACGTCGTCCTGTCGGCCGCGTTCTCGCCCGACGGTCGGCGAATCGTTACCGCCTCCGAAGACCAGACCGCGCGCATCTGGGACGCGGACACGGCCAAGTCGCTCGCCGTGCTTTCCGGCCATCGCGGACCGGTCCGCAACGCCGCGTTCTCGCCCGACGGGCGGCGCATCGTCACCGCATCATTCGACCAGACGGCGCAAGTCTGGGACACCGCCAGCAGCATGCAGCTCGCCGTACTGTCCGATCTTGGCGAATACGTTGCCGACGCCGCGTATTCGCCCGACGGGCAGCGCATTGTCATCGCGTCTGCTTCCGCCTCCAGCGACCAGGTCGCCCGCATCTGGGACGCGGCCACCGTCAAGCAGATCGCCGGACTCTCCGGCCATGACGATGCCGTCCGCAGCGTCGCGTTCTCGCCCGACGGGCGGCGCATCGTTACTGCCTCCAACGACCGCACGGCGCGTATCTGGGATGCGGCCAGCGGCGCGCAGCTCGCGGTCCTCTCTGGCCATGGCGAGGGCCTTCCCGCCGGCGTTGGCGGAAACGTGCGCAGCGCCGCGTTCTCGCCCGACGGGCGACGCATCGTCACCGCCTCCAACGACGGGACTGCGCGCATCTGGGACGCGGCCACGGGCAGGCAGCTCGCCGTATCTTCGGGCCACGACGATCCGGTCCGCACGGCCGCATGGTCGCCCGACGGGCGGCGCATCGTCACCGCCTGCGCATGACCGAACGGCGCGCATCTGGGACGCGGAAACGGCCAGGCAGCTCGCCGTACTCGCCGGTCACGAGGATAGCGTCTGGTCGGCCGCGTGGTCGCCCGACGGGCGGCGCATCGTCACCGCGTCCTTTGACCAGACCGCGCGCATCTGGGACGCGGTCACGACCAAACAGCTCGTCGTCCTGTCCGGCCACGACTGATGACGTCTGGTCGGCTGCGTGGTCGCCCGATGGGTAGGCGCATCGTCACCGCATCCGTTGACCGCACCGCGCGCATCTGGGACGCGGCCGGTGGCATGCAGCTCGCCGTACTCTCCGGCCACGGCGATGGCGTCTGGTCGGCTGCATGGTCGCCCGATGGGCGGCGCATCGTGACCGACCTCCGCCGACCAGACCGCGCGCATCTGGAACGCGAACGGCCTCCCGGATCTGGACGCACAGGTTGCGTGGTCGCAGGCTGCGAAGATCGATGACCTGTCCGACCTCGAGCGATCCCGGTTGGGGCTGTCTACCGGATGCGCGGATCAGGACCTGGCCTGACGATGCCTCCGGATGCGATACGGCGGCTGCAGCACCCCATGATCCTGATCGTCGGGCGCCAGGCGTCGCACAAGGGAACATTTCTGTCAAGTGTTGCAGCCGACGCTTGCGCGCAGGAAATCGCAGGGTCCGGAGCCGCGCCGCGACTCAGCTATCAACTGGGCCGCGCATTGCTCGCAAAGGACGATGTGAAGGGCGCGCGACGTGAGTTCGAGCTCGCGGTGTCGGGCGGCTATCGTGCCGCGCAGGTCGACCTGGCGGGCCTGCTTGTCGATGCCTCCGCCGGACCGTCCGATCACGCCCGCGCGGTGTCGCTCTATGAAAAGGCCTGGCGGGACGGCGTGCCGATGGCTGCGTTCGAGCTGGGCCAGCTCTACGAGCACGGACTCCGCGGCGCGGCTGAGACGGCGGCCGGCGCACATCCGCCCGACGCATCGAAGGCCTGGTCCTGGTATCGAAAGGGTGCGGAGATGGGCGAACCCAACGCGCTCGCACGATTCGGAGAGCGCGACGACGCGTCCGCCGTCACCGAGAACTCGCCGCAGAAGCGAGTCGCACTCCAGCTCAAGGCGTTCGCTTCATACGCCGCCGCTGCCGAGCGCGCCCAGGCTGAAGGCTGGCCGGACGACACCTGGAGACACTGGCGCTATCGCCGCGCCACTCTCGCCCGTCTGCTCGCGCGCGCGGGGATGATGCAGCAGGTCGCGGATGCCTACATGGCAGTGCGCGACAAGGAGCGCCAGGGTCCGCCGACATGGCTGGAAGAATCAGGCGATTCGAACTGACGCGCAGCGTCAGTGAGGATGCCGACGATATGCGTCGAGCCGCGCCGTCAGAAGCGCATCGCCATCGTGACGTAGTAACGGCGACCCAGCACGTCGAACTGCGACGGGTCCGTGTTCGCATTCACCCAGTTCGGAAAGATCGGGCGGCTGCCTCGTCCGTCAGGTTCTCGACACCGGCGCGGATCGTGACGTCCGTCGAGCCAGCCGTCGTTGAAGCGTAGCTCGCATCGAGGTCGAAGTAGTCCTCGTGCGGCACAGTCACAGTCGGTCGTCTTGAAGCTCGATCCGGGAGGTGTCGACCGTCGAGTCGACGTAGCGCCAGGCCAGGCCGACGTCGAGATCGCGCCACGCGTAGCGCAGGTCCATGAGCCACTTCCATTCCGGATAGGAGCCGGCAAAGCCGCCGATCGTCCCGGCGAACTGCTCCGCAGGCACGTCGCTCGTCGTCTGGAGCGTCGAACTCGTCGAGCCACCCGACGTACCAGCCGACGCCAAGCTCCCCGGGTCCGATCGGGAACGCTCCAGTCGAGCTGGAAGTCGATGCCGGACGTCGTCGACGTGGCGAGGTTATGGTACGTATCGACGGCGTCGACAATCTCCCCGGTGCCTGGATCGCGGCCGAACAGCGTGCACCAGTAGTTGTCCGCGGCGAAACCGGGATTGAAGCGGGGTCGAAGCAGTTCACGACTGCGGTGAGCGTGTCTACGAACGTGACTGCGTCGTCGATCTCGATCCGGTACCAGTCGATCGTGAACTGCAGATCACGCATCCAGGGCGACTCGAACCCCGGGCGCACGACGATACCGGCGGTGACCGTGTCGGCGGTCTCCGGCCCGAGGTCCGGATTGCCGCCGACTGGTCGTCACGACATTTCGCAGCGGAGTAAACGGGCAGCAGCTCCGCCGGCATCGCCCTGCTCGACGCACAGTGCCTCGACCTGCGCTGCGCATCCGGACCGTGCCGCTGGAGGCTGTCGACGCTGCAGGGCTCGGGTCGAGAAGAAGCGAAATTCGCCCTGTGCCCGGCAAGAACAACTCGAAGATCGACGGGACGCGGACCGCGCGCTGGTAGGACCCGCGCAGTCGCACGGCCGTCACGGGCTGATACAGCAGCTCGGCCTTCCACGCGTCGACACCGCCTGCGGACGCATAGTCGGAATGACGGTATCCGAGCACGGTTTCGAGCGACTCGACGCCCGGCAGGTCCGGCCAGGAGCGGAATCGCGGCCTCGACGTACACATCGGTGTTGTGGTCGTCGGCATCGATGTCGTCTGCGGCTTCAAAGCCGACGATGTCCGGGCCGCCGTCCGGCAGGATCCTTCGCAAGGCCTCGTCCGCACGGTAACTTGTACTCGTCGCTGCGATACTGCACGCCGATCGCCATGCGCAGGTCGCCCGCGGGCAGCGTGACCGGGGCACCGCGGGCCGATGCCTCGGCGATCAACTGCTGGACGTCGGCGTCGATGCCGGCGTCGACGGCGATATAGTCCGCGCAGGCCGGCAGCACGGAGCCGAGGCCAAACGGATTGAAGCCTCCGCAGATGGAAACGCCGCCGTCCGGCGCGAACGTCAGTTCCTCGACCCGCGAGCGGCTGACGTTGCCGGTCTGGTACTTCCACTGGCTGCTCGCACCGTACTGCGCGTAGACGTCGAAATCC
Source organism: uncultured Gammaproteobacteria bacterium (assembly GCA_963786705.1). Taxonomy (GTDB): domain Bacteria; phylum Pseudomonadota; class Gammaproteobacteria; order Steroidobacterales; family Steroidobacteraceae; genus RPQJ01. The sequence continues at coordinate 20,115 of CAWBAG010000024.1, forward strand.
CAGTCGCCCGGCAGGCGGCCGCGCGCCCCGGCGGTCAGCTGGTGCATGTCGTAGTTGTTCTCGTGCACGCGCGGTCCACGCTCGCTCAAGCGTTTGCCGAAATCAAACGGTGCGTCCGGGTCGGGGCGCGAATCGAGCAGGAGCTTGAGGTCCGCCGGGATGAACGGATTGGTGGCTGGCATGACGACGGCCTGCAGCGGCACCGGCGCAATCTGCGTGTTGACCGTGTAGTCGGCGTAGATGCCCTCTGCGTACAACTCGAGGTCATCGGTCAGGTCGAAGTTCGCTGACGCGTATGCGGACGTCCGGGTCAGCGGCATCTGCAGGGCGACGAAGTTCGCGTAATTGTAGGTGTGAAAGAAGGAGTTCGAGGTCAGGGGTCGCCCTGGCCGCGGAAATTCGCGACGCTGTCGGGCTCGAGATTGCCCATCGCGAACAGCGTGCCGTCGCTGTTGAAGCCGATGCGGGTTGAATTCAGGCGGCACCGCGCCGGGCGCGTACCCGTAGGACTGGAACAGCGCGTCGAAAACCGCCGGGTCGGCATCGAAGACAATCGCCGCCCCTTCCTCGGTCGCCCACGACCCCTCGCCGACGTACGCGTTGCCGGGGCCGGTGATGCCGTTGCCGGGCCCGACGTAGGACAGCGAGGCCCGCGAAAAGTCGCGCGCGGGCCAGTTGATCTGGGCGCGATCGTAATAGCCGACGTAGCCCATGATCGATCCGCGGCCATCCGCGAAGCCCGTTCCGGCCGTGAGGGAGACATCGTATTCCTCGCCGTCGCCGCGGTCGGTCTGTCCCCAGCGTCCGCCGAGTTCGACACCGTCGAAGTCACGGCGCAGACGGAAGTTGACGACGCCCGCGATCGCATCCGACCCATACACAGCCGACGCTCCGCCCGTGACGATCTCGACGCTCTCGATCAGCGCCGGCGGAATGACGTTCAGGTCCGTCTCGCCATTGCCGTTGACCGGTACCAGGCGTCGGCCCTCGACGAGAGTCAGCGTGCGGTTGTCGCCGAGCCCGCGCAGGTTGAGGCCCGCCCTGCCTTCCGAGTAACCGCCCGACGTGCCGGCACTGTTGGATGTGCCCGTGTAGCTCGGCACGAACTGCGGATATCGATTGAGCGTGGTCTCGGCAGTGTTCGACGCCGAACGCTCGAATGCCGCCGCCGGCACCGCGACGATCGGGCTCGCTGCCTCGAAGTTCGGCCGCGCGATGCGCGTGCCGGTGACGACGATTTCCTCGAGAGGTTCGTCGTCCGCTCTCGCGCGGAGAACTGCCAGGGGATTCCGGCCAGCAGCCAGAATCCGAACAGCGCGATTCGAACTGGCCCCACGTTCAACCCCCCCGAGTTGACGTCAGCGCACCGCAGGCTCACCGCGAGCTTGAATGTCCAGGGGCAGCGAATCAGGTCGCGCCCGGAATCCTCGTCGTTCGCTGTCCGCCACCGCCCTCAACCGGGTGACGATCGCCTCGAATCGAAGCTGGTCGCGGATCGCGTGATATTCGGTTGCGTGACCAGTCGCCGCCAGCCGTCAACACGGTGCCCCCTTTCAACAGGTCATCGACTTCGATGTTTACATCGTCGTCGCGCCCGAAGCAAGCAAGCCTCAGTCCGCCCGTCGGGGTTCTCTGTTATCCACCGCAACGCTTGCAGGCGCCGCTGCGCCACCGGCCTCCCCGGTGTCGTACCATCCCACGGCAACGACGCACGCCCGGAGTCGCCATGTGCCGGAACATCAGGACCCTGTACAACTTCGAGCCGCCGGCCACGGAAGCAGAGATTCGCGATGCCGCGCTCCAGTTCGTCCGCAAGCTGAGCGGGTTCACCTCGCCCTCCCGGGCGAACGAGGCCGCCTTCGAACGTGCGGTCGAGGAGATCGCAAGCTCTGCGCGTGCCCTGATCGAGTCACTGGTCACCAGCGCAGGCCCGCGGACGCGCGAGGCCGAGGCGCTGCAAGCACGGGCCCGGCTGGCGCGACGCCTGGGCGTGTCCCGCTGACGTTGCGGGCCGGACGCGGGCGGCCAGACTTGCCCGCCTGAAGCAGACGTGGCGGATATTGAAACGAAGCGTGCAATACCGCTAAGTCGCAGGCAAACTCGGGTCAGTTCAGGGCTGGAGGGGGAGTCCGTGAACGAGATCGCCCAGGCGTCGCCGGCGTTGCGGCCCGAGGCATTGCTGCAGATCCTCGAGGTCACGCGCAAGCTCGCCGCGCCGTTCGACCTGCAGGCGGTCCTGCAGGAAATCGGGGAAGCGGCGCGCAGCGTATTGCGCGCCGAACGCGCGACCGTCTGGCTCTACGAACCGGAGACGGCGGAACTGGTGCTGGCGAGCGGACCAGCCGATGCAGCTCCACCGCGAGGCGCGCTCACGCAGGGCATCCTGGGCCTGACTGCGCGCAGCCGGCGCGTCGTCAACGTACCGGACTGCCGCGCGGAGCCCCTGTTCGACCCCGCCGTGGACCTCGACTACGACAACGACGTTCGTTCGCTGCTTTCCGTTCCCCTGTTCGAGCGCGCGACGCTGGTCGGCGTGCTGCAGGTCGTGGATCGGGCCGACGGGCCCTTCACCACCGAGGACGAGCACATCGCCGAAACGCTGGCGGCGCAGTGCGTGGTCTTCCTGCAGCGCGAGCGCATGTCGCGGTCGCTCATGCAGGCCGAAAAGCTGGATCGCGAGATCAAGCTGGCGCGCGAGATCCAGATGAGCACCTTGCCCGCCGAAATGCCGCAGCTGCCCGACTACGACCTCGCGGGCCAGTTCTGCCCTGCCGACCAGACCGGCGGCGATACCTTCGACCTGGTCCGCCTCGATGCGGACCGGCTCTTCGTGCTCCTGGGGGATGCGTCGGGCCACGGCATCGGCCCGGCGCTGAGTGCCACGCAGATGACGGGCATGCTCCGCGTGGCGTTGCGGCTCGGTGCGGGCCTCGATGCGATTTTCGCGCAGGTCAACAACCAGCTCGTCGAGGACCTGCCGGAGGAGCACTTCGTCACGGCGTTCCTCGGCATCCTGGACACCACGCTTCACGCGATCGACTTCCACGCGGCGGGACAAGGGCCGATCCTGCACTTTCATGCCGCGACCGGTGAGTGCCAATGGCATCCGCCGACGACGTTTCCGATGGGCTTCATGCGGTTCCCGCGCGTCGACCCGCCGCAACGGCTGGAACTCGCGCCCGGCGACGTGCTCGGCCTCATCTCGGACGGCGTGTTCGAGGCGGCCGACCCAGCCGGCCGGATGTTCGGCACCACCGGCGTGGAAAGCGTGCTGCAAGGACTGCGCGCGCGACCCATGAGCGACGTGCTCGGGCGGCTGCTGCAGGCGGTGCACGTGCATGCCGGCGGCGCGCCGCAGGCGGACGACATCACGATCGTGCTGATCGCCCGGCGTGGCGAGCCCGCCGCACGGACGACCGTGCAGCAGTACTTCCGGCGAACCTTCGATTCGCTCGAGGCAGTCTTCGCCTTCGTCGAAGCGTTCCTGGCCGCGCGCTCGCTCGATCCCGACCTGCGCGCCCCCGTCTGCTTCATGGTGGAAGAGCTGTTTACCAACCTGGTCAAGTACAACGCTACGAGCCCCCACGACATCGCCATCAGCCTCGGTCACACTCCGCGGCAGCTGACCGTGCAGCTCATGGATTTCGACGTCGAGCCTTTCGACGTCACGCGTGCCCCGACGGTCGACACGAACAAGCCGCTGCAGGAGCGCGAGCCCGGCGGGCTGGGGCTGCATCTCGTGCGCCAGATGGCTGACACGCTGCGGTACGACTACGCGGAGCGCTGCAGCACCATTACGTTTACGAAAGCGCTGGGCGAAGGGTAAGGACCAATGTTCGAGATCCGGTTGGGCGCCGAGGGCGAAGTCTTGATGAGCGGCCGGCTCGACGCCGCGCAATGCGACAAGGCACTGTCGTTCCTGGAAGGAGTCGCGTCGCCCCGCGTGATCGAACTGTCGGCGCTCGAGTACATCTCGAGTGCCGGCCTCGGCGTGCTGCTCAAGACGCAGAAGCGAGCGATGGCCGCGGGGGCAGGGTTGCGCCTCGTGAACGTCAACCGGCACATCCGGGACATATTCCGCTATGCCGGGTTCGACAAGATCTTCGAAATCGTTCCCGCGGCCGAGTAGCCGGCCACGCCAATCCGATGCCGCGCACGACAAACTTTTTCCCCCGTGGCCGGTATTTATGACTGAGGAGAGCGACGGGGCACTGGTCCGGCGTTGCTGCGAAGGCGACCGAGGGGCGTTCGGCGTCCTGGTCGCCCGCCACGAAAAGGCGGTCTACAACGCAGCACTGCGGATGCTCCACGACCGGGAGGATGCCCGGGACGTCGCCCAGACCGTATTTCTCAAGGCGTATGAGCACCTTGCGAAATACGATCCGAAGTTCAAGTTCTACAGCTGGATCTACCGGATTGCGCTCAATGAATCGATCAATGCCCTGCAGCGCCGGCGACCCCTCCAGGCACTCGATCTCGAGGCGCCCGACCGCGGCCCGGGACCGGACGAAGTCCTTGGCGACTCGCAGGACCACGACAGCCTGCTGCGTGCGCTCATGACGCTGCACACCGACCAGCGGTCGGTCGTCGTGCTGCGGCACTTCCTCGGCTGCAGCTATCAGGACATGAGCGACATCCTCGGGATACCGGAAAAGACAGTCAAATCAAGGCTGTTCAGCGCGCGCCAGGTGCTCAGGGACGCGCTGCAGTCACGAGGAATGGGGCGATGATCGACGCAAAGTACCTGGCCTGGATCGACGCGGACCAGGATGGCGAGCTCTCCGGCGTCGAGCGCGCGGAATTGAATCGATACCTGCTGGCGAATCCCGACGCGAGGGTGGCGCGCGACGAGCTCGCCCGGCTATGCCGGGCGCTCGATGCCGTCGAGCACATTGACCCGCCCACGGGATTCCACGACACGCTGATGGCGGCGCTGCCACCCGCGTCGGCTCGATTCGACGAGCCGAGGCGGTTTCGTGCCGATACTAGGTTGCGGTTCGCGGCGGCATTCGCCGGCGGACTCCTGGTCAGTGCGCTCGCGTTCACGCTCGCAGGCGACCCGGGCCCGGACGGCGTGCAGGTCAGCCAGCTCGTGGGCACCGTTGCGCGCGATGTCCCGGGGGCCTCGGCTGGCGTTGCGCAGGACGCGATCGACGCGGCGACGCTGCACCACGGGCGGGCGACGGCCCAGGTCAGCCTGCACGGCACGCCCGATGTGCCCTTGATCGGAGTTGCGGTCACGACGCGCGAACCGGTGGAGCTCGTCGCAAGCGTCGGCGAGCAGCGCATACGCTTCACCGGCTTTGCCGGTTCGCAGGCGCCCGACACGCGCGTCGCGGCATTCGGTCGAATCGCCAGCGGCTCCGCGGTGACGGTGTCGCTGGTCGATCCGGCGTCGGGTTCCGTGCTGCAGCGCGTCACACTGAGTTTCGAGGCGTCTCGCTGAAGCGCGTATTTTTTCGTTCGACCAACTTTCGGGCAGCGACCCGGTAATTGTAGTGTAGGTTCAATAAACGGTGCCCGGCGTCGCGCGGGACATACAGGGGAAGAGAGACATGGCCAGTCAATCATTCAATGGCAAGAAACTACTGATCGGTGCCGGCCTCATCGCCGTCGTCGGTGTCGTCGGCATGATCGCCCTCGACTACCCCCCGGCGAGCGAAGAGGCGGCTGGCACGATCGTGCCTGCAAAGCGCTTCCGCGCGGATGGCGGTGGCGCCACGATCCTGGGTGACAGCACGGCGACGGCAACGGGGGAGAACATCGATGCGGTGAACGGCGCCAACGCCGCGAACGCTGCAAGCGCCGCCAACGCCGCCAACGCTGCAAGCGCCGCCAACGCTGCAAGCGCCGCCAACGCTGCAAGCGCCGCCAATGCGGCGAGCGCCGCCAACGCTGCAAGCGCTGCCAATGCGGCGAGCGCCGCGAATGCCGCGAACGCTGCAAGCGCGGCGAATGCTGCGAATGCGGCCAGCGCTGCGAGCGCGGCCAATGCCGCCAGCGCTGCGAACGCTGCGAACGCGGCAAGCGCCGCCAACGCTGCGAACGCCGCGAGCGCGGCCAATGCCGCCAGCGCTGCGAATGCTGCGAATGCTGCGAAATCGGCTAACGCTGCGAACGCGGCAAGCGCCGCCAATGCTGCGAACGCCGCGAGCGCGGCCAATGCCGCCAGCGCTGCGAATGCTGCGAACGCCGCGAGCGCCGCCAACGCTGCCAACGCCGCGAGCGCGGCCAATGCTGCCAACGCTTCGAACGCGGCAAGCGCCGCCAATGCTGCGAACGCTGCGAGTGCGGCCAATGCTGCCAGCGCCGCGAACGCCGCGAACGCCGCGAAATCGGCTAACGCGGCCGACGCTTCGAATCGCTGAACGAGTCTTCGTCCCGCGTAATGCGGGGCAAGGTACCGCGCGGAGCGGGCTCCTCCAGGGAGGGGGGAGTCCGCTTTTTCGGTGAGCGGGGTCGAACAACATATACGAACCGCGCCTGAGCGCGGCCTGCGGAGAATGACGACGCGCATTCGATGGTGCCCGGCCTGTCTCCACGCAGCGACGGTGGCATGCGCATTCGCGTGGCCGGGATTCGCGTCCGCGCAGATGAAGTTCGTCGAGACCGAGCATCTGCAGCTCGTTTATTTTTCGCCGGCGGGCGAGTACCTGGTCCCCTATGCGACGCAGAGTTTCCTGAATGCGCTCGCCGCCCAGGAGGCGCGCTTCGGCTACGTGCCCGACGGCAAGGCTGCGGTGTTGCTCCAGGATTTTTCCGACCGTGGCAATGCGACGACGATACTCGGCGCGCCGCGTAACCGCATTTACGTCGAGATCGCCCCCGCAAACCTCGCCTTCGAAACGTTCAGCCCCGGTGAGCGACTTTTCACGGAGGCCAATCACGAGCTCGTGCACCTAGTGACGTCCGATCTCGCGAACGGCACGGACATGACGGCCCGACGCTGGCTGGGCGGCAAGGTTGCACCGGTCGCCGAACACCCCGAGAGCATTTTCTATTACTACCTGACCAATCCGCGGGCCTCGTCTCCACGGTGGTACCAGGAAGGCAGTGCGGTGTTCATGGAAACCTGGCAGGGCGGCGGGCTCGGCCGGGCCCAGGGCGGCTACGACGAGATGGTGTTCCGCGCCATGGTCCGGGACGGCGCGAAATTCTACGATCCGCTCGGCCTCGTGTCCAAGGGCACCGAGGTCGATTTCCAGGTCGGCGCCAACGCCTATCTCTACGGCACGCGGTTCATGAGCTACCTCGCGCTGCTCTACACCCCGGAAAAACTGATCGACTGGCTGCGCCGCGCGGACGGCACGCAACGCTACTACGCCGACCGACTTCGAACGCGTGTACGGCAAGCCGCTCGACCAGGCGTGGCAGGAGTGGATCGCGTGGGAGCACGAATTCCAGGAGCTGAACCTTGCGTCCGTGCGCACTCACCCGATCACGCCCTATCGCGAGATCGCCCGGCGCGGGCTCGGCGCCTTGTCGCAGGCGCACCTGAGCCGCGATGGGAAATCCCTGTACGCCGCCGTGCGCTATCCCGGGCGCGTCCCGCACCTCGTGGCGATTTCGATGGCCACGGGCGCCGTCGAAGAACTCGTCGAGATCAAGGGCGCGATGTCGTACCGGGTCGCCTCGCTCGCCTACGACCCGGAGACCGAGACGCTGTTCTACACGACGGACAACCTCACCTATCGCAACGTGCTGGCGTACGACATCAAGACCCGGCGTTCGACGATGCTGCTGCAGGGCGCGCGCATCGGCGACCTCGCATTCAATCCTGCCGACCGCTCGCTCTGGGGCCTGCGGACCAACAATGGCTTCGTCGTGCTGGTGCGCATGCCGTTTCCGTACCGGGAATGGCAGCCCGTGCACGTGTTTCCATTCGGCGAAGTAGCCTTCGACCTGGCGGTGTCGCCCGACGGCAGCCTCGTTTCGACGTCGCTGGCCGGGCCGGACGGCGAGCGCTCGGGCATGCAGGTCATGCAGGTCCGGGTCATGCAGACGGCACGCCTGCTCGCCGGCGACGCAACGCCGTTGCGGCGCTTCGAGTTCGGCAGCGCGGTGCCCGAGGGCTTCGTGTTCTCGGGAGACGGCCGGCACCTGTACGGCAGTTCGTACTACACGGGCGTGTCGAACATCTACCGCTACGAGATCGCGACCGGCAGGCTCGAGGCGCTCAGCAACGCCGAGGTGGGCTATTTCCGGCCGGTGCCGCTCGACGAGTCGAAACTGCTGGTGTTCCATTACACGGCCGAGGGCTTCGTGCCCGCCACGATCGATGCGCGTCCCACCGAGGACCTGAGCGCGATCACGTTCCTTGGCGAGAAGATCGCCACCGAGCGGCCAGTCGTCCAGCAATGGGGCGCGGGACCGCCGAGCCGAGTCGAGTACGAGTCGCAGATCGTGCGCCAGGGCGCCTACGAGCCGCTGCGCGAACTGTCACGCGAGGCGATCTACCCGATACTCGAGGGCTACAAGGATTCCGTCGCCCTCGGCGGTCACGCCCGCTTCAGCGATCCGCTCGGTTTCGCCGCGGTCAACCTCACGCTCAGCTACAGTCCCGATTCGAGCCTCGAGTCGAAAGAACGCACGCACGCCGAGCTGCTCTTCAAGCACTCGTTCTGGACGGCCGGGTTGAAATGGAACGCGGGTGATTTCTACGACCTGTTCGGCCCCACGAAGCGCAGTCGCGAGGGCTACAGTGCCTCGATCGGGTACGACCGGCCGCTGCGCTACGATCCGCCCGAGACCTTGAACCTGGTCGCCAAGCTCGCGTATTTCGGAGACCTCGACTCGCTGCCTGGATTCCAGAACGTGCCGTCCCCAACGGATCGCCTCGGCGAGGCGCAGGTCGGACTCGTCTACAAGCATCCCCGCGCGTCGATCGGCAAGGTGGACGACGAGACCGGTCACCTGTGGTCGTTGCTGGCACACCTCTACGAGGCGGAGGGCGATCTCACGCCGGCGATCCTGGGGCAGTTCGACGTCGGCTGGCCGCTGCAGTGGTCACATTCGTCGATCTGGCTGCGCACGGGCGCGGGCGTGTCCTCCGGCGACCTCGACGACCCGCTGGCGAACGCGTTCTTCGGTGGTTTCGGCAACAACTACGTCGACAACGGCGACGCCAAGCGCTATCGCGAGCTGCTCAGCATGCCAGGGTTCGAAATCGACGCGCTCGCCGGGCGTTCGTTCGCAAAGGCGATGCTCGAATGGAACCTGCCCCCGGTGCGCTTCGAAAGCCTCGGCAGCCCCGGCTTTCACGCGAGCTGGGCGCGGTCCGCGCTGTTCGGGACGGCCCTCGTCACGAACCCGGACACGTCCACCGCGCGTGTCGACGCCTACAACGTCGGCGTCCAGGTCGACCTGCAGTTGCATGTGCTGCACCGGCTGCCGATGATGCTCTCGTTCGGGTATGCCCGTGGCTTCGGCGGCAATGACTCGGGCGAGGACGAATTCATGCTGTCGCTCAAGGTGCTGTAGTTGCAGTTGCGGTCGCGCGGATGGAGCTGATCGGCCAGTCCCTGTTGCGGGCAAGCGCGGCACTGCTGCCCGTCCTGCTGTTCCTCTCGGCCTTGTTCTATTTCGACAGTTTCAAGGTCGTGCGCCCGGCGTCGATCCTCGTCGCGATTGCGGCGGGGGTGCTCGCCGCCACCGCCAGTTACTGGGTGAATGGCGCAGCCTACGACGTCATGCACGTCAGCTTCAGGAATTTCTCCCGTTTCGTGTCGCCGTGGCTGGAGGAACTGCTCAAGGGAGCGCTGCTCGTCTACCTGATCCGCACGCGCCGCGTGGGCATGCTGGTCGACGCCGCGATCTACGGCTTTGCGATCGGGACGGGATTTGCGCTGTTCGAGAACGTCTACTACCTCGCGCTGCGGCCCGAGGCGCATCCGGCCGTGCAGGTGATCCGGGGCTTCGGCACGGCCATCATGCACGGGGGCGCAACCGCCATCTTCGCGTTCGTGGCGGTCTCGATCGCGGAGCGTCACCCGGACGGGATATTGCGCGTCTACCTGCCCGGCCTGCTCGCGGCCGTGTCGCTGCACGCCGGTTTCAACATCCTGCTCGTGCGGCCGGCCGTCGCCACGCTCGGCATGCTGTTGTTCCTGCCGCCGCTCATCTATTTCATCTTCGAGTACAGCGAGCGCTCGCTCAGGGCCTGGCTCGAATCCGACCTCGACTCGGACGTGCAGCTGCTCGAGTCGATCAATTCCGGCAGCTTCCCGGATTCGCACGCCGGCCGTTACCTGCATTCGCTCAGCGACCGGTTTCGTGGCGAGGTCGTGGCCGACATGCTCTGTTACCTGCGGCTGCACGTGGAACTCGCGCTGCGCGCCAAGGGACTCCTGCTGCTGCGGGAGAGCGGCTTCGACGAGCCGCCGCTCGACGACGACCTCCGCGCGCAGTTGCAGGAGCTGCGTTATCTCGAGCGCAGCCTCGGCAAGACCGGGCAACTCGCCCTGAGGCCGTTGCTCATGGCGACGAGCAAGGACCTGTGGCAGCTACAGTGGCTCGCGCGCTGACGATCGCTCGGACGCGGTCGCGCCCGAGCGTGCAGTTGCCGACAGAGCGCGCTCGTCGCGCCTCGACCGCGCAGCCGGCCCAGTGACCCGCGGCTAGCGCCGCGCCGCATTGGCGCGCGCGTCCAGCTCCGCCCAGCGCTCGAAGGCCGTTTCCAGCTGCTGCTCGATCTCCTGGGCGCGCACGGAATCGCGACGCATCTGCTCACCGCCCTGCCTGTGATAGTCGCCGCCGCTCATTGCGGCCGTAAGCGCCTTCTGTTCCGCCTCCAGCGCCTCGATCTGCAGCGGCAGCTGCTCCAGCTCGCGTGATTCCTTGTAGCTCAGCTTGGCCGGCACGGGCTTGCCTGGCGCGAGACCGGCCTGCGCGGCCGGAGCGGTGCTCGACGCGCCCGACGTAGCCGACCGGTACGATTCCGCCGCCGCCGCAGGAGGCGTGCGGGGGGCGGGCGACGGCGTCCGCTGCCGCAGCCAGTCGGTGTAGCCGCCGACGTACTCCTTCCAGGCGCCGCCGCCTTCCGGGGCGAGAGTCTGCGTCACGACGTTGTCGAGGAAGGTGCGATCGTGGCTCACCAGCAGCAGCGTGCCGCGGTAATCCTGCAGCGTCTGCTCGAGCAGTTCGAGCGATTCGATGTCGAGATCGTTGGTCGGTTCGTCCAGCACCAGCACGTTGGCGGGCCGCGCGAAGAGGCGCGCGAGCAGCAGGCGGTTGCGCTCGCCGCCCGAGAGCATGCGCACCGGCGACTCGGCGCGGTGCGGCGGGAACAGGAAGTCGCCGAGGTAGCTGATGACGTGCCGCCGGTTCTCGCCATCGCCGACCCAGTCCGAATTCGGGCTCACCGTCGCCGCCACGGTGACGTCGGGATCCAGCTGTTCGCGGAGCTGGTCGAAATAGGCGACGTTCATCTGCGTGCCGAGGCGCACCGACCCGGCATCGGGCGCGAGCACGCCCAGGATCAGTTTCAGCACCGTGGACTTGCCGACGCCGTTCGGCCCGATCAGGCCGAAGCGGTCGCCGCGCATGAGGCGCAGGTCGAGGTCCCGCACGACAGTGCGCCCGCCGAAGCGCTTGGTCACGCCCTGCAGTTCCGCGACCAGCCGGCCCGAGCGCTCCCCGGCGTCGAGCGCGAGGCGCACGTCGCCGAGACGCTCGCGACGCTCCTCGCGTTCGCGCCGCAGCTGCTCGAGGCGCTTGACGCGGCCTTCGTTGCGCGTGCGGCGCGCCTCGATGCCTCTGCGGATCCAGACCTCCTCCTGCGCCCAGAACTTGTCGAACTTGCGCCGGGCGACCGCCTCGTCGGCGAGCTGCTCCGCCTTGCGCCGCTCATAGGCGGCATAGTTGCCCGGATACGAGCGCAGCAGGCCGCGGTCCAGCTCGACGATGCGCGTCGCGACCCGATCGAGAAACGACCGGTCGTGCGTGACGACGATCGCGGCGGGTCCCTCGAGCAGCAACTGCTCGAGCATTTCGATGCCGTCGATGTCGAGGTGATTGGTCGGCTCGTCGAACAGCAGCAGTTCCGGCTCCAGCGCCAGCGCCGCCGCCAGCGCGGCGCGTTTGCGCTCGCCGCCCGACAGACTCGCGGGCGAGGCCGCACCGTCGAGGCCGAACCGGTGCAGGTACTCGACGAGGCGTGCCTCGGCTCGCCAGCGCACGCGCTCGTCCTCGATCGACTCGAGTCCGATGCGCGCCGCCGCGGCCTCGCGCAACGTCCCGGCGGCCGGCAGTTCCGGCTCCTGCTCGACGCAGGCGATGTTGAGCCCGGCCGGACGCTGCAGGTCGCCGTCGTCGAGCGGGGTGCGTCCGCGCGATGACCGCGAGCAGGGACGACTTGCCGGTGCCGTTGCGCCCGATCAGGCCGACGCGTTCGCCCGCGTCGAGGCTGAAGTCGGCGCGGTCGAGGAGTGGTTGCGTGCCGAACGAGAGCTCGGCGCGGATCAGGGTCAGGAGCGGCATTGGGCGGGGATTCTGCCGGAATCAGGCGCTGTAAGTAGAAACGCGTAGTGGAATGAACGAGTGCCCGTGCGCAGGGAGCGGACGGATCATGCGCGGCACAGGCTGCCCCGAGAAGCCGTCTTTCGAGTGTGGGTCATCATGAATAATCTGCGTCCGCGCGCCCGGACTGTGACAGCGTCCGGCCTGCTCGCCTGCCTGCTGTTCCTGTGTCACGCGACGAACGCCAGGGCCGAGGACGCGGATTGCCTGGAGTGCCACAAGGACGCGGCGTTCGCGTCGCCCGCGCATCCTGAGACGAAGTGCGCCGAATGTCACACGAACATCACGGCCACCCCGCACGACAAGCTCGCGGACGAGCAGAAGCTCGGCGCCGACGCGATCTGCGCCGCGTGTCACGGCATGGCTGCCAAGCAGCTCGCCAAGAGCGTCCATGCGGAACACTCCTGCAAGAAGTGCCACGGGCCCGGGCATTCCGTGGACGTCGCGACCAACAGCGACGCACGCATGTCCGCCCTCGGACAGGTCAAGTCCTGCGGCAAGTGCCACGACGAGGTCGTCGAAGGCTTCAAGAACAGCGTGCACGGCCAAGGCCTGCTCAAGTCGGGCCTGACCGAAGCGGCGCCTTCGTGCAGCGACTGCCACGGCACGCACTCGATCCAGAAGCACGCCGAGGACAAGGCGAAGACCGGCCACCTCAAGTCGCCCGAAACCTGCGGCGCGTGCCACCAGACCGTGCTGAAGCACTGGTCGGAAGAAAGCGCGCACGGTCTCGCCTGGAAAGAGGGACGCGAAGGCCCGGTCTGTGTCGATTGTCACGTCGACGAGCACGGCGTGCAGGACCCGACGTCGGCAGGCATGCGCAAGCACATGCCCAGCGACTGCGGCAACTGCCACGAAAAGCTCTTGGAATCGTTCCGTGACAGCTTCCACGGCAAGGCCACGGCGCTCGGCTGGACGTCGGTCGCGATGTGCTCGGATTGCCACACACCGCACCAGAACCTGCCCGCGAGCGATCCGCGTTCGAGCGTACACCCGGACAACCTGCGCGCCACCTGCGGCGCCTGCCACGCGAAGGAAGTGCAGACGGCCGGGTTCCTGACGTTCGATCCGCACGTCAATCCGCACGATCCGGCGACGCTGCCGCAGCTGCGCTGGACCTACTTCTTCATGACCGGGCTGCTGCTCGGCGTGTTCGCGTTCTTCGGCATCCACCTGCTGTTGTGGCTGCAGCGCACGCTCGTCGGCAAGCTGCGCGGCGAGTTCAAGTCGGGTCATGGCGGCTCCGGCCCCTACGTGAAGCGGTTCAGCCGCACCCAGATCTGGATCCACGTCTCCATCGTCGTGAGCTTCCTGCTGCTCGCGGTCACGGGCCTGCCGCTCAAGTTTGCCGCGGCGCCCTGGGCCACGACGATGATCAAGTACCTGGGCGGCGCGCAGTCCGCGGGCATCCTGCACCGCTTCGCCGCGATCATCACGTTCGGCTACTTCGCGGTGCACCTGGCGGGCATCGCCTACCAGATGTTCGTGAAGGGCGAGAAGGGTTTCCTCTGGGGCTGGCGCTCGATGGTGCCGCAGCCCCGTGACGTCACCGACTTCATCGCCAACGTCCGGTACTTCCTGTACCTCGGGCCGAAGCCGAAGTTCGACCGGTTCACGTACTGGGAGAAGTTCGACTACCTCGCGGTGTTCTGGGGCGTCGCGATGATCGGCGTCTCGGGCCTGATGCTGTGGTACCCCGAGTACTTCGCGAAGGTCCTGCCGGGCTGGGCGTTGAACGCCGCGTACATCATCCACAGCGACGAGGCCCTGCTCGCGACTGGCTTCATCTTCCTGTTCCACTTCTTCCACACGCACCTGCGGCCGGAAGCGTTCCCGATGGATCCGGTGATCTTCACGGGCTCGATGCCGCTCGAACGGTTCAAGGAAGAGCGGCCGCTCGAGTACCAGCGGCTCGTGGACAACGGCCAGCTAGAGAAGCTGCTCGTGCCGGCGCCCGAGCAGTCGAACCTGACCGCGGCCTACGTGTTCGGCACGATCGCGGTGGTGGTGGGGCTGTTCTGCGCGGTGGGTATCTTCGTCGCGCTCTGGGGCCAGTTCTTCGGCTGATTGCGCTGCGTCGACGGATGATAGCGGGCCGGTCCTCTCAAGGACCGGCCCGTTGCGTTTTCGAGGATACTTCTAGCAGAAAATACGTAGATGATTCGATGGAGGCACGACCTAGCATCGGCTCAGTTCACTGAGGTCTCATGATGCGGTGGACCGGGGGGTCGAGTGATCACCGCAAGTGGGTCGAAGGCGACCGCGCCAGGCTCCGCGCCACACTGGCACGAAGGCACGCTCTCTGATGTTGTTGCGCGGCGTGCGGTCCGGACGTCCCGATGCTACGGGAGCAGCGGGCCGTGAAGCTTCCAGAGCAAGTCACGCGGCTCGGCATCGTCATCGTCGTGCTCCTGGCGGTAGTGCTGATGCTCCGCTTCTTCATCCTGCCGCCAGCACTGTTTTCGGCCAAGCCTCACCAGGCCGCGGCGGCGGTACGCGAAATGGACAAGCCGCTGCACCATGCCGGCGCGGACAAGTGTCGCGAGTGCCATGAGGATCAATTCGATGCGAAGTACGCGGGAAGTCATCGCAACATAGGTTGCGAAAACTGTCATGGTCCCTCGGCGCAGCACGCGGTGGATGACACCGCAGAGATGCCGCGTAAGCCGCGGGAGCGGGAATTCTGCCTGGGATGCCATGCCTACGATTCGTCCCGCCCCGACGGATTCCCGCAGGTCGATCCGCAGAAGCACAACGCGCGCAAGCGGTGCGTGTCGTGCCACGACGCGCACGACCCCGTTCCACCGGAGACACCGCAGGAGTGCTCGGGTTGCCATGGTCGCATCGCGCACACCAAGGATCTGTCGGCCCACGCGTTGCTGCCTTGCTCCGAGTGTCACAAAGTGGACGAGCGGCACATGACCGAGCCGAGATCGGCGTTGCCGACCAAGCCGGACAGCCGGGAATTCTGCGGCCGTTGCCACACCGCCGGCTCAGCCGACCCTGCGGCATCGAAAGCCGTGATCGACCTGGCGACGCACGGTCGCTCGTTTGAGTGCTGGGAATGTCACTACGCTCATCTGCCCGAGGGCCGCAAATGAACAAGCGCGAGTTCCTCAAGGACGCCATCCTTTTCTTCCCCGCGGCTGCGTCGCTGCACGCGCTCGCCGGTCAGGCCGATGGAAAAGACATCCAGACCGAGGCTGCCGGAGGCTACGACCCGACGAAGCACTGGTATGGCATGGGCATCGACGTCGACAAGTGCATCGGGTGCAATAAGTGCGTCGTGGCGTGCAAGGCGGAGAACGGCGTGCCGGACGAACCGTTCTACTTCCGCACCTGGATCGAACGCTACACCATCCACAGCAACGGTGAGACCGACGTCGAATGCATCAGCACGCGCGCTGAGCCGCCGGAGCAGGCCGCGCCTGACGACCCGACCGTCGTCCGCACGTTCTTCGTTCCAAAGCTCTGCAACCAGTGCGCGCATCCGCCCTGCGTGCAGGTTTGCCCGGTGGGAGCAACTTTCCAGACGGCCGACGGGGTGGTGCTGGTCGATGAGAAGCGATGCATCGGCTGCCGTTATTGCATCCAGGCCTGTCCGTACGGCGCCCGCTACCTGAACCCTCGCACCAAGACGGCCGACAAGTGTACGTTCTGCTACCACCGCGTTACCAAGGGCCTGCTGCCGGCCTGTGTCGAGGTGTGCCCCACAGAAGCGCGCATCTTCGGGGACATGAAAGGACAGGCGGACCGCCTGGTGCGCTTTCATCGCGTAAATAAAATCAGCGTCCTCAAGCCGGACCTCAATACCGAGCCGAAAGTTCTCTACGCGCAGCTTGACGGAGAAGTGAGATGAGCGACGTGGCGCCGGATGCGCTGTACGAGCAACTTGCCGCACAGCTGGGCCAGGTGGTCGGCTTCATCTATCCGAACGAGGTGGAGACCCAGTGGGCCATCCTGATCGTGGTGTATCCCTACCTGACCGGGATCGTGGCCGGCGCATTCATCCTCGCCTCGCTAGTGAAGGTGTTCAACGTCGTCGAAGTACAGCCGATATATCGGCTGGCCCTGCTCACAGCTCTCTCGTTCATGCTGATCGCGGGACTACCCCTGCAACTCCACCTCGGACATCCGGAACGCTCGTACGAAATTTTCGTTACGCCGCAGCCGACGTCCGCGATGGCCATGTTCGGCTTCGTGTACCTCTGGTACCTGCTCGGGATTCTGCTGATCGAGGTGTGGTTCGAGTATCGGCAACAATTGATCCTGATGGCCCGGCAGGCCCGCGGCGTCATGAAAGGCTTCTATGGCGCCTTGTCGCTGTTCTCGAAGGACGTCGGTCCCGCGGCACTGGCGTTCGACAAGAAAGCCAGCAAGTTCGTCACCATCATTGGCATCCCCTCTGCATTCCTGCTGCACGGCTACGTCGGCTTCATCTTCGGGTCCGTGAAGGCGAACCCATGGTGGGGCAGCGTCCTGATGCCCATCGTGTTCCTGATGTCCGCGATCGTATCGGGTATCGCCATGGTGATGCTGATCTACATGGTCTTGAGCCTCGCGCGCAACGAGAAGCTCGACATGCGCTGCCTCGACAAGGTCGGGCTGTTCCTGCTGGTCGCGCTCGTCGTCGACTTCGCTCTCGAGGGTCTCGACTACATCCACCGGCTGTACCAGAGCGAGGAGTCCATCAAGATCCTCGGCGAGCTGGTGTTGGCCAAGCTGTTCACCAGCCTGGTCATACTGCAGGTGGCGCTTGGCATGCTGCTGCCCGTGCTCGTCCTGGCCCTGGTTCGCAGCAAGCGATTCAACGAGGACATGCGCAAGCTCATGTACTTCACGTCGGTGCTGCTGATACAGCTCGGCATCTTCAGCATGCGCTGGAACGTGGTGATCGGCGGCCAGCTCTACTCGAAGAGCTTTCGCGGCCTGATGGCCTACAAGATGGAACTGACGGGCATGGAGAGCCTGTTGACGGCCCTGGTGCTCCTTTCGCTGCCCTTCATCATCCTCACCGTGCTTTTCAAGCTGTTGCCGCCCCGGTGGATGGCGGAGCAGTCCATGTCCGCCCGGTCGGAACCGCGCACGGCGCTGCCCGGTCAGGGCATCGTCAGCCTCGCCGCCAGCGGCTGGCAAACTGGTGGAAAATCGCATCTGGCACGTCCCCTGACGATCGGAGAGAATCGGACGGCCTCGTCAGAGGCACGGTTCGAACGGCAATTCGAGGTAACGCGCGATGAACAAGCTTGCCATGTACATCATCCTTTCCGGCGCAATGCTGGCCACCGCCCCGCTGCAGGCGGCTGACGTGGCCGCTGGCAAGGCCCTGGCCGAGAACTCATGCATCGACTGCCACGGTGACGACGGCAAGGGCGACGACAAGAACCCCGAGATCGGCGGCATGCCGGTCGAGAAATTCGCCAAGGCGATTCAGGAGTACCAGGACGGCACGCGTACCAAGAATGCGAAAATGACGAAGGAAGCGAAGAAGCTCAGCCCAGCCGACATCGCCAACCTCGCGGCTTACTACGCGACGCTGAAGTGACCGCTGCCCTGGCACGAGCACCCAGCCGAGCCTGAGTCGCACTGCCACGCCCAGGCCCGGCACAACGATCCCGACCCGTCCGACCGCACGAGCTACCGGCGCATGCCGCCGATGACGATGCAGCTGTACGGGTACGTTGTGATATAGACGACCGCAGCACCTAGAAGAAGTCCGGCCCGACAGCGCCTATCCAGAGGACCGACATGGCTAAGCATCACTACTTCGCGGCGATGACCCGCAATGCGACCAGCCTCATAGGCACGACGCTGGTGGTCGGCAGCCTCACTTTGATTGCCACGCTCATCGCCGTGCAGTTGCTGGGCCTCCGTGGCGGCGCCTACCTGGGCATCGTCACCTTCGTGATGTTGCCGACGCTGCTGGCTTTGGGCCTCGTCCTGATCTTCGTCGGCATAAGACGGCAGCAAAAGCGCGGCGAGGCTGTCGCCGGGACGGACGAGACGCGTTTCCCGGTTCTCGATCTCAACAAGGAGCGCACCCGCAAGTCGATCGTGGGCCTGGTCATCCTGGCCACGATCAGTGCCGTGGTTCTTGCGGCCGCGACGTTCAAGGGTGTCGAGGTCATGGACTCGACTGCGTTCTGCGGCACGGTCTGCCATACCGTGATGCAGCCGGAGTACACGGCTCACCAGAGGTCCCCGCATGCTCGCGTTGCCTGCGCCGATTGCCACATCGGCCCGGGAGCCGACTGGTTCGTCAAGTCGAAAATCTCCGGCAGCTGGCAGTTGATCGCTGTCACGCTCGACCTGTACCCCACGCCCATTCCGACACCCGTGCACGACCTGCGGCCTGCGCGCGACACCTGCGAGCAGTGTCATTGGCCGACGAAGTTCGTCGGCGACAAGCTGCGCGTGCGTGTGCACTACTCGGAAGACGAGCAGAACACGGCACTCCACAACGTAGTGCTGCTGAAGATCGGCGGCGAGCACGGCCGCAAGACCTCCGGCATCCACTGGCACGTCGATCCGGGAGTCTCGATCCGTTACCTCTCGGACGACAAGCGCGAGAAGATCTACGACGTCGAGATGACCGGCAAGGACGGCGTGAAGACGGTGTTCAAGGCCAGCGACGAGGCCCCCGCCGGCTCTCAATGGCGCACGATGGACTGCGTCGATTGTCACAACCGCCCGACGCACATCTATCGCCTGCCGCAGAACGAGATCGACGTCGCGATGGACCAGGGCACGATCGACAAGGCGCTGCCGTTCATCAAGCGCGAAGGGCTGCGCGCGGTGCAGGTCGAATATCCGTCGCACGAAGCGGCGCGCACGGGCATCGCGCACGACATCTCCGGGTTCTATACCGCCAACTATCCGGACGTCGCGGCCCAGCAGGCGGACGCCGTGGCGGCCGCCGGCAAGGCGCTCGGCGACATCTATGCCTGGAACGTGTTCCCGGCGATGAAAGTCACCTGGGGCGCGTATCCCAACCACGTCGGCCACAAGGACTCGCCGGGTTGCTTCCGTTGCCACGACCGCAAGCACAAGGCCGAGGGCGGCGCGAAGATCAGCAAGGACTGCGGCCTTTGCCACACGGTGCTCGCCGACGAGGAAGAAGATCCGGCGATCCTGCGCCAGATCAACGGCGAAGAGGAGCCCGAGGCGGCGGCGGAACCCGCGGCGGCACCCGCGACGGAAGCGGCCGCCACGACGACGGCCGTCGAGCCGCAGTCCAGGGGTTCGGCCGGCGGTTGAGTTCGTGACGGACCCTCCCCAGCGGCTCCGCGGGGGAGGGCTCGGTCGCATCTCAGCGGCGATGCCGTCGCGCGCCGACGTCGCGGGCTGCGCGAGCGCGCAACTCATTTGCTGGTGAGCACGGGGAACCAGCTTGCTGGCAAGGTCGCCGCCGATTTCGACCGCGGACCGGCTCCAGATTTTACGACCGGCGGTGCTCGTCCACGTTCACTGGTCCCGGCGCGCCTTGCGCTCCGCGGGCGTCAGCGTGTTGGCGGGGCAATCGCTGCACCCGCCGGGTATGCGCGCCGCCGCGCGCTGCAGCCGGGCGGCGAGCATGCCGCGCACGCCCGCGGCTTCCGCCCCGCCGAGCGCCAGCACGAGCCGTGCGGCCAGCTGGCGCCGCAACGAACCCGGCAACATGGCCCACGCGGCATACAGGAACGCGACGACGACGGCGAGCGTGACGACGAGGGCTTGCAGCATCGACATACGGCCTCACGCCAGCAGCGCGCTCGCGACCCTGAAAGTCACGAACGCCGCGGCATAGGCGAGCCCGAACAGGTAAGCCGCCATGATCAGCGGATACCGCCATGAGTTGGTTTCGCGCTTGACGACCACCAGCGTGGACAGGCACTGCGGCGCGAAGACGTACCACGCGAGCAACGACAGCGCGGTCGCCAGGCTCCACGTGCCTGCGATCATGGGCACCAGTGTAGCGGCCACGTCGCTGTCGCTCGACAGCGAGTAAACGGTGCCGAGCGCTCCCACCGCGACCTCGCGCGCGGCAAGGCCGGGGACGAGCGCGAGCGAAATCTGCCAGTTGAAGCCGATCGGCGCAAAGACGTACTCGAGCGCGCGGCCGATGGCGCCCGCGAAGCTGTACGAGATCGCCGGCCCGGTTGCATCGGGCGGTGGGGCGGGATAGCTGCTCAGGAACCAGAGCACGATCATCAGCGCGAGAATGATGGTGCCTACGCGCTGCAGGAAGATCTTGGCGCGCTCCCACAACCCGATCGCGAGATTGTTGAGGTGCGGCCAGTGGTATTCGGGCAGTTCCAGCAGCAACGGGTGGTACGACGAGCGCATCGCGGTGCGTTTCAGCGCGAACGCCACGAGCATTGCGGCCAGGATGCCCGCGAAGTACAGCGTGAACAACACCAGGCCCTGCAGGTTGAACGGCCCGACCGCGCGACTCGGGATGAAAGCCGCAATCACGAGCGCGTACACGGGCAGTCGCGCCGAACAGGTCATCAGCGGCGCGATCATGATCGTGGCGAGCCGGTCGCGCAGGTTCGGGATCGTGCGCGTCGCCATGATGCCGGGAATGGCACAGGCGAAGCTCGACAGGAGCGGGATGAACGCGCGCCCGGAGAGGCCGACGCTGCCCATCAGCCGGTCGAGCAGGTACGCGGCACGCGGCAGGTAACCGCTGTCCTCGAGCGCGAGGATGAACAGGAACAGGATCAGGATCTGCGGCAGGAACACGAGCACGCTGCCGACGCCCGCGATGACGCCGTCCACGAGCAGGCTGCGCAGCACGCCGTCCGGCAGTCCCTGCTGCACCTGCGCACCGAGCCACGTAACGCCGCCGTCGATGAGTTCCATTGGCAGCGAGGCCCAGCTGAACACGGCCTGGAACACGAAGAACAGGATCGCGGCGAGGATCGCCGGCCCGGCGACCGGATGCATGACGAGCGCATCGAGGCGCGTGAGCGCCTGCGTGCGCACCGGCTCCGTATACCCCACGGCGCGCAGGATCCGGCGCACTTCGCGTTGCGTCGACTCGATGTTCTTGAACGTCGGCTCGTGCCAGGCCACGGCCTGGCGCGGTCCGGGATGCGGCAGGCTCTCGAGTTTCTCGACCAGGTGCCGGTCGCCGCTGTGCTCCACCGCGATGGTCGGCACGACGGGAACGCCGAGTTCGCGCTCGAGGGCCGCCTGGTCCAGGCGATAGCCGCGGCCCGCCGCAAGGTCGCTCATGTTGAGCGCGACGACCATCGGCACGCCGAGGTCGCGCAGTTCGAGCACCAGCCTGAGGTTCAGGCGCAGGTTGGTCGCATCGACCACGCACACGATGAACTCCGGCGGCGGCTCGTCCATGAGGCGGCCGAGCAGGAAGTCCCGCGTGATCGCCTCGTCGAGCGTCGTCGGTGTGAGGCTGTACGCGCCCGGCAGGTCGAGCACCCTGTACAGGCGCTGTCGAGCAGGGCCGACGAACGACCCTTCCTTGCGCTCGACGGTGACGCCCGCGTAGTTGGCAACCTTCTGGCGGCTGCCCGTGAGCCGGTTGAAAAGCGCGGTCTTGCCGCTGTTCGGGACGCCGACGAGCGCGAGGCGCATCGGATCGGCGGCGGCGGCATGACTGATCATGGCACGCTCAGGCAGGCAGCGGATCGACCAGCACGACGCCCGCCTCGCGGCGTCGCAAGGCGAACGTCGTGTTCCCCAGGCGCACAGCCATTGGATCGCCCCCGGGCCAGACCTCCTCGATGACTTCGATCGGTTCGCCCGGCACGAAACCGAGTTCGAGCAGGCGACGGCTGACCGTGGACTGGGCTTCGTCGCCGAGGCTCTGGGCGTCGTCGCGCACGTCGACCACGACGCCGCGAGCGCCCTTGCGCAACGAAGCGAGACTGACAGGAGACATGGGGGCTAGGCACCACTCATTGCGAGGATTCGCAGTCTCTTCTTAATGAGATTCGTTCGCAACAAGGGAAAGCCGAAATGGGCCTGCGGCAAGCGCACCGGCCTGGAAATCCGCATCGGATGGTAGACAGAGCCTGTCCGTATTTGATGTTACAACTATACAAAACATGGACAAACACAACTATACTCACCCCCGCCGGCACTCCAGGAGCCGGTCACCCAGGTACGAACGGGGAAACAGGCGATGACAGAGTCCATCCTTGGACGCGTGGCCCGCGGCGACCAGCGGGCGGTTCGCGACTGCATCGACGAGTTCGGCGGCCTGGTGCGGGCGATCGCGCGGCGAATGACGCGGACTCGCGCCGATGCCGAAGACGCCGTGCAGGAGATCTTCGTCGACGTGTGGCGCAGCGCCGCGCGCTTCGACGCGGCACAAGGCTCCGAGAAAGTGTTCGTCACGACGATCGCGCGCAGGCGACTGATCGATCGCATGCGCCGCTCGCGCATGAATTCGTTCATGGATGGCCAGGAAATGCTCGACGACCTGCGCTTCGCCGAGCCAGGCGATGGCGGCGAGGTGCGTGCCGACGCGGAGCAGGCGGCGAAGGTCGTCGCACGCCTGCGCCCGGACCAGTGCAAGGTGTTGCGCATGGGTCTGCTCGAAGGCATGACGCATTCGGAAATCGCGGGCGCAACGGGCATGCCGCTCGGCACCGTGAAGACACAGATGCGCCGGGGACTGATCCAGGTGCGCCTGTGGCTGAACATCGACATCCCGGCGGTGCACGTGGAGCACGAGGCAACCTGACGGGCCGCCGGTACAATCATGCGATGCGCGAACAACCGCCGGCCGGAAACGCGATCGCAGCCACGTCGCCGCCGCGCCAGCCGGCGCACTCCCAGTCGGCGAACGCGGTCTTCATGGTGCGGCCTGCGCGCTTCGGGCTGAACGCGCAGACGCAGGCAAGCAATCGTTTCCAGCGCGAAGATGCGGACCTGCAGGCCACGGCGGCCGGACGCGCACGCGTGGAATTCGACGCGCTCGTGCAGGGGCTGCACGGGGCCGGCGTGAGCGTGCACTCGTACGACGATCGCATCGACCCCTGCTGTCCCGACGCGGTGTTTCCGAACAACTGGCTGAGCTTCCACGCCGACGGCACGCTCGTCCTCTATCCGATGCTTGCACCGAATCGCCGGCGCGAGCGACGCCCCGACCTGCTGGCCGCATGTGTCGCCGAAGGCGCGTACCGGGTGCAGCAACTGCTCGACCTCACGCACTACGAGACGCGGCAGGCCTACCTCGAGGGCACCGGCAGCGTAGTGTTCGATCATGCGGCCCGGGTCGCGTATGCGGGTTTGTCGCCGCGCACGCACCTCGAGCCGTTGGCGGAACTCTGTGCGGAGCTCGGCTACGAGTCGTGTGTATTTGCGACCGCGGACGCGACGGGTACGCCGGTGTATCACACGAATGTAGTGCTCGCGGTCGGCACGCGCTTCGCCGTCGTGGCGCTCGACCTGATCGTCGCGGTGGACCGCGAGCGCGTGCTGCACGCGTTGTCCGCCGGCGGGCGCGACGTCGTCACGATCGACGCGCGGCAGGCCGGGTGCTTTGCCGGCAACGTGCTCGAGCTGCGCGCCGCGGACGGGCAGCGGTGCTCGCCATGTCGTCGCGGGCCGCGGCTGCGTTCGCCCCGGCGGAGTTCGCGCGGTTGAACGCGGCCGTGGATCGCATCGTTGCGTCGTCGATCCCCACGATCGAAACGCTCGGTGGCGGCTCCGTGCGCTGCATGATCGCCGAGGTGTTCCTGCCCCGCTGAACGGCCGCGGGCGGCCGGACCCGCGGTGACGCGATGCTAGAATCGGCGCGCCACCGGGGAGGTTGACGGTTGCTCGAACTCGGCCTGAAGTCACTGCTCGCATACCTGCTCGGCTCGTTGGTCGGCAGCCTGCTGGTCGGCCGCCTGCGCGGCGTCGACATCCGCACGCAGGGCAGCGGCAACGCGGGCGGCACGAACGCGCTGCGCACGCAGGGCAAGGCGTTCGCGCTCGCAGTCATCGTGATCGACGTCGGCAAGGCGCTGCTCGCGGTCGGCGTGTTGCCGGAGCTGGCGCTGCCTGGCATGGGAATCGACGCGTCGAACGATCGCGATTGGCTCGCGGTGTCGTGCGCAGTCGCGGTCGTCGGTCGGTCACGTGTACCCGGTGTGGTACGAGTTCCGCGGCGGCAAGGGCGCCGCGACGATGCTCGGCGCGGTCGCGATGCTCGCGCCGTCGGCGCTCCTGCCGGTGCTCGGCGTCTGGTTCGGCTTGCGTGCTGGTCACGGGGTACGTGGGGCTCGGCACGATGCTCGGCACGGCCGCGCTGCCCGTGTACTTCGCGACGCAGTGGCCGGCGCGACCGGCGCTCCTCGGGTTCGGCCTGTTGATGGCGCTGTTCATCGTGTACACGCATCGCTCGAACCTGCAACGCATGCGCGCGGGCGTCGAGAATCGCGCGCAGCCGGCTGTGGCTGTTGCGGCCGCGATGAGCGGCAGCGCCGGGCGCCTGGTCGCGTTGCTCGCGGATGGAGCGCTGCACTCGGGCGGGGACCTCGCGGCAACGCTCGGCATGACCCGTTCCGCCGTCTGGAAAATCGTCGCCGATCTGCGCGCACGCGGCATCGAGGTCGAAAGCGTCGAACGGCGTGGGTATCGCCTGCCGCGACCGGTCGAACTGCTGGACGTCGCAAGCCTGCGCGCCGCCGCGTCGTCGCACGGGATCGCGCTTGCCGCAGCCACCGAAGTCCATTTCCAGATCGAATCGACCAACGAATACCTGCACGCGGCGCCAGCGCCGCCCACCGGCGAGCCGCGGCTCGTGTTCGCGGAGTTGCAGACCGCCGGCCGTGGCCGTCGCGGCCGCAGCTGGATCGCGCCGTTCGGTTCCGGGCTCACGTTCTCGATCGGTTGGGCCTTCGCGGACCTGCCCGCCGACCTGCCGGCGCTGAGCCTGGCCATGGGCGTCTGCGTCGTGCGCGAACTGCACGGGCTCGGTGCGACGCGCGTACTCCTGAAGTGGCCCAACGACATCGTCTTCGAGTATCGCAAGCTCGGCGGCCTGCTCGCGCAGATGCGGGCGGAGGCCGGCGGTCCGGCGTACGTCGTCGTCGGCCTCGGCCTGAACCTCGGACTGCCCGCGTCTGCGCGCAGCGAGCTTACGGCGGCCGGGGCGACGCCGGTTGCCGATCTCGCGGAGGCCTGCACGGGCCTGCGACCGTCCCGCGCGCAGGTCGCGGCGCGCGTCGCGGGCGCCATGCTCGGCGGGCTCGCGGAATTCGCGCGCTCCGGCTTCGCGACGTTCGCGGCTGACTGGGCGGCGCTCGACTCGTTGCGAGACGCGCCGGTTACGGTCGTTCGCCAGGATGGCAGCTGCGACGGCATTGCGCGCGGGGCCGACACCGAAGGCGCGCTGCTCGTCGAGACCAGCCGCGGGCTCGAGCGCGTGCACGCCGGCGACGTGAGCCTGCGTCGCGCGGAGCCGGCGCGCGAGCCCCCCGCATGATGCTGCTCGTCGACATCGGCAACACGCGCGTCAAATGGACCATGTGCGCGGACGACCGGTCGCTGGGAGTGCAGCAGGCGTTGCCACATGACGGCTGGTCGGTTGCGCAGTGGCGCGACACGCTGTTCGGGACACAGCCGATCGCGCGCGTCGTCGCGGCAACGGTCGCCGGAGAGAACAGCCGGCGCAAGCTCGAACAGGCAGCTGCCCTGCACGGGGTGATGCGAGTCGAGTTCGCGGCGTCGACGGCCGCGGCGCTCGGTGTGCGCAACGCCTACCCCGACCCGCGCCTGCTCGGCGTCGACCGTTGGGTGGCCGTGATCGGTGCCTACGAGCGGCATCGGCGCGCGTGCTGTGTCGTCGATGTCGGGACGGCGATGACGGTCGACGCCGTCGCCGGCGACGGCCAGCACCTCGGCGGCTTCATCGTGCCGGGGCCGCGCCTCATGGTCCGCTCGCTGCACTCCGGCACCAGCGATCTCGCGGCGCACTCCGCGGCCAGCGTCACGAGCGAGCGCAGCCTGTTCGCCGACAATACGCACGACGCGATCGTACGCGGCAGCCGGGTCGCCCTGGCGGCACTCGTGGACCGCGCCCAGGCGGAACTGGCAGGCCGCTCGGAACAGGCACCGGCGATCCTCTGTACCGGCGGGGCAGTGGACGAGGTGCTGCCGTACGTACTTGCCGCAGTCGAGGTCGTGCCCGACCTGGTATTGCAGGGCCTGGCCTGCCTCGCGCGTGCGCGGGCTTGAACCCGCCCCCGACGATGCGGTCCAATGCGGCGTCGGGGCGACCCGTTTCAAGCAACAGCAATATTCGGTGCGGCCCGTCGCCGGCTCACCTCGCAGGAGAAAATTGATGAAAATCAGTCGTTTGCTCGTCATCGCCAGCGCATTCGCGGGCCTCTCGAGCTATGGCGCGGGCGCCCACGCGGATGCCGCGGCCGGCAAGGCGACCTTTACGGAAATCTGCTCGGAATGCCATGAAGCGGGCGATTTCGAGGGCGAGGACCCGGCCGAGGTTTCCGCCACGATCAAGAAGATCGTCGGCGGCCAGATGAAGCACAAGAAGGCGCTCAAGCTGACCGACACACAGATCACCGACGTCGCCGCCTACCTGACGAGCGGCGGCAAGTAACGCACATCGACCTGCGACTTCGAGCCGGGCCCGGGCCTGCATGACCCGGGCCCGTTGCGTTGCGGAATCCACGAACTTTTTTTCGCGATCCCCCCGCTATCATTTTCACGCCAACAACGGCCCGGTTTGCAGCGGGCCCCCGAGGAGGAAGCAATGAAGGTTGCAAGGATTCTGTGCGTGACAGTGGCAACGCTCGGCCTCGCCGGCTTCAGCAGCGTGGCAAGCGCCGACGCGGCGGCCGGCAAGGCGAAGTTCGAAGGCAAGTGCGCCGAGTGCCACGAGGTCGGGGATTTCGAGGGCGAAACCGCGGCGGCGCTCACTGAGTCGCTGAAGAAGATCGTTGCCGGGCAGGAGAAACACAAGGCGGCCCTCAAGCTGACCGATGCTGAGATTGCCGATCTCGCTGCTTTCATGGCGGCCGGCAAGTAACGCGACCTGCGCGCGTCTGCGCGCCGCCGGCGCGCGTGCACGCCGTCACGCTGATCGCCAAGGCCCGGCCGCTGTGCGACCGGGCCTTTGCATTGCGGTTTGCTAACATCCCCGGCATCGCAGTGATCGTCCGGCGGTGTCGTGCGCGCGCTATTCCTGCTGCTGCTCCTGGCGAACCTGCTGTTCCTCGCGTGGACGCAATGGGTGGCGACGCCGACCGCGGTGCCGGCCGTTGCGCCCGCAACGGTGGGCCCGGACGCTCCACCCATCAGGCTGCAGCAGGAAGTCCAGGCGCCGCGCGCCGAGTCGCCGCCCACACAGGCACCGGTGGCGCCCGAGGCGCCGTTGTCGGCCCTCTGCGTGAGCATAGGGCCGTTTCTCGACCAGGCTGCGGCGGATGCAGCGTCGGCACAGCTGCAGCGACTCGGCTTCGCCTCCCGCCTGCGCGCGTCGGTCGATGAAGTCCGCGTCGGGCTCTGGGTCCGCGTGACCAGTCTCGCTACGCCCGAAGACGCCGCCAACGCCCTCGTCGCGTTGCAGGCCGCGGGCCTGACGGACGCCTATGTCGTGGGTAACGACGAGGCGCCGGGCAACACGGTGTCGCTCGGAGTGTTCAGGGACCGTGGCCGGGCCGAGGAAGTCTCGGAGCGCGTGCGCCGGGCCGGCTTCACCCCCGAGACGAGCGACCGGCTGCGAACGATGGACGTCTTCTGGCTCGACATCGATCGCGAGGCGAATGGGAGCCTGCCGTCGCTCGAGGTGCTGACCGGTGCCACCCGGGAGGGCCTGCCACTCGAGATGCGGGCCTGTCCCGCCGTGGCGGCCGAGTCCGGGGCGGCTCCCGCCGGGTAGGGTAGAATCGACGTCCCGTGCCGGCTTAGCACAGTTGGTAGTGCACCTGATTTGTAATCAGGGGGTCGGGGGTTCGAATCCCTCAGCCGGCACCATCCCCGGCCCTGCACACAGGTACAACGAGGAACGGTCATGGCGCTTTGGAAAGATCCAGTGAAAGAACCCGGCATGGCGAGCGGCGACCTGGCCGTTGCGATGCCCGATCCCGTCGTCCGGCCCATCGAGCGGCCGGCGTCGCCGACGGGAGCGTCCACCACGGCGCCCGACTCGGCCCGCCGCGCGCCGGACCGTTCCAGCGGACCGGCGAAGGAGTCGTTGATCGCGGCGGACGTCACGATCGAAGGCAAGATCGAAGGCGCAGGCCACATACGCATCGCGGGCCGCTTCAAGGGCGACGTGAACGTCGAAGGCAACGTGACGATCGAGCAGGGCGCCCACGTCACCGGCCAGATCGCGTCCGCGACGGTGATCGTCAGCGGCGAAGTGCACGGCAACATCCATGCGAGTTCGCGCGTCGAGCTGCTCGAGACCGGCGTGATCAACGGCGACGTCAAGGCGGCCGTGCTGACGGTCGCCGCAGGGTCGCGCATGCACGGCAACGCCGACTTCGGCTGGCCCGACAAGGGCGGGGCGAAGTAGGCCTGGCATGCGTGCCGCGCGATCATGCTGACGGGACGGCACGCGCCGGGCGCCGTGGGCAGGAGTCGCACCTGCCCGCACTGCAAGGCGACGATCCTCGAGAGTGCGGCGATCTGCCCGCAGTGCCGCCATCACCTCAAGTTCGGCGCGGCGGGACGTCCAGGGGACGCGACGCAGGGGTTTTCGGCACTGAAGGTCGAAGGCACGCTGCATCACACGGAGCCCGGCGGCGACTGGGAATACTCCGTGGTCGTCGCGATTCGCAACGAGCGCGGCGAGGAGATCTCGCGTCACGTCGTCGGCGTCGGCGCGCTCCGTCCCGCCGAGGCCCGCACGTTCACGCTCGCGGTCGAAGTCGCCACACCGGGCGGACGGTGAGGTCGTGATCGGACCGATCGTCACGCGCTTCGCGAGCGGCCTGCGGTTCCCGACGCTTTTCAAGATCGTCGCGGGACTCTTCATCGTGGACCTGCTGCTGCCCGACCTGATCCCGTTCTACGACGAGATCCTGCTCGCACTCGGCACGCTGCTGCTCGCCGGGATGCGCAAGCCCCGGCCGCCGGCCGCCGGTGGCGACACGATCGACGCGGCCCGCTGACGACGATCGCCGGCCACGGGCCGGCCGGGACGCAGGCAACACTGGCTCACCCATGAATAAGGCCCGCTCGCGCGGGCCCTATTCGTGCCGTGGCAGTGGCGCGCGGCGTCAGCTGCTCGGGTTCACCTGTACCTGCACCAGCTCCTCACCGTCCGGATCCGTGACGTGCACCGCGCAGGCGATGCAGGGGTCGAAGCTGTGGATCGTGCGCAGGATCTCGATCGGCTGGTTGGGGTCCACGAGCTTGTGGCCCTGCAGCGCCGCCTCGTACGCGCCCGGCTTGCCGTGACGGATCGCGCGGGCCGGCGTTCCAGGTGGTGGGCACCACGGCCTGGTAGTTCGCGATCTTCGCCGTCCTCGATCACGATCCAGTGCGACAGCGCGCCGCGCGGCGCCTCCATGAAGCCGGCGCCACGGGCCGCTTCGGCCAGTTCGTCGGATCCCACTTCGACTCGTCGAACGTGTCGGTATCGCCCGCCTTGATGTTGGCGACGAGATCGTTGTACCAGCCCTGCATCGAGTCGGCGATGATCTTGCGTCTCGAGCGTGCGCGCGGCCGTGCGGCCGAGCGTCGAGAACAGCGCCTGCACCGGCACTTCGAGCTTCGAGAGCGTCATGTCGACGAGTTCCTTGGCCTGCGCGTTGCCCGTCGCGTAGAGCATCAGCACGCGCGCGAGCGGGCCCGACCTCCATCGACGTTGCCCTTCCAGCGCGGCGACTTGAGCCAGGAGTAGCTCTTGTCGACGTCGAGCTGCTCGTACGGCGGCTCGGGCCCGTGTAGTTGAAGCTTGGTCTCGCCGTCGAACGGGTGCAGGCCCTCGTCCTTGCCGCCCGCGTAGTCGTACCAGGAGTGCGCGACGAACTCCTGGATCTGCTCCGGATCCGTCGAGGTCGACCTCGTGGATCGTCGAGAGGTCGCGGTTCAGGATCGCGCCGCGCGGGAACAGGAAGCTCGCTCGGGTCGTCGATGCTGCCGCCGCCGGGGAAGTCGCCGTAGCGACAGGAAGTTGCCGAGGCCTTCGCCCTGCGCGCCCCAGTCCTTGTAGAACGAGGCGATCGCGAGCGTGTCCGGCACGTAGACCTGGTCGACGAACTCGACTTCATGCGCTCGATCACGTCCTGCACGTCCGACGAGCCGCTTCGGCGTTGATCGCGGAGTCGGAGTTCAGGTCGATCGCGGCACGGCACGCCGCCGACGACGAAGTTCGGGTGCGGGTTCTTGCCGCCGAAGATCGTGTGCAGTCTGCACCACGTCGCGCTGCCAGGCGAGCGCGTCGAGGTAGTGCGCGACCGCCATGAGGTTGGCCTCCGGCGGCAGCTTGTAGGCCGGGTGGCCCCAGTAGCCGTTCGCGAAGATGCCGAGCTGGCCGCTGCTCGACGAAGGTCTTCACCTTCTTCTGCACGTCCGCGAAGTAGCCCGGCGAGGAGTTCGGGTAGCTGCGAGATGGCTCTGCGCGAGCGTCGAGGTCGCCGCCGGGTCGGCCTTGAGCGCGGACACGACGTCGACCCAGTCGAGCGCGTGCAGGTGATAGAAGTGCATCACGTGGTCGTGCACGTACTGCGCGCCGATCATCAGGTTGCGGATCAGCTGCGCATTCGTCGGAATCTCGATCTGCAGCGCGTCCTCGACCGCGCGGATCGAGGCGATGCCGTGCACGAGCGTGCAGACGCCGCAGATGCGCTGGGCGAAGGCCCAGGCGTCGCGCGGGTCGCGCCCCTGCAGGATGATCTCGATGCCGCGCACCATCGTGCCGGACGAGTAGGCCTGGGTGATCGTGTCGCGCGTCCAGTCTGCGCCTCGATGCGCAGGTGCCCCTCGATGCGGGTGATCGGATCGACGACGACTCGTGCGGTCATCGATTATTCTCCGGTTGTCTCTCTGAGCTGGGCCGTCAGTCGGCCAGGTTGGCCGCGACCATCTCGACCAGGCTCTCGATCGGTTTCTGCCAGTTCGTGTGTTGCGCGCCCGCGATGAAGGTCATGCGGCAGTGCCCGCACGCAGTGACGACCGAGCCCGCGCCCGTCGCGTCGGCTTCCTTCATCTTGATCTGGAACGCGCCGAGGCGCAGCTTGTTCGCGCGCTCGTTCAGCACGACCCCGCCGCCGCCGCCGCAGCAATAGTTCGTCCTGGCGTGCGATTCCATCTCGCGCACCTCGACCCCGATGGCCTTGAGCGCATTGCGGGGCTCGTCGAACACGCCGCTCCAGCGGCCGACCTTGCACGGGTCGTGGTAGGTGACGCTCTTGCCCGGCGCCATCGGTTTGACCTTCAGGCGGCCCGCCTGGATCTCGCGCCCGATGAACTCGGAGATCGCGAGCACCTCGAAGGGCAACTCCGTGCCGACGACGTTCGCGGCGCCCCAGCGCACCGCGGCGTAGCCGTGGCCGCACTCCGGGACGAGCAGCGTCTTCGCACCCGCGGCGATCGTCTCCGCGACGATCTTGCGCGTGACGGCATCCTTGGTGCGTTCGTCGCCGGACGTCCAGTCGAACGCCGCCGCATCGCCCGCGCCGGTCCGGATCGTCCAGTCGAGGCCGAGCCGGTTCAGGATCCTCGCGGTCGCGGCGATCGCGTCCTTGAACAGCGCCGCGTCCATCGCGCTCATCAGCACGACGACCTGCGCCTTCGGCTTGTCCAGCGGGACGTCGATGCCCTGGGCCCTGAGTTCCGCCGCGACGGCGCGGTAGTTCTCCGGCCCGATGCCCATCAGCGTGCCTTTCTCGAGCACTTCGCGCGCGAGTGCCTTGTTCTCGGCGGGCTGCATGCCGGCCTCGGCGAGCGCTTCGCGCATCACGCCGATCATCGGCGAGATGTGGATGCCCATCGGGCAGATCATGTCGCAGCGGCCGCACTGCGTGCAGGCGTCGTAGACGAGCTCCTGCCACTCGTCGAGGTCGGCCGTCGTGATGTCGCGCATCACGAGCCGCCGCAGCCAGCCCATCGGCGCCAGTTCGCGGCGATAGAAGCGCCGCAGCGGGTCGACCTTGTAGATCGGCGTGTACTTGCCTTCGCCGGTGGCCTCGTAGAAGTGGCAGACCTCGGCGCACATGCCGCAATGAATGCAGGTTTCGAGATAGGTTGCCATGTTGGCATCGAGCCGGCGGCGGAAGGTCTCCTTCACGCGCTCGATGCGCTCCGCGTCCGGCAGCTGCTTCGCCTTCTCGGCGACGCCGCGTTCGTGCAGGTCCGCGCGCATTTTCTGGATATTGAGTGCGTCGACGCTCATGCTTCGACTCCCTTGCGTTCCATGGCCGCGCCGACCTGGTACCGGCTCGGGAACGTGTAGAACAGGTGCATCAGCTTGCTGAACGGGAACCAGACGAGCAGGGCCTCGATGCTGATGATGTGCGCGGCGAGCAGCGTCTCGTAGCGGATGCCGAACATCTGCACGTGGGCATAGCTCAGCAGGCCGGTCACGAGCGGCGTGATCACCAGCAGGACGCTGATGTAGTCGTCCAGGCTCGAGATCTGCCGCATCACCGGGTGCACCATGCGGCGCACCAGCAGCGCGATCAGGATCGCGAGCGTGAAGCCCGCGAGCACGAGCACGACGATGTTCGGCAGGGCGGGCCAGCCGAAGCCGAGGAACTGCTTGAAGAACGGCACGTGCGGCCCGAACAGCAGCAGCACCGCGAAGAAGCCCAGGTGCCAGGCATATCCCGTGATGTGCTGGAACATGATCTGCTTTTCGAGCTCGTGCGGTGGGATCGAACGCATGATCATCGCGCGCACGCCGGCCCTGACCGTCGCGGTGCCCTTCGGCTTCGACAGGTCGCGATTGCGGGCCAGCAGGAACGAGCCGACGAGCCTCCAGACCACGCCGAACGCGAAGATCACGAGGGCCCATTGCAAGCCGGGCCCGCGGGCGAATTCGAGCAGTGTCATACCTTAGCCTCCCGCCGCGCCTTGGCCTGGCGGCTGCGCGTGACGGCCACCGACGCGAGGCCGATCGCGGCGCCCGCCGCGGCGGCTACGCCGAGAGTCTTCCAGCCGCCCCACTGTCCCTGCGACAGGGGCTTGTAGAAGCCGCCCCAGTCCCAGAAACCCGGTTCGGCGCAACCGAGGCAGCCGTGGCCGGCCTCGATCGGGAAGCCCGCACCCTGGTTCCACTTGATCGTGGCGCAGGCGTTGTAGGTGACGGGGCCCTTGCAGCCGAGCTTGTAGAGGCACCAGCCCTTCTTCGCGCCCTCGTCGTCGAACGTCTCGGCGAACTGGCCTCGCTCGTAGAACGGGCGGCGATAGCAGCGGTCGTGGATGTTCTGCCCGTAGAACGCCTTCGGGCGGCCGAGATGGTCGAGCTCCGGCAACTGGCCGAACGTGAGGTATTGCGCGAGCACGCCGGTGATCGCGGTCGGGATCGGCGGGCAGCCGGAGATGTTGATGACCGGCTTGTCGATGCCGGCTTCCTTCAGCACTTCGGTCGCGCTCTTCGCGCCGGTCGGGTTGGGCAGCGCGGCCGGGATGCCGCCGAACGACGCGCAGGAACCGACCGCCACGATCGCCGCCGCGCCCTTGGCGGCCTCGACGAACGTGTCGTAGTTGCTCTTGCCGGCGATGCAGGAGAAAGCCTTGTCCTTGGTAGGGATCGAGCCGTCCACGGCCAGTACGTACTTGCCGAAGTTGTCCTTCATGGCCGCCGCGAGCGCTTCCTCGGCCTGGTGGCCGGCGGCCGCCATGATGGTTTCCTGGTAGTCGAGCGAGATCGTGTCGAAGATCAGCCCTTCGAGCGACGGCGCGTGCGACCGCGTGATCGACTCGGTGCAGCCGGTGCACTCCTGGAACGGCAACCAGATGACCGACGGCCGGCGGGCCTGCTCAAGTGCTGCCGCGATCCTCGGGATCATCGTCGGCGGCAGCGCCATCAGCGACGCCGTCGACGCACAGAATTTCATGAAGCCACGCCGCGAGACGCCCTGCGCCGCCAGGACTTCACCCAAGGTTTGTTCTTTGCGCATTGCCCACGAACCCCTCTATAGAGTGATCCCCAGCGGCGTGCGGCCGGCCCTGCGCGGGTCAGTCGGACGTGCCGCTGAGCCTTTCGGTCAATTGAACCAGACTGGCACGCACGTCGATGTCCTGCGCGAACAGGATGGCCGGCATGCGCGTTACTTCGATGAAGCGGCCGACGACTTCGTTGGCCGCGTTGAAATGCGTGATCCGCCAGACGCCGCTGAAGCGCGTCTCGTAGATCTGGCTGGGACCGAGCGACTCGAGCATCGCCTTGACTTCGCCGGTCCCGAGCGCGTCGTCGATCTTTTCCAGTTCGCCCGGCGCGAGCGGGATCGAGCCGAGGTCGATCGTCGTCTCCTCGCCGCTCGCGAGCAGGCGCTCGAGCGAATGCCGCACCTCGTGCAGCAGCGGCAGCACGTTCAACGTGAAGAGGTCGCTGGCCGCGAGCTCGGCCACGCCCTCGACGCGCACGTTGATGGCCTGCAGGACGTCGTTGGCGTGTTCCGTGCTCATGCCGTCGCTCCGCAGGCGTGAATGGCCGGGCGCACGTCCCGGGCGAGGGCCGCTTCGGCTTCCCAGCGCGCGACGAGTTCCAGGGTCACGGTGGCGACACGCCCGAGTTCGGCCGCCACGGCGTCGGAGGGCCTTTCGCTCCAGTCGATGAGTTCGGGCTGGATGCCGACCAGCGCGCGCCGGCGCGGAAAGCAGCCGCTCAGCTGCGCCATGTTCATGAGGTCGCAGAGCCCGACTTCGTGGACGCTGCGCCGCGGCCGGCCGAGGAACTCGTCCATTGCCGCGCCCTCGAAACACTCGACGGAGCCCGCCGGCGCGTGCAGTTGCGCGGAGTCGAGCACGATCAGGCGCTCGTACGCTTCGAGCGTCGGCAGCAGCGTGAAGCTCAGCGTGCCGCCGTCGAGCAGTTCCACGTCGTCGTCGGGCGCCAGGCGCTGGCGGATGAGCTCGAGCGCGTGGACTCCGGCGCCCTCGTCGCCGAGGAGCGTGTTGCCGATGCCCAATATGAGAGTCGTTTTCAAGTTCTTGTCCCCCTGGCGCGCGCCAGAGGATCGACCGGACGCTTCCGATCTTCTATGCTCCAGAGACGCTCGACGTTATAGGTCGTCCGGCGCCGAAGCCGCAGTCAGGGCAATTACTTATTTTTATAGGGCCGCGGCGTTTGCGAGCCTCCGCTCCTGCTGCGGCCGATTGCTGCAAGGGGTGACATCCGATGTGCCTGGCCGTACCCATGAGAATCACGCGTATTGACGGCTTCGCCGCGACCTGCGAGGCGAAGGGCATCGCGCGCGAGGTGAGCCTGTTCATGCTGCAGGGCGAGCCGCTCGACGTCGGCGACCACGTGCTGATCCACGTGGGCTACGCCATCCAGAAAGTGAGCGAGGACGAGGCGCGCTCGGCGTGGGAACTCTTCGACGAGATCCTCGAGCATGCATGAGCTCGCGGTCTGCCAGGCGTTGATCGAGCAGGTGGAGCGGGTCGCCCGGGAGAACTCGGCCAGCAGCGTCATCGAGGTGGTGGTGTCGATCGGGCCGTTGTCGGGCGTCGAGCCCAGGCTGCTCGAGCACGCTTACCCCCTGGCGGCGGCCGGCACGATGGCCGAACACGCCCGGCTCGTGGTGCGGGCGGTGCCGGTCAAGGTGCGTTGCCGGTCCTGCGGCGTCGAGAGCGAGGCCATTCCGAACCGGCTGCTCTGCGGCGCCTGCGACGACTGGCAGGTGGACGTGACCGCCGGCGAGGAATTGTTGCTGCAGCGCGTCGAGATCGAAACATCGCGGGCCGCGGTCCATTGACCCGGCGCGAGCAGGAGTAGGCGACCATGTGTCGGGATTGCGGCTGTTCCCTGGGACCTGCGGCGGTGCGGGCCCCGTTCGCGGCAGCGCCGGCGGCGCCCCGGGGCCACATCGAGTCGATCGAGGTCATCACGGCGATCCTCGACGAGAACGACCGCGTCGCGGCGCACAACCGCGAGCACTTCGGCGCGCACGGCGTGCTGGCGCTCAACCTGATGTCGTCGCCCGGGTCCGGCAAGACCTCGTTGCTCGAGGCGACGATCAAGGCGCTGCAGGGCGAACTCGAGCTCGGCGTGATCGAGGGCGACCTCGCGACCGAGAACGACGCCGCCCGGATCCGGGCCTGCGGCGTGCCCGCCGTGCAGATCACGACCGGCAACGCGTGCCACCTCGATGCGCAGATGGTGCACGATGCGCTGCACGAGCTGCCGCTCGCGGGGCTCGACATCCTGTTCGTCGAGAACGTCGGCAACCTGGTCTGCCCGGCGAGCTTCGACCTGGGCCAGCACCGCAACGTGACCCTGCTGTCGGTGCCCGAAGGCGACGACAAGCCCGCCAAGTATCCCGTCATGTTCCGGGGCGCCGACCTGGCGCTGATCACCAAGGTCGACCTGCTGCCGCACATCGAGGAATTCAGCGTGGCGCGGGCACTCGCCTCCCTGCGGCAGGTGGGTTATGCCGGCCCGGTCCTCGAAGTCACGAAACGCGGCGGCGCAGGACTCGCCGCCTGGCTAGACTGGCTGCGCGCGCAGGTTGCCGCGCGCCGGCTTGCGGCGGAGGCCGCCACGGAGTGAAGCCATGACTACCGCTGCCATCTGGCTCGAGCGCATCCGCGCGCTGCCGCTGCCGCCGTCGATCAAGGTCATGAACGTGTGCGGCGGGCACGAGCGGTCCATCACGACGGCCGGGCTGCGCAAGGCGATCCCGTCGAACATCGAACTGGTGCCGGGCCCCGGCTGCCCGGTCTGCATCTGTCCCGAGGAGGACATCTACGAGGCGATCCAGCTCGCCCTGCACGAGGGCGTGATCCTCGTGGCCTACGGCGACATGCTGCGCGTCCCGGTCAACGCGCCAAAGAGCGAGCCGCGCTCGCTCGAACAGGCCAAGGCCGCGGGCGGCGACGTGCGGGCGATCGCGAGCCCCCTCGATGCCGCGCGCATCGCCCGTGAGAACCCGGACCGGCACGTGGTGTTCCTGGCGGCAGGCTTCGAGACGACGACTGCGCCCGCCGCCGCGCTCCTCGCGCAGGGCGCACCCGACAACCTGCTGTTCCTGATGTCCGGGCGCCGCACCTGGCCGGCCGTAGCGCTGCTGCTCAGCTCCGGCCAACCCGGCTTCGAGGCCTTGATCGCGCCCGGTCACGTGTCGACCGTGATGGGGCCGGAGGAGTGGGAGTTCGTGCCGCGCGACCACGGTATCCCGACCGCGGTCGCCGGTTTCGCGCCGGATACGCTGCTGGCCGCGCTCTACTCGGTGCTGCGGCAGCGGCTCGAGGGCCAGTGCTTCCTCGACAACTGCTACCCGCAGGTCGTGCGGCCCGGCGGCAACGCGACGGCCAGGCGCTACATCGACGCCACGATGGACATCGTCGACGGCAACTGGCGCGGCATCGGACCGATCCCGGCGTCTGGTTACGCGTTGAAGCCGGAGTACGCCGCGCACGACTCGCGAGTGCAGCTGCCGTCGTACACCGAGATGTCCCGCAAGCGGGCGGGCGAAATGCCGCCGGGTTGCGATTGCGCTAGGGTCGTGCTCGGCCGCATCTACCCGAACGAGTGCCGGCTCTTCGGCGCCGCGTGCACGCCACGCCATCCGATCGGGCCGTGCATGGTGTCGGACGAAGGCGCCTGCCGCATCTGGTGGTCGGACGGGGTCCGGGAGAGCGTCTGGGCTGGCCGCAAGGCTTCCGGCGCGGAGAGTTGAACTCCGCCGGCTCCATGGGCGCGCGTGACTGAGCCGGCCCGGGCCGCGGCATCGCGACGCTACCTGCTGACGGGCCGCGTGCAGGGCGTCGGCTTCCGCCCGTTCGTGTACCGGCTCGCGCACGAACTGCAGCTCGACGGTTACGTCCGCAACCTGCGCGGTGATGTCGAGATCGTGCTGGCGGGACCGGCGGGCCTCCTCGACCGCTTTGCCCACGACGTCGTCGCGCGTGCGCCGCCGCTCGCGCGCCCGGTGCTGCGCGACGTCGCGGACTCGGGTGAGGCGGTCGCACCGGGATTCCGGATCGCGGCCAGCGCCGCGGCGCAGGAACCGCGGATCTCCGTGCCGCCGGATTACTTCTGCTGCCCCGATTGCTTTGCGGAACTCGCCGACCCGGCCAATCGCCGCCATCGCTACCCGTTCATCAACTGCACGCAGTGCGGGCCACGCTACACGCTGATCGAGGCATTGCCGTACGACCGGCCCAACACGACGATGCGGGCTTTCGAGCTGTGCGCCGACTGCCGGCGGGAATACGAGGATCCGCTCGACCGGCGCTTTCACGCGGAGCCCGTCGCGTGCGCGCGCTGCGGTCCTCATCTTGCGTTCGCAGGCGAAGGCCACGAACGCATCGCCGGCGACGAGCCCGCGCTCGCGGCCGCGATTGCCGCACTGCGTGCCGGCAAGGTGCTCGCGGTCAAGGGCATCGGCGGCTACCACCTGCTCTGCGACGCGCGCAGTGCCGCCGCCGTCACGCGCCTGCGCGCGCGCAAGCGCCGTCCCGACAAGCCGCTCGCGGTCATGTATCCCTGGCGCGGCGCCGACGGGCTCGGCGCGCTCGCGGGCGCATTCGAGCTCGAGCCGGAGGCACGCGAAGCACTGCTCGATCCGGCGCGACCCATCGTGCTGCTGCGCGCCGGTCCCGCGACGGGACTCGCGCCGGGCATTGCGCCGGGGTTGCGCGAAGTCGGCGTATTCCTGCCATACAGCCCGCTGCACCAGTTGCTGCTCGGCGAGTTCGACGCGCCGCTGGTGGCCACCTCAGGCAACGTGAGCGGTGAACCCGTGCTCATCGACGCCGGTGACGCCGCGACGCGGCTCGCGCCGGTGGCCGACGCATTTCTGCATCACGACCGGCCGATCGTGCGCCCCGCCGACGACTCGGTCGTGCGCATCATCGCGGGCCGTGCGCGCCCGATTCGACTCGGTCGCGGCAGCGCGCCGCTCGAGTTCGAGCTGCCGCAGCCGGTCGCCGAGCCGGTGCTCGCGGTCGGCGGCCACTTGAAGCTGACGGTCGCGCTCGCGTGGGGCCGCCGCGTCGTCGTCTCGCCGCACATCGGCGACATGGGCACGTTGCGCAGCGAGCAGGTGTTCGAGCAGGTCGCGGCCGACCTGCAGCGCCTGTACGACGTGCGCGCGGAGCGCCTGCTCTGCGATGCGCACCCGGACTACGCGACGACGCGCTGGGCCCGGACGCGAGGGCTGCCCGTGACGAGCGTGCAGCACCACCACGGGCACGCGTCGGCGCTAGTCACCGAGCACGAGGCGCAGGCGGGCTCGGCCATCGTCTTTGCATGGGACGGGGTCGGCTACGGCAGCGACGGCACGCTCTGGGGCGGGGAGACGTTCACCGGCACCCCGGGACACTGGCAGCGTCGCGCGAGCCTGCGGCCGTTCTTCCTGCCGGGGGGCGACCTCGCGGCGCGCACACCGTGGCGCAGCGCCGCCGCGCTCTGCTGGGAGGCCGGTCTCGAGTGTCCACTCGACATTCCCGACCCGATCGTGCGCGCGGCCTGGGCCAGGCGCGTGAACTCGCCGATGTCGAGCGCCGCCGGGCGCGTGTTCGACGCCGCGGCCGCGCTCGTGCTCGGCATCGGCACCACGAGTTTCGAGGGGCAGGGGCCGATGTGCCTCGAGGCGATCGCGCGCGACGTCACCGCGTTTCCCGAGTTGCCGGTCGTCGAGGACGCGGGCAGCCTCGCGCGCGTCGACTGGGCGCCGCTGATCCAGTGGCTTTGCGCCAGCGCCGGGCGCGATGCGGCCGAGCGCGCAGGCACGGTGCACGCAGCGCTTGCCGATGCGATCGTGCGCGTCGCGGAGCGCGAACGCGCCGCCTGTGGCGCCGCGACCGTGGGCTTGACGGGCGGCGTATTCCAGAACCGCCGCCTCACGGAGCTGGCGTCGGCGACGCTGCTCGCGCGCGGATTCAAGGTGCTGCTGCCGCAGCGCATTCCCTGCAACGACGGCGGCCTGAGTTACGGCCAGGTTGCCGACTTCGCCGGCCGAAGCGTCTAGACTCCCGCGATGCTCTGGTTCGAACGACCTCTGCTCGCCGTGCTGCGCCACGAGTACACCGCGGCGATGCGCTTCACCGAGGACGACACCGCGGAAGTGATGCCGGCGGCGCCCGCCGCGCCGTGCCAGCTGTACGTGCACGTGCCGTTCTGCGAGGTCCTGTGCCCGTTCTGCTCGTTTCATCGCGTGCGCTACCAGGAATCGAAGACGCACCGTTACTTCGACGCGTTGCGGCGCGAGATCCGCCTGTACCACGACGCGGGCTTCCGCTTCGGCGACGTCTACGTCGGCGGCGGCACGCCGACCGTCAACGCGGACGAGCTGGTCCGGACCCTCGATCTCGTGCGCGAACTTTCCCCGGTGCGCTCGATGTCGATCGAGACGAATCCCAACCACCTCGATCCGGCGGCGCTCGAGCGCTACCGCGCGGCGGGCGTCACGCGCCTGTCGGTGGGCGTGCAGAGCTTCGACGACGGGCTGCTCGCGGGCATGGAACGGCTCGAGAAATACGGCAGCGGCGAGGTAATCGTCGCGCGACTCGCGGCGGCGCAGGGCGTGTTCCCGACGCTGAACGTTGACATGATCTTCAACCTGCCCGGGCAGACGCTTGCGATGCTCGAGCGCGACCTCGGCATCCTGCGGCAGCTGTGCGTGGACCAGGTGTCGTTCTATCCGCTCATGACCGCGCCGACCGCGCGCTACAGGATGGACCGCAGCATGGGCCGCAGCGACCCTACGCTCCGGCACGCGATGTACGAGCGGATCCTCGACCGCCTGCTCGACGCGTACCATCCCGCGTCGGCCTGGTGCTTCTCGCGCAACCAGGGCATGTTCGACGAGTACATCATCGACCAGGACGACTACGTCGGCGTCGGCAGCGGCGCGTTCAGTTACGTCGGCGGGGCGATGTACTCGACGACGTTTTCGCTCAACCACTACTGCCGGCGCATCGAAGGCGGCCAGAGCGGCATCACGCAGCGGCGCCCGGTCGGCCTGCGCGAGCGCATGCGGTACGACTACCTCGTGCGCCTCTTTGGCGGCGAGCTGCGCCGGGACTACGTCAGGCGCCGGTACGGGCCCGCATTCAACGTGCTCATGGCGCCGGAACTGCTGGCGATGCGCATGCTGGGCGCCACGCGTCACAACGCCGACGGCATCCGCCTGACGCGGCGCGGCATGTACTGCTGGGTGCTGATGATGGCGGAGTTCTTCAACTCGGTGAATCACGTGCGCGAGCAGATGCGCGAGCACATCCGGGCCGAGCTGGACGCATGGAACGACGAGGCGACGATACCACCGGCCGCGATCGGCCGACCGACGCGCGAGGCGGCAACCAGGTGACCATGCAGGATACCCACGTTTCGCTGGCCCACGGCAACGGCGGCCGCTACATGCGCGAACTGATCGAGGAAATCTTCGCGCGCCACCTCGCGAACCCGCTGCTCGACACGGGCTCAGACGCGGCCGTGCTGCCCTGGAACGCGGCCGACGGCGAGCTCGCGTTCACGACCGACAGCTACACGGTGCAACCGATCGAGTTTCCCGGCGGCAACATCGGCACGCTCGCGGTGCACGGCACGACCAACGACCTCGCGGTCGCCGGTGCGGTGCCGAAGTACCTGAGTCTCGGCGTGCTGCTGGAAGAGGGCCTCGAGTTTGCCCTGCTCGAGCGCGTCGTCGCGGGCATCGCCACGGCGGCACGCGAGGTGGGCGTCGTCGTCGCCGCGGGCGACACCAAGGTCGTGCGGCGCGGCGAGGGCGGCGGGATCTACCTGAACACGAGCGGCATCGGCGTGCGCAATCCCGCGCTGCGGCTCGGCCTGCGCGAGATCCGCGCCGGCGACGCCGTGCTCGTGAGCGGTCCCGTCGGCGATCACGGGATCGCGGTCATGCTCGCGCGCGAACAGTTCGGCCTGCGCGGCGACCTGCAGTCGGATGCCGCGAGCGTGCTGCCCCTGACGCTCGCGCTGGCGCGGTTCGGCGGGCTGCGCTTCATGCGCGACCCGACGCGCGGCGGGCTCGCGACGGTCATGCACGAGATCGTGCAGGCGACGCGACTCGGCGTGGTGCTCGACGAGACGCGCGTGCCGGTGCGCGACTCGGTGCGTTCCGTCTGCGAAATGCTGGGTTACGACCCGTATTTCCTGGCGTGCGAGGGCCGCGTCGTTGCGGTCGTCGCGGCGTCGGACGCCGACGCGGCGCTTGCCGCGATGCGCGCAACGCCGGGCGGCAGCGCGGCCGCGATCATCGGCCAGGTTCGCGAAAAGCCCGCACGACTGGTGCTGCGCACGGAACTCGGCGGCGAGCGCACGATCGAGGAGCTCGAGGACGACCCGCTGCCACGAATCTGCTGACCGCGGCGGACTCGGGCGCCTTCCGGGCGTCGCCACATCGCGCCGTCGCGAACGTTGGACCAGAAGTAAAGGGATGACAGCAGCATGCCGCTCGATCAGCTGGCGGCAAATAGCGGTGCGCTGTCTATATAAATGAGGTAGCGCGCGATGAGGTTGCCGCGCAGGTAGAACACGTTCACGAACGGCAGTTCGACCTGCGAGCCGTCGAGCCTCGTGTAGGTGACCTTGCCCTCGCAGACCGCGGTGTCCGCGTCCTGCCACGTGTGCAGCATTTCGTGCCTGCTCGACGCGATCATGCCGAAGAACGCGTCGACCGCGGCCGCCACGCTGGCGCGCCCGTGTGCGGCCGGTGTGCTGCCGAAGCGGAATTCTCCGTCCTCGCAGAGAAACGCGACGAAGTCCTGCGTGCGCTTGCCGTCGATCGCGGTGAAAAGCGCGTTCCACCAATCGGGTTTCAGCATTTGTTCAATTTCCATTTCTCAGGGGGCGCCCGGCGCGAATCTTGCCACGAAGAACGCGATTCGTCAGTCGCGGTTCGAGCGGCGCAAAGTCGCGATGCATTCGCATTCACCCGTCTGAGACGTAGGTGTTGATCACGATGACGCGTGCGGCGCGACGTGCCGCCGTGTCGTGCATGAGAGTGAATCTCAACAGGTGTTGAATCTCGCGCGAAAAGTTCCCTACGACGCAGCAGAACTTCGGTAATCCGAGGTAATTGCAACACGGCATTACCCATACCATTGCGTTTGTCATTTTCTCGGGCGGGGAATTTCCGCCCGAGAGTTTCAAATCTCGACTTACCGTCGGGTGAGGGAGTCAAACATGAGATTCGCAGACCTTCGCGGGACACGAAAATTCGTGCCGCTCATTGCGCTTTTCGCGCTGGCCGCCGGTATGGCCGGTTGCTCGGGCGATGATGGCTCGGACGGTGCTGCGGGACCTGCGGGCCCGGCAGGCCCGTCGGGACCGACGGGACCGACGGGACCGACGGGACCCACTGGACCTGCGGGCCCTCCGGGCACCTCCGGGACAGCCGATATCGTGGCTGCGACGAAGCCTGAGTCGTGCTCGGTCTGCCATAAAGACCAGGGCAACGTGCACCAGGCGATCTACGACACGTACACCGACGCGAGCCAGCTGAAGCTGACGGTGACCGGCTTGACGAGCACGCCGACGGCCCCGACGTGGACCGTCTCGATGGCGTTCTCGATCACGTACAACGGCGTGCCGTATGACGACGCCGGCCTCGTGAACCTCGACCAGAAGCGCTTCATCGTCCAGGGCTATGACAGCAGTCCGACTGCCGCGTATCCCTATCCCGCAGCCTGGAACAAGGGCTTGACGACGATCACGAGTCTCGGCGCCGGCAACTACACCGCGTCGGCGACTGGCGTGCTGTTCGATCCGCTCGCGCTCACGGGCGCCATCGCCTACGGCTACGTCGCCGACAACAGGTTCCAGACCGAGGAATACGAGCTGTATGCCGATGCGTCCAACGCCGGCCTCGAGCTTGGCGACGCGGGCACGTACGTGTCCACCGCCAACGTCGTGGCTTGCGAAAGCTGCCACGGCTCTCCGTACCAGAAGCACGGCTATCGCGCGGCGGAAGCGGACGGACTCCAGGACTTCGCGGCGTGCAAGGCCTGCCACATGGACGACCGCGCGGGCGGCCATCGCGACTGGCAG
The DNA here is from genome assembly GCA_963786705.1 of uncultured Gammaproteobacteria bacterium. Taxonomy (GTDB): domain Bacteria; phylum Pseudomonadota; class Gammaproteobacteria; order Steroidobacterales; family Steroidobacteraceae; genus RPQJ01. The sequence goes on from CAWBAG010000024.1 coordinate 64,726, forward strand.
TACATGGCCGACCGGCCGTTCGACTTCTTCAGCGGCGTGCCGCTGCCTGCACTTCCCGCCTACGAGTACCAGGCGAGCGTGATGCAGGACACGCACCAGACGCACGCGATGGAGTTCGCGTATCCGCAGGGCATGTCGAACTGCAACACGTGCCACCAGGGCAACCTGGCCCGCATCCTGGACGACAAGTTCTTCAAGAAGGAAACCTGCAAGAGCTGCCACGCGGTTGACGGTGTGGACACGTGGGCAGGCCAGAAGTACGAAGAGGCCAATCGCCCACCGTCACTCAAGGAGCTGTGGAGCGAAGCCGACGCGGACGGCGCGGTTGCATGGCACGACCCGACGGACGATTGCTCGCTCTGCCACAATGCGAGCGGTCCGGGCAGCCAGTTCACCGCGTATCACAACGGCTACAACAAGGAAATCTACGACGCGTCCGGCCAGAAGTACGCCGCGCTCAACACCGTGACGATCGACAGCGCGACCCGCACGGGCGACGTGCTGAACGTCAAGTTCACGTCCAGCAACCCGGCCGTGGTGCCGACGCTGACCGTGTCGATGTATGGCTACGACACCAAGGACTTCCTGATCAGCTGCCACACGCGGGATACCAACAGCGTGCGTATGGAATACACCGCGGGCACCGCCAACCCGTTGTTCACGGACGTCCCGACGGGCGTGCCCGGCAAGTGGGATGTGAACCTGAACCTGGCAGCTTACGTGCCAGTCGCGACCACGGGCCTGCCGAGCATCCCGACGCTGATCACCGAGGGCAAGGTCAAGCGCGCCGAAATCGCCGTGCTGCCGAACCTGGTGGTCGACGGCGAGACCGTTGCGATGAATGCGCCTTCCGCGACGTTCGACCTCGCTGGCAACGCCCTCGTTGCCGCCGCGGCCCCGGTCGTCGAGGTGGCGAAGTGCAACGCCTGCCACGACCAGCTCGCCACGACGTTCCACAACGGCAGCTACGGCGGCAACGTCGTCGTGTGCCGGACCTGCCACGCCGTCACGAGCCCCTCCGGGCACCTCGAGATGCAGTCGCGCTCCATCGACGCCTATGCGCATGCAATCCATTCGTTCCAGGCGTTCGACATGGAAGCGGTCGACTTCACGGACCCCGTCGAAGCCGGACGCTACGAGCACCATACGCAAGTGTCGGCGTACCCGAACTTCACGATCACGAACTGCGAATCGTGCCATGCGGCCAACATGTTCAACGTGCCGGATCAGGCGAAGTCGATGCCGAGCCAGCAGTCGGCGTCTACACCGAACCCGACGCTGGAGCGGGCGATCGGCGACGTGCCTGAGTACGTGACCGGCGCGGCCTCGCGGGCCTGCGGCAGCTGCCACCGGGCGCGAATGATCAACGCCGACGAAGCTGGCGAGCTGGCATCGTTCAACTCGCACGTCGGCCAGAACGGGATCCTGATCGACGACACCGATGGTGATTACCTCTACGGCGTGATCGACAAGATCATGAGTTACTTCGACTGACACCGGGTTTTCGGGGTGGGCCGCGAGGCCCACCTCGATCCACCCGGCCAGTTCGTTCATTCAGAGGTGGGCCTGCGGGTCCACCTCTTTTTTCGTAGACTCCTCCCATCCCACGAGCCCGGAGAAACCTGTCGTGCCCAAGGCAATCATTGGCAGCTTGTTCGTCCTGACCTCCCTCGCGCTCCTCGCCGGCTGCGGCAAGGACGACACCGGCACCGCGCCGCCGGACGCGGCGTCGACCGCCGCCACGGCTCCGGCCGGTCCCGACTCATCCAAGCCGCATCCCCTGCCGGCCGCCGCGCCGGCCGCGGAGATCGACCTGTCCAACATTGCGAGGGCGGAGGGCGGCAAGACGATCAAGGAAATCTACGCCGAGAAAGAGCAACTCGGCGGCAAGGAGGTCGTCGTGCGCGGCAAGGTCGTGAAGGTGAATGCCGGCATCATGGGCAAGAACTGGCTGCACGTGCGGGACGGCTACAGCACCGACAAGACGGGCGACCTCACCGTCACGACGCCCGGCGTCCTGCCGAAACCGGGCGACACCGTCCTCGTGACCGGCAAGGTCTCGCTCAACAAGGACTTCGGCATGGGCTACCAGTACGACGTCATCATCGAGGACGCCGAGGTCAAGGTCGAATGACGGCGCGCCTCCTTGCGACCTGACACGGCGGTCGCGATTCGACGGGTCGCCGCGGTCTCGAGGCCGGGCATTGCCCGGCCTTTTTCATCGCGGTCCCATCGCCGCCAGCACGCCGCGGACCGCTTCTGGCTCGAGCGCTACCCTCGGTTTTCCGAATTGTTCCCATTCAGGGCGGGGCTTAGCATCGGGCCACCTGCGTCGGTCCGTTCCGGCAGCACGGCTCCGATCACGCGGAGCGTTTGCGTGGCGTTTCGAAGCTCAGGGGAGAGGACCATGGCACTTGCTTCATTCGGCGGCGGTGTGCGCTCACGCGTGCCGCTCATCGCAATGCTGGCCCTTGCCGCGATCGGCATGGCCGGTTGCACAGGCGACGACGGCAGCGACGGCGCTGCAGGTCCCGCTGGCCCGGCGGGGCCCACCGGTCCGACAGGTCCGGCAGGTCCTCCCGGTACCCCCGGTACCCCGGGAACGGGCGGCACGACACCGACGGTGCCGATCACGAGCACGACCTATGTCGCGATCAACCCCACGATTACGAGCGTGACGATACCCGCGACCGGCAAGCCGGTCATCGAATTCAAGCTGCAGGATGAACTCAATCAACCGTTGTCGGGGCTCGTGCCCGCCAACGTGCGCTTCGTGATCGCCCGCCTGAAGCCGGGCGAGAACGGCAAGTCGAGCGCGTGGCAGGCATATACGCGCCGCATCGAGCAGCCGGGCGTGGGCCCATGGCCGGGCACGGCGCCGACCAACCAGTCGTACACCGAGACCGCCACGTCGGGCACGCTGGTGGATCACGCGGACGGCACCTACACGTACACGATGGGCGTGAACGTCACGACGCAGGCCGACCTGCCGTACGACGCCTCGCTCGTCCATCGCGCAGGCCTCGAGATCCGGGGCTATCCGCAGGCCACCGAGAACCTGCTCTCGAACGCGCCGTACACGTTCACGCCCGCGACGGGCGTGGTTACCACACAATCGGGCCGTGAAATCGTCGACAACGACACCTGCAACGCGTGCCACGACAACCTGAACTTCCACGGCGGCCCGCGCTCGGACATTCAGTACTGCGTGACCTGCCACGATCCGTCGACGACCGATGCGCAGAGCACCAACACCCTCGACATGAAGGTCATGATCCACAGGATTCACCGCTCGGGCGACCTGCCGAGCGTGGTTGCTGGCACGCCGTACATCATCTACGGCAACAGCAACTCGGTGAACGACTTCAGCGCCTTGCCGTATCCGGAGCTGCAGGACATCCGTAACTGCCAGACCTGCCACCAGGAAAGCGATGCGGATACGCCGCAGGCCTCCAACTGGCGCATCACTGTCAACTCGACGGCGTGTGGCGCGTGCCATGACGACATCGACTTCGTGACCGGCGTGGGTCATGCGGGCATCAACGTGACGGATGCGGACTGCGCGACCTGCCACGGCCCGACCACGACCTTCGGCCTGCGGGCGGAGGACGTGCACAAGGTGCCGGCGCTCGAGGCGGCGAAGAAGTTCAAGTACGAGATCGTGAGCATCACGGGCACGGCACCGGGGCAATTCCCGGTCGTGACCGTCAAGGTGACGGACCCGACGAACGGCAATGCGCCGTATGACATCCAGAGCGCCGATCCGGCCAACCCGTTCCGGCAGACCTCGTCGCGTCTGCGTGTCGACGTCGGCTGGAACACCGTCAACTTCAACAACATCGGCCTGACGTGGACGAGCGCTCCGGGACAGCCGTTCCAGGTCACCTTTGCCAGCGGCACGGCCCTCGCGGCCGGTGTGTTCAAGAACGCGGATAGCAGCTTCACCGCGACCTCGACGACGGCAATTCCCGCGGTTGCGACGGGGTCGGGCGTCGCGTCAGTCGAAGGCCGGCCGTTCGTGGTCCTGACGGGCGCGGGAGAAGGCGAGGACGACACCGTGCCTGACGCCGTACCCGTGGACTCGGTCAGCATGCCGTTCGCAATCACGGATGCCGCGGCCGTGGCGCGACGTTCCGTCGTCGACCTCGCCAAGTGCGACGACTGCCACAAACCTCTTGCGCTGCACGGCGACAACCGCGTCAACAACACGTTGCTGTGCTCGACCTGCCACAATCCCGCGGCGGTGGGTGCGTTCGGCAGCGTGGACCCGGCGGATCCGGAAGGCACGATCGACCTCAAGCACCTCGTGCATGCGCTGCACAACGGCAGCTACCAGGTCTCCGACTATGAGTTCGACCTGGGCTCGGAATACCCGGGCAAGCTGTCCAACTGCGAAGGCTGCCACAAGGCCGACACCTATTATCCGGTGGACGTGGCCGCGGTGCAGGGATCGACGGTGCGCGCCGGTGCCGATCGCAATTCGTTCGATGACGACATCGCGATGACGCCCAACGTGGCCGTATGTTCCGGCTGCCACGTCGCGGACGTGCTCGGCGTGATCGCCGGCACGACGCCGGACGCGGTGGCCTCACATATGGTCCAGAACGGTGGTTCGTTCAACGCAGACAAGGATCCTGCGGGCCAGATCCTCGGGGCGGTCGAGACCTGCACCGTGTGCCACGGTGCCGGCCGTACGGCTGACGTGAAGATTGCGCACGACGTGGCGTCCAACCGGTACAACTGACCGAACGCCAGCAGTGACGACATCGGGAGGGGTGGCGGCACCCCTCCCTTTTCTATTCGGGAACGGCGTCGCTGAACGGCGCGGTCAACCAGTGCCGGGCAACGAGGCGCGCAGTCCAGCCAGCGGTGCGGCCGCGGAAATCCGCGATCGCGTTTCGCGAGCCTTGTGGCATCCTGCGCTCGCCCTGAGTCGGGCTCAAGAATCGAGTGTGTGCACGATGTCGATCAGAACCTCTACGTTGGGTGTCCTGTTGCTGGCCTGCGTTGCCGCATGTTCACCGAAGTCGCCGCCCGCGGAATCGGGCGCAGCACTGGCGACGCCGCCTCCGGCACAGCCGGCACAGCTCCCGCCGCCCGTGGATCGAGCGACCAAGGCTGCCGGAATGATGGAACTGCTGGACACCGCGCCCAACTGCCAGTCGTTCCGTGACCAGCTTGAAGCGGCAGGCAAGACGCCCGCAGATCAGCCCCTGCAGATCGAAATGGCCCAGATCGTGGCGCAGGCCAACCAGGCAGGGTGCACGAAGAAGCGCGCGCAGCAGTAACGACGGCCGCGGGACGGGACCCCGGGGCGCGAGTCACCGGCTCGTCACGAACCGCCGGCCTCGAGCTTCTCCCTGGCGCCTTCGACGTTGACTTCGTGCCTGTCACGAGGGCCGAAGTGCTTGTTCAGCGCGACCTGCCCGGTCACGACGACGGTGTCGCCGACTTTCAGCGGCTCCGCGGGCTCCGTCACAGGCAGGTCGTTCGTCGTCTGCGAGCCGGTCCCGAAGGGGACAGACCGGGTCCGGCCGCGAGGTTCAACGGTACACGGCGTCTGGCGTCTCGAATCTGACTTGCGCAATCGAGACCGATGCATGGTGCGGGATCGTTCGATGCAGGCCGCGGATCGACGTTCATTGCGGGTTTCCGAGGTATCTACCCGCAGGGATTGGCCGGTAGCATCGGGCCGCTCGCAGTCGCTGCAGCGGCTCCGCCCTGGTAAGGACGCAACGATGACGATGGGAGTTCGAGTCATGACATTGCTCTATGTCCGGGAGCCGGTTCGACTCCGCCCACGATGGGTCGCATTGCTCGGTTGCGCGGTCTTCGCCCTGGTCGGTTGCACCGGCGGTTCCGGGGATACCGGTCCGGAGGGCCCGACGGGTCCCGTCGGTCCGCCCGGGGGCGGCACGCCGGGCGTGCCGATCAGTTCGGCGGACTCCATCATCGCGACGATCAACCGCGTCACCGTTCCCGAAGACGGACGTCCCGTCGTCGAGCTGTACCTGACCGACGAGCAGAGTCGGCCCGTGACGGGCCTGCCCGCAGGCAACATCCGCTTCGTCATGGCCCGCCTGGAACCGGCATTCAATGGATCGTCGAGCACCTGGCGCGCCATCACGCGCCGTACCGAATCGTTCCCGGGTTCGCCCGCACCTACGCCTGCGGATCGCGTAACAGGCTCAGGTCCGGTGAACCAGGGCTACACCGAGACGGCCACCTCGGGCACCTGGGTGGACCACCAGGACGGCCTCTTCACGTACACCTTTGCGAAGAACCTGAAGTCCGACGCCGAGATTCCGTACGACGCCAACCTGCCGCATCGCGTCGGCCTCGAGATCCGCACGTCGCCGAATGTCGCGCCGACCAACATTCCGGCCAACAACGCCGTCTACACGTTCACGCCGGCGACCGGCGTCAAGCTCGAGCAGTCGGGCCGGGAGATCGTCGACAACGACACCTGCAATGCCTGCCACGACAACCTGTCGTTCCACGGCGACGCGCGTTTCGACCTGCAGTACTGCGCGATGTGCCACGAGTCCTACTCGTACGACGCGCAGTCGGGTAACTCGCTCGACCTCAAGGTCATGATCCACAAGATCCATTCAGGCGAAACGCTGCCGAGCGTCGAGGCGGGCGGCTTCTACGGCATCTTCGGCTTCGGCAATACCTTCACCGACCTGGGCGAAGTCGTCTACCCGCAGGACAAGCGCAACTGCCAGACCTGCCACGAGGAGAGCGACGCCGACACGCCGCAGGCCAGCAACTACCGCCTGACGGTCAACCGGCAGGCCTGCGGGTCCTGCCACGACACGGCCAATTTCGTCACCGGCGAGAATCACGGTGGCGTCACGGCGACCGACGAAATGTGCGGCGCCTGCCACGGCCCGAGTGCATCGCTGGCCCACTTGAGCACAGCCGAGGCGCACCAGATTCCCGAGCAAGTGGCCGCGGCGAAGTTCGAGTACCAGGTCCTCAACGTGACGAACACGGCCCCCGGCCAGGTCCCCTCGGTGACGATCCGCGTGGTCGATCCGACCAACGGTAACGCGCCGTACGACATCAAGGCGGCGGGCGGACCTTTCCAGAACTCTTCGGCATCACTGGTGGTCGACGTCGCGTTTTCGACGCGACCGGACTTCACGAACACGGGTAGCGGCTCTGCGACTGCAACGACGGGCGTACCGGCCCAGCCGATCCGCATCGATTTCAAGGCGAACGGCATCCCGGACCCGACCCAGCCCGGCGCATTCAGGGCTACGGCAACCGTCGCCATTCCGGCCGGTGCCACGGGCTCCGGCTCCGCGCTCCTCGAAGGCCGCCCCGCAGTCAACGTGGACGACGACGCTGCTCTCGAGCAACTGCCCGTTGCCTCGGTCGGCAAGACCTTCGTGATCACGGATGCGGCGCCGGTCGACTACCGCCAGATCGTCGACATCGCGAAGTGCGACGACTGCCACGAGCAACTCGCGTTGCATGGCAACAACCGCGTCGACAACACCGAGTTGTGCGCCACTTGCCACAACCCGAATGCGACGGACATCGCGAAGCGCGTGGCAGGCTCCAACTGCGAGACGGTCACGGGCACGCTCGACGACGAGGCGATCGACCTCAAGTTCATGATCCACGCGATTCACGCGGGCGAGATCGGGGCATACAAGGTCTGCGGGTTCGGCAACAACGGCTTCGATTTCAGCCATGTGAAGTATCCGGGCAAGATCCAGAATTGCGAAGGCTGCCACGTACCGGGCACGTATTACCCGCCCGATCCGACGCTGGCGATCGCGACGACAGTCGATGCAGGGCCGGACCGCTCGACACCGACCGACGATGTCGCAGTTTCCGCCGCCACTGCCGCCTGCTCGTCGTGCCACACCAGCGCCATCGCCACGACGCACATGCAGTTGAACGGCGGGTCCTTCAACGCCACCAAGAACGCGGACAGCACCAGCAACGAAGCCCCGCTCGAGACCTGCAGTTTCTGCCACGGCGCGGGCAAGCCGGCCGACGTAAAGCTCGAGCACGGCGTCGACGCGTTCCAGTCCACCGACTGATGATCGTGACAACCATACGAACGGACGCAAAGTCATGAATCCAACCCGAGCGTTCCCCCGCAGCCTGCTGGCAGTGGCCCTGCTGTGGCCCATGCTGGCGAGCGCTGCGGTGCCTGCGGATGCGGCCAATGCGGGCGCTGCATACTCCGCCAAGGGCGCGGACACGTGCCTTTCCTGTCACGACGACGCCGTAGTCACCGGCGTGTTCCACACGCCGCACGGCCAGCCGAATGACGCACGCAGCCCGTTCGGCAAGGCGCAGCTGCAGTGCGAGGCCTGCCACGGCCCCGGCGGGAATCACGCCAAGCGCGTCAAGAAGGGCGACACGCGTCCGCCGATGATCCGGTTCGGGCGCGATTCCGAAACGCCGGTCGCGACGCAGAACGCGATGTGCCTCGGCTGCCACGAGAAGTCGACGGCCGCGGCCTGGCACATCGGCCCGCACGACCAGAACAAGGTCTCCTGCGCCTCGTGCCACGACAGCCACGCGCGCAAGGATGCGGTCCTCGCTCGCAGCACGCAGCCGGACGTCTGCTACACCTGCCACACCGCGGAGCGCGCCGACTTCATGAAGGCGTACGCGCACCCGGTCCGGCAGGGCAAGGTGTCCTGCAGCGACTGCCACGCGCCGCACGGCACGACCGCCGGGAGCCAGCTCACGCGCGCGACACTGAACGACACCTGCTACGAGTGCCACGCCGAGAAGCGCGGTCCCATGCTCTGGGAGCACGCGCCGGTGACCGAGGACTGCTCGACCTGCCACGCGCCGCACGGCGCGAGCAACCCGGGGATGGTCAAGCTGCGCGGCCCGCTGCTCTGCCAGTCGTGCCATTCGCAGCAGGGCCACCCGAGCTTCGCGTACGGACCGTCGCAGCTTCCCGGCGGCGCCTCGGCGTCGACGGCGCTCGCGCTCGGCAACTGCATGAACTGTCACTCGCAAGTGCACGGCTCGAACCATCCCTCGGGCTCGACGCTGACTCGGTGAACGCCATGGAACAACGCAGCCTGAAACTCTCCCTCGCCGTGGCGTCGATCCTGCTGGGCGTCGGGCCCGCCGTGCAGGCCCAGGAGGCGCCGGGTCCCGCCGCGCAGGCCCCTGAGTCGCCGGATCCCGCCGCATGGGTCTGCAGCAAGTGTCCGTTCGAGAAAGGCTACGTCTCCGAGGCCGAGCTCGGCGGCGGCTACGTGGACGATGCAAGCGCGAAGTTCGGCGACTACACGGGCCTCGATGACGACGGCGCCGTGGTGGTCGCGAACGCGGAAGGCGGCATGGCGGCCGAATCCGGCTACCGGCTCGACTACAGTCTCGAAGACCTTGGGCTCGATTCGCGCGCGGTCGCGATCGAGGGCGGCAAGCAGGGCAGCTACGACTTCGGCTTCACGTACGACCGCGTGCCGCACACGATCTCCGACACCGGCGAGTCGATTTACGGCGGTCTCGGCACGCGCGATCTCACGCTGCCTGCGGGCTGGGTGCGCGCTGGCAGCACCGCCGGCATGACCGCGCTCGCGACGAGCCTGCGCAGCGTCGAGCCCGGCTTCGACCGTGATCGCTACGGGCTCGCAGGGCGCGTCTTCCTCGGCGAGAACTGGTCGCTCGGCCTCGACTACCGGCGCGACGAGCGCAGCGGCACTCGACCGAAGTACGGCTCGTTCGGCAGCGTCTCGTCGGAGCTGCTGCGGCCGGTCGACGACGCCACCGACCGGGTGAACGCGACCGCCCGTTACGAGGGCTCGCGCTGGTTCGCGCAGGTCGGCTACTTCGCGTCGCTGTACGACACGAAGGCGGCGGACGTCACGTTCGCGAACCCGTTCACGGCGTTCGTGACGGGCGGCGACGCCGGCCAGCTGGCGCTCGAACCCGACAACACCTACAACGAAATCGCCGTGTCCGTGGGCTGGTTCGGCCTGCCGTGGAACACGGCGGTGACCGCGTCGGCCGCGATGGGGCAGGGCACCCAGGACACGGGTTTCGTCGGCTATACGATCAATCCGAACCTCGGCGTGGACGCGCTGCCGTTCACGAACCTCGACGGCGACGTGAGCGTCACGCGCGCCGACCTCACGATCAGCTCGCGGCCGATCGACCGGCTGCGCCTGCGCGGCGCCGTGGCGTACGACGAGCGCGACAACGACAGCCGCCAGGGTTCGTTCACGTCGATCGTGCACACCGACCTCTTCCCGGTGAGCGACGATCGCACGAATCCCGTCTACGGCTACGAGCGCACGCGCCTGACCGGCACGGCCGACTTCGACGTCTATGACGACCTCTCGATCGGCGTCGGCGGCGAATACCGCACGACGGACCGCACGGGCACGACGCAGGAGGTCTCGAGCGAGGACCTGACCGACGGTTTCGGCCGCGCGCAGTTCCGGCCGAACGGGTACCTGGGTTTCGTCGTGAAGGGCGGCGTGCAGGAACGCGACCCGGACAGCTACGACGTGACCGTGGGCGAGTCGCTCGGGCAGAACCCGCTCATGCGCAAGTACGAGCTCGCGTATCGCTACCGCGCCTACGGCGAGTTCCTCGCCAACGTGGCGGTCGGTTCACTGCCGCTTGCGCTCGGGGCGAGCGCCTACTACGGCGACGACAGCTACCTGCAGTCGGACATGGGGTTCGTGTCCGGGCTCGACCGGCGCTACGGCGTCGACCTCACCTGGACGGTGAACGAGAAGATCTCTGCGTACGTCTCGGGGTCGCACGAGAAGATCGACTCGAAGACAAAGAACAGCAGCGTGTTCGCTGCGCCCGACTGGCGTGGCGACATGCAGGACGACTTCGAGACCTACGGCGCCGGCATGCGCGCGCAGTTGACCGACAAGCTGCGCCTCAATCTCGATTACACGTACGCTGCCGGCGACACGCACACGCAGGTCACGGGCGCGGCGGCCGGCACGTTTCCCGTCGTCAAGAGCGAGCTGAGCTCGTTCAAGACCGACCTCGAGTACGGGCTCAACGAGCGCACCGACATCGTGCTGACGTGGTGGTACGAGACGTTCGAAAGCGACGACTGGGCCTATGCAGCGCAACCGGACGCAATGCCGAGCGTGCTCGGGCTCGGCGTCGATCCCTACAATTACGACGTCAACTACGTGACCGCGTCCGTGCGGTACCGGTTCGGCGCGGGGCCGGAGACGAAGGCGGAGGAGTGACCGGGCCGGGCCGGGCCGCTCGGCGCGAGCCGCGCCTATGCGGCACGATCAGCCGGCGAACAGCGCTCCCACGAACAGCAGGATCGAGCCCACGGCCTGCAGGCCGATCGTCATCTCGATGCTCCTCGTGACCACGGGCCGGCTCACGTCTTCGCCGATGCCGCTCGCCGCCTTGAAGCCGCCCGCCAGCACGGCCACGCCGCCGAGCACGACCCACCACGGCAACGCGCCCATCACGACGAGGGCCACGATGGCCGCGAATCCGACCACGTGCAGGGCCCGGTACAGGTGCCGGGCGCCGTCGACACCCATGCGCACGACGAGCGTGCGCTTGCCGTTGGCCGCGTCCGCCCTGCGGTCCGGGACCTCGTTGATCAGCAGGATCAGCGTGACCCAGATTCCTGCCGGCAGGGCGATCAGCACGCTCTGCAGGTCGATCACCGCGCTCTGCAGCCACGCGGCGCCGCAGACTGGCAGCACGCCGAACGCGATCATCAGCAAGGCTTCGCCGACGCCCTTGCCGCTCAACTGCACGGACGGCGTGGAATAGAGCACCGCGATCGCGATGCCGGCGATGCCGAGCGCGATCACCCACGGTCCCCTGAGCGTCGCGAGCCACAGCCCGAGCACCGTCGCGATGCCGAAGAGCACCCAGGCCAGCCGGTTCATCTCGGCCGCGGTCATGATGCGGTTCTGGATGAATCGCGAACCGCCGGTGTAGGGGTAGATGCGGTCGACGTTGTCGCGGTCCGTGCCGGTGATCTCGTCGCCAACGTCGTTGAAGACGTTGCTCGCCCCGTGGACGAGCGCCGTCGCGAGCAGCGCGATGACCGCGACGAGCAGGTCGAGGCTTCCCGCCACGGTTGCGCCCCATGCGGTCCCGACCAGCACGGGCAGCACCGACGCGGTGAGGAACTTCGGCCGGGTCGCCAGGAACAGGCGACGGGCCTTGCGCGCGAGACCGTTGCCGGCCAGGTCCTCGTAGCGCGGTTCCAGCGGTTGGGCGGCTTCCTTGATCATCGTGTCCTCCGGGGTCCAGCGGCGCAAGCTAGCGACCCGCCGCCCCGCCGGTCAAGTACGGCTGCAACCACGGCAACCGGCGCCTCAGCGGCCCCGGGCCGCATTGCGCACGCGGACAGCTTCCTCCTGGTCCACGGCGTCGAGCTGCTCCTCGATGAAATGCACGGAAGCGTCGATTTCAGGCAACAGGATATTCTCGAGCGCTCGCGCGCGCCGCTCCGTCCGGCGGTACTCCTGCTCGAGCCGGCGCAGGTTGCCGGCGCACGCAGCCACCTCGGCATACAGGACCGCGAGCCCCCGGAACGCCTCGGCGCAGCGCCCCAGCTCGGGACCCTGCAGCACGGCCGGGGCGAGCGGTGTGCCGTGTGGCGCCTCGAGCCGGGCGTCCTGCAGCGGAATACCGAGGAACGAGCGCAGGTCGAGATGCAGCGTCGCGGTCGCGAGGCTGCAGGGCGGCTCCACGGTCAGGTCGTCGAAACCATGTGCCGCGACGGCCTGGGCGAGAGCCGTGCGAGCCGCAGCCCACTGCGCGGCGATGGCCGTGTCGAGCTGGCCGTGGCGACGCAGCTGCCGCAGTGTCTCGGTCGCGAGCAGCATGCGCTTCTCGTCGAGCAGCTCGTAGCCTTCCTGCACGAGCCTGCGCTCGTCACGCAGCTCGAGCAGTGCGACGCGCGTCGCGGCACCTTCGCCGGCCTCAGGCATGCGTGGCCGCCCCGAGGTGCCGCGCAATCTGCGCGTTCGACAGCCGGGTCAGCTCCGTGGGCGGCAGCTCCCGCAGCACGCCCCAGCCCGCCTCGAAGCTCTCCTCGAGCGTCTGCGCGTTCTCCTGCCGCACGAACTGCTTCTCGAAGCGGTCGCCGAACGCGAGGAACCGGCGATCGGACTCAGGCAACCCCTGCTCGCCCATGACGCTCGCGAGCACGCGCACGCGCGTGCCCGGGCATACGCGGCGAAGAGCTGGTGCGCGAGGGCGGGATGGTCCGGTCGCGTGTAATCCCTCGCCGATACCCGCGTCCATGAGGCGCGACAGACTCGGCAGCACGCGCACGGGCGGGTAGATGCCGCGCCGGTCGAGTTCGCGGTCGAGCACGATCTGGCCCTCGGTGATGTACCCGGTCAGGTCGGGGATCGGGTGCCCGATGTCGTCGCCGGGCATCGTCAGGATCGGCAACTGCGTGAGGGTGCCGGCGCGGCCCGCGGATGCAGCCGGCGCGCTCGTAGAGCGATGCGAGGTCCGAGTACATGTAGCCGGGGTAGCCCTTGCGGCTCGGGATCTCGCCGCGGCGGTCGAGACCTCGCGCAGCGCCTCGCAGTAGTTGGTCATGTCGGTCAGGATCACGAGCACGTGCACGCCCCTCGTCGAACGCGAGGTACTCGGCCGCGGTCAGCGCGTAGCGCGGCGTCAGCAGCCGCTGCGATGGACGGCTCGTCGGCGAGGTTCAGGAACATGACCGTATGGCCGAGCGCGCCGCTGCGCTTCCATGGCGCGTCGGAACTAGTCGGCGGTGTCGTGCGTGACGCCGATCGCCGCGAACACGATGGCGAAGCTCGTCGCTGCTGCCCGCGCCGCGCAGGCGCGCGCGCTGCGCGATCTGCGCGGCGAGCCGGTCGTGCGGCAGGCCGCTCGCCGGAGAAGAGCGGCAGCTTCTGGCCGCGCACGAGGCTGTTCATCACGTCGATGGTCGCGATGCCGGTCTCGATGAAATCGCGCGGCAGGGCCCGCGCACGCGGGATTGATCGCGATTCCCGTCGATGCGCCAGCGTGCGCGTGCCGCGACGGGCGGGCCGCCGTCGATCGGCCGGCCGACGCTGTCGAAGACGCGTCCCAGCAGGTCCGGACCGACGCCGAACGCGAGCGGCTCGGGATGCAAGCGGACGCGCGTGTCCGCGAGCCCGAGGCCGCGTGTCGATTCGAGCACCTCGATCACCATCGTCGTCTCGTCGATCGCGGCGACGCGGCCGAGGCGCGGCATGCCGTCCTGGCCAAGCACTTCGACCGCCTAGTTGCAGGCCCGACGCGCACGACCCGTCGCACGAAGAGCAGCGGGCCGGCGATCCGGGTCACGGCGTCCGTGAGGTACGAGCTGCAGCGCTGCATGGCGGCCCCCGGGTGCCACTGGCTCGTTCTCGAACGTCGATCGTGGCGAGCACTGGCGCAGCCGCAGCACGTCGCCCTCGGCGATCTCCTCCCCGAGGCGCTCAATCGCCGCAACACCGGCAGCGCCGCGAGCCGCTCGAGCGGGACGCCCGCGGCGACGAGCGGCCTCGGCGCGATCCATGAAATGCAGACGGCACCGCAGCATCGCGACCTGCCGCTCGGGCGAGCAGTACCGGTCGACCGGCGAGAATGACGACTGCCGCAGGAAGCCTTCGCTGAAGAGTTCGGCGCACAGCGAGCGTCAGCTGCTGTGCCGCGGGCAGCGCGTCCGCGCCCGACGATGCGCACCATGCGCTCGAGCTGCGCCTGCTGCTCGAGCAACGTCGAGCACGCGCTGCGCGCTGCGCGAGCCAGTCGGGATTGCCCGATTGCTTGCCACCACCGGCCAGCGCCTCGGCGTCCTCGGACCGTAGGACTGCAGCGGGTGGATGGCCGGGTAGAAGCCGCGCTTGCGCGCGTTGCCGGTCGAGCGCCCAGAACGAGCGCACGAAGCGCTGGGTGTGCATCGTGACCGGCTCGGAGAAGTCGCCGGCGGGCGGGCTCACCGCGCCGATGATGGTCACCGAGCCCTCGCGCCCGCAGAGCGCCGTCGACGCGCGCGGCGCGCTCGTAGAACTCGGCGAGCGCGTGAGCTCAGGTACGCGGGATAGCCTGCTTCGCCGGGCAACTCGCCGAGCCGGCCGGACACCTCGCGCAGCGCCTCGGCCCAGCGGCTCGTCGAGTCCGCCATCAGCGCGACGTTCATGCCCTGGTCGCGGAAGTACTCGGCGACCGTGATCGCGGTGTAGATGCTCGCTTCGCGCGCGGCGACCGGCATGTTCGAGGTGTTCGCGATGATCACCGTGCGCTCGAGCGAGCGGCCGTCCGGTGCGCGGGTCGTCGAGGTGCGGGAACTCGCGCAGCACCTCGGCCATCTCGTTGCCGCGCTCGCCGCAGCCGACATAGACGATGACGTCGGCATCGCACCACTTGGCGAGCGCTTGCTGCAGCACGGTCTTGCCCGTGCCGAAGCCGCCGGGCAAGGCCGCGCGCCCGCCCCGGGCGACCGGGAACAGCGTGTCGAGGATGCGCTGGCCGGTGATCATCGGCGCGTGCGGGCCCAGCCGCTCGCGCACGGGTCGCGGCCTGCGCACCGGCCACTCCTGCTGCATCGTGAGCTCGTGACGCGTGCCTTGTGCGTCGAGCAGCACCGCGAGCGTTGCGTCGGCCGCGTGCTCGCCCGGCGCCGCGAGCCATTCGACGCGACCTTGTGCGGCAGGAGGCACGAGCAGGGCCTGCGGCCGCGGCGTGTCGATGGTGCCCCAGGCCGCGCCCGCCTCGAGCACGGCACCCACACTGGCCGCGAACGTGACCGCGAACCGCGCGGGCGGTGGTGCTGCGAATCCCGGCCTGATCTCGAAGTCGGCGGCGCCCGCCAGCGGGCGCAGCAACCCGTCGAATATGCCACCGAGCAATCCCGGGCCCAGCGTCACGGACAGCGGCCTGCCGCGGCCTTCGACCGTCATGCCGGGTTCGAGGCCCGTGGTGTCCTCGTACACCTGGGCGACGATCTCGTCGCCGCGCAACTGGATCACCTCGCCGAGCAGGTGCCGTTCGCCGATCGCGAGCGCTTCGAAGACGTGGAACGGTCCTTCGACGCGTGCACGCAGCACTGGCCCGCCGGCCCAGGTGATGCTGGCGCGGCTCACTGGGCAGACTCCTGCACGGGCGCGCTCTCGACGCTGGCGAATTCGGCCAGCAGTTCGGCGGCCACCCGGTCACGCGCCGCCAGCAGGCCCGGCAACGTCGCGTCGAGGCACGCGTCGCCGCCGCGGATGCGCAGGCCGGGTCCGAGCGTTGCGACCGGCTCGACGACCGCGGCCGCGATGCCCAGGGCTTCCAGTTCCTGCAGCACCTGCGGTGTCACGGCCGGTGCGTCGTCGCTGCCGACTTCGATGCGAACCCGTGTCGTGTCGCGCAGCACCCGCACTGCCTGCTGGCATGCGGCCCGGCACCACTGCTCGCGCGCCTCGGGGTCGAGCCAGCGCGCGCGCAGGGCGTCCGGCAGTCGTTGCCAGGCCTGGTCGAGGACCAGCCGCAGGGTCGCCTGCTGCGCGCGGCGGCGCCGCGTATCGAGCGCCGCGCGGCGGGACGCGAGCGCGGTATCGGCCTCGCGCCGCGCCTCGCCGATGGCCTGGTGCACCCGTGTGCGTGCTTCCGCGCGAGCCCGCTTCAGGATGTCGCGCGCCTGCTCGTCGGCCTCGGTGCGCAACCGGCGTACGCGCGTTTCCTCCTCGCGCGCAAGCCGCCGCAGCAACGCTGCCGTCTGGGTTTCGAGGATGGATTCGGGCGGACTCATGCCTCGATTCCCAGCGTCTCGCGCACCTCGCGCGCGATGTCCGGCGGTCCGCACTGGCCGGCGACGTCCGCGACGATCGCGACCAACGGAGTTGTCGCCGTCAGCAGCGTCGCGTGGAGCCGCGGCGGCACGTGCTCGACCAGCGCGCCGGACAACAGGATCAACTCGGCGCCGCCATCGACGGCAAGTTGCAGCACGTCGGCCGCTTCGGACGGCTCCACGGCGCGCGCCTCGAGCCCGGCGAGGCGAAAGCCTGCGGCAGTCACCTCGTCCCCGATGTAGACGACGCGGGCCACGTCAGGCGAGCCGGTTCAGGATCAGGATCGCGACGATGAGCCCGTAGATGGCGATGCCTTCGGCGAGGCCTACGATCACCAGCACGCGACCGAACAGGTCGGGCTTCTCGGCGAGCGCGCCGAGCGCTGCCGTGCCGACCTGCGCCACGGCGTACCCGGCCCCGAGCGCGGCCAGGCCGGCGGCCAGCGCCGCGGCCGCAAAGCCCCACCGCAGGACACCGGGGTCCACGGCCGCCGCCGTGACCTCCGGGGCGGCGAATGCGGGCCACGCGAGCAGCAGCGCGGTGGTCGTCACGACCAGGGTGACGGCAGTCAACGCCGCGATGCCGAGGATCCAGCGCGTGGTCGGTTTCATGATTTTCGGCCTCCGGAAAGCGGGGTAGGCGGCGGCACCAGCGGTTCGAATGCGCGACCGCGCGCCGTCAGGAATCGGATGAAGAACTCGAAGAGCACGAGGCGCGTGGTCTGGATGCTGACCACGAGGCCTTCGAGCGCGATGATTGCGGCGTTGCCGAGTATCAGCACGGGCCAGTAGGCAGCGCCGGATGCTTCGGCCATGCCCACGACGGCCGTGCAGAGCCCGGCGTGCGCGAGCGCGAACGCGCCGACGCGCACGAACGACACCGTGTTGACCGCCAGCTGCAGCACGTGCTCGAGGCTGGAGCCGACGGCGCGTGTCGCCGCCGCGAGACGCGACCCCGCGGCGTCCGCGGCCGCACCGCACCAGGCCCAGGCCAGTCCGACGGGCAGGGCCCAGAGCGCGCGCGCGTCGACGGCGGCGCCCGCCATGCCGAGGTACGCGCAGACGAGGCCCGCGTCCGACAGGACCCACTGGCGGAACCGGCGGTGCCACAGGTGCTGCAATGCGTCGAGGACCAGGCCGACCAGGAGCACGCCCACGCCGAACGCGAGCGCGACCTTCAACACCGGCAGCGGCCGCTCGAGGGGATGCAGCCAGAGTGCGGGCACGACGTCCTCGCGCGCAAAGACGCTGCCGAAAGCGAACCCGAATGCGATCGCGACGATGCCACCTGGCACCAGCAGGCGCAGCGCGGGCACGCGCCTGCCGAAGTAGTAACCGGCCAGCGCCACGATGGCGCCCTGCGCGATGTCCCCGAACATGAACCCGAACATCACCGGCGCCAGCAGTGCCACGAGCAGGCTCGGGTTCGCTTCACCGGCGGCCGGCACGCCCATCATGCCCGTCACGCTCTCGAACGGTTTCGCCCAGCGCGGATTGCGCAGCACGGACGGCGCCACCTCGCCGGCAGGCGCGGGCGTGAACCGCAGCAGGTAATGCAGGCCCCGCGCTTCGAGCGCCGCATGCAGGCTGCGGTCGTCCTTGTCGGAGCACCAGCCCGTTACCCACGCGAAATGCTCGGTGACGGGCAACTCGGGCACGTGGGCGACGATCCAGGCGGCAAGGGCCAGTTCCCCGAGCGCCGCGGCGAGCCCATGCGCTGCGTCGAGCGCGGCCAGGGACGCGCGCGCGGCGCGGTCGCGCTGCTCGAGCTCGGCACGCCGTGCCGCGAGCCATGACGGGAGCGCAGCAGGATCTTCCGGGAGGTCGGCGGGCAGCGCAATGCGCCGCAGCTTGCGTGCCGTCATCGCATCGTCGAGTTGCGCCATGTCCTCCTGCGGGCCGACCGCGAGCAGGTACGCATCGCTCGCCGGGTCCGCGGGCACGACGCGTTGCTGGATGACCGCGGGCGGCACGAGCAGCGGCGGCGCGTCGCGCGGCAATGCATACACGCGACCGGCGAGCACCGGGCCGGCAGCCGCGAGCCGGTCGAGGCGCGGTAGACCGGCAGTTGCGCGCGCGCACATCATCTCGAGCGCGGCGAGTTCCGCGCGCTGCAGTTCGAGTGCCTCGAGTTCGGCCACCGCAGGTTCGGCGGCGAGCGTCCACGCACGCAACCGTTCGAGGGCCGAGCGGGGCGCATCCATCATGGCGTGGCGAGGGTCGGCGGCCGGCAGCTGCGGCGTTGGCCACCACGGTGCATACCGCCGCGCGAGCGTCTCGTAGTCCACGAGCACGGCACGCAGCTCGTGCAGCGGCAGTCGCGACTCGGACTGGCTGTAGGCCTGCAACTGGACCGAGCGCGTCCGTGCGATGCAATCGAGCACCGCGCCCAGTTCCTCGTGCGAGGTCAGCAACTCGAACCAGTTCGCGGCAGCGGGCCGGAGGCTCATGCCTGTCCCGCGATGGCGACGGCGCGCGCCGCGAGGGCGCCACGCAGTCCGCCGAGTCCAAGCGCCTCGAGGCCGAGGTAGGCCGCAGCCGCGGCCGGCGAGACGGGGTGACGCCGGAACACGCGCTGCAACTGCGCTGCGAGCGTCGCGCGCGCGTCGTCGCTGAAGCCGCTCGCAGGTGCGCTGCGCAGCGCCGCGTCGAACTGCGCGACACGGCGCACGATCTCCTCGAGCCCGCGCCGCGCGCGCGCTTCATGCGGCCAGAGGGAGCGCCAGTGGCGCAGCCACGCCAGCACGACCCCGTGGGGATCTCCGGTGCCGAATGCAGCGCCGAGGGGCTCCAGGGGCGTACCGCGCAGCGCCGCGGCGCGCTCGCGCGGATCCTGGCCGACGAGCGGGCCGAGCACCGGGTCGAGCCGCGACCATGCGGGCGGGCGGCCGGCGCGGGCGAGTTTCTGCAGCGCGGGGAGGTAGGGCAACCAGCGCAGCCAGTCGATTGCGGCGCGCCAGTGCGCGGGCTGCCAGGCCGCGACCTCGCGTACGGCGAGCGCCCACTCGCCGCGCAGCCGGCGTTCAATCTCGTGCACGGTCATCGTCGGCGCGAGCCGCTCGACGTGCCGCGCAGCAGACGTCGCCCGCGCCGCCTGCAGCGCCGCAGGAAGGTCGCGCGTCGCGCGCAGTCGCTGCAGGTCGGGTTGGGCCAGGCGGGTGCCGAGCCGCGCCTGCAGTCGCACTTGTGAGTAGGCGAACGAGCCCGAGCCCACGATCAGCCCTCGCTTCCGGTCGTGAGCCGCTCGGCAAGCCTGGCGAGCGCTGCGGCGCTGGCCGCGTCGGCTCCGGCCGCACTCCGCGAGGGCGTTGCGTCCGCCCCGTCGAGTTCGGCCAGTTGGCGCGCCAGTCCCGCCTGCGCTCGCTCACGGACCTGCATGACGCGTTGCCGTGCGCGCTCGAGCACCTCGCGGCGTCCGGCACGCGCCGCGTCGATCATGGCCTGCGCGGCTGCCTGGGCGACGGCAACGGCGACGGCGACGTCGTGCTCGGCTTCGAGCACGCGGTCGATCGCATTCGCCGTGGTCGTGTCAGGAGTCGGTGTTGCCATCGCGCACACGCGCAGCGCCGCGGCGGATGTCGGTTGACCTCCAGCCGGGCGTTGCTCTGCCGATGCCCACATTAGGCCGCGACCCTGCGGGCCGAATCCGCAGAATCCACTAGCGCTCGTTGCGGTTGCCTTGCGGCGGGCGCGACCCGCCCGGGAACGGGCTCAGGAGCCGTGGTTTTCCATCATCAGGCCCGTGCCGCCGCGGGACACGTGCGCGACGACCGCCGAACGGCGATGCAGCTTGGTCACGACGCCGAGGCTGATCGCAAACGCGAGTTCGACGGTCTGTCCCTTGCGCAGTCCCATGTTGCCGGTCTCGACGAATACGCCCGTCGCGCTCAGGTTGCGCGCGCGGCACAGGCGGCGGCCGCTGCCCGGCAGCAGCAGGTATACGGTCGTGCGCGCTCGATGGCGCGTCGTCAATCGTCTTTCCACTGCGCAGCTCTTCTAGTTGGTGTCAACGATCGGGCTGTTGCCGCGGCATTATGCACGGCGCCGCGCCGGCATGAAAAGCATTCTCCTCTGCGCGTTATGTCACACCGGGCGTGGGGTATGCTGCGCGCCATTTCGCGACGGGCCCAGCGATGAAATCGACCCCATCGACCCCCCGGCGACCGCCGGACCGCCCGATCGGCGTGTTCGATTCCGGCGTCGGCGGACTGACGGTGCTGCGGGCATTGCTGCACCAGCTGCCCGCCGAGGATTTCGTCTACCTGGGCGACACCGCCCGGCTGCCCTACGGCACCAAGAGCCCGGGCTCGATCCGCCAGTATTCGCTGCAGGCCGCGCGCCTGCTGCGGGAGCACGACGTCAAGTGCCTGGTCGTCGCGTGCAACACCGCGTCGGCCGTGGCGCTCGACGCGCTGGCCGCCGAATTTGCGCCTGTGCCCGTGCTCGGCGTGCTCGAGCCTGGAGCGGCGGCGGCCTGCCGCGCGACGCGCGGCGGCCACATTGCCGTCGTCGCCACAGAGGGCACGGTTCGCGGCGGCGCATACCAGGCTGCGATCTCGCGGCTGCGGCCAGGGGCCATCGTGACGGCCCGGGCCTGCCCCCTGTTCGTCGCGCTCGCGGAGGAGGGTTGGACCGACGGTACGGTCGTCGATGCGGCCATCCATCGGTACCTCGACGACGTGTTCGCGGCGGGTGCTGCGCACCCGGACACGCTCCTGCTCGGGTGCACCCATTTCCCCGTGCTCGCGCCGGCGCTCGCCCGCGTGCT
This sequence comes from uncultured Gammaproteobacteria bacterium, assembly GCA_963786705.1. Classification (GTDB taxonomy): domain Bacteria; phylum Pseudomonadota; class Gammaproteobacteria; order Steroidobacterales; family Steroidobacteraceae; genus RPQJ01. Next base: position 86,262 of record CAWBAG010000024.1, read on the forward strand.
CGGACCGGGCGTCGCGATCGTCGACTCCGCTGCGACCACCGCGGCGGCGCTCGCGGCGACCCTCGCCGCGAGGCAGTCGTTGCGCGCGGGGGCGGCGACGGGCTCGGTGCGCCTGCTGGCGACCGACGGCGTCGAGCGCTTCGCGCGCGTGGGCGGGACGTTTCTCGGCCGCGCGCTCGCGCCCGCCGACGTCGAGATCGTCGACCTGCCGGTCGCGTCCGCGTCAGTCGCCTGAGCCCGGGTCCGCCGGTGCCGACCGGCGCGCGCCGATCGAGACGAGGATCGACGCCGCGAGGATGCCGCCGATGATCGCGAGCGACCAGCCGATCGGGAACTTGCCCCCGAACGCCGTGTTCAGCCAGACCATCTTCAGGCCCACGAACACGAGGATCACGCCGAGGCCGTACTTCAGGTACGCGAACATCTGCATCGCATTCGCGAGCAGGAAGAACATCGCCCGCAGGCCGAGGATCGCAAAGATGTTGGACGTGAAGACGATCAACGGCTCGTTGGTGAGCGCGAAGATCGCGGGCACCGAGTCGATCGCGAAGATGATGTCCGAGAACTCGATGAATACGAGCGCCACGAACAGCGGCGTGGCGTAGATCACGCCCTCGTGCCGCACCCAGAAACTCTCGCCCGCCATGCGCGGCCAGAGCGGCACGAAGCGCTTCATGAGCCGGATCGCCGGGTTGCGCTCGGGCTCGAGCGGCTTCTCCGGCAGGAACAGGATCTTCACGCCGGTGAGGACCAGGAACACGCCGAACACGATGACGACCCACTCGTACTGCATCAGCACGGAGCCGAGTGAAATGAAGAGCGCGCGGAACACGAGCGCGCCGAGGATGCCGTAGTACAGCACGCGATGCTGGTAACGCGGGGGCACCGCGAAGTACGCGAACACCGCGACGAAGACGAAGATGTTGTCCACCGCGAGCGCTTTCTCGACGACGTAGCCGGCGAGGAACTCGAGCCCCGAATCGCGCGCGAGCTGCGCGTGGTCGAGCCCGGCGAGCGTGGGCACCTGCGGCAGGTGCCAGAGCAGGTAGCGATAGAACGCGTAATTGAATGCGAGCGCGAGCGCCACCCACGCGATGCTCCACGCGGCGGCCTCGCGCACGCCGACCTCGTGCGCCTCGCGGTGGAACACGCCGAGGTCGAGCGCCAGAACGGTGAGCACGAACAGGGTGAACCCGGCGTAGAACCACCAGTATTCGGCGAACGGGAACAGCAGCAGGTCGGTCATCGCGGGGATGCCTCGTTGCGGCGGACGGGAAAGGCAGCAGGTTCGTCGAGTCGGGTTGCTTTGCGCATGGTCCCGGGCCGCCGCGCGCGGTCACCGGCGCCGTGCGGGCGTCATGCACGAAGAATAATTCGCGTTACATGGTTCTTGCCAGGGTCTTCAGGTGATGTCCGGGTCGCGGTCGAGCGTTGTCAGTGCGGCGCTGTTGTAGCGCGCGCCGGCGGTGCTGCCGGGCGCGAACAGCTGCTCGAGCAGCATGCAGTCGCCGGCCGCGAGGCTGAGGCCTGCCGCGCCCAGGTTCTCCGCGAGGCGCGTCCGGCGCGTGGTGCCGAAGATCGGCACGATGTCGTTGCCCTGGGCGAGGAGCCACGCCAGGGCGACCTGTCCGGCCGTGGCGCCGATGCGGGCGGCCAGCGCCTCGAGCCGGGCGACCCGTGCTTGATTGGCATCGAAGTTCTCGCCCTGGAGCCGCGGCATGCTGCGGCGGTAGTCGGTGGCCGGCAGGTCCTCGGCGCGCACCGCCTGACCCCCCAGGAACCCGCGACCGAGCGGCGAGTAGGGCACCACGCCGATACCCAGTTCGCGGCAGACCGGCAGTACGTCCCGCTCCAGGCCCCGTTCCCAGAGCGAATACTCCGACTGCAGCGCGGATATCGGGTGCACGGTGTGGGCCCGCCGGAGCGTTGCGGGGGCCGCCTCGCTCAAGCCGAGCCAGCGCACCTTGCCCGCCGCGACGAGCCCGGCCATGGCGCCCACGACCTCCTCGATCGGCACTCTGGGGTCGACGCGATGCTGGTACAGCAGGTCGATGCGGTCGGTCCGCAGGCGACGGAGCGACTGTTCCACGACCTCGCGGATGTGCTCCGGGCGGCTGTCGAGGCCCCAGGCCTGCCGGTGGTCGCCCGAGAGGTCGAAGCCGAACTTGGTGGCGATCACGACCCGGTCGCGCGTGGCGCCCGCAAGCGTCCGGCCCAGCAGTTCCTCGTTCGTGTATGGCCCGTAGACCTCGGCCGTATCGAACAGGGTGACGCCCGCCTCGACGGCCGCGGCCAGGGTGGCCGCGCATTCGTCCGGGCCGGCACTGGTGGAGTAGGCCGCGGACATGCCCATGCAGCCGAGGCCGAGTGCCGACACCTCCAGTCCCTGCCGGCCGAGCTTGCGGATTTCCATCGGACCCCCTCCCGCGGTGCAGGGCATGCATTGACACCGCCCGTCCGCCCCATGAGAATACGCGGCTCTCTGTTCGCGGAGGGGTACCCAAGCGGCCAACGGGAGCAGACTGTAAATCTGCCGGCTTATGCCTTCGTAGGTTCGAATCCTACCCCCTCCACCATTGCGAGCGGTGGGCGCGGACCTCTGACATCGGTGCCGGCGGGTTGGGTCTCTGGCGGGGTCTCTGGCGGGTTCTCTGGGTTCCGGGCGGGCGCTGCGGGTGTAGTTCAATGGTAGAACCTCAGCCTTCCAAGCTGTTGACGTGGGTTCGATTCCCATCACCCGCTCCAGCCGGGCAGGATCGGGGAGTGGTTTTGAAGAGGCCCACGTAGCTCAGTCGGTAGAGCACGTCCTTGGTAAGGACGAGGTCACCGGTTCGATTCCGGTCGTGGGCTCCAGAGTTCAGGGAGGGGCCGGGGGCGGATGTGATCAGGAGGTAGGGGAGAGTGATGAGCGACGCAGGCGCGCGGCACTGTCCCCTACCTCCTTCAGCGCCGCCCGCGGCTCCTGGTCATCAATTGCTGTGTCTTCTTAGAGGTTTGAGTCGTGGCTAAGGAAAAATTTGCAGCGTACGAAGCCGCACGTGAACGTGGGCACGATTGGTCACGTGGACCATGGCAAGACGACGCTGACGGCGGCGCTGACGAAGGTGATGGCGGAGACGCACGGTGGCACCTTCATGGCCTACGACCAGATCGACAAGGCGCCGGAGGAGAAGGCGCGCGGCATCACGATCTCGACGGCGCACGTGGAGTACCAGTCGCCGGCGCGGCACTACGCGCACGTGGACTGTCCGGGGCACGCGGACTACGTGAAGAACATGATCACGGGCGCGGCGCAGATGGACGGCGCGATCCTGGTGGTGCTCGGCGGCGGACGGCCCGATGCCGCAGACGCGCGAGCACATCCTGCTGGCGCGCCAGGTGGGCGTGCCGTACATCGTGGTGTACCTGAACAAGGCGGACATGGTGGACGACGCGGAGCTGCTGGAGCTGGTGGAGCTGGAGGTGCGCGAGCTGCTGTCGAAGTACGAGTTTCCGGGCGACGACACGCCGATCGTGACGGGCTCGGCGCTGAAGGCGCTGGAGGGGGACAAGGGTCGCGCTCGGGGTGCCCTCGGTGGTGAAGCTGGTGGAGGAGATGGACCGCTACATTCCGGTGCCGGAGCGGGCGATGGACGGGGCGTTCCTGATGCCGGTGGAGGACGTGTTCTCGATCTCGGGGCGCGGCACGGTGGTGACGGGGCGCATCGAGCGCGGCATCGTCAAGGTGAACGACGAGGTGGAGATCGTCGGGCTGCAGGCCGACGGTGAAGACGATCTGCACGGGCGTGGAGATGTTCCGCAAGCTGCTGGACCAGGGGCAGGCGGGCGACAACGTGGGGGTGCTGCTGCGCGGCACGAAGCGTGAGGAAGTCGAGCGCGGGCAGGTGCTGGCGAAGCCGGGCTCGATCACGCCGCACACGAAGTTCGAGGGCGAGGTGTACGTGCTGACGAAGGAGGAGGGCGGTCGCCACACGCCGTTCTTCAAGGGCTATCGGCCGCAGTTTTACTTCCGCACGACGGACGTGACGGGGGCGGTGGAGTTGCCGGAGGGCGTGGAGATGGTGATGCCCGGCGACAACATCAAGATGACGATCGAGCTGATCAGCCCGATCGCGATGGAAGAGGGCCTGCGCTTTGCGATCCGCGAGGGCGGACGCACGGTCGGCGCGGGCGTGGTCGTCGAAGATCCTGAAATAAGGAGTCACGAGAAAACATGGCTCGCCAGAACATCCGCATTCGCCTCAAGGCGTTCGATCACCGGCTGATCGACAACTCGGCCCGCGAGATCGTCGAGACGGCCAAGCGCACGGGCGCCACGGTGCGCGGCCCGGTGCCGCTGCCGACCAAGATCGAGCGGTTCACGATCCTGGTCTCGCCGCACGCCGACAAGGACGCGCGCGACCAGTACGAGCTGCGGACGCACAAGCGCCTCATGGACATCGTGGACCCCACGGACAAGACCGTGGACGCGCTGATGAAGCTCGAGCTGCCGGCCGGCGTGGACGTCCAGATCAAGCTGAACTGAGTCGCGAAGAATTCTGAGGCCGCCGCTATAATTCGCGGCTCTTTCGCCGGGCCTGGGCCGGTTAGACCGGTACCGCTCGAGCGGCGCGGCCGCCAGGGTCCTGGTGGCCGCACCTCTCAGCAGAGCCTGACGAGTACCGGAGCCGGTGCTGATCGGTCCCAGGCGGCGGAGCCCTGGCTGAAGCGCCGGCCAATCGCAGTCGGGGCGGTATACGAGGAAGACTAGATGTCAGTCGGTCTGATTGGCCGCAAGGCCGGCATGACCCGCGTCTTCACGGATGCGGGCGAGTCCGGTCCCGGTCACCGTCATCGAGGTCCTGCCGAATCGCATCACCCAGGTGAAGACCGTCGAGCGCGACGGCTACCGCGCGATCCAGGTCACCTTCGGCGACCGCAAGCCGATCGCAGCCTGTCGAAGGCCGCTCGCCGGCCACTACGCGAAAGCGAAGGTCGAGGCCGGGCGAGTCCTGGTGGAGTTCCGCCTCGCCGAAGGCGAGGGCGCGGATCTCGCGCCGGGCGCCGAGATCAAGGTCGGACCTCTTCAGCGCCGGCCAGATCGTCGACGTCACCGGCACCACGATCGGCAAGGGCTTCGCGGGCACGATCAAGCGCCACCACTTCGCCGGCGGCCATGCGTCGCACGGCGACTCGGTGTCGCACCGCGCGCCGGGCTCGATCGGCCAGCGCCAGACGCCGGGCCGCGTGTTCCCGGGCAAGCGCATGTCGGGCCACATGGGCGCGGTGCGCCGCACGATCGAGAACCTGAGGTCGTCGAGGTCGACGCCGAGCGCAACCTGCTGCTGATCAGCGGCGCGGTTCCGGGCGCCGAGCGGCCAGGTCATCGTGCGTCCGTCGGTGAAGGCCGCGCGCGCGCCGTCAAGCGGCCGCCGCGCAAGTCGGCTGCGGCGAAAGCGGAAGAAAACGCGCCATGGCGATGAAACTCAAGTATACAAGGTAGCTCGGTGGCCGCTCGAGGACTCGCGGATGCGACGTTCGGCGCCGCGTTCAACGAGCCGCTCGTGCACCAGGTCGTGACGGCCCACCTCGCCGGCGCGCGCGCCGGCACGAAGGCGCAGAAGACGCGCGGAAGTCAGCGGCAGCGGCAAGAAGCCGTGGAAACAGAAAGGCACCGGCCGGGCGCGTGTCGGCTCGATCCGCAGCCCGATCTGGGTCGGTGGTGGCAGCACGTTCGCGGCGCGGCCGCGCAACTTCGAGCAGAAGGTCAACCGCAAGATGTATCGCGGCGCGATGCGCTCGGTGTTGTCCGAGCTGCTGCGCCAGGAGCGGCTCGTCGTGACGCCGGAGTTCGGCTGGAGGCGCCGAAGACGAAGGAGCTCGCGCGAAGCTCGAGAAGCTCGGCTTCGGCAAGGGCCTCGTAATCGTCGAGGCCTTCGACATGAAGCTCTGGCTCGCGGCGCGCAACCTGCCGAACGTCGCTGTGCTCGGTGTCAGCCGTCGATCCCGTGAGCCTGGTGGCGCCGACAAGGCGTCATCCGACCGCGGGCGCTGAGAATGTGGAGGAGCGGCTCATGAGCAGCGAGGAACGACTGATGCAGGTGCTGCTCGGTCCGCACGTGTCCGAGAAGGCCACGGCCTCGCCGAAGCGCGGCAATCAGGTCGTGTTCAAGGTGCGCACCGACGCGACGAAGACCGAGATCAGGCGCCGTCGAGCTGTTGTTCGAGGTCAAGGTCGAGCGCGGTGCGGTCGTGCGGCGCCGCCAGGCAAGACCAAGCGCTTCGGCAACCGGGACGGCACGCGCGCCGGCCTGGAAGAAGGCCTACGTGCGGCTCGCGCCGGGCCAGACATCAACTTCATGGGCGCCGAGTAACGCAGGCGCGCGGAGGCAAATCGTGGCGTTACGTCAAGCTCAAACCAACATCGCCGGGCCAACGGTTCGTCGTCCGCGTCGTCAGAAGGCCTGCACAAGGGCGATCCGTACGAGGCGCTCTGCGTCGAGCCAGAAGGACGGCGGCCGCAACAACCAGGGCCGCATCACGACGCGCCACCAGGGCGGCGGTCACAAGCGCTACTACCGCGTCATCGACTTCAAGCGCGACAAGGACGGCGTCGCGGGCAAGATCGAGCGGCTCGAGTACGATCCGAACCGCACGTCGTATCTCGCGCTCGTGCTGTACGCCGACGGCGAGCGCCGCTACATCCTCGCGCCGAAGCGCGCGAAGGCCGGCGACCCGATCATGTCGGGCGTCGATGCGCCGATCAAACCCGGCAACGCGCTGCCGCTGAAGAACATCCCGATCGGCTCGCTCGTGCACTGCATCGAGCTGAAGCCGGGCAAGGGCGCGCAGATCGCGCGCAGCGCCGGCGCGTCCGTGCAGGTCGTCGCGCGCGAAGGCGAGTACGTCACGGTGCGCCTGCGCTCCGGCGAGATGCGCAAGGTGCACGTCAATTGCCGCGCGACGATCGGCGAGGTCGGCAACGACGAGCACAACCTGCGCAAGATCGGCAAGGCCGGCGCGCAGCGCTGGCGCGGTATTCGCCCGACGGTGCGCGGCGTCGCGATGAACCCGGTCGACCATCCGCACGGCGGCGGCGAAGGCAAGTCCGGTCAGGGCAACCCGCATCCGGTCACGCCGTGGGGTCAGAAGACCAAGGGCAAGACGCGCCGCAACAAGCGGACGGCAAGTCATGATCGTCCGCGATCGCCGGCAGAAATAGTTAGAGAACCAATGTATGTCACGCTCGATCAAGAAAGGCCCGTTCGTCGATACGCACCTGCTCGACAAGGTGGCGAAGGCCGCTGCTACGAGCGACCGCCGGCCGATCAAGACCTGGTCGCGGCGTTCGATGGTCCT
>CAWBAG010000025.1:0-115461 GCA_963786705.1 uncultured Gammaproteobacteria bacterium
CGGGCGCGCAGGCGCTCGGGCCGCACCGGTTCGAGCTCTCGTTCCGACTCCACGGCGCCGACGACGCGGACGCGGTCGCGCACGCACACCGATTTCTGGATGCCCCGGTGGCCTTCGCGGGCGGCGGCCCGGGAGACGGCGCCGCTGCGCGACGGCGCCCGGCTGCTCGAGCAGGACGATCCGGGAGTCGTCGTCTCGGCGATCGAGCCGCGCGCGGACGGCAGCGCGATCGTGCGCTGCTACGAGACCACGGGCCGCCCGCGCCCGCTCGCGCTGCGCTGGCGCGCCCGGCGACTGGGCGTGCGAGCCCGTCGACCTCGGCGAGCGGCCCATCTCGGCGTGGCCGGATCGCGGATCAGGAAGAAACTGAAGTCGCGGTTGCCGTCGTGCGCGAGGCTCGAAAGCCTGTGTCCGAGCGACTGCAGGTATTCGCCGAATTCGGGATCGTCGAGCACGGCGCCGGACTCGCGCAGGCCGCGCATGACCATGCGTCCGATCCGTTGCTCGTCCTCGAGGCTGAGCGTCGCTTGCGCAGCCGTGCCCATCTCCGGCAGCTGGTCCTGGGATTCCTGGGCGCAGATCGGCGCCGGCAGCAGCCAAAGCCAGGCGGAGGCCGCGAATCCGGCGAGCAGGCTGCGTGCACGCTGATAATTCTCCATGTGCTCCCTCAGACCCGCGTCGACACGCCGGGTTCCACGCGCCGTTTACAACGTCTCGGAGGCGAAATCCGCGAGCCGCGAGCGTTCGCCGCGGCGCAGCGTGATGTGCCCGCCATGCGGCCAGCCGCGGAAGCGGTTGACGACGTAGGTCAGGCCGGAGGTGGTCTCGGTCAGGTAGGGCGTGTCGATCTGCGCGATGTTGCCGAGGCAGACCAGCTTGGTGCCGGGGCCGGCGCGCGTGATCAGGGCCTTCATCTGCTTCGGGCGTCAGGTTCTGGGCCTCGTCGAGGATGACGTAGCGGTTCAGGAAGGTGCGGCCGCGCATGAAGTTGAGCGAGCGGATCTTGATGCGGTTGCGCAGCAGGTCGTTGGTGGCCGCGCGGCCCCAGTTGCCGCCTTCCTGGCGTTCTGCGTCAGCACCTCGAGGTTGTCCATGAGCGCGCCCATCCACGGCTCCATCTTTTCCTCCTCGGTGCCGGGCAGGAAGCCGATGTCCTCGCCGAGCGGGATGGTCACGCGCGTCATGATGATTTCCGCGAAACGGTTGGTCTCCAGCGTCTGCATCAGGCCGGCCGCCAGCGTCAGCAGCGTCTTGCCGGTGCCGGCCGGGCCCGAGGATGGTCACCAGATCGATGTCCGGATCCAGCAGCAGGTTGAGCGCGAAATTCTGCTCGCGATTGCGCGCGGTGATGCCCCAGACGCTGTGGCGCTCGGAGCGGTAGTCGTGCACCAGCTCCAGCCGCGCGCCGTCGCCATCGATGCTGGCGCACGATGGCCTCGATGCCGTTGCGCGCGCGTCCTCGTGCACGAACTGGTTGACGCGCCAGTCGGCCACGAGCCGGGCCGCTGCACGTTCGTAGCAGGTGCGGCCGCGCTTCCTTCCAGGAGCGCATGTTCTTGCCGTGGCTTTCCCAGAAGTCCGCCGGCAGGCGCCGGATGCCCGTGTCCAGCAGGTCGGCGTCCTCGATGGTGCTGGTCGCTGTAGTAGTCCTCGGCGTGCACGCCGACGATCGCGGCCTTGATGCGCAGGTTGATGTCCTTCGACACCAGCGTCACGCGCGACGTCGCGGGTACTTCGGCCTGCAGCGCCAGCGTCTGGGCCAGGATCACGTTGTCGGCGCCGTGGCCGGGCAGTGTCGGCCGGCAATCTTGCTGGGCAGGTTGCGCGTCTGGAAGAACAGGCGCCCGCGTCGGCGCGCTTCTTGCGCGCCGCTGGCCATGCCGACAGCGCCGAGGGAATGGGCAGGCCGCGCGTCGATCTGCGCCTTGTCGGCGCCGCTCATGATCTCGTCGAGGAAGCGGCGACACCTGGCGCACGTTGCGCGCCGGCTCCGACAGGCCCTTCTTGTGGCGTCGAGTTCCTCGAGCACCACCATCGGCAGGTAGATGTCGTGCTCGTCGAAGCGGAAGATCGCCGCCGGGTCGTGCATCAGCACGTTGGTGTCGAGCACGAAGATGCTGCGCGGTTCGAGCGGCTTCCTGCGACTGGCCAATGCGGGCGCCGGGAATTGCTGGATCGAGGAAATGAAATCCGCGCCGGTGGCGCTGCACGGCCGCGGCAGGCGTCAGAGTTCGCTGGCGGCTTCGAGCACGGCTTCGGCATGGCCGGCCACCTTCACCTTGCGCCACTCGCGACGCAGGACGCCCTGTGCGTCGATCAGGAAGGTGCTGCGCTCGATTCCCATGTACTTGCGGCCGTACATGCTCTTCTCCTGGATCACGTCGAACAGCGCGCAGGCGTTCTTCGTCGGTGTCCGCCAGCAGGTCGAACGGGAACGCGTACTTCGCCTGAACTTGTCGTGCGAGGCGAGGCTGTCGCGCGAGATGCCCGACATGTCGACGCCGGCCTTGCGGAACTTCGCGTGCAGGTCGCGGAACGCCTCGCCTCGTTCGTGCAGCCGGACGTGGCGTCCTTGGGATAGAAATAGACCACCAGCTTGCGGCCCGCCGCATCGGCGGAGCTTCCACGCCTTGCCGCTCGTGGAGGGCAGCGTGAATGCCGGGACTTTGCGGTCGAGGACGGCCTTTTTCTCGGGCATGGTGCGTCGGGTGCTCGCTCAGGCTTTCAGGGGTTCGAGGATCGCGTCGAGGTTCATGCTGTCGCAGAGGTCCATGAATTCCTCGCGCAACGCCGCGATGTGGATGCGGGTCGGCACGTGCACGACCATGTACACGGAGAACATCGGCGCGCCGGTGTGCGCCGCGTGGTAGGTGCGGGTCGTGATGTCGCCGATGTCGATGCCGCGCGACGAGAAGAATCCCGACAGCGCGTGCAGGACGCCCGGCTGGTCGAGGCAGACGACGTCCACCGAGTACGAGACCATGTCCTCGCGCGGGGCACGCTGCTCGGTGCGGCGGCTCGTGATCGTCAGGCCCGACGTTTCGGCGAGCTTTCGCCAGTTCGCCCTCGAGCTTGGCGAGCGTGTGCCAGTTGCCGGCCACCAGCAGCAGCATCGCGAATTCGTTGCCGAGCGCCGTCATGCGGCTTTCGAGGACGTTGCCGCCGCACTCGACGACGACCCGTGTCAGGTCGTAGACCAGGCCGGTCCGGTCGTTGCCAATGGCGCAGATCGCGATCAGTTGCTTCATGGGATGCTTCGGCGGGCAGTGTAACGGCGCAACGGCCGTCGGTGTACCCGCGATTGTGCCTTGCTTCGCCGCGCGGCGCTTCAGTAGCATGTAGCGGTCAACCGACCGAGGCATTCCGATGTTCAAGGGCAGTATCCCGGCGCTCGTCACGCCCATGCGGGCTGACGGCGTCGATCGACCTCGACGGCCTGGGACCGGCTCCTCGACTTCCACGTCGCGGAGGGCACCGACGGTGTCGTGATCGCGGGCACGACCGGCGAATCGCCCACGCTCGAGCAGGATGAAGTCGAGAGCCTGCTGCGGCGCGCGAAGGCTCGTCTCGCGGGACGCATGCCGGTCATCGCGGGCAGCGGCACGAACTGCACGGCCCGCAGCGTCGAACTCGTCCCGCGCGTGCCGAGGCTGCCGGCGCCGACGCGCTGCTCGTCGTCACGCCGTATTACAACCGCCCGACCCAGGAAGGCCTGTACCGGCATTTCACGGCGGTCGCGGATGCCGTCGACATTCCGGTGATCCTCTACAACGTGCCCGGGCCGCACTGCGTGCGACCTGCTGCCGGAGACGGTCGTGCGGTTGTCGAAGCACCCGCGGATCGCGGGCATCAAGGAGGCCACGGGTGACCTGTCGCGCGCCGAAGCGATCCTCGCGGACTCGCGTCCGGGCTTCGAGCTCATCAGCGGCGACGATCCCACTGCGGCGGAACTCATGCGACGCGGTGCGTCCGGCGTCATTTCCGTCACCGCCAACGTCGCGGCGAGGGCGATGCACGACATGTGCGCCGCGGCACTTGCCGGTCGACATCCCGAGGCAGCCGGCATCAACGAGAAGCTGATGCCGCTGCACCTGGCGATGTTCGTCGAGGCCAACCCGATCCCGGTCAAGTGGGCCGTCGGACGTCTCGGCCTGATCGGCCCGGGCATCCGCCTGCCGCTCACGCCGCTGTCCGAGCGACTGGAGGACGACGTGCTCGCCGCGATGCGCGCCGCCGGGGTACAGCGGGCCTGATCACGCAGCGGTCGGCGCGGACTAGCCGCCCCGTCGGGGGGCGTGTACCCTTCCGCCCCCTGATCCGGAGAGGTGGCCGAGTGGTCGAAGGCGCTGGACTGGAATTCCAGTAATATCCAAAAGGTATTCGTGGGTTCGAATCCCACCCTCTCCGCCAAATCAACGAGTTATGCCACCGACTTCGACCCGGTGGCAGTTTCTCGCGACGCTCCGGTTCCCAGTCTGTCGCCACGCTGTTTCGGCCGCACGGCGTCGCCCGGCACGAGCGCCTGAGGACCAGATGAACGCGGAGACCCTGTTCCAGGCAGTCCAGACCTGCGCAGTCGTGATCGGCGTGGGGTTCGCCGTCCACGAGGTGCGCGGGTACCGGCGGCAGCGCAACCGGGAGGCTGCGATCGAACTGCTGCACACGTTCAATTCGCCGGAGTTCGCGCAGGCGCTCGTGCTCGTCTACCGGCTTTCCGACGGCTTGTCGAAACAGCAGATCGAGCGCGAACTCGGCGCCGACCTGCACCTCGTCTATGCGATGACGACGACCTGGGAGAGCATCGGCGTGCTGGTCTGCCGCGGTGAAGTCAGCATCGAACTGGTGGACGACTTCTTCAGCGGGCCGATCGTCGTGTCCTGGCGCAAGCTCCAGGGCTATTTCTTCGACGAACGCAGGACCACCGGGCGGGAGACGATCGGGGAGTGGTTCCAGTGGCTTGCGGAGCGCTTCGCGGAACGCGAAAGGGCGAATCCCCCCGTGCCGGCGCACCTGCAGTACCGGCACTGGCGTCCGCGCTGACGCCTTGGGGAGCGACCTTGCTGCCGCGGCCATTCCTGCGCGCCTTGCTGGTCTGCGCGGTGCTGGTCACGGCTTGCCAGCCACGCGATGAGCTCGCAACGTACACCGGCGCCACGATGGGCACGACCTATCACGTGTCGATCGCCGGTCCACCGGGAGGCACGCGTCGGGACCAAGTCGAGGCTTGCATCGACGGCACGTTGCGCGAGGTGACCGCACGGCTCTCCACCTACGCTGCCGGCAGCGAAATCTCCAGGCTGAACCGCAACGGATCGCGCGACTGGATCCCGATTTCGCCGATGCTCGATGCGGTGCTGGCCGCAGCGGAGCAGGTCAATCGCGAATCGGGCGGCGCATTCGACGTTACTGTCGGGCCGCTGGTCGCGATGTGGGGATTCGGCGGCGACGCGCCGGCACGCGCGCGCGTCGTGACGCCTGCGACCGACGAACTCGCGGCGGCGCGCCGGTCGACCGGGCAGGAATTGCTCGAGCGGCGAGGCGGGGCGCGGCCCGCCGTGCGCAAACGCGTGCCCTCGCTGATGCTCGACGTCAACGGCATCGCGCCCGGGTTCGCCGTGGATCGCATCGCGATATGTCTCGAGAAGGCGGGTTTCGCGGACTACCTCGTCGAACTCGGTGGCGAGGTGCGCGGGCACGGGCACCGCGCGGACGGGCGGCCGTGGCAGGTTGCAGTCGAAGCGCCGTTGGCCGGCGAACGAGTGGTCTACGCCGGCCTCGAGTTGCGCGACGTCGCGGTTTCGACCTCCGGCGACTACCGCGACTTCCGCACGACGACGGACGGCCGCAGGATCTCCCATACGATCGATCCACGCACGGGGCGTCCCGTCGAGCACGCGCTCGCGTCCGTCACGGTCGTACATCCGTCCGCGACGATGGCCGACGCCTATGCGACGGCGTTCATGGTGCTCGGCTCGGACGCAGGGCACGATCTCGCCGTGCGCCTGGGGCTTGCGGCGTTGTTCCTCGACCGGACCGACCAGCCCGGGCGCTGGCAGGAGCGATTCACTCCCGCATTCGAGCGGCTGCGACGGCCCGCGTCGTGACCGTTCGCTATCATGCATCGATGGACCCGTTGACCAAGCTCCGTCGACGCCCGTTGCTGGCGCCGCTGATGTTTCCGCTGCTCGTGCTGCTCGCGGCCGGGGCCGGGATCTACTGGCTCGGGACCTGGGCCCGGACGACCGTCGTCATACTCGTGCGTCACGCCGAAGCGGGCGACAGCACGACCGGCGACCCGGACTTGAGCGCGGCGGGGGAGGCGCGGGTCGCCCGCCTCGGCGCGTACCTGGGCGACGTGCTCGGCGAGCGCAAGGTCGACTACCTGTACGCCGCCGACACGCGGCGCGCGCAGCAGACCGCGGCGCCGGTGGCGAACGAGTTCAAGCTGCCGATCAACCTGCTGGCGAGCAGCGACTGGGCCAGGCTCGCGCGGCGCATCGAGCGCGAGCATCGCGGCAAGACCGTCGTCGTCGTCGGCTATGCGACCACGCTGCCCGGGGTGCTGAACCAGTTGAGCGGCGAAAGCGTCGCCATGCGCGACGACGAGTTCGACGCGATTTATTGCGTGGTCCTGCCGAGCCCGGGCGAGACCCGGGTACTCCGCCTGCGTTACGGCACGCCGCCGCCTGCCGTCAAAGGCAAGAAGCAACCTTCAGACTAACCTGCAAGTTACTGAAAGCTAAACCTTTGCGCCTGCCTCGACGGCGTGTTTCACGAATGCTTCGTGGGCGCCGATACGCAGGTCCGCCAGCACCGAGTCCTGGATCGTCCCATCCTTGCCGATCAGGTACGTGCCGCGGCGCACGCCGAACCCGAGTGGGCCGTCGACGTCGTAGGCCTTGACCGCGATCTTGTCGGGGTCGGCGAGCAGCGGGAAATTGAGTCCGTGCGTGTTGGCGAAACGCTTGTGGGAAGCGACGTCCTGCGGACTGACGCCGACCACGCGCAACCGCGCGCGCATGAGTTCCTGCTGCAGGTCGCGAAAACTGCAGGCTTCCTTGGTGCAGCCCGGCGTGAAGTCCGCCGGATAGAAATAGAGGATGAGCGGTCCTTTCGCCAACAACGACTTCAACGTGTGACGACTCCCGTCCTGGTCGGCGAGGTCGAACTCGGGCGCCATCGTTCCATTCTTCAACATCGGCTCAACCCCCTGCGCGACGAATCGCGCCTGAATGATCCACTTCCATGACCCGGTAACCCGCGTCCCGCATGCCGCAACTCGCGTACGTGCGCTGCGCGTGATGGTTTTCGTTCTCGACGTAGAGCCGCAGGCCGCAGACTTGCGGCGTGGCTCGAGCAAGCCGCTCGACGTGCGCATACAACGCGCGAAACACGCCGTGCCGGCGGGCCGCTGGCGCGACGTAAACGCTCTGGATCCACCAGAAGTCGCCGTTGCGCCAGTCGCTCCATTCGCGCGTCAGCAGCAGTTGGCCGAGCACGCCGCCCGCGTCGTCCACGGCAAGGAAATAGCAACCTCGCGCCTGATCGGCCAGCACGGCGCCGACACCGAGGCGTACCGTGGCGGCATCGAGCGCCTTGTGCTCGGTCTCGAGCGCCATTGCGAGGTTGTTGCTTGCGATGCGCTCGAGGTCGCTCGCAACGGCGTCACGAATCTGCACGTTCATGCGCCGATCATACCGTCCCGCGCAAATCGCCGGTTGCGGCCCGAAGACCCGATGCTACAATGCGCGCCCTCGTGTGGGGCGGTAGCTCAGCTGGGAGAGCGTCGCGTTCGCAATGCGAAGGTCGAGGGTTCGATCCCCTTCCGCTCCACCATTTTTACTTTCATTCCCGGTCTCCGTCGCGCCCCGGTAGCTCAGTGGATAGAGCGACCGCCTCCTAAGCGGTAGGTCGTCGGTTCAACTCCGGCCCGGGGCGCCAACCCACCTGCCCTGGTCTTCCGGCAATGGCGAGCTGGGCCGGTGCGCCGACCAGTACCGGCGGGTCAGTCGTCGAACTGATATCTTCGGCTCGTGCCAGGCATCGACACCGATACATACGTGACGCAGGTCCACGCGCGGCTCGGCGGCCCGCCCGTAGCTTGGCGCGCCGATGCCGGGATCAAGCGAACTTGACGACCCAGGACACGACTCCGTGGCTCTATCGAGTGGTGCCGGCGCTCGACGCACTGCGACAGTACCGGCTTACCGATGCGCGCGCGGACCTGCTTGCCGGCATTACGGTCGCGGCCGTTGCAGTCCCCCAGGCGATGGCCTATGCCCTGGCCGCGGGGCTGCCGGCGGAGTACGGCCTCTACACGGCGATCATCATGACCGCCGTCGGGGCGCTGTTCGACTCGTCCCGGCAACTCATCAACGGCCCGACCAACGCGATCTCGATCGCGGTCCTGAGCGTCGCCAGTTTCATTCCCGACGTGGACGAGAAGATCCAGGCCGTGGTGCTGCTCGCATTCATGGTCGGCGTGATCCAGCTGGTCATCACCTCGATGCGGCTCGGGGATCTCGACGCGCTACATCTCCCACTCGGTCATCGTCGGCTTCACGCTCGGAGCCTCCGCGCTGCTCGTGCTCGACCAGATGAAGAACCTGCTCGGCCTGGCGCCGATGGGCGGCGTCCACGACAACTTCGTCTATCGCTTCTGGCTGACGATGACCCAGGACGGGAACGTCAATACGACGACGCTGCAGATCGGCCTGGCGACGATCGCGATGGTGCTCGCGTTGCGCTGGATCAAGGATCGATTCGGCTTGCGCCTGCTGCCCGAACTCCTGATCACGGTGCTGACGATGGCGGTCGTCGTCGCCTGGTTCGGGCTCGAGGCCAGGGGCGTGCGGGTCGTAGGCGAGATCCCGGCCAAGCTGCCGACGCCGCGGCTTCCGGCCTTCGACTACGAGCGCGTTCGGGAACTCGCGGGCGGCGCGCTCGCGATCGCCGTCCTCGGCCTGCTCGAGGCCATCGCGATGGCCAAGGCGATCGCGGCGCGAACCCGGCAGAAGCTCAACATGAACCAGCAGTGCCTCAGCGAGGGTCTCGCCAACTTCACCGGCAGCTTCTTTCAATGCATGCCCGGATCGGGGTCGCTGACGCGCTCTGCGATCAACCAGCAGGCAGGGGCGGCGTCGCAGTGGTCGGGAGTCGTGTCGGCGGCGGCGGTGGCACTGATCGTCGTGGCGTTCGCCCCGTACGCGCGCCTGATTCCCCGCGCCGCGCTGGCAGGGATACTGATGGTCTCGGCGTTGAAGATGATCGACTGGCGTGCGCTCCACTATCACCTGCGCGTGACGCGATTCGACTCGGTGATCGTCTGGGCGACCGCGTTTTCGGCGGTGGCCATCTCGATCGAGTTCTGCGTCCTGATCGGCGTGATGATGTCGTCCCTGCTGACGGTGCGGCGCGCGGGCCGCATGCTGCTCACCGAATTCACCATCACGCCGGACGGCGCCATACGCGAGCGATTTCCCGACGACGTGCGTTGCAACCGGTTGCTGATCTACGGGTTGGAGGGCGAACTGTTCTTCGGTTCGTCGGCCGCGCTCGAACGCCATTTCGACCGCATCGAGCAACGCATCGACGGGCACACGCGCGCGCTCGTGTTGCGACTCAAGCGCGCTCGCAATGCAGATGCCGTCGGCATTGTCCTGCTCAAGGGATTCGCCGATCGCGTGCGGGCCCGCGGCGTGCACGTACTCCTGTGCGGCGTACACGCGGACCTCGCCCGGAAGCTCGAGGCGACGGGGTTCAGCGACGGCTTCGACGATCCGGTCTTTCGCGAAGAGAAGGTCTCGCTCACCAGCACGATCCAGGCGATTCATCACGCGCACGATCTCATCGGCGATCCCTGCTCGACGTGCCCGCGCCGCGGTCCGGGCGAGAGCTACCCTGCGCTGCGCTATGTGTTTTGAGCGCCCGGCGCGTCTCGAACAGGTAATAATAAAGTTTTATAACTCACTGATAATATTGTTGTTTTTGTTTACGGCCTCATCGACAAGTCGCTTGCAGGTGCCACTCGGGCGCCCGGCGCGTCGGACTGGCATGTGGCGGTTGCGGCGGTCGCGACCTCGGGCGCAGGCTCCCGATCGATGATCGGCTTCGCGCGACGCGTACTGCAACGGCTGCTCCCTGCCGTTGGACTGTTATGCTTCGATGCTGGTGTCGGCCGAGCCGCCGGTCCCCGTCGTCGACGAGGCGCCGCTCGAGGAAGTCCTGGTCACCGGCCAGCAACCCGGTCCCGGCCTGTGGAAGGTGACCCGCCCGGGCGACGCAGGCGGCCACGTGCTCTGGATACTGGGCAACCACAGCCCGTTGCCGAAAAAGATGCAATGGCGTTCCAGCGAGGTCGAACTCGTCCTGGCCTCGTCGCAGGAGGTGCTCGCACCCGCGCTGGTGAACGCATCGGTAGGACCGCTCGGCGGGATCACCCTGTTGCCGTCGCTGATCGGCGCGCGACGCAACCCGAACGGCGAGCAACTGCGGGACGTGGTGCCGCCGGATCTCTACGCACGCTGGCTGCTGCTCAAGGCGCGCTATCTGGGCCACGACGGCGACGTCGAGAAGTGGCGCCCCATCTTCGCGGCGCAGTACCTCTACCTCGCAGCACTCAAGCAGAAGGGGCTCGTGCCTTACGAAGGCGTGTGGCCGACGGTCGAGAAGCTGGCTCGCAGGGCCCGGGTCAAGGTCGTGCAACCGGAGCTGGACTTGAAGGTCGAGAAAGCGCGCGCGGCAATCAAGGACTTCAAGAAGACGCCCCTGTCCGACGTCGAGTGCTTTGCACGAACCATCCAGAGGCTCGAGTCGGACCTCGACCTCATGCGTGAGAGGGCGAACGCGTGGGCCGTCGGCGACGTGGCGCGGCTGAGGACCCTCGCGCCCGTCGAGCGCCGCAGCGTCTGCATCGGCGTCATGCTCGATTCGTCGATCGTGCAGGAACGCGGCTACGGCGACGTGCTGAAACGCTTGCAGGACGTCTGGGTCAGCGCCGCCGAAGAATCGCTGGCTCGCAATGCGTCCACGGTGGCGGTGCTGTCGATCGACGAAATCCTGAAGCCGAACGGGTACGTCGCAAGGCTGCGCGAGAAGGGCTACGCCATCGAGGATCCATGACCGGGATTGCCGCGACGGTCCGTACGATTGCGACTCTCGCGGCTCTCGCGGCCCGATGGCGTGCCACGCGTCGCGGCAGCGGCACGTTGCGTCGAGCGCCGCACTTCATCGATCGCTCGAATCGTCCGGCCCTGCCGGGTGCCGGCGCGGCAGGTAGTCGCGGAATGCTTCCATGTCCTTCCAGGCGGGCACGGGCGGCTCGTGCGCCGGCGCGGGCGCATAGACGGAAATTTCCTCCAGCCGCATGCGGTGTATGTAGCGCGGGCAGTTCGGGAAGATGTGCGCAGCCTCGACCCGCACCACGAGTTGCGCGCCGTCGAAGGCCGCCAGCAGCGGGTCCGCGAAATCGATGCTGGCACTGCCGTTGACGCGCAGCCTCTTCGGCTGCTCGAAATCCAGGAACAGCATGCCGACACGCGGATTCCGCAGCACGTTGCCCAGGCTCTTGAACATGCCGTTGCCATCGTAACTCGGGAATGCCAGCGTGCCCGGGGCGATCACGCGCACGAAGCCAGGACGCCCGCCCTTGTAGGAGCAATCGGGCCAGCCATCCGCGTCGGCCGTGGCGAGGAAGAAGAACGGCCTGCTCTCGATGAAGGCGCGATCGTCGTCGGTGAATCGATCCCGGTGCAGCACCTCGACCAGGCGGTCGGCGATGCGGCGCGAATCGAAGCGGTCCTGCAGGGAGCGGCTGCCTTCGTGGTACATCGCAGTCTCCGGGTCGTGCGGACTCACCGATCATAAGGGAATGGCCCGGCAGGTGCCGGCGTACGCCACCGCCGCCATTCCCGTGCCCGCAGCGCGCGACTTCGCTACACTAACCGGCCGTTTCGGCGGTGGGCTGTCCGGATCCGCTGGATGCGGGCCGGCGCAACTTCCGCACGTGATCGATGCCTGCAACGTCCTCGAAACCTGGCCCGACACCCTGGCGCGATGAGTGAACCAAGAGCAATGCTGACGGCGACGCCGCTGGCGGCCGGCAATGACGCGTACGTCGAGTCGATGTACGAGAGCTACCTGGCCGATCCTGGCTCGGTCGGCGCGCACTGGCGCGAATATTTCGCGGGCCTCGGCGCGGCCGCCCGCGACGTGGCGCATGGGCCGCTGATCGACGAACTCGCCGCACGCGCCAGGGTGCCGCGCGGCGCGAGGGACCCGGCGGGCACGAACGCGCCGGCGGGTGCGCCGCCCGCCGGCGATTCGCTGGCGGCGAAGCAGGCCGCCGTCTCGCGCCTGATCCAGGTCTACGCCAATCGCGGGCACCTGGTCGCGAACATCGATCCGCTCGGCCTGATGGTAGCGCCCGATGCCGAAGGTGCTGGAGCTGGACTACCTCGGCCTGACCGAGGCCGACCTCGACACCGAGTTCTACACGGGCAGCCGCAACGAGGCCGTCAAGCCGCGCCTGAAGCTGCGTGACATCCTCGCGCAGCTGCGGCAGATCTACTGCGGCACGATCGGCGCCGAGTTCGCGCACGTCTCGGACGACGACGAGCGGCTCTGGCTGCAGGAGCGAGTTCCAGGTCGGGCGCATGCACCAGCACTTCGCGCCGGACGAGCAGACGAACATCCTGCTCGGCCTGACGACGGCGGAAGGCCTCGAGCGCTATCTCGCACACGCGCTACGTCGGCGCAGAAGCGCTTCTCGCTCGAGGGCGGCGAGAGCCTGATCCCGCTGCTCGACGACCTCATCCAGGCGGGCGGCGCGAACGGCGTCGAGGAGATCGTCATCGGCATGGCGCATCGCGGCCGCCTGAACGTGCTCGTCAACGTGCTCGGCAAGTCGCCGGAGGATCTGTTCTCCGAGTTCGAGGGCAAGTACGACCTCGCGAAGCTGAAGGGCTCGGGCGACGTCAAGTACCACAAGGGCTTCTCGTGCCGACGTGCGCACGCCGGCCGGCAACGTGCACGTCGCGCTCGCGTTCAACCCGTCGCACCTCGAGATCGTGAATCCGGTCGTCGAAGGCTCGGTGCGCGCGCGCCAGGAGCGGCGCGGCGACGCGCGCGGCGACAAGGTGCTGCCGGTGCTGATCCACGGCGACGCCGCGTTCGCCGGCCAGGGCGTCGTCATGGAGACGCTGCAGCTGTCGCAGACGCGCGCGTTCTACACCGGCGGCACGATCCACGTCATCATCAACAACCAGGTCGGCTTCACGACGCAGCGATCCGCGCGACATGCCGCTCGACGACCTACTGCACCGACGTCGCGAAGATGATCGAGGCGCCGATCTTCCACGTGAACGGCGACGATCCGGAGGCGGTCGTGTTCGCGGCGCGCTTCGCGCTCGCTACCGGCAGAGGTTCCACAAGGACGTCGTGATCGACCTCGTCTGCTACCGGCGCCTCGGCCACAACGAGGCGGACGAGCCGGCGGCGACGCAGCCGGTGATGTACGCGGCGATCCGCGAGCAAGCCGACCGCGCGCCAGCTGTATGCCGAGCAGGCTCGCGGCCGACGGCGCGGTCAGCGCGGCCGAGGCCGAGCACGCTGGTCGAGCATTACCGCGAGGCGCTCGACGAGGGCAAGCCGCAGACCCGCACCGCGCTCGGCATGATCGGCAACAAGTACACGGTCGACTGGAGCCGGTTCCACGACGTCGACTGGTACGAGCCGATCACGACCGGCGTCGAAGCTGCCGGTACTCGCGACGCTCGCGGCACGCGATGACGACGTATCCCGAGGGCTTCACGCTGCATCCCGCGCGTGCAGCGCATCATGGACGACCGCCGCAAGATGGCCGCCGGCGAGCAGATCGCTCGACTGGGGCTTCGCGGAGACGCTGGCCTATGCGACGCTGCTCGACGAGGGCTACGAGGTCCGCCTCACCGGCCAGGACAGCGGCCGCGGCACGTTCTTCCATCGGCACGCGTCGCTGCACGACCAGACGACCGGCGCGACGCTACGTCCCGCTGCAGCACCTGGCGCCGGATCAGCCGCGCGTTCACGTGACCGATTCGCTGCTGTCCGAGGAGGCGGTGCTCGGCTTCGAGTACGGCTACTCGACGACCGACCCAGACTGCCTCGTGATCTGGGAAGGCGCAGTTCGGCGACTTCGTGAACGGCGCGCAGGTCGTGATCGACCAGTTCATCAGTTCCGGCGAGGCGAAGTGGGGCCGCCTCTGCGGGCTCACGCTGTTCCTGCCGCACGGCTACGAGGGCCAGGGCCCCGAGCACTCGTCGGCGCGTCTCGAGCGCTTCCTGCAGCTCTGCGCCGAGCACAACATGCAGGTCTGCGTGCCGTCGACGCCGGCGCAGATGTTCCACATGCTGCGCCGGCAGATGGTGCGGTCGCTGCGCAAGCCGCTCGTCGTCATGACGCCGAAGAGCCTGCTGCGCCACAAGCTGTCGGTCTCGGCGCTCGCGGATCTGGCGCACGGCGGCTTCCACGCGTGATCGACGAGATCGACGACTGCCGCCGGCGGAGGTGCGCCGGGTCGTGTTCTGCAGCGGCAAGGTCTACTTCGACCTGCTCGAGGCGCGCCGCGCCGGCGAGATCCGCGACGCGGCCATCGTGCGCATCGAGCAGCTGTATCCGTTTCCGGCCGAGGATTACGCCGCGATCGCTGCGCGCTACCCGAACGCGCGCGAGATCGTCTGGTGCCAGGAAGAGCCGCAGAACCAGGGCGCGTGGTATCCAGATCCGCCATCGCCTGCAGGAGCCGCTTGCGCCCAACCAGGAGCTGCTCTACGCGGGTCGCGCGCCGGCGGCGGCGCCTGCGACCGGCATCCTGCATTGCACGACCGCAGCAGCAGGCCTGGTCACCGCCGCGCTGCACGGCCCCCACGCCGGAACGACTCGGCTTCGCGCGCAGCGCAAGCCTGCGCGCGCCCGGCAGCACCAGGAAAAAGTCATGACGACCATCGAAGTCCGCGTTCCGCAGCTGCCCGAATCGGTGGCCGACGCCACGCTCGTCGCCTGGCGCAAGCAGCCGGGCGACACGGTGGCCCGCGACGAGAATCTGGTCGATCTCGAGACCGACAAGGTCGTGCTCGAGGTCCCGGCACCGGCATCCGGCGTGCTCAAGGAGATCAAGGCGCAGAACGGCGCGACGGTCACGAGCGGGCAGTTGCTCGCGGTGATCGAGGAAGGCGGCGTTGCGGCGGCCGCCAGGCCGGCCGCGAAGGCCGCAGCGAAGACCGACGGACAGGCCGCTGCCAGGCCGGCTGCGGACACCGCGAAGGGTGGCCGCGAGGACGGCGCAGGCAGCGAAAAGCTCGCCCCGTCCGGCGTCGCCTCGTCGACGAGCACGGGCTCGAGCCGGGAGCCATCGCCGGTTCCGGGCGCGACGGCCGCATCACCAAGGGCGACGTGCTGACGCACCTGGCGGGCAAGGAGACGGCGCCTGCCGCTGCCGCCCCTGTGCCCGGCCCGACGGCTGCAGCGTTGCCTGCGGCCGCGGCCGGCGCGCGTGCCGAGCAGCGCGTGCCGATGACGCGCCTGCGCGCCCGCATCGCCGAGCGCCTGGTGCAGGCGCAGTCGACCGCGGCGATGCTGACGACGTTCAACGAGGTGGACCTGAAGGCCGTCAACGAGCTGCGCGCGCGCTACAAGGACCGGTTCGAGAAGGAGCACGGCGTGAAGCTCGGCTTCATGTCGTTCTTCGTCAAGGCCGCCGTCGAGGCGCTGCAAGCGATTCCCGGTCGTCAACGCCTCGGTCGACGGCAACGACATCGTCTACCACGAGTACTTCGACATCGGCGTCGCGGTGTCCACGGATCGCGGCCTGATCGTGCCCGTGCTGCGCGATGCCGACACGCTCGACGTTTGGCCAGGTCGAGAAGTCGGTCGCGGGGTATGCCGAGCGCGCGCGCGATGGCTCGCTCACGATCGAGGAACTCACGGGCGGCACGTTCACGATCACGAACGGCGGCGTGTTCGGCTCGCTGCTGTCGACGCCGATCCTGAACACGCCGCAGAGCGCGATCCTCGGCATGCACAAGATCCAGGAGCGCCCGGTCGTCGTCGACGGCCAGATCGTCGTGCGGCCGATGATGTACCTCGCGCTGACCTACGATCACCGCATCATCGACGGCCGCGAAGCCGTGCAGTTCCTCGTCGCCGATCAAGGAATGCCTCGAGGATCCCGGCGCGCCTGCTGCTGCAGTCTGAGACTCCCATCGAACCGCATGCCGACTCCAATTCGACGTCGTCGTGATCGGCGGCGGCCCGGCCGGCTACCCGGCGGCGATTCGCGCCGCGCAGAACAAGCTCAAGGTCGCCTGCATCGACGAATGGCAGAACCGCGACGGCAGCTACGCGTTCGGCGGCACCTGCCTGAATGCCGGCTGCATTCCGTCGAAGGCGCTGCTCGAGTCCTCGGAGCTCTATCACCGCGCGCAGGCCGAGTTCGCCGCGCACGGCATCAAGGCGAGCGGCCTGTCACTTCGACCTCGGCCGCCATGCAGAAGCGCAAGGCGCAGATCGTCAAGGCGATGACCGGCGGCATCACTCGGCGCTGTTCAAGGCGGCGGCGTCACGGCGCTCCAGGGCCACGGCAAGCTGCTCGCGGGCAACCGGTCGAAGTACACGGCGCGCGGACGGCAGCGAAGCGGACCTCGCGGCCAAGCACGTGGTGCTGGCCACGGGCTCGGTGCCGGTGGAGCTGAACTCGGCTGCCGCTCGACGGCACGCAGATCGTCGATTCCTGGGGCGCGCTCGAATTCGACGCGGTGCCGAAGCGCCTCGGCGTCATCGGCGCCGGCGTGATCGGACTCGAACTCGGCAGCGTCTGGCGCCGGCTCGGCGCGCGAAGTCGTGATGCTCGAGGCGCTGGACGCAGTTCCTGCTCATGGCCGACCAGCAGATCGCCAAGGAAGCGCTGCAGCACTACAGGAAGCTGGGCCTCGACATCCGGCTCGGCGCGAAGGTCACGGGCGCGGCCGTCGGCAAGGGCGGCGTAACGCTCAAGTACACCGACGCCGCAGGGCGAGCAGACGGTCGAGGTCGACAAGGTCGTCGTCGCGGTCGGCCGCCGGCCGTTCACCGACGGTCTGCTCGGCGAGCGGACACGGGCGTGCGAACTCGACGAGCGTGGATTCATCAAGGTCGACGACCAGTGCCGCACGGCGCGCCGGCAACGTCTGGGCCGTCGGCGACGTCGTGCGCGGGCCGATGCTCGCGCACAAGGGCAAGGAAGAAGGCGTCATGGTCGCGCGATCTCATCGCGGGCCTGCATTCGGCGAGGTCAACTACGACGCGATCCCGTCGGTGATCTACACCGCGCCGGAGATCGCCTGGGTCGGCCAGACCGAGGAGCAGGTCAAGGCGAGCGGCCGCACGTACAAGGTCGGGCAGTTCCCGTTCATGGCGAGCGGCCGCGCCCGCGCGATGGAAGCACCGGCCGGCTTCGCGAAAGTGATTGCTGCGACGCGACGACGACGAGATCCTCGGCGTGCACATCATCGGCCCGATGGCCGGGGAGCTGATCGCCGAGGCCGTGCTCGCGATGGAGTATTCGGCCAGCACCGAGGACCTGCAGCGCACGATGCACGCGCACCCGACCCTGTCGCGAGGCGCTGCACGAAGCGGCGCTGCGGTGCGGACAAGCGCGCGATCGATTTCCCGAACCGCGGTGATCGCGCGGCGCCGTCAGCGTTTTCGCTTCGGGCGCTCGATGACGTTCGGCAGCGCCGAGATCCGCGCGAGCAGCGCGGCGAAAGCTCGTCGAGGCCGTGCACCGTGATGCCGGTCACGTCCACGTGGCGATGTCGTCGGCCGCGTCGGTGACGGTCGTGCATCGCCTCGATGCTGATGTGCTCGTCGGCGAGCACGCCCGAGACGTCCCGCACGAGGCCGCGCCGGTCGTAGGCCTCGAATCACGATCGTCGACCGGGAACGTGCGCTCGTCGCCGGCCTGGCCCCAGTCGACCGCGAGCACTCGCTGCGGGTTGGTATCGCGCAGGCGCACGAGATTCGCGCAGGTTGCGCGATGGATGCTGACGCCGCGCCCGAGCGTGATGTAGCCCGGATCGGCTTCCGGCGGCACCGGCCGGCAGCAGCGCGCGATACGTGCGACAGCAGGTCGCCGACGCCGTCGACGACCATCCGGCTCGACCGACTTCCGCGGCGCCGGTTCGCCGGCACCCGCGCGGTGCGCGGCGGTTCGCGCTCGTGCATGCGCAGGCGGTGGATCGCGCCGGCGACCTGCGCCGAGCGTCAGTTCGCCCTCGCCGAGGCCCTCGTGCAGCGCATCGGCACTCGGCAGGCCTGAGGTCGGCGAGCATCTCGGGCATCGACAGCGCACGTGCACGCCGAGACGCTGCGAGTTCGCGTTCGAGCATCTGCGCGGCCCTGCTCGCGGTTCTGGGCTTCGTCCTGCTTGCGGAACCAGGCGCGCACCTTGCGCGGTTGCGCGCGCGATGCGAGGTAGCCCGAGCTGCGGCACCAGCCAGTCGCGACTCGGGCTGGGGCTGCCTTGCCGGTGATGATCTCGACCGTGTCGCCGTTCGCGAGCGCGTGGTCCGAGCGGCACCATGCGGCCATTGACCTTCGCGCCGCGGCACCGGTGGCCCAGGTTCGTGTGCACGTGGTAGGCGAAGTCGAGCGGCGTGCCGCCCTTCGGCAGGTCGACCACCTCGCCGCGCGGGCGTCAGGGCGTAGACGCGGTCCTCGAACATCTCGGCCTGCAGGCTGGTCGAGCAGATCCGGCTCGGCGCTGTCCGCGCTTGCGCGGGCTCGAGCAGCTGCGCGCAGCCAGTCGATCTTCTGCTCGTAAGCGCCGATTCCGCGCGGCCGCCTTCCTTGTACCGCCAGTGCGCGGCGACGCCGAGTTCGGCGTGCTCGTGCATCTCCTGCGTGCGGATCTGCACCTCGAGCGGCAGCTTGCCCGGCCCGATCACGGCCGTGTGCATCGAGCGGTAGTTGTTGTCCTTGGGCGTCGCGATGTAGTCGTCGAACTCGCCGGGGATGAACGGCCACAGGCCGTGCACGACGCCGAGCGCCGCGTAGCAGTCGGCGATCGTGCCGACGAGTGATGCGCACCGCGCGCACGTCCATGACCTGGTCGAACGTCAGAGCGCTTGCGCTGCATCTTGCGCCAGATGCTGTAGATGTGCTTCGGCCGGCCCGTCGATCTCGCCCGCGATGCCGGCCGCGTCGAGTTCGCGCCCTGCAGTTCGCGGCTGACGTCCTCGATGTAGTGCTCGCGCTCGCCGCGCTTCGACGCGCAGCAGGCGCGGCGATGCGCTTGTAGTCGTCCGGCGCGCAGATAGCGGAATGCCAGGTCCTCCAGTTCCCACTTGAGCTGCCAGATGCCGAGGCGGTTCGCGAGCGGCGCGTAGATTTCGCGCGTCTCGAGCGCGGCGCGGCGCAACTCGCCGGGCGTCGCCGATTTCATCGCGCGCAACCGGACGAGCTGCAGGGCGAGCCGCATCAGGACCAGCCGCACGTCGGAGGCGAGCGACGAGCAGCAGCTTGCGCAGCCCCTCCGCCTGCTCCGGGCCGAGGTGCTCGCCGGGGTTCCAGCCGGCGGGAATGCCACTTTGATCGATGCGCGCGAGCTCGCGTGCAAGGCGGTACGCGGGAACGCCGAACAACGACTCGGCCCGGGTCGCGTCGATGAGCTCGCCTTCGAGCAGCGGCACCAGCAGGCCCGCGAGCAGGACCTCGTCGTCGGCGTGCAGCTGCGCCAGCGCGGCCATCAGCTCGATGCTGCGCAGCGTGCACTCGTTCGGGGTCATCTCGCCGACGACCTCGAGCGCCGCCCGGACCGGGGGCGACAGCGATTGAATGTCGATTTCGACGGGCTTCAAGGTTCGTGCGCCAGCGCCGCGCGGCAACGCAACCGTGCTGAATGCGAGGGAATGACGGTATCATACGACGCCCGATTTCCGGGCCCTGGCCAGGGTGGAATTTGCCGAGAATCAACCGCGGCGCGAGGCGCTGGACGCCCGGACCATCCCAGTCCGCGGCCAGTGGCGCGACGGTCCGCATCCTCGGCATCGACCCGGGCTCGCAGGCGACCGGCTTCGGCATCATCGACTGGCAGGGCGGCTCGGCGCGCTACGTCGCGAGCGGCTCGATCCGCACCAGCGGCGCCGAGTTTCCGCCGCGGTTGCGGCAGATCTTCGAGGGTGTCGTCGCGCTCGTGCAGCAGTACGCGCCCGAGGAGGTCGCGATCGAGCGCGTGTTCATGCATCGCAATGCGGACAGTGCGCTCAAGCTCGGCCAGGCGCGCGGGGCGGCATTGTGCGCCGTGTTCTCAGTCAGCCCGGAGGTCTTCGAGTACGCACCGCGCGAGGTCAAGCTCGCGATCGTGGGCAAGGGCGGCGCGCAGAAGGAGCAGGTGCAGTTGATGGTGCGGACGTTGTTGAAGCTGCAGGGTGAACTCGGACCGGACGCCGCCGACGCGATCGGGCTCGCGCTATGCCACGCCTATGCACGGGCCGCCCGTCGTGCCGTCGGCGCGGCCGCGGCACGGGAGCCCGGGGCGTGATCGGGCACCTGCGCGGCCGCCTGGTGGCGAAGCATCCGCCGCAGCTGGTCGTGGACGTGGGCGGCGTGGGTTACGAGGTCGAGGCGCCGATGTCGACCTTCTACACGCTGCCTGCCGTCGGCGCGGAGGTGAGCCTGCACACGCACCTCGTCGTGCGCGAGGACGCGCACGTGCTGTTCGGCTTCGGCACCGAACGCGAGCGGGGACTGTTTCGCGAACTGATCAGGGTCTCCGGCGTCGGTCCGCGCATCGCGCTCGGCATCCTCTCGGGCGTCAGCGTGGACGAGTTCCATCGTTGCGTCGAAACCCAGGATGCCGCGTCCCTCACCAGGGTTCCGGGCGTCGGCCGCAAGACGGCCGAGCGGCTCATGATCGAGATGCGCGACCGCCTCAAGGCGCTCGCCGGCACGGCGTTCGACGCCAAGGGCGCGACGGTCTCGACGCGGCAGGCGCCGGCAACGCCGCACGCGGAAGCGTTCAGCGCGCTGGTGTCGCTCGGTTACAAGCCGGCGGAAGTCACGCGGCTGCTGCAGAAGGTCGATGCGGCGGCTGCAACCACGGAAGAGCTGATCCGGCACGCGCTGCGCGCCGCGGCGCCCTGACGCGGTGACGAGGCGCACCGCATGACCATCGAACAGGACCGCGTGATCTCGACGGTGAGCCAGCGCGACGAGGAGGCCGTACGACCGCACGGTGCGGCCGAAGACGCTGGCCGAGTACGTCGGGCAGCCGGCCATGAAGGCGCAGATGGAGATCTTCATCACGGCCGCGCGCAACCGGGGCGAGTCCCTCGACCACGTGCTGATCTTCGGCCCGCCAGGCCTCGGCAAGACCACGCTCGCGCACGTCGTCGCGAACGAGCTCGGCGTCGGCTTCAAGCAGACCTCGGGGCCCGTGCTCGAGCGCCCGGGCGACCTCGCCGCGCTGCTCACGAACCTGCAGCCGAACGACCTGCTGTTCGTCGACGAGATCCACCGCCTGAGCCCGGTCGTCGAGGAAATCCTCTATCCGGCGCTCGAGGACTTCCAGCTCGACATCATGATCGGCGAGGGCCCGGGCGCCCGCTCGATCAAGCTCGACCTGCCGCCCTTCACGCTGGTCGGCGCGACGACGCGCGCGGGCCTGCTCACGTCGCCGCTGCGCGACCGCTTCGGCATCGTGCAGCGCCTCGATTTCTACACAAACGACGACCTGAAGCGCATCGTGCAGCGCTCCGCCGGCATCCTCGGCGTGGCGATGGAGGAGGGCGGCGCGGAGCAGATCGCCACGCGCTCGCGCGGCACGCCACGCATCGCCAACCGGCTGCTGCGGCGCGTGCGCGATTACGCCGAGGTGAAGGCCGACGGCCGCGTCACGCTCGACGTTGCGCGTGCCGCACTCGACCTGCTCGACGTCGATCCGCAGGGCTTCGACCCGATGGACCGCCGGCTCATGCGGGTGATCATCGAGAAGTTCGACGGCGGCCCGGTCGGCGTCGACAGCCTCGCGGCCGCCCTCGGCGAGGAGCGCGGCACGATCGAGGACGTGATCGAGCCGTTCCTGATCCAGCAGGGCTACATCATGCGCACGGCGCGCGGCCGCGTCGCGACCCGCAATGCCTACCTGCATTTCGGGCTCACGCCCCCGGCCTCCGAGCGTCCCGGTACGCTCGGGCTCTTCGAAGGCTGACGAGGACCAACACGGATGATCGGCGAGCATTCCATCATCGACCTGCTGCTGCACGCGAGCCTGCTCGTGCAACTCGTGATGCTCCTGCTCGTCGGCGCGTCGGTCGCTTCCTGGGGCATCATCCTCAACAAGCGCAGGCTGCTCGGCGAGGCGCGGCTCGCCGCCGATCGCTTCGAGACGGAGTTCTGGTCCGGAGGCGACCTCGCCGCGCTCTACAAGTCGCTGGACGGCGCCGCGCGCACCGGGATGGCGGACATTTTCGTGTCGGGCTTCCGCGAGTTCTCGCGCCTCAAGAGCCAGCTCGGGCTCGCGGGCGCGCAGTTGCTCGACGGCAGCCGGCGCGCGATGAAGGTGGCGCAGCTGAAGGAAACCGACCGCCTCGAACAGAGCCTGTCGACGCTCGCGACGATCGGTTCCACGAGCCCGTACGTCGGCCTCTTCGGGACGGTGTGGGGCATCCTCACCGCGTTCCAGGGGCTCGGCAACGTGCAGCAGGCGACGCTTGCGACCGTGGCGCCCGGCATTGCCGAGGCACTGGTCGCGACAGCGATGGGCCTGTTCGCGGCGATCCCGGCCGTCATCGCCTACAATCGCTATGCCGACCAGGTCAGCCGCCTGGAATTGCGGTACGACACGTTCATGGAAGAACTCTCCACGATCCTGCAGCGCCACGCCGGCGTCGCGCCGGACTGAACGGGAGGCGCCGATGTCGCGCAGGCGTGGCCGCAAGCTCATGGGCGAAATCAACGTCGTGCCATACATCGACGTGATGCTCGTGCTGCTGATCATATTCATGGTGACGGCGCCGATGCTGAGCCAGGGCATCAAGGTGGACCTGCCACGGGCGGCGGCCGAGCCGATCGAGCCGGACGACCTCGAACCGCTGCTGCTCAGCATCGACCGCGAAGGACTGCTGTACCTGAATCTCGGCGATCCCAGGCGCGCGCTCGGGCCCGAACGCCTGCTCGAGGTCGCGGCGGCGGCACTGCGCCGGGAACCCGCGCGTCCCGTACTGGTCAAGGCGGATAGGGCCGTTTCCTACGGCCGGGTCGTGGAGGGCATGGTGTTGCTGCAGCAGGCCGGCGCGAAGAAGGTCGGATTCGTGACCGAGCCGCTGCCAGCGGGCGAGCGCAAGACGGGGCAGCGCTGACCGATGCCGTGGCTCGCCCGCGACCAGGTGCGGCCCCTGCTCGGGTCGGTTGCGCTGCACGTCGTGTTCCTGCTGGTGATCGCCATCGCCGCGGTGCGCTGGCGCGCCGACCCGCCTCCCGCGCCGCTCGCGATCGAAGGCAACGTCGTGCGCTACGAAGACCTGCCACGGAGCGTGCGCACCGGCAAGCCATTGCGCGAACCCGTCGCCGCAGAAGTCGCGCAGCCGGCACCCGCGCCGCCGGCGCCGCAACCAGAGCCCGACATTCCGCAACCGCAGGCGAGCGCCGAGAGCGCCGAGGCTGCGTCCGCCGCGGCGGACGCCGAGCGCAAGGCGGTCGAGTCACGGCGCGCGGCAGAGGCGTCGCAGCGCGAGGAAGCCGCCCGGGAACACGCGGCGGCGGAGGCCGCTGCCGCCGCGGAGCGGCGTGCCGAGGAGGACGCGCGTCGCAAGGCCGCCGTGCTGGCGCAGGAAAAAGCAGCGGCGGACGCGCGCGCGGAACAGGAAGCGAAGGCGGCGGCGGCACGGGATGCAAAGCAGAAATCGCAGCGCGAGGCGGAACTGCGCCGCGCGCTGGCCACCGAGGAAGCGGGCGAGGCGCTGGCCCAATCCGGCGTGATGGACGAATACCGGGCGTTGCTGATCCAGACGATCGAGCGCAACTGGATTCGGCCGCCGTCGGCCCGCGCGGGCCTGGAGTGCACGCTCTACGTCAACCAGGCGACGGGCGGCACGGTCATCTCAGTCCAGATCGGCGACTGCAACGGCGACCAGGCCGTGCGCGAATCCGTGGCCAATGCCGTGTATCGTTCGTCGCCGCTGCCCGCGCCGCGCGACCCGCGCGCGTTCGAGCGGCGGCTCGTGATCGTCTTCAAGCCAACGGAGTAGCGCTGCGATGAATTCCACCCGCGCGTCATCGCGCCCCCTGCGCCGCGTCGTGGCGAGGTCCGCTATGCTGGTCTCCTGCCTGCTCGCGTGGTTCCCGCCCGCGCAGGCGCAGCTGCGCCTCGACATCACGCAGGGCGTGCGCGACGCCGTCCCCATCGCGGTGGTCCCGTTCGGCGGCCAGGTGGAGGGCGGGCCCGGCGAGGTGGCGGCCGTGATCGCGAGCGACCTGCGCCTGAGCGGCCGCTTCAGCCCGCTCGAACGGCGCGACATGGTCGCGCGGCCGACGAGCGGCGCGGCGATCCGCTTCGAGGACTGGCGCCTGCTGCGGTCCGATTTCATCGTCGTCGGCCGCGTCGAGCCGGACACCGCCGGCCTCGCGGTCACGTTCGAACTCTTCAACGTGCAGACGGGGCAACCGCTGCTGAGCGAGCGCCTGCCGACCACGGAGCGCGGACTGCGGGCGACGGCCCACCACATATCCGACCTCATCTTCGAGCGCCTCACGGGAATCAAGGGCGCATTCTCGACGCGAATCGCGTACGTCTCGGTCGAGGGCCGCGCGCCCGCGCAGAGGCACCGACTCGTCGTCGCCGATGCCGATGGCTTCGGCCCGCGCGTCGTCACCGAATCCGCCGAGCCGATCATGTCGCCGGCCTGGTCCCCCGACGGCCAGAGCCTGGCCTACGTGTCGTTCGAGGGCAAGGCATCGGCGATCTACGTGCAGCGTCTCGCCACTGGCGAACGCCGCCGCGTCTCCGCGCGACTCGGCATCAACGGCGCACCCGCGTGGTCGCCTGACGGCCGCAAGCTGGCACTGACGCTCTCGCGCGACGACAACCTCGACATCTACGCGCTCGAACTGGCGTCGCAGGTGCTGACCCGCCTGACGACCGACGCCGCGATCGACACCGAGCCCGAGTGGTCACGCGACGGCGCCAGCGTGTATTTCACGTCGGACCGCGCGGGCAGTGCACAGGTGTATCGAGTGGCCGCCAACAGCGCCCAGGACGTGCAACGCCTGACGTTCACGAACAGCTACAATGCGCGCCCGCGCGTGGCCCCGGACGGGCAGTCGCTTGCGCTCGTGACGCTCGATCGCGGGGCCTACCGGATCGCCACGTTCGACCTGCAGACCCGCAACCTGCGGGTGCTGACCGAAGGCCGCCAGGACGAATCACCGAGTTACGCGCCGAATGGCGCGTTGATCATCTATGCGACACAGAACGCCGGGCGCGGCGCGCTCGCCACTGTGTCGTCCGACGGCCAGTTCCAGCAACGCCTGAGTTCGGACAAGGGCGACGTGCGCGAAGCGGCCTGGTCGCCGTTCCCGGCACAACGATGAAGCGGGACCGGCGGCAAGGTATCATCAGTCATTCCGCCGGCAACTTCCTGGCCGGCAGGCATTACCTCGAGGAGTTCGAAGCAACATGAAGTGGACCCATGCCGTCGCCGTGGCCGTACTCGCCGTTGGCCTCGCAGCCTGCCAGAAGCCGAAGCAGGTGCAGCCGGAATCGAGCCCGCCCGCAGGATCGACGGACTCGAGTGGAGCGCAGACGAGCGGCATTGGTGCCGATACCGGCGGCGGCACGGGCGCGGCGATGGGCACGGCCCAGGAACAGGCCCTTGCGGCGCTCAAGGCCCGCAGCGTGATCTACTTCGAATACGACAGCAGCGAGATCCGCGCGGAATACGTGCAGGTGGTGGCCGCGCACGCCGCCTACCTGACGAAATTCCCAACCGCCAGGGTGCGCCTCGAAGGCCACACCGACGAACGCGGCTCGCGCGAGTACAACATCGGCCTGGGCGAGCGTCGCGCGCAGACCGTGCGCAGGGCGCTGCAGCTGCAGGGTGTCGCCGATCCGCAGGTCGCGACGGTCAGCTACGGCGAGGAACGGCCCGCGGTCGAGGGATCGGACGAAGCGGTCTATGCGCAGAACCGTCGCGTCGAACTGGCGTACGCGCCCTAGGGCACCATGGGCAAGCTGCAGCGTTCATTCTTCGCAACTGTGGCGCTCGCGGGCGTGCTCGCCAGCGCGAGCGCGTTCGCGGCGGCGAACAACAAGGAACTCGAGGCCCGGGCCAACGCGGCCGACGACCGCCTCGCGACGCTCGAGAGCAGGGTCAACCAGTCGCTGATCGAGTTGCAGCAGCAACTCGAGGTGTCGCGACAGGACCTGCGCACGTTGCGCGGCCAGATCGAGGAGGCGCGGCACGAGCTCGAGTCGCTACTCCAGCAGCAGCGAGACCTCTACGCGGACCTGGATCGTCGCCTGCTGGTGGTCGAGAACACACCGGGCGGAGCGCCGGCGGCAGCGGGCGGGGCCACGAACCCGCCGGCTGTCGTGTTCGCTGACGAGTCCGCGGTGTACGGCGACGCGTTCGCCGCGATGAAGGCGGGACGCTACGAGGAGGCTGCGCGCGGGTTCCAGGTCTATCTCGCGAAGTATCCGCGCGGACCGCGCGCCGACAACGCGACGTACTGGCTCGGCGAAGCGCAGTACATGCAGCAGGAATTCGAGTCGGCGCTGAAATCGTTCCAGGCCGTCGCGGCCTTTCCGGAATCGCGCAGGCTGGCGGATGCGATGCTGAAGGTCGCGTATTGCCAGTACGACCTCAAGGCGTTCCGCAACTCGCGCGCGACGCTGCAGAAGGTCATATCGACGTATCCCGAGTCGGAGGCTGCGCAGCAGGCCCAGACCCGCATCGAGCAGATGGACGCCGAGGGTCGGTGAGCCGGCTCAAGATCACGGAGTGCTTCGTCTCGATCCAGGGCGAAGCCGATGCTGTCGGCTGGCCGACGCTCTTCATCCGTCTCACGGGTTGTCCCCTGCGTTGCGTCTATTGCGACACGGCGTATGCGTTCCACGGCGGCGAGTGGCGCAGCCTCGACGACCTCCTGCAACTCGCGCGCGACAGCGGCGTGCGCCGGATCTGCGTGACGGGTGGCGAGCCGCTGGCACAGAAAGCCTGCTTCGAATTGCTGACGCGGCTCTGCGACGCCGGTTTCGACGTCTCGCTCGAGACCAGCGGCGCGATCGACGTCGCGCCGGTGGACCCGCGCGTGTGCCGCGTCGTGGACGTGAAAACACCCGATTCCGGCGAGTCACGGCGCAACCGCCTCGAGAACCTCGACGTCCTCACGGGACGCGACCAGCTGAAGTTCGTCCTGTGTTCGCGTGCCGACTACGACTGGGCCCGCGAGTTGCTGCGCGCACGCCCGGCACCGCCAGCCTGCCAGGTCCTGTTCTCGCCGTCCTGGGGCCAGCTCGAGCCTCGCGTACTGGCGGAGTGGATCGTCGCGGATCGCCTCGACGTCCGGCTGCAGGTGCAGCTGCACAAGTATCTCTGGGGCAACGAGGCGGGGCGCTGACGCGGTGACCGGCACCGGCAAGCCTGCCGTCGTGCTCCTCTCGGGCGGGCTCGATTCCGCCACGTGTCTCGCGCTCGCGCGCGCCGAAGGCTTCAGGTGCCACGCGCTCAGTCTCCAGTACGGCCAGCGCCACCGGGCCGAGCTCGCTGCCGCCGCACGCGTCGCGGCGCAACTCGGCGCGGTCGAGCATCGCGTCATGCGGATCGATCTCGCAGCGTTCGGCGGCTCGGCGCTGACCGATCCCGGCATCGCGGTACCGCTCGACGGCGCGGCCGGTGAGTCACCGATCCCGGTAACCTACGTGCCGGCCCGCAATACGGTCTTCCTCGCGCTCGCGCTCGCATGGGCCGAGGTGCTGCACGCGCACGACATCTTCATCGGCGTCAATGCGGTGGATTACTCGGGGTATCCGGACTGCCGTCCGGAATTCGTGCGTGCGTTCGAGGCCATGGCCAACCTCGCGACCCGCGCCGGGGTGGAAGACGGCACGCCGCTGCGAATTCGCGCGCCGCTCATCGACCTGGCCAAGGCGGACATAATCCGGCGCGGCGTGGCGCTGGGCGTCGATTTTGCGCAGACGATCTCGTGTTACCAGGCGGACGACGCGGGCCGCGCGTGCGGCCGTTGTGATTCGTGCCGTTTGCGCCGCCAGGGTTTCGCGGCGGCTGGTGTCGCCGATCCGACCGCGTACCGATGATCCGTCGCCCGGGTTCGGATAGCATCGCGCCTCTTCCTGCGCGGGCCGGTGTTCCACTGGCGGTGAACCGTATGGTCGCGGCCGAGCCGGCGCGCTCTTCCGACATCGCCGCCACCGGCGTCACTCTGACTCTGGTGATCACGAGCCTGCTCTGGCTCGGCTTCGTAAGCGTAGCACCGGCACTGGCGCACCTGTTGGCGCTTCCGGGAGGGGAGGCGCTGCTTCGGCTCGCTGCGCTCGACGTTCCGATCTTCGGACTCTTCCTCGTTCTAACTGGCGCGCTGCAGGGAGCGCATCGCTTCAACGTCGTCAGTGCGGCCACCTCCGTCTACGCGGGCGCGAAGCTCATCGGAATAATGGCGTTGATCCCTCTCGGACTCAGCGCCGCGGGCGCCCTGCTCGTGAACGCCGGCGGCTCGGCCTTGGCGCTGTTGTTTTGTTTGTGGGCGCTCGGCATCCAGGTACTGCGACCACGCCTGATCGAGGGAAGAGCAATCTAAAAGCCAGCGGCACCCGTCGCGCTGCGGGGCGCCGCCGTTCAGTTGCTCAGCTCACTCGATTTGTGGGCACTCGGCCTCGCAGCCGCCACGGTCGCGCCCGTCGAGCGCGGGTTCTACGTGGCAGCCGTTGCTTTGGCGCGTGTGCCCAACACTGTGGCGCTCGGCTCGACGGGCATGCTGATCGCGACCCTGACGCGGGCGCACGTTTCCGGCGATACACAGCGGGCGCAGGTCATTCTGGAAACGGCGCTGCGGTGGCTCCTGGCAGTGCTCGTCCCGGCAAGCGTCCTACTGGCCGTGAACGCGCACGAGATCATGGCGCTGTTGTTCGGCGAGGATTACGCCGGCGGTAGCCGATTGCTGGCAATTCTGGTGTTCAGCCACGGCCTCGCGGCGCCGCTGATGACCGTAATGACCGGCGCCTTGATTGCGGCCGCCAAGCCCACTGCCGCCACACGGCCAGGCTTGGCCGCCCTCGCCGCTCTCGCCCTCCTAGTCCTCCTGCTCGCGGTGCTAGTGCCCCTCATGGGCGCGATCGGTGCTGCGGCCGCCAGCCTCGCGGCGACGAGCGCTGCCGCGCTGCTCGCTGGCGGCGCCGTGCACAGGAGCTTCGGCGCTTTGCTGACGCCGCTTGGCGTGCTCCGGCGCGGCGAGCTGAGGATGCTGCTACGCCGCTCCTAAGCGAACCGCGGTTGAGCCCTGCAGCGACTGCTGATCCAGCAGACTAACGAACGTGCGCCCGGCAGGCTGCCCTGACAGTTGTTCGACATCCATGGCCCGGAGCAGCGATGGCACGAGGGCGGCTGCAGGCGCGGCGGCGGCGCGCGTGCCTGCCGGCACGGCAGGGTCGCAGACTACGAGCCAGCCTTCCGACAAGTGGGCGCCCGATCGCCCGGAGGCAATTCGCCCCCCACGCTCCCAGCGCACCTCGCCGATCCCCGGAACTCGGACGCCGCTCGAGACACCGACCGGATAGCCGTCCCATTCGACGATCAAGTCCGGCAGATAAGCCCGCCCAGGCGCGTTGGCGTCGATCAGCCTGTCCACACGAGTAACGGAGCGCACGATCGGCAGGCCGGTTTCAAGATCGACGGCGCGACGTAACGACCCTTCCAGCTCATCGAGGACGCGCTCGTAGGCAGCCCCCGCTTTGATGATGCCGTTCGGCTCGCGACCGCGTCGGTTAACCCGCACACAGCCACCCTCCTCATCGGGCACGGCAAAAAAGCGCGTCCGCGACCAGTCGTGCATCTGGCGCGACCACAGCCGCCCGATACAGCCGTTGACGCAGTCCGGCAACATGCGGCTGGTCGCCTGCGCCAGCGGCGTACGACGCAGTTGATGCAGCCCGCGGCGCCAGCCCGAGATGCTCGGCGATGATTTGGCCCCATCGTGGAGAAGGCGGAGGATCTCCGGGAAACGATCAACCCACCCTGAGTTGGGGCCCATCCCATGCAGCGCGAAGACAGCGACCGTGGCCTGCTTGGATGCCGCCTCCACGAGCTGGCCCACCGCCCGGTCACAGGCCGCATAGACTTCGAGCAGCTCGTCGGACGGGACGTCCGAAGGCAGGTCGCTGCCGGGCGCGGCCCAAAGATAGTGCCCGGCACGGTGCGGTGAACCGAGGACGATGACGAACAGGTCGAACTCGTCCTTCTCCTGCAGCCAGGCGCCGATATCGGCAATCTGCTCGGCTGCCGCGACGGTTGTCTCACACACCTGGCGCAAGGCGTCCGGCGACCGTGGCCCATACTTCTCGGCCGCCATTGCCCGCTCGCCGAAGCGCGTGCGCAGCTCCGCGAGTAGCGCGGGCGGTGACGCGTAGAGGTTCATCTTGTCGTGCCCTTGCCAGCCGTCCACGCGGATACCGTGCGCTGGCGATTGCGCTGCATGGGGGACATCGATGACCGCCACGTTGAGATGTTCATCGAGCTGCGCCCAGAACGGGGTCGCCGGCAACCAGGACGGGGCGGCCGCCTCCACCCGACCGGTCTCCGGCCGCCAGAGTTTGCGGAAGAACCAGCCGTGCTCGGCCAACGGCCGGCCGGTCATGAACCCCCGCCACGAGGCACCTTGCAGGCCCGGCCCCTCGCCGAGGAGATGGCGGTAGTTCCCGCGGCGGAGCAGCGCCCCGAGATGAGGAAGCCGGCCCTCGGCCACCAGCCGCTCGAGCACCGTGCGCTCGAAGGCGTCGAGCCCGATAAGGACCAGCGGTCGTCTGAGTTCCATAGCCTGCTCCGTGGCAATTAACGGTTGAACAAATCCGTATTGACCGTGACACCCATTACGCCCTCCGAGCGTGATGCGCAGTCAGCGAGGCGGCACTGTCATGTCGCCCTTGCGCACCTCCTCGGCGTGGTCGTGGTAGTTCATGCCGATGGCCAGGTACTTCTGCGCGTCCGGGATGGGCGCTTCGAGCCTGACCGACGCCCACAGTTGCCGAAGTGTTCACGGTCGCGCGTTGCCGCCCCCGCCCAGCCGGAGACGAGCCGGGTGGGCAGTCGTTGCTCAGCGCCGGAATGAGGAGGCACGCCTGCCGTCGCTCGCCGACGTGGCACCGGCGAATTCTCTGGCCGATTCAGCGACCGGCTTGGACCAGACCAGTTCGCAGAGCGGCGAGCGTGGCAGGGTGATGCAGTTCTGGGGCAGATCTTCTCCAGCCGTTCTATTGCATTGGTCGGTGTTTCAGGGAGCAGCGCCCTAGGCACTGACCGCAGATCGGACCCGGTGCAATCGATGCTCTGACGATAGAGACTGGTATAAATGGAGAATGTCTGTCTACTTAGATCTCAAACGACGCTTTGTCGCGCGGGTCAAGTCCGATCTTTGCTGTAAATTCGATGACGGGATGCGGATGATGCGGGCGCGACCGTCCGCTGCTTGAACTCCTGATCGAGGTCGTTACGCAAGTCCTCGAGTTGCCGCAGCTCGAACTCGCTGATGACGACACGACGCCAGCCGGCACTGGCACGCAGTAGCGAGGCGAACATCAGTTTCAGCACGGCGCGTTCGCCGAAGGCGTGCGGTATCACTTTGGTCCGGCGACGTTCCTCGCCGAACAACCGCTCGAGTAGATTCGTGGTGCGAACCGTGCGGCGATGTGCAATTGGCACCCGCAGGTGCGCGATCGCCGCCTCGAAGTCGTCGAGGAAGCACGCGGTCGCCGACGGCAGTTCGCGCTCGAAGCGAGCCACGAATTCCTCGCGCAGCAATCGCGCGGTGGCCGGCGAACCGGCCGTGTAGGCGGCAAAGGCCTGCGCCTTCACTTCGCGCCAGCGCTCCTGGGGAACCTTCTGCTCGAGGTTACGGATCTTGTGCGCGAGGCAGCGTTGCCGCAGCGAGCGCGGGAACACCTCGTCGAAAGCACGGATCAGCCCCGGCGCCCCGTCGGTGGTGCCGAGGATCGGATCCTGCAGACCCCGAGCTTTGAGGTCGCGCAGGAAATCCCGGCAACTGGCGGTGTCTTCCTTCGCCGCCGGTGCCAGCCCCAACAGCACTTTCTGCCCGCTCGCCGTGATCCCCCAGGCGGCCAGCACCGCCTCGCGCGGCTGACCGAGATGTACGCGTTCGGCAATGCCGTCGATGAACAGGTAGAGGATCGGATACGCTGACAAATCGCGGCTCGCAAACTCCTGATAATCGCGCCACAGCCGCTCGCTCAGTTCGCTCACCGCCGTGCGCGTCAACCGGCAGTGCCCGCGCCGATCCGTAAAGGCGGCTTCGATGTCGCGCACCGACAGCCCGCGCGCGTACATCTCGATCGCGAGGCGCTCAAGCTCTTCGCTCGAACCGCTCAGCGCCTCGCGCACCTGGCTGCGCCAACCCCGCAGACCGCGCAGCTGCGGCACCGCGAACTCGATCGAGCCTTCGGCGCTCCGGAGCCGCGCCGTGCGGTAGCCATTGCGGTGACCGCGGCCGTCCCCATGCCGGTAATACTCGCGGCCCACCGCATCACGGGCCTCCGCCTCGCCCGACTCCTCGAGCAGCAGGCGGGTGGCGAGCTTCACGAACTCGCTCCTCGCGTCGGCCGACCCTGTCCTGCCGTCCATCAACTCCTCAATCCGCTTTCGCGTCCGTCATGGGCAACAAGAAGTCCGCCAATCGTCAGCGCTAAGTCGAGGAGTGGAAGTGCAGCAGTCCGGCGGCAAAAAAGGACGGAAGCGGAGGAATGCGGTGAAGCCCCTTGGGGATGGTTAGCCGAATAATAGCTTCTTCATGTGTGAACGCTCACCCTATTGAGCAGCCGCGTCCATCGCCGGGAAAGCCTGGTGAGCTATTACATGTTCGCGGCACAAATGCATGCAGACGCCGACGAGACAAGCGCGTCATGGGGGAACCAACCAATGATGAACTGCTCGCTGACGCGATTGCTACCGTGGCTCTGGAGGTCCTCGACCGACTTGCCGACGTCCCGGATTCTCGCAGCCGATTCGTACACGACCTGCTCAATATCATGGCCCGACAAGGAGCAGGGGAGTCGACGGAAGCGATGCGTTTGAGCGAGCATTAGCAGTCCGTCTCGGCCTGATATACTCGCGGCCCTGCCGTCCGAGCCACGCCCAGCCCCCTTCGGTGAAGCGTTAGCAGGGGGTTGCCAGTGTCCCCGGAGCAACTGGCTACAATGCAGAAAATCTGGGAAATTTGCCGTAGTTGGGCCGTTAGCTCAGTCGGTAGAGCAGCTGGCTTTTAACCAGTTGGTCGCTGGTTCGAATCCAGCACGGCCCACCAAGGACGCGGGCACCGCGCCGCGCCTCGAGTGGCGGGTCGCGGGAGTTCGCAGTCGTACAACTGAACCGGAGTTTTTCCGATGCGCCTGATCCCTCTCGTCCTTGCGCTCGCGCTGTCCGCCGGATGCGCGTCCACGCCCACCACACCGCCAGCCGCAACCGCGCAGCCAGCAGCTGCTCCCGCGGTCATTGCCCCCGAGCCAGGCAGCGCAGTCCTCGCCGCCAACGCGTCGCCGACCGCCGAGGCTACCGCGGCAGGGGAAGTCATGCGCGTGCCGCCCGGGTACAAGGACGTCAATCGCAACGGCGTGCGCTATTTCTGCAAGAGCATGACGACCCTCGGGTCGAGGTTCTCGCAGCAGATCTGCATGACGGAGGACGAGTACAGGGAGGTCAAGCGCCGCGGCGAGTCCGTGCGCACCGACCTGGAACGAAGCACCACGGTCTGCGCGTCGTCCGCGGAAAATGCCTGCGGCATGAACTGATCCCTGGCTGCGGAACACGCGGACGCGCGACCCGGACGGATTCGCAACATGCATGTCCATACCAGGTCACTGGTGCTGCTCGCCGCGTTCGCGACCGGTTGCGCCTCCCAGGCCCCGACCGTCGGGTCGGCGCCACCGGCCGCCGCCGATCCGGCTGCCCGACTTCCGAGCAACAAGGCGGCACCGACGGCCCCTTCGGTGCCCGCGGGCTACAAGGTCCGCGTGCGCGACGGTGAGACGCTGTACTGCCGCACTGTGACGCCGCTGGGAACGCGTTTTGCCCAGCAGGTGTGCATGACGGTGGCCCAGTACGAGGATCTCGAGCAGCGCGACGCGAACATGCAGCAGGAACTGAGTCGCAAGCAGACGAGCATCGACGCCCAGCCTTGACGCTCCCCCGATCGGCCCGCCGAGGTGGCGCATCGCGCCCGACCTGAAGTACGATTGGCCGCTACCGTTTCACTTGAAACTAAATCGCCGGGAGGGCCTGCCATGGCCGACCTGTTCGACAATCCGATGGGCACGGACGGCTTCGAGTTCGTCGAATACACCGCGCCCGACACCGCGGACTGCGCAGCGCTGTTCGAGCGCATGGGTTTCGCCGATCGTCGCGCGCCACCGCAGCAAGAACGTGACGCTGCACCGGCAGGGCGACGTCAATTTCATCATCAACGCCGAGCCCGACAGCTTCGGCGCAGCGCTTCGCGCAGCAGCACGGACCCTCGGCCTGCGCGATGGCGTTCCGCGTCAAGGACGCCGCCGCGCGCTTCAAGCGCGCCGTGGAACTCGGCGCGAAGCCGGTCGCCAACCCGGTCGGGCCCGATGGAGCTGAACATCCCCGCGATCGAGGGCATCGGCGGCAGCCTCGATCTACCTGGTCGATCGCTACGGCGACCACACGATCTACGACGTCGACTTCGTGCCGGTGCCGCAGCCCAGGCGCGGCACCAGCACGCCGGGCCTGCACGGTGATCGATCACCTCACGCACAACGTGCATCGCGGCAACATGAACCTGTGGGCCGGCTTCTACGAGCGGCTCTTCAATTTCCGCGAGATCCGCTATTTCGACATCGAGGGCAAGCAAGACCGGGCCTCCTGAGCCGCGCGATGACCAGCCCCTGCGGCAAGATCCGCATCCCGATCAACGAGTCGCAGGACGACAAGTCGCAGATCGAGGAATACCTGCGCGACTACCACGGCGAAGGCATCCAGCACATCGCGCTCGCGACGCGACGACATCTACGCGACGGTCGACGCGCTGCGCGCACAACGGCGTCGACGTTCCAGGACACGCCCGACACCTACTACGAAGGCGTCAATGCGCGCGTGCACCGGGCACCAGCGAGGACCTGCGCGCGGCTGCAAGACGCGACCGCATCCTGATCGACGGCAGCGACAAGGACGGGCATCCTGCTGCAGATCTTCACCGCAGAACGTGATCGGGCCGATCTTCTTCGAGATCATCCAGCGCAAGGGCAACGAAGGCTTCGGCGAGGGCAATTTCCGCGCCCTGTTCGAATCGATCGAAGCTCGACCAGGAACGCCGCGGCGTCATCTGAGTGCCGGCGCGGCTCAGCGGTCATGGAGACCTGCAGCATGAAGCGCTACATCCCGGTCTCCCGCAGCGAGGGCGAGGCGTCACCGCCAGGCGCACTGCCGACCTGCCGCAGGGCACCTACGAGCGCGAGATGGGCAAGGAAGGCTTCTTCGGCCCCGCGACGTTCTTCTATCATCGCCATCCGCCCACCGGCTGGACCAGGTTCGAGGGGCCGCTGCGTCCGCGCGCGCTTCGACCTGAACCGGCTGCCCGATCGCGGCGGCGACCGTGGGACGCGGCGGAGGTGCTGACCAATCGCTCGTGCCGGATCGCGCTACTGGCGTCTTGCGCAGAGCATGCCGCGACTCGCGCGCAACGCCGACGGCGACGAGCTGCTGTTCGTGCACGCGGGCGACGGCGCAGCTCTTCTGCGATTTCGGCCACCTCGACGGTCGCGCCGGCGACTACATCATGCTGCCGCGCGGCACGATGTGGCGGCTGGAGACCGCGAGCCCGTCGCCCTGCTGCATGATCGAGTCGAGCAACGGCGAGCTATCCGCTGCCGGACAAGGGACTCCTCGGTCCGCACGCGCTCTTCGATCCGGCCATGCTGGACACGCCGCGCATCGACGCCGCGTTCCGGGCCCAGCAGGAGCGACGGCGCGAGTGGCAGGTGCGACGTCAAGCGCCGCGGCGCCGATCTCCGACGATCACGTATCCCGTACAACCCGCTCGACGCGGTCGGCTGGCACGGCGAGCTGGCGCCGGTGCGCATCAACGTGCGGCGACCTCCGTCCGGTGATGAGCCATCGCTACCACCTGCCGCCTTCGGCGCACACGACGTTCCTGTCGGACCGCTTCGTCGTCTGCACGTTCGTGCCGCGCCCCTTCGAGACGCGATCCTGGTGCGCTCAAGGTGCCGTTCTTCCACAACAACGACGATTACGACGAGGTGATCTTCTATCACGCCGGCGATTTCTTCAGTCGCGACAACATCCACCCGGGCATGGTGACGTTCCACCCGGGCGGCTTCACGCATGGCCCGCATCCGAAGGCGCTTGACGCGCATGTTCGAGCAGACGAAGCCGGCCGACCGACGAGTACGCGGTCATGATCGACACGCGCGATCCGCTCGACGTGGCCGGCCGCGGCGCCAGGACGTCGAATGGCCGGGTTACGTCGACAGCTGGAAGGCCGACGATGAAGCTCGCGACGCTGAAGGACGGCACGCGCGACGGCGCCTGGTCGTCGTCAGCCGCGATCTCGCCCGTGCGGTGCCGGTGCCGCAGATCGCGCCGACGCTGCAGGCGGCGCTGGACGACTGGGGCCGGCTGCGCCGCAGCTCGAGGCCGTCGCCACGCGCTCGACGCAGGGCGACGCGACGGGCAGCATCGCGTTCGAGCCTGCACGAGTGCGA
The DNA here is from genome assembly GCA_963786705.1 of uncultured Gammaproteobacteria bacterium. GTDB lineage: Bacteria > Pseudomonadota > Gammaproteobacteria > Steroidobacterales > Steroidobacteraceae > RPQJ01. The sequence continues at coordinate 36,996 of CAWBAG010000025.1, forward strand.
TGGCGCCGTTGCCCCGCGCCTATCACTGGGTCGACGGCTCGGCCTACGTGAATCACGTCGAACTCGTGCGCAAGGCGCGCGGCGCCGAGATGCCGCCGAGCTTCTGGACCGATCCGCTCGTCTACCAGGGCGGCTCGGACGATCTGCTCGGGCCGATCGACGACGTGCCCGTGTCGAGCGAGCAGTTCGGCATCGACCTCGAAGCGGAGGTCGCCGTGATCACCGACGACGTGCCCATGGCGACGTCGCGCCGCGAGGCGCGGCGGGGCACATCAAGCTGGTGCTGCTGGTGAACGACTGGTCGCTGCGCAACCTGATCCCCGGCGGAACTCGCCAAGGGATTCGGCTTCTACCAGTCCAAGCCGGCGACGGCCTTCTCGCCGGTGCGCCGTCACGCCGGACGAACTCGGCGCGGCCTGGCACGACGACAAGGTCCACCTGCCGCTCGTCTCGCACGTCAACGGCCAGCTGTTCGGCCAGCCGGATGCCGGCGTCGACATGACGTTCGACTTCGCCCAGCTGATCGAGCACGTGACGCGCACGCGCCGCCTGCGGGCCGGCGCGATCGTCGGCTCGGGCACGGTCTCCAATTACGATCGGTCGCGGGGGTCGTCGTGCCTCGCCGAGAAGCGCGCGCTCGAGCAGATCGAGCACGGCAAGCCGCTCTCGACCTTCCTCATGTTCGGCGACACGGTGCGGGTCGAGATGTTCGGTCGCGACGGCGCCAGCATCTTCGGCGCGATCGACCAGAAAGTCGTCAGCGCGGGCCCACCTGCGCAGCGCGGCTGACCGCGGACGCGATTCTGGGGCATCATGCGCCGCTGCAACGGCCCAGGATGCGTGACCCGGATGTTCGACGAACTCGAGAGACTGTCGCCCGACCCGATTCTCGGCGTGACCGCGGCGTTCCGGCGCGACACGTCGCCGCGCAAGGTGGACCTCGGCGTCGGCGTGTACCGGGACGATCTCGGCAACACACCGGTGCCCGGCGCCGTGCGCGAGGCGGAGCACGCGCTGATCGCAGCCCAGACGACCAAGACCTACGTCGGCCCCGCGGGCAATCTCGAGTTCAACGAACGCATCGTCGAACTCGCGCTCGGGGCGCTCGCGCGCGAGCTGCATGAGCGCACGGCCACGATCCAGACCGTCGGCGGCTGCGGCGCCCTGCGACTCGGCGCAGAACTGCTGCGCGTTGCGAATGCCGGCACGGTCGTGCACGTGAGCGACCCGACGTGGGCCAATCACGAGCCGCTGCTCGGCAGCTCCGGCCTGCGGCTCGAACGCTACGCGTACTACGACGCAGCGCGCCGCGGCGTGGCGTTCGACGCGATGGCGGAGCGCATCGGGCGCCTGCCGGCCGGCGCGGTCGTGCTGCTGCACGCGTGTTGCCACAATCCGACCGGTGCCGACCTCGTGCCCGAGCAGTGGATGACGCTCGCGGAAGTCATCGAACGGCGCGGTCTCGTGCCGTTCGTGGACCTGGCTTACCAGGGACTCGGTGACGACCTCGGCTCCGATGTGGTCGGCCTGCGTATCCTGGCCCGGCGTGTCCCCGAGCTGCTGCTGGCCGTCTCGTGCTCGAAGAATTTCGGGCTGTATCGCGAGCGTGCCGGCGCGCTGGCGGTGATTTCCCGCAATTCCACGGTATCGACCGCGGTCGCGACGCAACAGGCCAGGCTCGCGCGGCGCATGTATTCGATGCCACCCGATCACGGCGCGGCCGTGGCGGCGCGCGTCCTCGGCGACCCGGGCCTGCGCACGCGCTGGGAGGTCGAACTCGCGGCGATGGTGCTGCGCATCAAGTCGCTGCGTGGACTGCTCGCCGATCGCCTCGGCGCGCGACTGCCGGGCCACGACTTCGGCTGGTTCGCGCGCCAGCGCGGCATGTTCTCGCTGCTGGGCCTCGACGACGCCGCCATCGCGACGCTGCGCGAGCAGCACCACGTCTACGTGCCACCGGACGGCCGCATGAACGTCGCGGGCATCAACGAGGCGAACGTCGATTACGTCGCCGCGAGCGTGGCCGCGCTGCTGGCGTGACGCCCGGGCGCGACCCGGGATTCGGTTCTTTGGGGGGTTCGAACGAGAATGCCAGGCCTGACCCGCTACCAGTGGACCGTGCTCGTCGCCGCATGGCTCGGCTGGGGGTTCGACGTATTCGACGCCTTCCTCTTCAACTACGTCGCCCCGAACTGCGTGCCGGCGCTGCTCGGCCTGGAGATCGGCAGCCCCGAGGCCAAGCAGGCCACGCTCTACTGGACCGGGGTCCTGACGTCGCTGCTGCTGCTCGGCTGGGCGGCGGGAGGCGTGATCTTCGGGATGATTGCGGATCGCATCGGCCGCACGCGCACGCTGCTGCTGACGATGCTGCTGTACGCGCTCGGCACGGCCGCCTGCGCCGCGGCGCCGAATATCTGGGCGCTGGTCCTGTTCCGGTTGCTTGCGAGCCTCGGCATCGGCGGCGAGTGGGCGGCGGGTGCCTCGATGGTCGCCGAGGTCGTGCCCGAGGAGAAGCGGGTGGAGGCCGGCGCACTGCTCTACACCGCCGCGCCGCTCGGCCTGTTCCTCGCCACGTTCGTCAACCACCAGGTGGCGGCCGTCTGGCTGGCCGACTCGCCGGAAACGTCATGGCGCGTCGTGTTCCTGTTCGGCCTGGTGCCGGCCGCCGCGGCCTTCTTCGTGCGCCTGTTCGTGAAGGAGCCCGAGCGCTGGCAGGCGGTCAAGGCGCGGCTGCCGGTTGCGCGCATGCGCGACCTGTTCGCGCCCGGCATGGCGAGCGTCACCGTGCGCGGTACGCTGATGGCGATCATCGCGCTGATCGCGTGGTGGAGCTGCAACGCATTCATCCCGACCATCGCGTCGGGGCTGGCGCAGACGGCGGCCCAGGCGGGCGGCCTGGATCGCTCCGGGACCCTCGCGCTGGTCGAGTCCTGGAAGACGACGGCCACGGCGTGGTTCAACCTCGGCGGCCTCCTGGGAACCCTGGTCACGGTTCCGATCGCTAAGCATCTCGGCCGCAAGCCGATGTTCGCGGTCTATTTCGCGCTCTCGGCGGCGTCCATCTACACGGCGTTCGGCCTCGAGTGGCCGCCCGAAGTCCGTCTCTTCCTCTATTTCTTCATCGGCCTGAGCGTGTTCGGGGTGTTCGGCAGCTTCACGTTCTACCTGCCCGAGCTCTTTCCCACCCGGCTGCGGGGCACGGGGTCGGGCTTCTGCTACAACATCGGCCGGGTCATCGCATCGGTGGGGCCGTTCGTGGTCGGCGCTATTGCAGCCCGAGGGGTGGATCACGCCATGACCGCCATTTCGTACGTCGCCCTCGTGCCGCTGGCCGGGCTGCTGCTGATCCCGTTCGTGATCGAGACGAGGGGGCGGGTGCTCGCGGACTAGCCTCCCCGCATCGCTTTGCTATAGAATCCGCGGTCCGGGATGCCTGCGGCCGCGATTTTCGCGTGCCTGCGGCGCTCGAACCGGTCCGACAGGCGCCAGGCAGGCGCACGGCGGAGCGGCGGGAGATTCGCCAGAGAAATCCCCCCGAGCGGGGATTTTTCATTTGCGGTGGCGGAGCGCCGTCCGCAATGAACGAATGGGCCGCGGGCCCATTTTTTGTTTGTGTGCTCCGCGAGCGAGGACGGGTCGCATGCTCAGGGAGACGCTGACGACGCTGCTGCAGCCGGTCGTCGAAGGGCTGGGTTACGAGCTCTGGGAACTCGAGTTCTCGCCCGGCCGGGGCAGCGCGCTCCTGCGTGTCTACATCGACACGGCAGGCGACGCGGGAATCACGGTCGACGACTGCGAGCGGGTGAGCCGGGCGGCGAGCGAAGTGCTCGACGCCGCCGACCCCGTGCCGGGCAACTACACCCTGGAGGTGTCGTCGCCGGGCATCGAGCGGCCGCTCAGGACGGCGCGGCATTTTGCGCCCTATGCGGGCGCGACGGTGATGGTCGAGATGGTGCACCTCGTCGACGAGCGGCGCCGGTTCAAGGGCCGGCTGGTCGCCGCGGGCGGGGACACGATCGAAGTGGAAGTGGACGGTCGGCGGCACGTGCTGCCGATTGCGGGAATACGAAAGGCGCACCTGGCGCCCGACGTCTGAGGACGATCTGCGATGAACAAAGAAATCCTGATGGTGGTGGATGCCGTCTCCAACGAGAAGGGCGTCGACAAGGAAATCATCTTCGAAGCGCTGGAAGCGGCGCTTGCCTCCGCCACGCGCAAGAAATACGGCGAGGAGACCGACGTTCGCATTGCGATCAACCGCAAGACGGGTGACTACGAAACCTTCCGCCGCTGGAAGGTGTTCGCCGACGACTCGACCGAACTCGAGTTTCCCGACAAGGAATTGCGCCTCGAAGACGCGCTCGACCTGTCCGCGGACGCCGAGCCGGGTGGCTACGTCGAGTCGCCGCTCGAGTCGGTCGCCTTCGGGCGCATCGCGGCGCAGACAGCCAAGCAGGTCATCGTGCAGAAAGTGCGCGAGGCCGAGCGCGCGCAGGTCGTCGACCAATACAAGGGCCGCGTCGGCACACTCGTGTCGGGCCTCGTGAAGCGGGTCGATCGCAACGGCATCTTCGTGGACCTGGGCGGCAACGCCGAGGGGTTCATCCCGCGCGAGCAGATGATCCCGCGCGAGCCGGTCCGCACCCAGGACCGCATCAAGGCGTTCCTGAAGGAGGTGCGCTCCGAGCCGCGCGGGCCGCAGCTGTTCCTGAGCCGCACCGCGCCCGAGTTCCTGATCGAGTTGTTCAAGCTCGAGGTGCCGGAAGTCGGCCAGGGGCTCATCAACATTCTCGGCGCCGCGCGCGATCCGGGCGCCCGCGCCAAGATCGCGGTGCGCAGCAACGATCCTCGCATCGACCCGGTGGGCGCCTGCGTCGGCATGCGCGGCTCGCGCGTGCAGGCGGTTTCCAACGAGATCGCCGGCGAGCGCGTCGACATCATCCCGTACGACGACAACGCCGCGCAGTTCGTGATCAATGCGATGCAGCCCGCGGAAGTCAGCTCCATCGTCGTGGACGAGGAGTCGCACTCGATGGACATCGCCGTGGCGGAGGAGAAGTTGTCGCAGGCCATCGGCCGTGGCGGCCAGAACATCCGCCTCGCGAGCGAGCTGACCGGCTGGAAGCTCAACATCATGAGCGAGCAGGCCGCGGAGGAGAAGAGCGACTCCGAGCAGAAGTCGCTGCGCGAACTCTTCATGCAGCAGCTCGACGTCGACGAGGACGTCGCCGCAATCCTCGTGCAGGAGGGTTTTTCGAGCATCGAGGAAATCGCCTACGTGCCGCAGTCCGAAATCGCCGCCGTCGAGGAATTCGACGCCGACATCGTGCAGGAACTGCGCAACCGCGCCCGCGACGTGCTGCTGACGCAGGCGATCGCGAGCGAAGAGACGATCGAAAGGGCCGCCCCGGCGGACGACCTGCTCGAGGTGGAAGGGATGGACGATGCGCTGGCGGCCGAACTGGCCCGTCACGGCATCTCCACCCGCGAAGACCTCGCCGAGCAGGCTGTCGACGACCTGATCGAAATCACCAATATCGACCAGAAGCGGGCCGGCGAGCTGATCCTCGCCGCGCGCAAGCACTGGTTCGAGCAGGGCCAGCAGGCCTGAGCGGAGGTCAGCACCCATGGCGGAAGTGACGGTCAGCCAGTTTGCCGAGGTCCTGAAGGTCCCGGTCGACAAGCTATTGACGCAACTTGACGAGGCCGGCATCAAGGTCGGCAGCGCCGAGGACATCATCAGCGACGACGCCAAGATGGAGCTCCTCACGTTCCTGCGCCGCGCGCACGGACGTGTCGCCGAGGCCGCCGCGCCGCGCAAGATCACGCTGCAGCGCAAGTCGCAGCAGGAGATCAAGCTCGCGTCCACGCAGGGCCGGGCGCGCACAGTCGCGGTCGAGGTTCGCCGCAAGAAGACCTACCTGAACCGGACCGTGCTCGAGGAAGAGCAGCGCACCCGGCAGGAAGAAGTCGATCGCGTGAAGGGCGCCGAGGAGGCGCAGCGGCTCGAAGCCGAGCGCCATGAGGCCGAGCGCCGCGCAGCCGAGCAGAGTGAGCGCGACCGCATCGAATCCGAAGCGCGCCGCATTGCCGACGAGGCGGCGCGCCAGCGCGCCGAGGCCGACGCGAGTGCGATGGCAGAGCAATCGGCGCGCGAGCGCACGGAGCGGGAACGAGTCGACGCCGAGCGGCGCGCCGCCGCGGTCGAGCAGGCACCGCGCGCCGCCAAGCCGGCGCGGACGCCGCCCGTCGCCCCGGCGGCCGAGCGCCCGGCACCGACGAAGTACGGCCGCCAGGAACAGCTGCACGTTTCCGCGAACGCGAGCGCGCGCTTCAAGAAGAAGCAGTCCCCGAGCCGGTTCCGCCGTGCCGGGCAGGTCAGCGTCGAGAGCCGCCACGGTTTCGAACTGCCGACCACCCCGGTGAAGCGCGACGTCCAGTTGCCCGAGACGATCACGGTCGGGGAGCTCGCCAATCGCATGGCGGTCAAGGCCAACGAAGTCATCAAGACGATGATGAAGCTCGGCGTCATGGCCACGATCAACCAGCCGATCGACCAGGACACCGCGCAGATCGTCGTCGAGGAATTCGGCCACACGGCCGTGCGGCTGAAGGAAGACATGCTCGAGGACCAGCTCCTCGCGTCGGCTTCCGACATCGAACTGCTGCCGCGCCCTCCGGTCGTGACGATCATGGGTCACGTCGACCACGGCAAGACGTCGCTCCTCGACTACATCCGCACCACCAAGGTGGCGGCGGGCGAGGCGGGCGGCATCACGCAGCACATCGGCGCCTACCAGGTGCAGACGCCGAAGGGCCTGATCACGTTCATCGACACCCCCGGCCACGCGGCGTTCACGGCGATGCGCGCCCGCGGCGCGAACGTGACCGACATCGTGATCCTCGTGGTGGCGGCCGACGACGGCGTCATGCCGCAGACGATCGAGGCGATCCAGCACGCGCGCGCGGCGGAAGTGCCGCTCGTCGTCGCGGTGAACAAGATCGACAAGAGCGACGCGGACCCGGATCGCGTGCGCAACGACCTCGGCAAGCAGAACGTGATCCCCGAGGAGTGGGGCGGCGACGTGATGTTCGTCAACGTCTCGGCCCGCACGGGCGCGGGTGTGGACAAGCTGCTCGAAGCGGTGCTGCTGCAGGCCGAGGTGCTCGACCTGAAGGCACCGACCAGCGGCCTCGCCGTGGGCGTCGTGCTCGAGTCGAGCATCGAGAAGGGCCGCGGGCCCGTCGCGACCGTGCTCGTGAAGCGCGGCACGCTCAAGGCCGGCGATCCGATCATCGCGGGGCAGGAGTTCGGGCGCGTGCGCGCGCTGTTCGACGCGACTGGCAAGCAGGTCCCCGAGGCGGGCCCCGCGGTGCCGGTGCAGGTGCTCGGGCTTTCGGACCCGCCGAACGCGGGCGACGACCTGCTGGTGGTCGAGAGCGAGCGCAAGGCGCGCGAAGTGGCGCTGTATCGCCAGGGCAAGTATCGCGACGTGCGGCTTGCTGGCGCCAGCAAGAAGACCGAGGACGTGTTCGCGCAGTTGGGAGAGGCGGCTGCGCAGTCGATCCAGCTCATCGTCAAGTCCGACGTACAGGGCAGTGCCGAGGCGTTGCGGGACGCACTGTCGAAGATCAGCACCGACGAGGTGTCGGTCAAGGTCATCGCGAGCGGCGTCGGCGGCATCACCGAGTCCGATGTGTCGCTCGCCGCGGCATCGCGTGCGCGCATCATCGGCTTCAACGTGCGCGCCGACGGCGCCGCGCGGTCGGCGATGAAGGACCAGGGCGTCGAGGTCAACTACTACAGCATCATCTACGAAGCCCTGGACGACGTTCGCAGCTGGGTGTCGGGCATGCTGAAGCCCGAGATCAAGGAGCAGATCGTGGGCCTCGCGGAGGTGCGCGAAGTGTTCCGCTCGAGCAAGTTCGGCACGGTCGCCGGTTGCCTCGTGACCGAGGGCGTCATCAAGCGCGGCAACCCGGTGCGCGTGCTGCGCGACAACGTGGTCATCCACCAGGGTGAACTCGACTCGCTGCGGCGGTTCAAGGACGACGTCGGCGAAGTGCGCGCCGGCACCGAGTGCGGCATCGGCGTGGTCAAGTACAACGACATCCGCGCCGGCGACCAGGTCGAGTGCTTCGCCCGCTTCGAGGTCGCGCGCAGCGCGTAACGGCTGTGCCTCGCGAAATCCCGCGCGCCCGCCGCGTGGCGGAACAGGTGCAACGCACGCTCGCGCAGCTGCTGCTGCGCGAGGTGCGCGACCCGCGCCTGCGGCCGCTCACGATCACGCACGTCAAGGTCTCGCCCGACCTGACCCACGTCTGGGCGCACTACACGCTGCTGGCGGGGGATTCGCACGATCCGTTGCAGCGCGAGATCCTGGACGAAGCGGCAATCTACCTGCGCGGCCCGCTCGGCCGTGCGCTGCGGCTGCGGCTCGCGCCGCAGCTGCACTTCCAGCCGGACGAGGAACTCGAGCGCGGCAATCGGCTCGACGACCTCATCACGCGCGCCGTGCGCGAGGATGCCGCGCGGCAGCCCGCCAGGACGCCGCCGACCCGCCCGGACCCGTCGAGCCCGTCGGCAGGCGCCGGGGCCGATGCGCCCGGCGACGACGACCTCGCGCATTACGACAGTTCGGACGACGACGAGTCGTGAATCCCGGCGTTCCTGCGGCCAGCGGCGCCATGCGCAGGCGCTGGCGGCCGGTGGACGGCATCGTGCTGCTGGACAAGCCGGCGGGGCTCACGTCGACCCAGGCCCTGCAGCGCGTCAGGCGCTGGCTCGAGGCCGAAAAAGCGGGCCACGCCGGCACGCTCGACCCGATGGCCACCGGCATGCTGCCATTGTGTTTCGGGCAGGCGACCAAGGCCTGCGGGCAACTGCTCGGCAAGCGCAAAGCCTATCGGGCGACCGTACGCCTCGGCGCGTCCACGGACACGGGCGATGCCGAGGGCGTCGAGCTCGCGCGGCACCCGGTCCCGTCATTCACCGTCGCGGACGTGGAGCGCGCCATGCAGGCGCTGCGCGGCGTGCGCACCCAGGTGCCGCCCATGTACTCGGCCTTGAAGCGCGACGGCCGTCCCCTGTACGAACTCGCACGCGAGGGCCAGACGGTCGAGCGCGCCGCGCGGGCGATCACGATCGACGAACTGCAGCTGGCCGGTGTCGACTCGAACCGGATCGACATCGAGGTGACCTGCTCCAAGGGCACCTACATTCGCGTGCTCGCCGAGGAACTGGCAGCAGGGCTCGGCACGCTCGGCCACCTGGGCCAGTTGCGGCGCGTCTGGGTCGAGCCGTTCACGGCCGAGGCGATGGTCACGCTGGAACAGGTCGAAAGCCGGACGTGGCCCGAGGTGGCGCCGGGGTCGCCCGCGTGGTTGCTCCCGGTCGATCGCGCCTTCCCCGACCTGCCGCAGTTGCGCCTGGCGGGCCCCGACGCGCTGCACCTGCGCCAGGGCCGGGTGCTCGAGGCTCCCGCGGGCTGCGTCGCCGCGCCGCACGTGCGCGCTTATGGCGCGCAGGGTGAGTTCCTCGGCCTGGTCGAGATCACCGCCGACCACCGCGTGCGCGTACAGCGGTTGTTCGTGGCTGGCGCCGGCACCGCCGATGTGCGGCCAAGCCCTTGAGTCGCCGGGCATCCTCCGGCTAAAATGCGCGGCTCAGTCAAAGAGAAAATTCAAGGTTTCGAGGTCACTCACCGATGTCACTGTCCACCGACCGCAAGGCCGAGATCGTCGGCAATTTCAAGCGCGGCTCCACTGACACGGGTTCGCCCGAAGTCCAGATTGCGCTGCTCTCCGCCCGCATCAACGAACTCGGCGAACACTTCACTGCGCACAAGCGCGACCACGCCTCGCGCCGCGGGCTCCTGAAGCTCGTCACGCAGCGCCGGAAGCTCCTCGACTACCTGAAGGACTCCGACCCGTCCCGATACCAGGACGTCGTCGCCCGGCTCGGCCTGCGCCGCTGACCGAAAATTAGCCTCCGGCCCGCATTGCGGGCCGGTTTGGTTTTCGCCCCTCGCCGGGCAATCGAACAATATCGGACCCATCCCACGTGAACGTCCACAAGACCAGTTTTCAGTACGGCGCCAGCACAGTCACCATCGAGACCGGCCGGCTCGCCCGCCAGGCCGACGGCTCCGTGCTCGTCTCCATGGGCGACACTGCCGTGCTGGTAACAGCCGTTGGTCGCCGCGAAGCCGTGCCGGGCAAGGATTTCTTCCCGCTCACGGTCAACTACATCGAGAAGACCTACGCCGCCGGCCGCATCCCGGGCGGATTCTTCAAGCGCGAGGGCCGTCCGACCGAGAAGGAGACGCTCACGTCGCGCCTCATCGACCGGCCGATCCGCCCGCTGTTCCCCGAGAACTTCTTCAATGAGGTGCAGGTCGTCGCGACCGTCGTGTCGCTCGACCCCGAGATCGACTCCGACATCCCGGCGCTGCTCGGTGCATCCGCAGCGCTCGCGCTGTCCGGCATTCCCTTCAAGGGGCCGATCGGCGCCGCGAAGGTCGGATACCGCGACGGGCAGTACCTGCTGAACCCGACGGCGAAGGACCTGCTGACGTCGCAGCTCGAACTCGTCGTCGCCGGCACCGCCGACGCGGTGCTGATGGTCGAGTCCGAAGCCCAGTTGCTGTCCGAGGACGTCATGCTCGGCGCCGTCGTGTTCGGGCACGAGCAGATGCAGGTCGCGATCAACGCGATCCGCGAGCTCGCGGCCAAGGCCGCGAAGCCGTCCTGGAACTGGACCGCGCCAGCCGTCGAGGACGGCCTCGTCGAGGCCGTGGCCGCACACGCCGAAGCGGAACTCGGCAAGGCGTACTCGATCACCGAGAAGCAGGCGCGGCACACGCGCATCGGCGAGATCAAGCAGGCGACGGTGGCCGCGCTCGCCGCCGGCGAGACCCCCAAGTACGACGCGCGCAAGGTCGCCGACCAGTTCGGCCTGCTCGAATACAACATCGTTCGCCGCCGGATCCTCGCGGGCGAGCCGCGCATCGACGGCCGCGACATGCAGACCGTGCGCAAGATCACGGTCGAGACCGGCGTCCTCCGCCGCACCCACGGGTCGGCGCTGTTCACGCGCGGCGAAACGCAGGCGCTCGTCACGACGACGCTCGGCACGGGCCGCGACGCGCAGATCATCGATGCGCTCGCCGGCGAGCGCAAGGAACCCTTCATGCTGCACTACAACTTCCCGCCGTTCTCGGTGGGCGAGACGGGCATGATGGGCTCGCCGAAGCGCCGCGAAATCGGCCACGGCAACCTGGCGCGCCGCGGCGTGCATGCGGTCATGCCCGACATGACGACGTTCCCCTACATCATCCGCGTGGTCTCCGAGGTCCTCGAATCGAACGGGTCGAGCTCGATGGCCTCGGTGTGCGGCACGAGCCTCGCGCTCATGGACGCGGGCGTCCCGCTCAAGGCGCCGGTCGCGGGCGTCGCGATGGGACTGGTGCTCGAGGGCGGCAAGTTCCAGGTGCTCACGGACATCCTCGGCGACGAGGACCACCTGGGCGACATGGACTTCAAGGTGGCCGGCAGCGCCGAGGGCGTCACCGCGCTGCAGATGGACATCAAGATCGAGGGCATCACGCGCGAGATCATGAAGGTCGCGCTGGATTCGGCGCTGAAGGCGCGCCTGCACATCCTCGGCGAGATGGCCAAGGTCATCACCACCGCGCGCCCGCAGATGTCGGAGTTCGCGCCGACGATCATCACGATGAAGATCGACCCGGAGAAGATCCGCGAAGTCATCGGCAAGGGTGGCGCGGTCATCCGCGGCATCACCGAGGAGACCGGCACCACGATCGACATCGAGAACGACGGCACGGTCAAGATCGCGTCGGTCAACGGCGCCGCCGGCCGCGAGGCCCAGCGCCGCATCGAGCTGATCACGTCCGAGGTCGAGGTCGGCTCGGTTTACGAGGGCAAGGTCGTGCGCCTGATGGACTTCGGTGCGTTCGTCCAGATCCTGCCGGGCAAGGACGGCCTCGTGCACATCTCGCAGATCTCGGACGAGCGCGTCGAGCGCGTCAGCGACAAGCTCAAGGAAGGCGACGTCGTCCGCGTCAAGGTGCTCGAGGTGGATCGGCAGGGGCGCGTGCGCCTGTCGATGCGCAGCGTCGACGCCTGACCCGCACGGGCCCGCTCTCCTGCATGCGCGGGAAGCGGCTGCAGCGGCCGGGCAGGGGGCATGCGCGATCTCCGGGCGGGCCGGGGGCGGCGCCTGTCCCGTGTTTCGCCTACTCCTTGTCGTCCCGGCTCCAGGGGCGTGGCAAGCGTGAAAAGACCTCTTCCTGCAGCGACTTCCACCGCTGGTAGTTCCTCTGTGCGACGTTGGTCACCGTTTCCAGCGGGTCGATGCCGACCACGTTCTTGAACTTGTCCCGCAGTTCGCGCTGCTCGCGGGCGAAGAGCTGGATACTCTCGTCGAGATAGCGCCCGATGAAATCGTGCAGTCCGCTGCCGTAGCTGCGGATCACCTGCGCGAGGAAGTCCCGGCTCATCAGCGTCTCGGCGCCGCCTTCCTGCTCGGCGATCACCTGCAGCAGGATGCTGCGCGTAATGTCCTGCTGCGACTTGCGGTCGAGCACGACGAAGTCGATGCGCTCCACCACCAGCCGCCGGATGTCCGCAAGCGTCACGTACCGGCTCTCGACGGTGTCGTAGAGGCGCCGGTTCGGATACTTGCGAATGACGCGAGGGGCCTTGCCGCCCGCCTCGGTCGCCGTGTCCGCTCCCTTCGACCGCTTCGTTCTTGGTCTGGTCGTCGTCGCTGCCATTCTCTGCTTCCTCAAGTGGAAATTCCGGCCCGCTCCCCCAGCGGTGCCGTGCCAGCGGTACGCCCGCTGAAGTGGTTCACATGCCAGTGCGCGCGTGCCCAGTCCCAGGCCTCGGCCAGCGATGCGCGCCCGAGGCAGGGTGGCGGCGACTGGCCTAGGAACTCGAGCACGACCGCAACCAGGGCCGCCGGCGTCATTCCGGCGACCGCGGGCGCGTCCTCCGACTTTGAGAGCTTACGGCCCCTGCCGTCCACGGCAAGTGGCAAATGCAGGTAACCGGGCCGCGGCAGGCCCAGCAGGTCCTGCAGCAGCATCTGCCGCGGCGTGCTCGTGAGCAGGTCACAGCCGCGCACGACGTCGGTCACGCCCTGCGCCGCGTCGTCGACGACGACCGCCAGCTGGTACGCCGCGCGGCCGTCGCGACGGCGCAGCACGAAGTCGCCGACGCTCTGCGCGACGTCCAGCGACTGGCGGCCGAGGCTGCGGTCGACGAACGTGGTGATGCCGGGTGGCACACGCAGGCGCAGCGCGTGGCTGGACGCGTCGCCCGCACCGGCAGCAAGCCTCGATACGCACGCGGCGGGATGGAACAAGTCATCGGCCGCGCGTCCGGGGCTGCGCCGATTCTCGGGCAGCGCGGCGAGCTCTGACCGGCTGCAATGGCATGCGCGCAGGCGGCCCTGCCGCGCAAGCTGACCGAGCGCGGCGGCATAGGCCTCACCGCGCTCGCTCTGCCGCCAGACCGGGCCGTCCCAGTACAGGCCCAATGCCTCGAGTTGACGCAGGATCGTGTCCGCCGCGCCGGGCCGCACCCGTGGCAGGTCGAGGTCTTCCATGCGCACGAGCCACTCGCCGCCGCGCGTGCGGGCTTCGAGATGGCTGCCGACGGCGGCAACGAGCGAGCCGAAGTGGAGGGGGCCGCTCGGCGACGGGGCGAAGCGCCCGCGATAGACCGCGGGCACGGCGGGCTCAACGGTAGAAGTCGTCCCGGTCGCCAAATTGCTTTTCGCGCCGCTCGCGCCGCTCCTGCGCCTCGACGCTCAGCGTTGCGACGGGTCGCGCCTCGAGGCGCTTCACGCCGATCGGTTCACCGGTCTCGAGGCAATAACCGTAGCTGCCGTCCTCGATGCGCTTCAGCGCCTCGTCGATCTTGCGGATCAGCTTGCGCTCGCGGTCGCGTGTGCGCAGTTCCAGGCTGAACTCCGATTCCTGCGTGGCGCGATCGTTCGGGTCGGGGAAGTTGGCGGCTTCGTCCTTCATGTGCAGGACAGTGCGATCCACTTCCTGCATCAGGTCCTGCTTCCAGCTCGCGAGGATCGTGCGGAAGTGCTCGAGCTGCTCCTTGCTCATGTACTCCTCGCCCTTGCGGATCTGGTAGGGCTGGACGTTACGCGGGCCGGAAAGCAGGCTGGGATTCACTTCGAAATCGGACTCCTCGGCGCGCGACGCTTCGGCAGCCTGTTCGGGCGGGCGGCGCAGGACGATCTTCGACGGGGCAGCGACGGCCGCCGTCGCCGTCGAGCGGGTCGCGGCCACAGGCTGGGCGGCTGCAGGCCTGGCAGCCGCGGGCTTCGCGGCGGACGCCACCCTGCGGGGCGCGGCCTTCTCTTTGGCGGCGACCTTGGGCGCAGGCCTGGCGGCCTTCGCAGAAACAGTCTTCTTGGCCTTGACCGGCTTGGCAGACGGTTTCTTTACGGACATCGAGAACTCCCCACTCCTATGGAGGACGCGGGATTATACAGACCGTTGCGCGGCGGTCCAGCCCGGAAAAAAGTGCCTCTCGCGCTCGAATCCGACCCTGTGGCAAAAACTCCCGAAATGCTGTGAGCCGAGTCCGATTCTTCTAGAATTGCGCTTTCGGATCGTCCGAATCTCCCCTGGGTGAGCGATGCGCCTGACCAAGATCAAGCTGGCCGGTTTCAAGTCGTTCGTGGACCCGACCGCCATCGGGTTTCCGACGAACCTGGTCGGCGTGGTCGGCCCGAACGGTTGCGGCAAGTCGAACATCATCGACGCCGTGCGCTGGGTCATGGGCGAGATCTCCGCGAAGCACCTGCGCGGCGATTCGATGGCGGACGTCATCTTCAACGGTTCCGGCTCGCGCAAGCCGGTCGGCACCGCCTCGGTCGAGCTCGTGTTCGACAACAGCGACGGCAAGCTGGGCGGCGAGTACGCGAACTACTCAGAGGTGTCGCTGAAGCGTGTCGTCGCGCGCGACGGCAGCTCGTCGTATTTCCTGAACAGCGTGCGCTGCCGGCGCAAGGACATCACGCAACTCTTCCTCGGCACGGGCCTCGGATCGCGCAGCTACGCGATCATCGAGCAGAACATGATCTCGCGCGTGATCGAGGCGAAGGCCGACGACATGCGGGCGTTCCTCGAGGAAGCGGCCGGGATCTCGCGCTACAAGGAGCGCCGCAAGGAGTCCGAGAGCCGGATCGCACAGACGCGCGAGAACCTCGCGCGGCTCGGCGACCTGCGGGACGAAGTCGAGAAGCAGCTGCGGCACCTGCAGCGGCAGGCGGCGACCGCGCGGCGTTACCAGGCACTGAAGCAGGAAGAACGCCAGGCCCACGCCGAGTTGCTCGCACTCAAGCTGCGTGAAGTCGAGACGGAATCGGGCGCGCGCCAGGCAATCCTCGGCGAACGCGACCTCGCACTGCAGGCGGCGCTCGCCGGGCAGCGTTCGATCGAGGCCGCGATCGAGCGCGCGCGCCAGGAACACGATGTGCAATCGGCCGTGCTGTCGGAAGTGCAGGGCCGCTACTACCAGGTGGGCGCGGAGATCTCGCGCACCGAACAGGCGATCGACCACGCGCGCGAGATCCGCACGCGCCAGCGCCAGGAACTCGAGCAGGTTACGCAAGGCATGCAGGACGCGGACCTGCACCGCGTTCGCGACCGCCAGCTCGCCAGCGAACTCGAAGCCGCACTCGCGGAGATGGGGCCCGGCCTCGAGACTGCGCGCGTCGCCGAACAGGCCGCGGCGCAGGAACTGATCGCCGCCGAAACGGCCATGGGCGGCTGGCAGGAGCAGTGGGAGGTCTTCAACCAGTCGTTGCGTGCCGCCTCGTCGACTGCGGGCGCGGAGCGAGCCAGGCTGGAGGTGATGGACAATCAGTTGCGCCGGCTCATGAGCCAGCGCGACCGCGCGACCCAGGAACACGGTACGCTCTCCGCGGCCGACGCGGCCGCCACGCTCGCGAGCCTCGAGGCGCAGGAGGCGGCGGCCCGCAGCGAACTCGAATCGGTCCGCCGGGGCACGGAGGAACTCGTCGCCACGCTGCAGGCCGAGCGAGCCCGTGAACGCGAGCTGTCGGAGGCGGCCCAGGCGGCGCGCCGCGAAACCCAGGACGTCGAAGGCCGCATCGTGTCGCTCGAGGCGCTGCAGCGCGCGGCGCTCGGCCAGGGGCAGGGCAAGGTCGTCGACTGGCTCAAGTCGCGCGGTCTCGAGCGCAGCGCCCGCCTGGCGCAGCAACTGTCCGTGGACAAGGGCTGGGACCGGGCGGTCGAGACCGTGCTCGGCGGGTATCTCGAAGCGGTTTGCGTCGATTCCATCGACGGGGTCGCCGGGATGCTCGAGAGCCTCAACGCCGGAACGGTCACGTTCTATTCAGGCGCCGAAGGCCCGGTGGCCTCCGGTCACGGCGCCGGTACACTGCGTGCGCGAGTGCGCGGGCCGGCCGGCCTCGACGCGCTTTTCGCCGGCATCGTCGCCACCGAGTCGCTCGGCGAGGCGCTGCGGCTGCGGCCGCAACTGCAGGCAGGGCAGTCCGTGATCACGCGCGACGGGATCTGGATCGGACCGGACTGGCTGCGCGTGAGCCGCGACAAGGATGCCCACGAGGGCGTGCTCGAACGCGAAGAACACCTGCGTGCCGAGCGCGTGGCGCTCGTGTCGCAGCAGGCGCGTCACCGCGCGGCCGAGAGCGACCTCGAGGCGCTGCGCAGCCGCGTGCGCGAACTCGAGGATCGCATCGCCGAGCACCAGGCCCAGGTGTCGCGCAGCGGCTCCGCGCACATGAGCCTGCGGTCCCAGTTCGACAGCCTGCGCGCGCGGGCGGAGAGCCGCACGCAGCGCATGCAGCAGCTCGCGCTCGAGATGTCCGAGGTGGAAAGCGCCCTGGAGACGGCCAACGCCGGCAATCGCACGACCCGCGCACGGCTCGAGGAGGCGGTCGATGCGATGGCCGAACTCGAGCAGCGCCGCGTCGCGCTCGAAGCCGAGCGGGACGTCCTGCGCAGTCGCCTCGCCGCCGCGCGCACCCACGCGGAGAGCGAGCGCAACACCGCGCGCGAAGCTGCGATCCGGGTCGAGTCGCGCCGCACGAGCCACGAGTCCCTGCTCGCAGGGATCGCGCGCCTCGACGCGCAGATCGGGCAGCTCGAGACCCGTCGAGCAGACCTCGAGGGCGAACTGGCGGGCGGCGAGCAGGGTGAAGGCCAGCTCAAGTCGGTGCTCGAGGAAGCGCTGCAGCGCCGCGTCGCGGTCGAGGCGGAACTGGCGGCCGCGCGCCATGCGATGGAGTCGGTGGACGCGAACCTGCGCCAGTTCGACGAACGGCGCGTCATCGCCGAGGGCGCCGTCGACGAGGCGCGCTCTGCCCTGGAGAACGTGCGCTTCACGGTGCAGGAACTCAAGGTGCGCCGCGAAGCCTACCTCGAGCAGTTCGCGCAGACTCGGCTCGAACTGCAGGAAGTCGTGGGCGCGCTCGCGGCGGACGCGAGCGTCGCGGCCTGGGAGTTACGCCTCGGCGAGACCAGCGAGAAGATCGAGCGTCTCGGCCAGGTCAATCTCGCCGCGATCGACGAGTTCAACGAGCAGTCGGAGCGCAAGGAGTACCTCGACAGGCAGTTCGCCGACCTCACCGACGCGCTGAATACGCTCGAGGATGCGATCCGCAAGATCGACCGCGAGACGAAGGCGCGGTTCCAGGACACCTTCGACCGCGTCAACACCGGGTTGCGCGAGAAATTCCCGCGGCTCTTCGGCGGTGGCCAGGCCTACCTCGAACTGGTCGGCGACGACGTGCTGAATTCGGGCGTGGCGATCATGGCGCGGCCCCCCGGCAAGCGGAACAGTTCGATCAGCCAGTTGTCCGGCGGCGAAAAGGCCCTGACCGCGGTGGCGCTCGTGTTCTCGATCTTCGAGCTGAACCCGGCGCCGTTCTGCCTCCTCGACGAAGTCGACGCGCCACTCGACGAGAACAACGTCGGCCGGTTCTGCGACATCGTGCGCGAGATGTCGGACCAGGTGCAGTTCATCTTCGTCACGCACAACAAGACGACGATGGAAATGGCCAACCAGTTGCTGGGCGTGACGATGAACGAGCCCGGCTGCTCGCGGCTGGTCGCCGTGGATGTCGACGAAGCCGTGCGCATGGCGGCGATGTAGCGTGCCACGATGAACGAACTGCGCTGGGTCCTGCTCGTCATCGGCGTGTTGCTGATCGCCGGCCTGTACTTCTGGGGAACTCGGTCGCGCGGCCTCCCGGGCGGCGCGCCCGCAACGCCGAAGCGCCCCGCCGTCTTCACGGGCGGCGCGGTGGCATTCGAAAAGGCCGAGCCGGCCGCAGACGCCGCGAGCGCCGCGGAACCGGATTCGGCGCACGAGCAGCGTCGCATCGAACCCAGCGTTTCGCTCGACGACGGCTT
The DNA here is from genome assembly GCA_963786705.1 of uncultured Gammaproteobacteria bacterium. Taxonomy (GTDB): domain Bacteria; phylum Pseudomonadota; class Gammaproteobacteria; order Steroidobacterales; family Steroidobacteraceae; genus RPQJ01. Next base: position 55,448 of record CAWBAG010000025.1, read on the forward strand.
TCCGCAAGCGACGCGCGCTGGCGAGCTCGACATCGAGTTTCCGGACGAATCCGCTGAGCCGCCGGCAACGGGCCGGCGTGAACCCACCTGGACGAGTCGCGTCGAAGCCTCGCCGCGTGAACACGCATCCGGGATCGCCGACGCCCGGACCGAACCGTCATTCGATCGCGCCGCGGGCGCGCGTGCTGCGCTCGGGGACGCGGTACGCGGCGATCCAGCGCCGCCCGCGCACGAAGCGCCGGCCCCCGCGCGGCCGCGACAGAAGATCGTGGCGATGCGCGTCAGCTCCGTCGGCCCGGCGCGACTCGACGGCATCCTGCTCAAGGAGGCGATCCTGGCCGAGGGCCTCGAATTCGGTCGCTACGAGATATTCCATCGCCTGCACACGGACGGGCGGCCCATATTCAGCGTGGCCAGCCAGCGTGAGCCGGGCACGTTCGACCTGCAGGCAATGGACGCGACGACGTATCCAGGCGTCACGCTGTTCGCGGTGTTGCCGGGACCGGTGCGAGCGGCGGACGCCGTGGACGACATGATGTTCACGGCGCGCGCGCTGGCGGCGCAACTGGGCGCGGCGATGGCGGACGACCGGGGCGTTCCGCTCACGCCGTCGCGCATTGCACGCCTGCGTGAGGACGCGCTCGAGTACGAGCGTAGCGGCGGGCCGGCCTGAGCCATACGGCATGGCGACGCGCCAGGCGGACAAGAAAAGGGCCCGCGAGCTGCGCGAGCAGATCGAGCACCACAACTACCGTTACTACGTCCTCGACGACCCGGAAGTTTCCGACGCCCGGTTCGACGCGCTGCTGCGCGAGCTGCAGGATCTCGAGGCGCGGCACCCCGAACTCGCGGATCCGGACTCCCCGACGCAGCGCGTCGGCGGCCAGCCCGCCCGGGAATTGCGCGAGGTCGTGCACGCGGTGCCGATGCTTTCGCTCGACAACGCCTTCAGCGAACAGGACGTGCTCGATTTCGACCGGCGCGCGCGCGAGCGTCTCGACGTCGAGGAGATCGCATACTCCGCCGAGCCGAAGCTCGACGGCCTGGCGATCACGGTGCGCTACGAGCACGGGCGCCTGGTCCAGGCCGCCACGCGCGGCGACGGCACCCGTGGCGAGGAGGTGACGGCCAACATCCGCGCAATCCGCTCCGTGCCGGTCCAGTTGCGGGGCAAGCCCTGGCCAGACGTGATCGAGGCTCGCGGCGAGGTCTTCATGACCCGGCGTTCCTTCGAGGCGCTGAATGCCCGCGCCGCGGAGCGCGGCGAGAAGACGTTCGTGAATCCACGCAACGCCGCTGCAGGCAGCCTGCGCCAGCTCGATCCGAGGGTGACCGCCGAGCGTTCGCTGGACTTGTATTTCTACGGCGTCGGCGCGACCGCCGGCTGGCGCGTGCCGCCGCGGCACGGCGAGGTGCTCGCGGCGCTGCGCGAATTCGGGCTGCGCACCTGTCCCGAGATCGCCATCGTGACGGGTGCGCAGGGCTGCCTCGACTACTACGCGCGGCTCGGTGCCAGGCGCAACGCGCTGGCGTACGACATCGACGGGGTCGTGTACAAGGTCGACCGCCTCGACTGGCAACGCGACCTCGGGTTCGTCGCGCGCGCTCCGCGCTGGGCGGTCGCGCACAAGTTTCCGGCGCAGGAGGAGACGACGGTCGTCAACGACGTGCAGTTCTATGTCGGCCGCACCGGCGCGCTCACCCCCGTGGCGCACGTGGCGCCCGTCTTCGTCGGTGGCGTCACCGTCAGCAACGTCACGCTGCACAACATGGACGAGGTGGCCCGCAAGGACGTGCGCATCGGCGACACGGTCGTCGTGCGCCGCGCCGGCGACGTGATCCCGGAAATCGTGCGCGTGATACCAGGCCAGCGGCCTGCCGGAGCTCGCACCGTGGCACTGCCGGCCACGTGCCCGGTGTGCGGCTCGCACGTGGTGCGCACGGAAGGCGAGGCGGTCGCGCGCTGCTCCGGCGGCCTCGTCTGCCCGGCGCAGTTGCTGGCATCGCTGCGGCACTTCGCGTCGCGGCGCGCGATGGACGTCGACGGCCTGGGCGAGCGCATCGTCGAGCAACTCGTCACTGCCGGCCGGGTCCGGACACCGGCGGACCTCTATACGTTGATGGCGGACGAAATCGCCGGTCTCGAACGCATGGGGCCGAAGTCGGCGGCCAACCTGGTCGCAGCACTCGAGCAGAGCAAGCGGACCACGTTCGCGCGCTTCCTCTACGCGCTCGGCATCCGGGACGTAGGCGAGGCGACGGCGCTCGCGCTCGCCGAACACTTCGGCGACCTCGAGCCGCTGCAGGCGGCCACTCTCGAGGAGATCCAGCAGGTGCGCGACGTGGGGCCGGTCGTGGCTGCGCACGTGCGCGAGTTCTTCGGCGAGGAGCGCAACCGCACCGTGATCGCGCAGCTGCGTGAACGGGGCGTGCACTGGCCGCCGCTGCAGCGTGCGCGGGCCGCCACGGCCGGGCCGATGACGGGGCAGGTCGTGGTGATCACGGGCACGCTCGCGAGCATGTCGCGCGAGGAAGCGCGCGCCGCGGCCCGCGCCGCGGGTGCGACGGTCACGGACTCGGTATCGCGCAAGACGACCCTGCTGGTCGCCGGCGCCGAGGCGGGGTCGAAGCTGCGCAAGGCGCAGGAACTCGACGTCAGGATCATCGACGAGCGGGCGTTCGTGAAAATGCTCGCATGCTGAGGTATGCGCTGCGCCGGGTGCTCGGCATGATCCCGACCATGTTCGTGATCGTCGCGGCGGCGTTCTTCGTGATGCGGCTTGCGCCCGGCGGCCCGTTCGACGAGGAACAGCGGCTGCCGCCGGAGATCGAAGCCAACCTGCAGGCGGCGTACGGTCTCGACCAGCCCGTGACCGTGCAGTTCGGGCGCTACGTCGGCGGACTGCTGCGCGGCGATCTCGGGCCGTCCTTCAAGTACAAGGACTATCGCGTCAGCGAACTCATCGCGCGCGGCCTGCCGGTCACGCTGACCATCGGCGTGCTGGCGCTGTTGCTCGCAGTCGCCGTCGGCGTGCCGCTCGGCATGATTGCGGCGCTGCGTCGCGATGCGCCCGTGGATCACGCTGTCATGGCTGCGGCGCTGGTCGGCATCGCCGTGCCCAATTTCGTGGTCGCCCCGGTGCTGGCCCTGGTGTTCGGCGTGCAACTGGGCTGGTTGCCCGTCGCGGGGTGGGAGGCGGGCAGCCTGCGCCACCTCGTGCTGCCGGTCGTGACGCTCGCGCTGCCGTTCGTGGCGTACATCGCGAGACTCGCGCGCGGGAGCCTGCTCGAGGTACTGCAGGCGCCCTACATGCGTGCCGCCCGCGCGAAAGGACTTTCGCGCGGCGTCCTGCTGCGCCGGCACGCACTGAAACCGACGCTGCTCCCCGTGGTGAGCTTTCTCGGCCCGGCGGCCGCCGCGCTCCTGACCGGATCGCTGGTCGTGGAACAGGTGTTCGGACTGCCCGGCGTCGGCCGTTACTTCGTGCAGGGCGCCATCAATCGCGATTACACGCTGGTCATGGGCATGGTGATCTTCTACGCGGCGCTGATCCTGCTGCTGAACCTGGCCGTGGACCTGCTCTACGGCTGGCTCGACCCGCGGATCCGCCATGGCTGAGGCCGTACTCGCGAATGTTCCGGGCCAGGGGCTGTGGCGCGGGTCCTGGCAACGACTGCGCCGCAATCGCGCCGCCGTCGCAGCGCTCGTGTCGCTCGTGCTCGTGGCCGTGTGCGCGTTGCTCGGGCCGCAGATGAGCGGTTTCGCGCTCGACCAGGTCGACTGGACGCTCGACACGCTCGCCTCGCCGCCGTCGCTCGCGAACGGCCACTGGTTCGGCACCGATGCGAACGGCCGCGACTTGTTCGTGCGCGCGTGGACGGGGACGCGGGTCTCGCTGCTGGTGGCGCTGCTCGCGACGTTCGTGAGCCTCGTCATCGGCGTCGCCTGGGGCGCGACGGCGGGTTATCTCGGCGGGCGCACCGACGACTGGATGATGCGTTTCGTGGACGTGCTCTACGCGCTGCCCTACATGTTCTTCGTGATCATCCTGACCGTCGTATTCGGCCGCAGCCTGGTGCTGATCTTCCTCTCGATCGGCGCGGTCGGCTGGCTCACGATGGCCAGGATCGTGCGCGGCCAGGCGCTCGCGTTGCGGCAGCGCGAGTTCGTGGAAGCCGCCATCGCGCTCGGGCTGCCCGCGCGGCGGATCATCGCGCGCCACATCGTGCCGAACGTGCTCGGCACGGTCGTCGTGTACGCGACGTTGACCGTACCGCAGGTCATCCTGTTCGAGAGCTTCCTGAGCTTCCTCGGGCTCGGGGTGCAGGAACCGCTCACGAGCCTCGGGCGGCTGGTCGCCGAAGGCGCGCTCGAGATGGAGAGCGCGCCGTGGTTGCTGCTCGTGCCCTCGACCGTGCTCGCCGTGGTTCTCGTGAGCCTGAATTTCCTGGGCGACGGCCTGCGCGACGCACTCGACCCGAGGCAGCGCTGAGATGGGACCCGGCGCGCTGTTGCAGATCGACGACCTGCGCGTCGAGTTCACGACGCCGGGTGGCCACGTAGCGGCTGTCGCCGGGGTTTCGCTCGACGTGCAGCCCGGCGAGTGCCTGGCGGTCGTCGGCGAATCAGGATCCGGCAAGACGCAGTTGTTGCTGGCGTGCCTCGGCCTGCTCGCGGCGAACGGCCGCGCCAGCGGCTCCGCACGCTTCGGCGGCCGGCAGTTGCTCGGGGCCGGCGAGGACGCGCTGAACGCGGTGCGCGGCACTGGCATCGCGTTGCTGGCGCAGGATCCGATGAATTCGCTGACGCCGCACCTGTCGATCGAAAAGCAACTGGTCGAGGGACTGCTCGATCGAGGGTTCGCAAGCCCGACGGAGGCGCGCCGCCGCGCGCTCGACCTGCTGCGCGAAGTCGAGATACCCGCGCCCGAGGCCCGGCTGCGCCAGTACCCGCACGAGCTCTCGGGCGGCATGCGGCAACGGGTGGCGCTCGCGATTGCGCTCATGTGCGGGCCGCAGCTGCTGCTCGCCGACGAACCGACGACGGCCCTGGACGTCAGCGTGCAGGCGCGGATCCTCGAGTTGCTGCGCCGTGTGCGCGATCGCGGCGTGGGGATACTGCTCATCACGCACGACCTCGGCGTCGTCGCCGGGCTCGCGGACCGCGTTGCGGTGATGTATGCCGGCCGCATCGTCGAACAGGCGCCGGCCGAATCGCTGTTCGACGCGCCCGCGCATCCGTACACGGCCGCATTGCTCGCCGCGGTACCGCGACTGCGTAATGCCGCCGCGCGACGCCTCGTGGACATCGCGGGACAGCCGCCCCGCCCGGGAGAGGTTTTCGCAGGCTGCGCCTTCGCACCGCGCTGTGCCCTTGCAGACACACGTTGCACCCGCACTCGTCCTGCGCTCGAGCCGATCGTCGGCACCGCGCGAACCGTGGCGTGTCACCATCCGGTGCGCGCCGCGGGGCAGGTGACCCGATGACGGCCGCGACAGGACGCACGCTGTTGCAGGTCGAACGGCTCGGCGTGCGCTACGGCACTCGCGCACGCCGCTGGGGGCGGCAGCAGGCCACGCCCGATGCATTGACGGACGTCTCGCTGGCCGTCGCCGAGGGCGGGCGACTGGGCGTCGTCGGGGAATCGGGCTCCGGCAAGTCTACGCTCGCGCGCGTGGTGCTCGGCCTGGTGCCGGCGTCGAGCGGGCGCGTGCTCTGGGACGGCTCGGCCATCGACTATCGGCACGCGCGCGCCATGCGCGAACTGCGGCGGCAGATGCAGGTCGTGTTCCAGGATCCATTCGGCAGCCTCGATCCCCGCATGACGGCCGGCGAGTCGGTGCACGAGGCGCTCGAGGCGCTCGAGGGTGTGCGCGATCGCAGCGCGGCGCACGCCCGTGTCGCTGCCGCGCTCGACGAAGTCGGACTCGACGCGGCGTTCGCGGATCGCTATCCGCACGAGTTGAGCGGCGGGCAATGCCAGCGAGTCGCGATTGCCCGGGCGACGATAGTGCGCCCGCGCCTGCTGATCTGCGACGAAGCTGTGAGCGCGCTCGACGTTTCCGTGCAGGCGCAGATCGTCAACCTGCTGCTCGACCTGAGCGGACGCCACGGCATGGCGCTACTCTTCATCAGCCACAACCTGGCCGTCGTGCGACACCTGTGCGACGAAGTCGCGGTGCTCTGGCAGGGGCGGCTCGTGGAGCAGGGCGACCGTGCCGCCATCTTCGACCGGCCGCAGGAGGCATATACGCGCGAGCTGCTGGCCGCGGTGCCGGAACCCGACCCGCGGTTGCACCCGAGGCGCGCGACGCCCTGAGGGTGCCAGCGCCGCGAGATCGGGCGCTGTCGACGCCGCCGGCGCATCTGGACTTCGCCTGCGAAAACGCCGTAAACCCGTCCATGGGGGCCCCGGGCGCGGCGTCCCTGCCGCGCACGGTTTCGCCGGCGAAGTCCAGACACCCCGGCAGCTTGCGTGCCACCGTTTGCGCGCATTCATCGTTGGTGCGTCCTAGAGCGTCCCAGAGCGTCTGGGCGCGAGAGTGTCCCAGTGCCTCCCCATGCGCTCCAGGCTGCGAACTGCGGACTCGTGGCGCCGGAGGCGCAACAGGCCTGCGGCTTTCCCCGGTTGGCATGCCCGCGGCCCCTGTGTTTATCTCCAGCAATCGTGGCGGGTGCAGTGGCGCCGGGCCGGGAGTTGCATGAACATCGACATCGGGCTGCTGGCGCTGACCGCGCTGTCCATCGGCTGCATCCACACGCTGCTCGGCCCGGACCACTACCTGCCGTTCGTCGCAATGTCGGCCGCGCGGCGCTGGACGACTCGCAGGACCCTCTGGATCACTGCGCTTTGCGGCCTCGGGCACGTGCTCGGCTCGGTGGCGATAGGCGCCGTCGGCATCGTGATCGGCATCTCGCTGCACCGTCTCGAATGGCTGGAGGGCGTGCGCGGCGGGCTGGCGGCGTGGGCGCTGGTTGCGTTCGGGCTCGTCTACATGACCTGGGGGCTGAAGCGGGCGTGGCGTGCGCGGCCGCACACGCACGAGCACGCACACGCGGACGGCACGTGGCACCGCCACGTCCACGGCCATCGGCACCAGGACGAGCACGCCCACGTGCACGTCGACGCTGCCAGCGCGCGCAGCATCACGCCGTGGGCATTGTTCGTGGTCTTCGTGCTGGGGCCGTGCGAACCGCTGATTCCGATCATCATGTACCCGGCGTCGCAGCACAGCGCCTGGGGCGTGGCGCTCGTCGTCCTGGCCTTCGGTACCGCCACGATCGCCACCATGCTTGCGGTGGTCTACCTGGCGCTGCTCGGCATCGATCGGCTGCCCATGGTTGCGGCCGAGCGCTATTCCCACGCGCTTGCGGGCGCGGCGCTCAGCCTTTGCGGGATGGGGATCGTGTTCCTGGGGCTGTGAGTGGTGCGATAATCAGCGGTCGCAAGTAACCGTTCCCAGGCACAGTCATGTCCACCCGCGTCGTTCGCCCGAGCCCAGGCCTCGCCTCCGTCCGCTACGAAATCCGCGGCAAGCTCGCCCGTCGCGCCCACGAGATGGAGCGCATGGGATACGATATCGTCTCGCTGAACATCGGCAATCCCGGCGCGTTCGGCTTCCGGACGCCCGAGACGATGCGCCTCGCGATGATCGAGAACCTGCGGGCGCGCGGAGGGCTACTGCCACCAGAAGGGCATCTTCCCGGCACGCGAGGCCGTGGTGATGCAGCAGCAGGAACGCGGCATCCGCGGCGTCACGGCCGAGGAAGTGTTCATCGGCAACGGCGTCAGCGAGCTGATCGACCTGACGCTGCGCGCGCTGCTCGCAGCCGACGACGAGGTGCTGGTCCCGAGCCCGGACTACCCGCTCTGGACCGCCGCCGTGAACCTGAACCGGGGCAGGGCGGTGCACTATCCGTGCCGGCCCGAGCGCGCGCTTCGTGCCCGACCCGGAGGAGATCGAGGCGCTGATCACGAAGCGCACGCGCGCGATCGTCGTGATCAACCCGAACAACCCGACGGGCGCCGTGTACCCGCGCGCGGTGCTCGAGGCCATTGCGCGCATCGCCGAGAAGCATCACCTCGTCGTTTTCGCCGACGAGATCTACGACCAGATGACCTACGACGACGCCGAGTTCGTGCCGATGGCCACGCTGGTGCACCACACGCTGTGCGCGCACGCTGAGCGGCCTCTCGAAGGTCTATCGCGCCTGCGGCTACCGCGTCGGCTGGGCGGTCTTCTCCGGCGACCTGGAGACATGCGCGCGAGTACCTGCGCGGCGCTCGAGCTGCTGTCGTCGCTGCGTCTCTGCAGCAACGTGGCCGGGCAATGGGCGGTGCAGACGGCGCTCGGCGGTTACCAGAGCATCCGCGAGCTGGTCGCGCCGGGCGGCCGGCTTTACGAATCGCGCAAGGCCATCGTCGAAGCGGTCGGACGCAGCCGATACCTGACGCTCACTGCGCCGATGGGGGCGCTCTACGCGTTCGTCGGTGTCGACACGACCAGGGTCCCTGGATTCGACGACCAGCGCTTTGCGATGGACCTGCTCGAACACAAGCACGTACTGGTCGCGCCGGGCACCAGTTTCAACGTGCCGTACAACACGCATTTCCGGGTCACCAACCTGCCCGAGCCCGACGTGCTCAGGGACGTCTTCGGCCGCATGGAAGAGTTGCTGGACAACTATGCCTCCGGTGACGACCCCATTTCGCGGCCCAGCCCACTGCGGGCCGTCGAGAGCGCCCGGCGCTGAGGCGGCGCGCGCCGCCAGCGTTGTGACGTTACTTTCGGTAACGTCCATAACCTATAGATACTAAACATGTTTTGACTAACCAGAAGCACACGGATGAGCTGCGGTCCGGCGTCACGTTCGTCACTCCGACGCGGCGGCTCGCCCACCATCTGCGGGCGCGGCACGATGCGGCCTGCGTCGAGCGCGGCCTCACGGTCTGGCCGACCCCGGACGTCGTCACCTGGTCGGAATTCCTGCGCCGGTCGTTCGAGGCAGACCGCGTGGCAGGACGGACTTCGCGCCGCTGGCTCGTGCCCGCACACGGACAGTTCCTGTTCGAGCAGATCATGCGCCGGGACGACCGCATGCAGGCAGTCATCGCGCCTTCCGGCATCGGCGCGATGGCACAACGTTCGTGGACGCTGCTGCACGAGTACGAAATTCCACTCGCTGCCCTCGCGGCGGACTACAGCCCCGAGGTCCAGGCGTTTGCGCACTGGGCGCATGACTATGCGGAGTGGCTGCAACGCCATGCGTGGCTGGACCCGGCGCAGGCGTCGTCGGTGGTCGCGCCGCCAGCCGCGGGCTCGCAGTTCGAACTGATCGGTTTCGACCAGCCGACTCCCGCACAGGCATCGTTCATCGGCCGACTCGTGGCGGCCGGCGTGGTCGTGACGCGACTCGTGCCGGACAGTGCACCGGCGCCCGAACCGCGCGTCGTCGAGTGCCGTCATTTCGACGACGAGATCGACGCGGCGGTGCGCTGGGCGGCGCAGCGCCTCGTCGACGCGCCAGGGCAGCGCCTCGCGTTGATCGTGCGTGGACTTGCGCAACAGCGTGCACGCGTACGGCGCATCCTCGACCGGGTGCTGGTGCCCGCCGCGACAGTTGCAGGGGGACCTGCCCCGGAGTCTGCTGCGTACGAGCTTGCCGCCGCGCGCCCGCTCGCCGAGCGCCCGGTGGTCGCCGCGCTGCTCGCGTGGCAGGACGCGCTCGCGGACGAGCCGGCTTTCGCACGTTGCAGCGGCCTGCTGCGGAGCCCGTTCGACCGCGCGAGCGGTGAGGCAACGGCGCGGGCCGAACTCGATGCGTGGCTACGGCGCCACGAGACGGCCGCACTCGGGCTCGAACGACTCGCCACCGTCGCGCTGCAGCGCGGCTGTCCGCAATTCGCGGCGATGCTGCGCGCCGGGATCGTGCGCGCAGGCAGCTGGGCGCGTCGCCGGCTGCCGAGCGAGTGGGCGCATGAGTTCTCTGCGCTGGCGCGCGATCTCGGCTGGCCGGGACCTGGCGCCGACACGCGCGAGCACCAGGCAATGCAGCGCTGGCAGGTCCTGCTCGGCGAGTTCGGCGCCGGCGACGACGTGGTCGGCACGGTTGGATTCGCTATCGCGGTGCGGCAGTTGCGCGAGCTTGCGGGCACTACGTTGTTCGAGCCGCAGGAGATCGACGCGCCGTTGCTCGTGATCGATCCCGAGACCTGCGTCGGCATGCGCTTCGACGCCGCCTGGGTTTGCGGGCTGGATGTGACGCACTGGCCGCCGCCAGCGTCGCCCGACCCCTTCCTGCCGCGGGACTGGCAGATGCGGCAGGGCGTGCCGGGCGCGAATGCGGAGCTGGCCGCGGCAGCAGCGGGTCGCACGCTCGAAAGACTGCGTCGCGACGCAGGCGAACTCATCCTCAGCGTGCCCGGCTTCGACGGCGAGGCGCCTTTGCTGCCCAGCCCGCTGGTACTCGGGTTTGCGCGCGACGCAAAGCCGGCCGGATGGTCGCAACCGGTCCATGCGGCCGCGGCGTTCGCGTCGCGGCCGGACCTCGAGCGTCTCGTCGACGGGGCGATGCCGGCCATCGCCATGCACGAAGTGGCACGCGGCGGCGCGCGGCTGGTCGAATTGCAGGCATCGTGCCCGTTCCGCGCGAGCGTGGAAACGCGGCTCGGCGGCCAGGAACTCGAGGAGCCGGCGCCGGGCGTGAACGCAATGGCGCGCGGCAACGTCGCACACGGCGTATTGAAGCGATTCTGGGACGAGGTGCGGGATCACCGCAACCTTGCCGCGATGACGCGCGTCGAGCGCGTGCACCGCGTGCACGAGATCGTCACGCGCGAACTCGCGCCGCTGCGCGCCGATGCTGCCGGAGTCCTTGCGCACTTGCTGGACCTGGAACAGCGCTGGCTCGAGGCGCGCGTGATGGAGTTGCTCGAGTGCGACCTGGCGCGGCCGCCGTTCACCGTGACTGCCACCGAGATGGAAACCGTGCTCGAGGTGGGTGGCATGCAGCTGCGCCTGCAACTCGATCGCGTCGACCGCCTGGCCGACGGTTCGCTCGCGGTGATCGACTACAAGACGGGCTCGAGCGCGTCGCCTGCGGACTGGATGGGCGAGCGACCGCGGTCGCCGCAACTGCCGCTCTACGTGCGGGCGGTGGGCGAGGAGCGCGTGGGCGCGGTCGCGTTCGGTCGCGTGCGCACCGGCGCGACCGGGTACGAGGGCTACGTTCGCGACCAGGAGCTCTTCTCCGGGCTCACCGGTTTCGTCGCGGACCGGCGGCCTTTCAAGGATTACGCCGACTGGGGCGGCCTGCTGCAGGCCTGGCGGCGGCGCCTCGAGATCATCGCCACTGAATACGCGGCCGGCGACGCGCGGCTCGCACCCGATCCGGCCCGCGCGTGCCGTTACTGCCACCTGCCAGGCCTCTGCCGCATCGGCGAAGTTCGCCCGGCCGACCCGGATGACGATTACGATGACGATGTCCGCAGCTGACCTGCATCGCGCCGATGCGGAGGCCCGCGAAGCGGCATTGGCCGTCGAACGGAGCTTCATCGTGCAGGCGCCGGCAGGGTCCGGCAAGACGGAGCTGCTGACGCAGCGCTTTCTCGCACTGCTCGCCGTCGTCGAGCGGCCGGAGTCGGTGCTCGCGATCACGTTCACGCGCAAGGCGGCGGCGGAGATGCGCAATCGCATCCTCGACGCGCTGCGCCGTTGCGAGGCGCCCGTGGGCACGGAACCCGGCCTGTTGCCGCGCACGCGCGACCTCGCGCGCCGGGTGCTCGACGTCGACGCACGACTCGGCTGGCGCATCCTCGACAACCCGGGCCGCCTGCGCCTGCTGACGATCGACGCCCTCAACCAGTCGCTCGCGCGTCGCCTGCCCGTGCTCTCGGGTATCGGCGCCGGACTCGGCGTCGAGGAGGACGCGCGCAAGCTCTACGCAACCGCCGCGGAGCGCCTGCTCCTGCACCTGCCGGCGGGCTCGGCGCGCGACGCCGAGGCGGTGGCGACCCTGCTCGCGCACGTCGACAACGACGTCGGCAAGTTCGTGCGGCTCGCGGCCGAGATGCTGGCACGACGCGAGGCCTGGCTGCCGGAACTGCCGGCCGACGTCGCGGCCGATGGGCAGGAAGCCGCGACCCGGCGCGAGCTCGAACATGCGCGAGCCGAAATCATCCGCAGTCACCTGCGCTCGCTGCAGGAGGCGTTTCCGGCCGGCCTGCTGCAAGAGTGCTGTGACCACGCGCGCGGGGCCGCCGCCGTCCTGGTCGCCGAAGAGCGGCCGACGCCGATCAATGCCTGGGCCGGCCATCCAGGAGCGATCGGGGCGGACCCCGCCGACGTGCCGCTCTGGCAGGGACTGTCGACGTTCCTGCTCACCGACAAAGGTCAGCCGCGCAGGGCGTTTAACATTGCGCAGGGGATTCGACGGCCCGCCGGGGATGCGGCGCTCGCGCAAGTGAAGCAACGCGTCAGCGCAGCAGTAGCGCGACTGGAATCGCATCCCGATGCCTGCGCACTGCTGGCCGCGACGCGCGACCTGCCGCCGGCGGTTTACGATGACGCGGAGTGGCGGGTGCTGAAGGCGTTGTTCGTCGTCCTGCGGCTCGGCGCCGCCGAACTGAAGGCCGTGTTCGCGGCGCACAATGCGGCCGACTATGCGGAGTTCGCAGCTGCTGCCCGGCAGTCGCTCGGCACTACCGACGAGCCGACCGATACAGCGCTCGCCCTCGATGCGCAACTGCAACACGTGCTCGTGGACGAGTTCCAGGACACGTCGGAAGCGCAGGTACGCCTGCTGGAGAGCCTCACCGCCGGATGGCAACCCGGCGACGGCCGCACGCTGTTCGTCGTCGGCGATCCGATGCAGTCGATTTATCGATTCCGCCAGGCGGAGGTCGGCTTGTTCCTCGACGCCCGCGAACGCGGGCTCGGTCCGCTGCGACTCGAGCCGCTCACGCTGAGCGTGAATTTCCGGTCGACATGGCCTGTGGTCGCCTGGATCAACGATGCTTTCGGGCGTGTGCTGCCGCCGCGGGACGACCTCGTGCGCGGCGCCGTGACCTTCGCGGCGAGTGTCGCGGCGCCCGACGCGACCGATACCGGCGGGGTGCAGGTGCATGCGTTCCTGCGGCGCAGCCGGGTCCTGGAGGCGCGTCGCGTCGCCGGGATCGTCGCACGCCGCCTGCAGGAATGCGCGACGGCGCGCGTCGCGGTGCTGGTGCAGAGCCGCAGCCACCTGATCGACATCGTCGCTGAACTGGCGCGGCAGGGCATCGCCTTCAACGCGACGGACATCGACCCGCTCGGCGAGCGCCCGGCGGTCCTCGACTTGCTCGCGTTGACCCGCGCACTGGCACACCTCGCCGACCGGGCGGCATGGTTGAGCGTCCTGCGTGCACCGTGGTGCGGCCTGACGCTGGCCGACCTGCACGCGCTGGTTGGCGACGACCGTCACGCTGCGGTCATGGCGAGGCTGCGTGAGCCCGCTTGGCGCACGGTGTTGCCCATGCCGGCGCGCGAGCGCCTCGAGCGCACGCACGCCGTCCTCGAAACGGCGCTCGCGGAATTGCGCCATTTCGGCTTGCGCGACACCGTGGAGCGCGCCTGGCACGCGCTCGGCGGTCCGGCCACGCTCGCAAGCCTGCGCGAACTCGACGAAGCAGCGGCTTATTTCGATGCGCTGGACGGCGTCGAGGCCGACCAGCCTGGCTTGCCCGTGGATCTGGCGCGGCTGTCGGAAGGCCTGCGCGACCTGTACGCGCCATCGCAGCCGCATCCCGACACGCGGGTCGACCTGCTGACGATTCACAAGGCCAAGGGCCTGCAGTTCGACACCGTCGTCGTGCCCGGCCTGGACCGGCGCGGGCGCGGCGAGGATCCGCGCCTGCTGCACTGGCTCAAGATTCCCGGGCAGGGCGGGCGCAACCTGGTGGTCGCACCGCTCGCGGAGTTCGGCGCCGAACGCAATCCGCTGTACGCCTGGCTCGAGCGCCTGGAGCGCGAGAAGCTGCAGCAGGAGCGACGCCGGTTGCTGTACGTCGCTGCGACGCGCGCGGAGCGTGAACTGCACCTGATGGGCGCCTGCGTCGTCGTCGAGGACGAGCATGGCCGGCCCGCCGTGAAGGCACCGGACGGTGCCGCGGCGCTCGGGTTGCTGTGGTGCGAACCGACGGTCCGCAACGCGTTCCTGGAACGGCTTGCGGCGGCCGGCGCGATCGACGGCGAGCCGCCGGCCAGCATCGTGCGTGATCCGCTGCTGCGGCGATTGCCCGCGGGCTGGCGCGTCCCGGAGCCGCCGGTGGTGCCCGCCGTGTTCAGCGCGACGACCGTGCGTGCCGTGACGGTGACCGAAGTCGAGTTCGACTGGGCGACCGAAACCGCGCGACATGTCGGCACAGTCGTGCACCGCGAGTTGCAGCGGCTTGCGCGCACGAGCGGCGCATTGCCGTCGGACCTGCACGACGTCGAGGCATTGCAGGCGCGTTACCTGTCCGAGCTCGCCGAGCTCGGCGTGCCGCTCGACCGACGCCCGGCGGCGGCACTGCGCGCGCTCGAAGCAGTGCGTCGCACGCTTGCCGACGAACGCGGGCGCTGGGTGCTCGGGCAGGGCGCCAGCCGCGACGCACAATCCGAACTGGCGCTCACGGGCGCGCTGGGCCGCGACATCGTCAGCGTCGTGGTCGACCGCACGTTCGTCGACCGCGACGGAGTGCGCTGGATCGTCGACTACAAGACCAGCACGCACGAAGGTGCCGGGCTCGATGCTTTTCTCGATTCCGAACAGGCGCGTTATCAGGCGCAGCTCGAACGCTACTGGCAACTCGTGCGGCGCCTGGGCCCCGAGCCCGTGCGGCTCGGACTGTATTTCCCGTTGCTGTCCGGGTGGCGCGAGTGGGGCCCGTGATGCCGATCAGTTGTTCAAGGCTCCTGCGTTGATCCAGGACTTGACCGTGTCGATCTCCGCGGCAGAGAGGAACGGCCCGCCCTGCGGCATGCGCGTCCCGTCGATGTCCGGCCCGCCCTCGAGCTTGCGCACGAGGTAGCTCGCGGCCGCATCGCTCGGGAGCACGCGCATGAGCGCCGGCCGCTCCACCGAGGCCACGTTGACCAGCGCCGCGTGACTTGCGGCCGCCGACGCAAGGTTCATCGACCCGGGCAGGCCGCCGCCGCCGCCCGTGTGGCAGCCGGAGCACCTGGGCGTGAAGATCGTCGCCTGGACCTGCGCCAGCGTCGTGGCCGGTGCCGCATTGCTGACCGTCACGTTCAGCGCGGCCGCCAGGCCCGTGTTGCCCGCCGCATCGGTGGCGTCGGCGCCGATCGTCGCCGCGCCATTCGGCGTCGTGGTCGTGTCCCACGTCACCGCATACGGTGCGGTCGTGTCGGTCCCGATGACGGTGCCGTTCACGAGGAAGCGCACGCTGACGACGCCGACGTCGTCCGCGGCGGTAGCCGCAAGTTCGACGGTTCCGCTGACCGTGGCCGGCAATGCCGTAAGCGTGACCGTCGGGGGCGACGTATCGGCCACCGGCGGTTGCTCGATTGTGATCTGGCCACGAATCGCGCCACCCGGGTTCGCGGGCGTGTGCAGGTTCACATACCAGAGCGCGCCGAGGAAATCCTGGACTTGCGCAGCGGTGACGGGCTGTTCCTCTGCGAACCAGTGTCCCGGATCGGCGGCATCCCTGGCCAGCGGCACGATCACCGGACCGTTGGTACCGCTCGGTGCACGATGGATGTGCGCGGCCGTGGCGTCGTCGACACCGGTTGCGTGCACGTGAATCGTGACCGTACCCGCCACGAGATCGACGGTCGTCGACGCTTTGCCGGTGGCCGTCGTCGTGACCGGCGGGACCTCGTTCTCGCCGGCCATGGCGGTCTGCACGAGTCGCACGCCGGGTGGTATCAGCTGGCCGCGAATCTCACCCCCGGGATTCGCCGGCGTGTGCACGTTGACATAGAGCTTGCCTCGCGCCAGCGACGCGAGCTGGTCTGCCGTCAACTGGATCCCACTGGCCGACCAGTGCGTGGCATCGGCCGCATCTTTGGCCAGCGGCACGATGACGGGACCGTTGCTGCCGGCATATGCCACGTGGACATGGGCAGCCGTGGCATCGTCCACCCCGGTTACGTTGGCGTGCAGCAGGAGGTCGCGCGTGGCCGGGTTCACGGTGACCGCGACCGTACCTTGCCCGACCGATCCGGTCGCGGGCACTTCCTGCGCTTCCTCGAGGCGGTTGACGACGAACGAGAAGCCGGGCGGTAGCACCTGTCCGCGCGACTCGCCGCCGGGATTCGCGGTCGTATGTATGTTCAGGTAGGTGCCGCCCGCGTCGAGCGCCGCGAGTGCGGCGGCCGCGATCGGCTGGTTGCTTGCGAACCAGTGCGCAGGGTTGCTGCCGTCCTGCGTGAGCGGGATCAACACGGGCCCGTTGCGGCCACCCGGACCCTGGTGCAGGTGAGCCGCCGTCGGTGAGACCACGTCCGTCACCACCATGTGGATCGTGGCGGTGCCCGTGGTGCGATTGACGGTCACCGCGCCGTGACCCGCGGCGGCGGTGGCGACCGCAGGCACTTCCTGCAGGCCCGTGAGGCTCGCGAGCGCGATGGTCAGGTTCGGTGGCAGGATCTGGCCGCGGATTTCACCTCCAGGCGCCGCGCTGGAATGCGCGTTCAGGTACAGGCCGCCCGCGAGCAGCGCGTCGACCTGCGCTGCGGTCAGCGACGCACCGGCCGGCAGTTCCCAGGTGCCTGGCGTGGCGACACTCTCGCTCAGCCCGATCAGGACGGGCCCGTTGATACCTGCGAAGCCGTCGTGGATGTGTGCCGCGGTCGCGGTCATCCCGATGACCACGAGGTTGCCGCCCACTGCGCCCGTGCCGACATTCACGTTCAATGTCGACGTTCCGGTGGCCGCCGACGCCGTTGCGGGAATTTCCTGGGCGCCCGAGAGCACGATGGCGAATACGAAGTTGTTCTGCACGACAAACGCGACACCAGTCGACGTGGCCGTATTTGCGGCAGCATCCGTGGCGCGCGCAGTCACCGTGTGCGGCCCGTCCGGCAGCGCTGCGGTATTCCAGTCGAAGCCGTACGGAGCGCTCATGTCGGTGGCAGCCACGGCGCCATCCACGAGGAACTCCACCTGCATGACGCCCCGGTCGTCCGCAGCGGTGGCCGCGATCGCGACGGTCCGCGAGACCGTGCCCGCGGCGGTGTTGATCGTCACCGTAGGTGCCGTCGTGTCGCGGGGACGGTCGTTGCCATCCCCTCCGCATCCCCACAGTGCAAGCGCGACCAGTGCCGGCGCGACTGAAGTGGCTTTCGACATGACGGTGCTCCCTCGAGTGCGCAATCACTCGTGGGTATGTCCTGCTGCGTTGCGCGCCGGTTCAACGCTACGAGCCGTGGCGACGTCCCTGAACCGCGCGGGACCGGGTGCCGGCGTCAAGGCCTCGGATGCGGGCGATCGTCGCGCATACAGCGCTTGCGGCGGCACGAGAACGGGGCCGGTCGCATGGCTCGGCGAGCTCGCGCTCGTGGAGGAGGACGAAGGTTTTCCCGAAGGTACCCGCATGCTCGTGACCGGCTTGTTCGAAGCAGACAGGCCGGTCACGCGCGGCCAGAATCTCAAGCTGACGGCGGAGTGGTACGACCCGGATCGGGACGTCGACCGGGACGACCAGGCGCGCTGGAGACTGGTCTACGAATTCGCGCCGATCCAGACGGGTTCTTCTGCAAGGCCCGCGCTCAGGGCAAGCCGGCTCGCTCGCGCGTGGCATGCAAGGCGGCGTTCTCGCGCGTGCCCGGTTGCTGCGCCGGGCAATCGCCGCTCGCGAGCAGCGCGGCCAACGCGACGCAGGCGTCGATCGACCGCGTTGCACGTTGCGCCTGGCCGGCAGGGTGCATCGATCCGGCCAGTAGAGTCCTCGCTTCGGCCGCCGTCACGTGCCGTCGTGCGCGCATCAGCGCGACGATGCCGGACACGTTACCGACTGCGAGCGAGTTGCCGGTCGCGAAGTCATAGCGTCCCCCCGGCACGAGCGTCAGGATCTCCCTGCCCGGCGCGAGCAGTGCCGTGGAGGTTGCGGCCGCGTCCTCGGCCATTTCGACCGGCAGCACACCCGGCGCTCCTGCGGGAAATCCGTCCATGCGGCCGCCGACCTGCACTGCACCGACGACGATGGCGCCGGCCGCGGTGGCACGGTCCGTCAATGCGCTCAACAGCGGATCGGCTGGTCCGACCAGGCTCAGGTTGATCACGTCGGCGCGCGCATCGATGGCTGCAACCAATGCCTGGGCCAGCGTGAAGGTATTGCACACGGCGGCCTCCGCCGTGCGCGCCGGCCAGCACGCCCGCAACGCAAGCAACTCGACGTCGGGTGCCACGCCCACGATACCGACGCCGTTGTTGCCCACGGCGGCGATGACGCCGGCGATCTCGGTGCCGTGGCGGCCAATGTCGCGAACTGCCGGACCGGTGTCCACGAAGTCGCGTTCGGCCTGCACGCGGCCCGCGAGGTCCGGATGTGTCGCATCGACGCCGCTGTCGATGACGGCGACGAGCACTCCCGCGCCGCGGGACCAGCGATGCGCTGCCGGAACGGACATTTCGTCGAAGGCGCGCTGCAGCGTTACGTACCGGTCGTTGTAGTCCGAAGCCGAAGTCGAGAAGGACTGCAACGGCTGGGCGAGTTCCACGCGTGGGTCGCTCGCGAGGCGCGCCAGCAACGCATCGCGCGACTCGCCTGCCGGCAGCCGGTAGACGAGGCAATGCACGTGCAGCACGGCGATCGGCCACGCCGCGACCTGTTCCAGGCGGTACTCCGTCGCGATGGCTCGCGCCAGGGCCTGCGCCGTGCTGCTGACGGAGTACGACGCCGCTCCCGCATATCCGCGCTGCGTGGAGCCCGCATGCGCCGGCAGCGGCGTCGCTAAGTTGCGGATGGTCACGAGCAGGTAACGATCCGGATCGGCGCGCGCCTCCGCCGGGAGGTTGGTGAGCGGCACGCGTGCCGGTTCGCCGGCGCAACCCGCGGCGCACGCCACGATCAGGATCGCTGCGGCCAGCCTTCTCACGGTTCGGCAGCGACGCCTGCGGGCGCCGCCGGCTCCGCGAATCGAACCCGGGGATCGGCCCGTAGCCGCTCGAGCGCCGCGGTTGCCGGGTCGTCGTTACCAGCCGCAGGTGCGAGCCCGTAGACGCCGGACTCGCTCGGTCCGTCCACGATCGCGAGGCCATTGCCGCCCAGGATCGCGGTGAGTTCGTCGACTGTGACGGCCGCTGCGAACACGACCCGGATCTGCACTGGGCGGCCGCCGGCAGCCGGCGCCTGCGCCGCCGTCTGGTACTGTGGCGTTGCGTCCGGCAGCGGGAGCGTGCGCCAAGTGGCGCCGAGCGCACCGAGTCCCAGGCCGAGCATGACAGCCGCTGCAATGCGCCAATGGGAGGCGCGAGTGGACACCGGCGTGGGCTCCGGAGCCGGAACGAGCGCGACCGGCGAAAGTCGCGACGGCACGTCGCGTTCGACATCCTCGATCCGCGACCACAGTTTCTCGAACGACGCCTGCGGCACGTACTCTACCCTCGGCCTGTGGCGCACGGCGGCCAGCACGCGACGTTCGACCTCGGCGTCGGCCCGGCATTCGGCGCATTGCGCGAGGTGGGATTCCACCTGGCGTGCTTCGGCTTCGTCCAACCGGCCGTTCACCCACCAGGGCAGGAGTTCCTGGACCAGGGTGTGCACGCCGTTTGAGTCCGCTGGCGCAGTCATTTGCGTGCTCCCGGGAAGTCCCCCTCGAGTCGGGGCAGCAGGACCCGCAGTTTCCTGCGGGCGTGAAACATGCGCGTCTTCACGGTGTTGACCGGGCAGTCCATGATCGCAGCGATCTCCGCACAGGAGTGGCCGAGGTAGTAGGTGAGTTCGAGGACGAGGCGCTGTTCTGGCGGCAGGTGCAGCAGCGCCCGATCCAGCCACTCGTGTAACTCGTCGGTGCGTTGCGGCTCCTCGGTCGCGAACGCCAGCCCGTCGCGCGGCAGTTCCGGCGCCGCTGCAGCCGACTGCAACCGCTTCAGGGTCTTCAGCGCGCGCCGGTACGCGATGCCCATGATCCACGTCGACACCTGCGAGTCGCCCCGGAAATCGCCCGCCTTGCACCAGACGACCCAGAGCGTGTCGTTGATGATCTCCTCGGCGATGTCGAACCTGCGGGTGAGCCGTGTCAGGAAGCGAGCCAGGCGCGGGTGGTAGCCGACGTACAGGGTCTGGAACGCCTGGCGATCGCCATGCGCCACGAGGCTGAGCAGCTGTGTCTCGCGCTCGTTGGCGGACGGCACGGCGGGCAGCCTCGCATCGGCGTCGTCCTCGGCAGCCATGTTGCCCACGTTACTCCCCGCAGCAGGCGATTACGTTCCAGCCGTGAGTTCCCGTCCCGATGCAAATCGTTCAACGCGCTCGCTGGAAGTGCCAGGTGACCGTCAGCGCCCAGCGCGTGCCGGTCGACTCCGAGCCGAAGAGTTCCTCGGCCGTCGCAGCGGATGCGTAGTACCCCAGGTCGAACTGCAGGTGGGGCATCGTCCAGGCCACGCCCGCGCTCCAGTAGCCGTAACCGGTGTCGAACAGGTCGTCGAGGTCGTAGTACCCGATGCCGCCATTCGCAGAGAACGGCCCGTCCAGCGGCCACCGGCCGACGAGATCGTAGGTGTACGCAGTGCGGTCGCGCGCCACGTAGTAGCGCGAGTAGCGCGACGTGTTCGGCGACCACGAGATCGACGCCGACAACCGGTCGCGGAATGCCAACGACGCCGTCAACTCATCGTAGTCGTAACCGAGGTAGTCGGAACCGAGGCTGGCATTGTCGTTTGGATACGCGTAGTGGACCGCGGCCAGTCGTGCATTCCAGGACTCACCCATCGGCCAGCTGCGGCCCGCGTAGGCGTTCAACTCGAGCGTAGCGCCGGCACCGGGGTTCAAGTCGACGGTCGAGGCCCAGGCGCCGGCAAACCAGCCGTTCGCGGTCGTGTAGTGCAGGTCGGCCTGCACGGCAGGGGCGCCGCGAGTCTGCGAAACTCCGCGCAACACGTAATCGGTGGTGACGGCGACGTGCCCGCCATAGGCGCCCTGGGCCCAGCCCGCGGCAGACCACGTTGCCAGGATCCAGCCTGGAACGCAGCCCAGCATTCGCCTTCGCGCACGGGCGCGCCTCGTCATGACTGCCTCGCGTGCATGCCGGCTGCGCGTGCCGGCGTTTGCAGGTGACCGCGAGTATACGAGTGCGCGCGGCAGCGCTGTCCAGCTAGAGCGTGCCGCCGACGCTGAAAGGCCGCCGCCCCGAGGCGTCGGGAGGGCCGAGCAACTGCAAGGATCGCTCCATGCCGGCCGGCACGTTACCGCGTGGCGCGAGCATGCCTTCGAAGAGGAAGCTGCGATCGCGTCCGATCGTGAGCTGGCCGTCGACGGCGAACGGCCCGTCCTTGTCGGCCACCTGCGCCGTGATCGCGCCCGGGTCGAGAGCTGCTCCCGTCGTGGCAGACGCCTGCGGTCGCGGGTGCGGCAGGACGGCGTGGAAGTTGCCGACGACGGCACTGCGCGGTGGTGGCGCGACGAGCCCATCGAGGTCGAGCGTTCCACGCAGCGAGGCGGGCCAGCCGTTTTCGATCCGGATCTCGTCGAGGCGGCCCGTGACCCGGCCTTGCCAACCCTTGGGCATGCCGAGCGGCAACGCGCTCACCGCGTCGATCGGCAGGTCGAGCGTCGTGCCCACCAGGCGCAGTGACGCACCGGACCACGTCGAGTCGAACTCCGTCGCAAACTGCCCGTCGGCCCGCTGCAGTTGCAGGTGACCGGCCAGATGTCCGCGCAACAACGCCCCCGGTGCGATACGCCACGTCACCTGGCCGATCGGCGCGCCGCGCCAGCTGACGTCCGTGGCGGTGCCGGACCACACCGAGCCAGCGATCGTCCCCGCCTGCACGCCGAGGGGCGCCAGTCGACCGGTCGCGACGCTGGCGGGCAGCGTGGCCAATCCGAAGGCGAGCGCCATGAGAATGCCGAGCGCGACCAGCCAGCCATAGCGTTTCACGTGTGGGAGTCCAGCAGGATGGCCGCGCGCGGCCGGCTCAGCCCGCGGCCGCGCCTTGCGTCAGCGTGAGCGTGGCGTTGACGAGTCCCGGTGCCGCGGCGTCGAAGGTCGCGGCTTCGATCGCCACTCCGTGCATCTGCTGCAGGCCCGAGAGCCATGCGACGAGTGCGTCGAAGGAGGCAGCCTCGAGCCGCAGGCGCAGCCCGTTCTCGCCGTTCGGGCTCTGGTCGCGCAGCGCCGTGCCGAGGCCCGCATCGCGTGCGGTGCGATCGACCAGCACGACGAGCGATTCGCCGCCCTGGCGTGCCGTCGCACCTGCGGCGGCCATGACCTGGGGTGCCTTCTCGCGCATCCAGGCGAGGTCGGCGGTCTTCTGCTCGACGCGCCTCTGCAGGCGCGCGCCGGATGCCTGGAACGGCAGCACGAGCACGAGGTAGAGCAGGAGCAGGCTCGCGAGCCCCGCGGTCGCGTACACGAGGTTGCGCTCGCGCGGCGAGAGATTGGCGAGCCATTCACGCGCGTTCATGCGGCCCCCAGCTTGACGTGCAGGCGGCCTTCGACGAGCTTGTCGCGCGGATTCGCCGATTGCAGTTCGACCGTGGCGCCGGCCCGGCCCATCGCCTGCTTGATGCCGTCGAGTGCTTCGACGTTCGGGGCAAGCAGGCGCAGCTCGAGCACGCCGGCCCTGTAGATCATGCCCTCGACGCGCGTGGAGGGCGACGCTGCGACGGCCTGCGCGAGCAGCGCGACGGCGGGCAACAGGGCGTCCTGGCTCGCGCCTGCGCGCGACAGCACGCCCTGCAACTGCGCACGCGGGTCGACGATCGGCTGGCCCGGCAAGGCCTGGTTGAAGACGGTCGTGATCTGCGCGTCGAGCTGACGCTCGGCACGATGCAACTGCCAGAGCTGCAGGACCTGTGCCGCAATGAACGCGAGCAGCGTGGCCGCCGCGAGAGCCACGGGCACCCGCCACTGCTTGAGCCGCGTGCGCAACGACGACGGCGGCGCGAATGACCCTTGCAGCAGGTTGATCGGGTGCGCGACCGGCAACTGCGCGGCGAGCAGCGGCAGGGTTCCGTCCGGCAACAACTTGACCTGCAGCGTCGCCGTACGCGCGCGCAAGCCTTCGATCACGTCCTTGTGCGCCTCGTATTCGGCGGGCGTCGCGTAGAACGTCACGTGCTCGCCGGGTTCGCGAACCAGTCCGAGCGCAAGTTCGAGCGCGGTGTCGAGCGGCTGCGCATCGAGCGCGTAAGCCACGGCATCGGGACGTTGCACGTGCAGTGTGTCGCCGTCGAGCAGCAGTACGCACGCGTTCGGCGCGGACGGGACCAGCGAAGACTCGGAACAGGCCGCCTGCGGGTGAATGCCGGCGGCCTCCCACGACGCCTGCCAACGCTCGAGCACCGGCCGCGCGACCATCGCCACCGGCGTCACCGCGCCCGTGCGCGCGCCCACGGCGAAATGCATCGTGTCGAGATCGGAAGCGAGTTGTTCCTCGAGTGCGAACGGCACGGCCTGCGCAATGCGCGCGTTGCCGCGCACCGGCAGTTCGGGGGTGGCGAGCGTGACTTCCGTCGCCGGGAGTATCACGACCGTGCGGTGCCCCTGGGCGAGCGACAACGCATCGTCGAGCGGGCCGCTGTGCACTGGACCGGAACGAGCGCCCGCGCCGTCCACGATGAGCCACGACGCCGGCGCCTCGTCGGCCGTCCGGAGACGGATCACCAGGGTTTCTGTCATACGGTCACTCGGCTCCGAAACTGCGCTCGATCGGCCTCACGGGGCCGGTGCCGCCGCGCGCGAGCAGACTGTACAGGGTCAACTGGGTAGTGCCAATAGTGACCCATACTGTCGCGCGAAAGTATGAACTCGATTCCGCAAGCGAGTCCTTGACCAGGTCGTAATCCGCTTGCCCGAGCGTTCCGCGCAGGTCGACCAGCGTCGGAAAACACGCATCCTTGCGGCGGTTGGCGAGGTCCTCGACGTTCAGGCTGAACTCCCGCTGCGTCGACGACAGCGCGTCGAGCACCACGCCCGGCGCCGTGCACACGTTCAGCCTGGAACCGACCGGCAGGGCGCTCACGTAGGGTTGCAGTCGACGATACCGTTCGCTGCCGAATCCGGGCAGCACCATCAACTCGCTCACGCGCGTGATCGGCATGTTCGCAGCGAGGTGCGGCGGGTCGAGGCCCGAGTACACCGTATCCTCGGCGCCGTCGGGAAAGCCCGGCTGCGTGTCCGCATCCAGCCAGTCCGCGATGGCCGTGGCCCAGGTCGGTTCGATGTCGAGCAGCGTCAGCACGCGTTCGAGTTCCTCGATCGCGCGCGGATTCGCCGTGCCGTCGGCGAAGATGAGGTTGTTCAGGTTGAAGCGCCCCTGCATGTCCTCGATGCGCCCCTCGACCGTGCCGACGCCTTCGTCGATGGGCAGCGGCGGCAGCGGCTTGGCCCAGGCTTCGCCGTAGTGATCGGTTTCCGAGTCGCGCGCGTCCTGGCGCAGGTAGTCCGCGGCCCAGGCTTCGGCGCCGAGCGCGACCTCGAAGCCCTGGTCCATCGCGAAGAGGTTTGCGCTGCGACGCTGGTCGACCATGCCGCGAAACGTGACGTTGACCGCGAGGATCGTCGCGAGCGCCACGATCAGCACCGCGGTGATCAGCGCGACGCCGCGCTGCCTGGCCGGACCGGATCGAGGCGACGCCGAATGCATCAGCCGGGAACCTCGATGATGCGTTTGATCTCGCCCCAGTCCTCCAGATCGAGCGTAACCTCGACGGCGGCCGGGCGAGTGCGCGCACTGTCGACCGTGCCCGGACCGACGGTCTGGGCGGCCGGCCAGCGATCGGACCAGTCGCGAGTCGTGGTCATGAACCGGAACGTGACGCTGCGCACGCCCTGCAGCAGGTGGACCCGCACAGCTTGCTCACTCTGCGTGCGATCGAGCACCCGCCAGTGGTCGCGCCAGAGTCCGTCCTGGTCGACCCGGTACGCCACTCGCTGCAGCGTGGGCCGCGCGAGGCCCGCCGTATTGCTCCATCCGGCGCGCGTGAATTCGACCTTGTACTCGATGGACTCGCCGGCCGCGAGCGCCGGCAGGTACTCGGCCCCGATCGGCTCCCGGATCGGGCGTGGTTCGAGCTGCGTGAAATCCTGCACCAGCGTCTGCACGGCGCGCTGCACCTCGCGTGTGCGCTCGAGCCGCTGCTCGGTGTACTCGGTCTGCCTCTGCAGCTGCGTGTAACCACTCAACGCCATGACGCCGACGATCCCGAAGATCGCAAGCGCGACGAGAAGCTCGAGCAGCGTGAATCCCGCGCCGAGCCGCACGTGCGTCCCGCGTCGGCCAGTGTGGAGCCGGCTCATCACTCCATTTCGTCGGTAGGCAGGCCCGGCGGAGGCTTCGTCTCAGGCTCCGGACCCGCATTCTCGCCGCCCTGTCCGCCGCTGCCCGGGGCGCCCGAGCCGGCCCAGGCGAGCACGCCGCCTCCTGCAGCGCCCACGGCCTCGCCATAGAAGCCGCTGGCCGTCGCGAGCGCCGTGCCCTCGGCCGCCGTGGCCGCGCGCACCGACACGTCCATGCGGCGCAGGCTCGGCACCTGGGTCTGCGTCACGCGCAGCGTCCAGCGCCACTGCTGGCCGGCGTAATCGACTTCGCCCGACGTCTCGTCGACGGCGGGCGGCGAGCCCTGCAGGCGGCGCTCCGTGATCAGGTTCATCGCGATCCAGTGCGCGAGCGTCTTCTCCCGCAGGTAGGTGCCGTTGCGTGCTGCCTGGGTCACCGCCTCGATCACGCCGAGCATGCCGAGCCCGACGATCACGAGCGCCGCCAGCACCTCGATCAGTGTGAAACCGCGTGCGCGGGAACGTGCTGGAGCGTGCACGTCAGCCACGATCCCGCGCGTCGTCGTGCAGTTCGATCTTGCCTTCGACCGTGCCGCTGATGCGACGCGTCTCGTCGGTGCCTTCGCGCGTGAGCACGACGTCGAACGGCGCGAGATCGCCCGAGGCCTGGACGACGACCTGCGGCAGGATGGGCTCGCGTTCCGTGGCGCCGGCCCGGGGCTTCAGCACGACGTCGCGATCCTCGAGACGCAGCCCGACCCGCAGTCCCTCCGGCAACACGCGCTCGCGCAGGAGCGGGTCGTCGTCGATGGTGTCCCACTCGTCGCGGCGGCTGTCGTAGGCGAGGAAATCGTAACCGGACTGGTCCACGCGCAGGCCGACGTCGCGGCCCTGCAGCATCGCGTCCTCGCGCACCTGCGTCAGGATCGCTTGCAGCCGCTCCGACTCCCTCTGCATTTCGTGGTCGCCGCCGAGCACGTTCACGGAAATCGCGGCCATGCTGGTGATGATGCCGATGATCACGATGACCACCAGCAGCTCGAGCAGCGTGAATCCCGAAGCCGGGCGCCGTGCGGCGCGCACGGGTGCGGCTGCGTTACTCGATGTTCCAGTTGCCGATGTCGGCATCGGGGCCTTCGCCGCCGGGTTGGCCGTCCGCGCCCAGGGTGTAGAGATCGAACTCGCCGCGCGTGCCGGGCGCGATGTAGGCATAGTCGTTGCCCCACGGATCCTTCTTCAGGCCGTCAATGTAGCCACCCTGCTTCCAGTTGCGGACGGTGGCATCCGCCGGTTGCGTGACGAGCGCCTGCAGGCCCTGGTCGGTCGTCGGGTAGCGGAAGTTGTCCATGCGGTAAAGGTTGAGCGCCGTTTCATAGGCGCGGATATCCTGCTTGGCCTTGGTCACGCGCGCGTCGTCGATGCGACGGATCACGTTCGGTGCGACGAGCGCGGCGAGGATGCCGAGAATCACGACGACGACCATGATTTCGATCAGCGTGAAACCGCGAACGTTGGCGCGGCGGGCAAAGGAGCGGCTGGAAAGCTTCATCATTGCGACCGGTATTGACGGTAAATTCCACTGATCATAGCAAACCCACCCTCCCAGGCAGCGGCAACGCGCATGAGCCTCGCCCGACTCCATCACCTCGCGCCGCGCGCGACACTCGCGCTCGCGCTCACGATGGTGCTGCTGCAACTGGCCGGTCCGGCAACCCGGACGAGCCTGCGCTACGACCGTGCCGCCGTGCTCGGCGGCGAGGCGTGGCGGCTCGTCACGGCGCATCTCGTCCATTTCGACGTTGCACATCTCGCGTGGAACCTGCTCGGCCT
Organism: uncultured Gammaproteobacteria bacterium; assembly: GCA_963786705.1. Classification (GTDB taxonomy): domain Bacteria; phylum Pseudomonadota; class Gammaproteobacteria; order Steroidobacterales; family Steroidobacteraceae; genus RPQJ01. The sequence goes on from CAWBAG010000025.1 coordinate 82,706, forward strand.
CGCGCTCGTGGCATGGCTCTTTGCCCGCGACTTCGACCTGCGGGGCTGGTTGCTGATCCTTGCCGCTTCGACCCTGGCGATCGATGCCGGGTTCCTCGTCTTCATGCCCGAACTGTCCTGGTACGTGGGATTCTCCGGCGTGCTGCACGGTGCCATGGCCGCAGGACTCGTGGCGTGGCTCGCACACACGCGGGACTGGGTGACCTGGCTCGTGGCGGGGCTCTTTGCCGCCAAGCTGCTCTGGGAACATTTCGCCGGGCCGCTGCCATTCACCGCAGCTACGCTTGCCATGCCGGTCGTGCACGAGGCCCACAGCTACGGCGCGCTCGGCGGCCTCGTGGCCGCCGCCTGGCTCGAATGGCGCCGGCAGCCCGCCACGCCGTCGCTATAATCTCGCGTCCGGCCGGGGGGCGGCCGCCAAGGAAATCCGCACCAGATGTCCGCGCTGGCATTCGTCTTTCCCGGCCAGGGGTCCCAGTCCGTCGGCATGCTCGCCGAGCTCGGCGCGGCCGATCCGGTCGTGCAGCAGACGTTCGCCGAAGCCTCCGCAGTGCTCGGCTACGACCTCTGGAAGTTGTGCCAGGAGGGTCCCGAGGCGGATCTCGCGGCGACCGAACGCACGCAACCCGCGATGCTGGCGGCAGGCGTTGCCACGTGGCGCGTGTGGATCGCGCGCGGCGGTCCGCGCCCGGTGGCGATGGCGGGCCACAGTCTCGGCGAGTACTCCGCACTCGTCTGCTCCGAGTCGCTCGACTTCCGCGATGCGATCGATCTCGTGCGTTTCCGCGGACAGGTCATGCAGCGCGCGGTGCCGCTCGGCCAGGGGGCCATGGCTGCGATCCTCGGACTCGAGGACGCCGCACTCGACGCAGCGTGCCGCGAGGCAGCACAGGGTGAGGTCGTGGAACCCGTGAACTTCAACGCGCCGGGCCAGACCGTGATCGCGGGCAATGCCGCCGCCGTCGCTCGCGCCATCGACGCCGCCAAGGCTCGCGGCGCCAGGCGCGCAGTGCTGTTGCCGGTCAGCGTGCCCTCGCACAGCAGCCTGATGCGCGAGGCGGCGGAGCAACTCGCGGCCCGCCTCGCGACGGTCGCGATCCGCATGCCGAACGTGCCGGACGTCTACACGGTGGACGTCAGGAAGCACACGAGTCCCGACGGCATCCGCCAGGCGTTGAAGGAGCAACTCTTCAAGCCGGTGCGCTGGGCCGATACCGTGCGCGCGATGCTCGACGGCGGCGTGACGACGTTCGTCGAGTGCGGACCGGGCAAGGTGCTGACGTCGCTCAACCGGCGCATCGAACGCCGCCCTGAACTGCGGATGCTTGCCCTCGAGGACAGCGGATCGATCAACGCGGCGCTCGCCGCCTGCGCAGGGGCCTGACATGCTCGAGAACGACTTCGCGTTCGTGACTGGCGCCACGCGCGGCATCGGCCGTGCCATCGCGCTCGAACTCGGGCGTCGCGGGGCCCGCGTCGTCGGCACCGCCACGAGCGCGAGCGGCGCCGAGGCCATCTCCGCGTACCTGGCCGAGGCCGGTGTCACCGGGCGCGGCGTCGTCCTCGACGTTGCCGATGCGGCGGCCGTCGAGGCCTGTTTCAAGGCCGTCGAAGGCGAGGAGGGCACGCCCTCGATCCTCGTCAACAATGCCGGCGTGACGCGCGACGGCCTGCTGATGCGCATGAGCGCCGAAGACTGGCAGACAGTCGTCGACACGGACCTCACGGCGGTGTACCGCACGTGCAAGGCCGTCATGCGCGGCATGATGAAGGCGCGGCGGGGCCGCATCGTGAACATCGCGTCGGTGATCGGCGTCATGGGCAACGCCGGCCAGACCAACTATGCCGCGGCGAAGGCCGGCATGATCGGGTTCAGCAAGAGCCTTGCGCGCGAGGTCGGGTCGCGCAACATCACCGTGAACGTGGTGGCCCCGGGTTTCATCGTGACCGACATGACCGAGGCGCTCGGGGAGGCGCAGCGGACCGCACTGCTGGGGCAGGTGCCGCTCGGTCGACTGGGGCAGCCGGAGGACGTTGCGCACGCCGTGGCGTTCCTTGCTTCACCCCAGGCGGCCTACGTGACCGGGGAAACACTGCACGTGAATGGCGGTATGTACATGATCTGAATGGGTTTTCGAGGTCATTGGACCCCCGCTGGCGGCTTAACATAGAATACGCGGCCCGTGCCGGGCCCACAGGGGCTGGGCCAGAAGCACGATTTTGTTTCCTTCAAAGGATTCCAACGACAATGAGCAGTATTGAATCGCGGGTAAAGGCGATCGTCGCCGAGCAACTGGGAGTCAAGGAAGAAGAAGTCACCAATGACTCGTCTTTCGTCGACGATCTCGGTGCTGACTCGCTCGACACTGTGGAACTCGTGATGGCGCTCGAAGAGGAATTCGAGACCGAAATTCCGGACGAGGACGCCGAGAAGATCACGACCGTCCAGCAGGCCATCGACTACATCAACGAGCGCCGCACCCAGACCTGAGCCGCGCTTCGAGCCGTGCCGCCACGGAGGGCGGTTCCGGCGGTAAATCCGTTCGCATCGTTCACCCGCGGGGGCCCCAGCGTGTCCAGGCGTAGAGTCGTCGTCACCGGTCTAGGCATCGTATCCCCGATGGGCAGCACAGTTGCCGATGCCTGGGACGGGATCGTCAACGCGCGTAGCGGGATCGGCCCGATCACGCGCCTGGACGTCAGTGCATTTCCGGTTCGCATCGGCGGCGAAGCCAGGGGCTTCACTGCCGAGGACTACATGGCGCCGAAGGACGTACGGAAGTTCGACCCGTTCGTGCCGTTCGGATTCGCGTCTGCGGTACAGGCGATCCGCGATTCGGGGATCGAGGTGACCGAGGCGAACTCGCCGCGCATCGGCGTGGCGATCGGCGCCGGCATCGGCGGCCTGAGCACGATCGAGGAGAACACGGCGAAATGGCTCGAAGCCAGGTCGCCGCGCAAGATCTCACCGTTCTTCATTCCCGGCAGCATCATCAACGCCGCCGCGGGGCAGGTGTCGATCCACTTCGGCCTGCGCGGTCCGAACCTCGCGCTCGTGACGGCCTGCACCACCTCCACGCACTCGATCGGCATTGCGGCGCGCTGCATCCAGTACGGCGACGCGGACGTCATGGTGGCGGGCGGCGCCGAAATGGCATTTACCCCGCTCGGCGTCGGCAGCTTCTGCCAGGCCCGCGCGCTCTCCCAGCGCAACGACGAGCCCGCGCGCGCCAGTCGCCCGTGGGACCGCGACCGCGACGGATTCGTCATGGCCGAGGGCGGCGGCGCGATGATGCTCGAGGAATACGAGCACGCGAAGGCACGCGGCGCACACATCTACGCGGAGTTCTCCGGCTTCGGCATGAGCGGCGACGCGCATCACATCACCGCGCCTCCGGAGGACGGCGAAGGCGCGCGGCTCGCGATGGCGAACGCGATTCGCGACGCCGGGATCAACCCGGCGGACGTGGACTACATCAACGCCCATGCGACCTCGACCGAACTAGGCGACCGCGCCGAAACCGTGGCCATCAAGCGCGCGCTGGGCGATGCGGCGCGCACGGTCGCGGTGAGTTCGACGAAGTCGATGACGGGCCACCTGCTCGGAGCGGCCGGCGTCGTCGAGGCCATTTTTTCGATCCTCGCGATTCGCGACGGCATCCTGCCGCCGACCATCAATCTCGAGAATCCGGACCCCGAGTGCGACCTGGACTACGTACCGGGCACGGCGCGCCAGGCCAGGGTGCGCACGGTGCTCTCGAACTCGTTCGGTTTCGGCGGCACGAACGGCAGCCTGGTCTTTCGCGCGCTCGCCTGAGTGGGCGCGCTGTCGAGTGTGCGCGACGCCGACCTGCTGGCGCTCCACGAGCGCTTTCCCGAACGCTACCCAGTCCTGCTCGAAAGCGTGGACGGCACCGCGCCGCTCGGGCAGCACGACCTGCTTTTTGCGTTGCCCGGTCCGCGCCTCGTGCAGGAACCCGATGGCAGTCTCGGCGGGGACGCGCCCATCAGTGGGTCGACACCACGGTTTCTCGACGCGCTCGATGCCTGGCAGCGCGCGGAGGGCGTCGCCCCGGTCGGCCGCGACGGGTGGGGGTTCTCCGGCGGCTGGTTCCTGTATCTCGGCTATGAACTCGCCGCGGAAATCGAGCCGACGCTGCGTTTGCCGCGCTCCCGGCTGCCCCGTGCGCTCGCCTGGCGCATGCGCGGCGCGCTGGTACGCGACCACCAGGATGGAACGCTGCGCATCGTGACGGACGACGCCCTGCTGCAGGCCGGACTGGAGCGGCAGGTTCGCACCGACCTCGCGCGGCTCGGTGCAGCACCGCATGTGGCCGCTGCCGGCGCCGCCACGGTTGAGGCGCGCGAGGCGCGAGTGCTGGCGCACGACGTCGAGGAGGAAGATCCGCAGGTCTTCCTGCAAGGCGTCGCGGCGGTGCTCGACGCCATCGGTCGCGGCGACGTCTACCAGGCCAACCTGTCGCGTGCCTGGCGCGCACGGCTGGCGCCCGGCGCCACGGCGGTCGACCTGTATCGCGCATTGCGGCGGAAGAATCCGGCGCCTTTCGCCGCACTGGCGCAGTGCGGCGAGTTCACCGTCCTGAGTTCGTCCCCCGAGCGGCTCCTGCAGGTGCGCGCGGGCATCGCGAGCACGCGACCCATCGCCGGGACTCGCCCACGCGGCGGAGATGCGGCGGCGGACGCGTCGTTGCGGACGGAGCTGAGCCTGAACGAAAAGGAACGCGCCGAGCACGTGATGCTCGTGGACCTCGAACGCAACGACCTGGGACGCATCTGCCGCGCCGGCACGGTGCGCGTCGACGAGTTCATGACGATCGAATCGTACGCGACGGTGCACCACATCGTCTCGAACGTGCGCGGGGAACTCCGCGACGACGTGACCCCGGGGCGCGCGATCGCCGCGGTCTTTCCCGGCGGCACGATCACCGGCTGCCCGAAGGTGCGCTGCATGGAGATCCTCGCGGATCTCGAGCGGACACCGCGTGATGCCTATACCGGCTCGCTCGGATACCTGGGCCGCGACGGCTCGATGGACCTGAACATCCTGATCCGGACGCTGACGCTGCAGGCTGGCGCGATCGGATTTCGAACCGGAGCGGGCATCGTGGCAGACTCCGATCCGGTGGCAGAACTCGCGGAGACCCGCGCCAAGGCGCGCGGCGTGCTGCGTGCGCTTGGAGAATCGACGTGATCGGACGCAGGCTCGTGAACGGGGTCGAGGGCGCGGGTATCGCAGCGGATGACCGCGGTTTGCAGTACGGCGACGGTCTGTTCGAGACGATGGCCGTGATCGGCGGACGCATCCGTCATTTCGACCTGCACATGCTCCGCCTCGTCGAGGATTGTCAGCGGCTCGGCATGCCGGTGCCATCGGTCGCCCAGATCGAATCGGACTGCGAGCGCGTGCTGGCAGGACTCGGCTCGGCCGTGGTCAAGCTCATGGTGACACGCGGGCCCGGACCCCGTGGCTATGCACCGCCGCTCGAGCCGAACCTCACGCGCATCGTCGCGGCGACTGCCGCCCATCCGCCGGAACTCCACCCATCGATCACGGTGCGGTTCTGCGAGACCCGGCTGGGCCGCAATCCGCTGCTCGCCGGCATGAAGCACCTGAACCGGCTGGAACAGGTACTCGCCGCCGCCGAACTGCGTGACCCGCTGCCAGTGGACGAGGGCCTCATGTTCTCGACCGACGACCGGCTGATTGCCGGCACCGCGGCCAACGTGTTCCTGGTGCGCGACGGCGTGTTGCACACGCCGCGCATCGTCGACTGCGGCGTGTCGGGCGTCATGCGCCAGGTGGTGCTGCGGGCGGCGGCCGAGCTCGGCATCGGCGCCGACGTGCGCGACCTGGCCGCGGACGAGCTGGCGACGGCCGACGAGGTGTTCCTGACCAACGCGGTGCGCGGCATCCGGCCGGTCGGCTACATCGAAGGCATGCGCGACCTGCCTGTCGGACCGGTCACCTCGCGCCTGCGCACGGCGCTGGAAGCGTTCGACGCATGAAACGCGTGTTGTTCGCGGCCTGCGTCCTGGCTGCGGCGATCGCGGTGGGCGCGGGGCTCTACGTCAAGCAGTGGCTCGCAGCGCCACTCGAGATCGGCCGCGACCCCGTCACGATCGAGATTCGGCGCGGCCAGTCGCTGACCTCGGTGGCACGCGAGCTGGCGGCGCGCGGCATCCTGCGTCATCCACGCCTGCTGGCGCTGTACGCGAGCGCCACGGGCGCCGATGCGCGTGTGCGGGCGGGCGAGTACTCGGTCCAGCCAGGCACCTCACCGCAGGCACTGCTGCAACTCTTCGTCAGTGGGGCCGTGGTGCAGCACGCCGTGACGATCGTGGAAGGCTGGAGCTTCCGCGAACTGCGGGGGGCGCTCGCGCGCGAGGACATGCTCGAGCACACGCTGCCAGGCATGGACGACATGGCCGTCATGGCCGCCCTCGGTGCTCCTGAGCGGCACCCGGAGGGCATGTTCTTTCCGGATACCTACCTCTATGGCAAGGGCACGCGGGACTTCGACATCCTGCGCCGGGCCTTCGACCGCATGCGCAAGGAACTGGATGCCGCCTGGGAGGCGCGCCAGGAAGAACTGCCGCTGGCGGACGCCTACGCGGCGTTGGTGCTCGCCTCGATCGTCGAACGGGAGACCGCGCTGCCGGCTGAACGCGCGCGCATCGCGGGCGTCTTCGTCGAGCGGCTGCGACGCGGCATGCGACTGCAGACCGACCCGACGGTGATCTACGGGTTGGGGGACAAGTTCGACGGCAACCTGCGCCGCACGGATCTCGAGCGTGATGGCCCGTACAATACGTACACGCGCGCGGGCCTGCCGCCGACACCGATCGCGCTGCCGGGCGCCGACGCGTTGCGGGCGGCGGTGCAACCCGACCAGCGCGGCGAGATATTCTTCGTGGCGACTGGTCTCGGCGACGGCAGCCACGCGTTTTCGAAGACGCTGGCGGAGCACGAGGCGGCGGTGAAGCGATATCTCGTGCGTTACCGACAGCAGGACAACAAGGGGCGCTAGTGCGCGCGATGCGCGGCAAGTTCATAACGTTCGAGGGCGGCGAGGGCGTCGGCAAGACCACCCAGATCCGCCTCGCCGCGGAGTTCCTGCAGGCGCGCGGCCTGGAGGTCGTGACGACGCGCGAGCCCGGCGGCACCGCGCGCGCGGAGCGACTGCGCGCCATCCTGCTCGAGCAGGACGCCGAACCGATGCCGCGGAGTTGCGAACTGCTGCTGATGTTTGCCGCCCGCGCGACACACCTCGCCAACCTGATCGAGCCGGCCGTGGCCCGTGGCGCGTGGGTGCTCTGCGACCGGTTCACGGATGCCACGTATGCCTACCAGGGCGGGGGACGCGGCCTGCCGACCCAGGACATCGACTCGCTCGTCCGCATCGTGCACCCGGTCCGCCAACCCGACCTGACGCTCCTGCTCGATGCGCCGGTCGCCACCGGTCTCGCCCGCGCGTGCGCGCGCAACGGTGCCGTCGGGCCCGATCGCTTCGAAACCGAACGCGCGGACTTCTTCGAGCGCGTGCGGCAGTGCTATCTCGAGCGCGCAAGGCACGAGCCCGCGCGCATCCGGGTCGTCGATGCACAGGGCGACGTCGAACAAGTGGCGACTGCGATTCGCGCGATCCTGGCCGCGGCTCTTGCACCTGCGGTGACGGCATGACGCGCGCGGCGAGCGACGCAGAAGCCGAGGTCGTCGCGCCGTTGCCGATCGACCTGCTGCCATGGCACGCGGCGGCCTGCGATCACCTGTCGGTCGCAGACCGCACCGGCCGCCTGCCGCATGGACTCGTGCTGCAGGGTCCCGGCGGCGTCGGCAAGGAGCGCTTTGCGTCCGCACTCGCGGCGGCGCTGCTCTGCAAGGACAGGGCAGGGCGCCTCGAAGCCTGCGGTTGCTGCCCCGAGTGCCTGCTGAGCCGTGCCGGCACCCACCCCGACGTGCGCTGGGTGCGGCCGCTCGAGGACAAGAAGTCGATCGGCGTGGACCAGGTGCGCGAGGTCTGCGAGCAACTCGCAATGACGAGCATGCGCCGCGGCCATCGTGTCGCAATCATCGTGCCCGCCGACACGATGACGACCAATGCGCAGAACGCGCTGCTCAAGACACTCGAGGAACCCGGCCCGCGCACGTTACTGGTGCTGGTCACCGCACGGCCTTCGGGCCTGCTGCCGACGCTGCGCAGTCGTTGCCAGCGGATCGAGATCGCGCGCCCCGACCCGGAGGTCGCCTTGCTGTGGCTCGAAGGCAATCTCGGCCGTGCTGCGCCGCCGCGGCTGCTGGGACTCGCAGGAGGCGCGCCGCTCAAGGCGCTCGCCCTGGCGCCCTATTTCGACGATCTCGAGGCGCAGATGTCGGGCCTGCTCGAAGCACTGCTCGACGGCCGCATCGACGTCACTCGGGCCGCTGCCGACATGCAGGGCGAGGGGCTCCCGACGCGTCTCGACTGGCTGGAAGCCTGGCTCGGGAGTGCCCTGCGAGGGATTTCCGGTGCGGGAGATGAGAATCCGCTCACGCTTCGCGCGGGATCGCTATTGCAAAGGGCGGCAGCCGAGTTGAACATAACCGCGGCGTTCCAGTTGTTGGACCGCTTGCGCGAGGCCCGCCGCCTGCTCGAGGGGTCGGCTTCCGCGCCCCTGGTGGTCGAAACCGTCCTGCTCGATTTGCGGGCGGCGGTGCGGCCCCGCTGACTGGAGTCCGACCATACATGAGCCCGGTCGCCGTGCGACAACCGAACAAGCCCGGTCTGCTGACGCTCACCATCAAGGACAAGAGCGCGCTGTACCTCGCGTACATGCCGTTCGTGAAGAACGGCGGGTTGTTCATCCCCACCAGCAGCAACTACCGCCTCGGCGACGAGGTGTTCATGCTGCTGAACCTGATGGGCGAGGACGAGAAGCTGCCGGTCGCGGGTCGCGTGATCTGGATGACGCCGAAAGGCGCGCAGGGCAAGCGTACGGCGGGCATCGGCGTGCAGTTCAGCGAGCAGGACCGGGGCAACACGCAGCGCAAGATCGAAGCGTATCTCGCGGGTGCGCTCGGTGGCGACAAGCCCACTCACACGATGTAGCGCCGGGCCGATCATGTCCCATCGGACCGTTTCCGGTCCTGCGCAACAAGGCCTTTTTTGCCGTTGAACGCTGGGGAGGGGGAGACGCTGACGTCGGCAGGCTGGACTTGCAATCGACAAGCTTCGGCGTAAAAGCTCGCTTGGGGACCATCGATATTTCATCGATCCTGTGTCTGGCATCGCGCCACGAGACGAGTGTGCCACCTGCCGTGCTTGAATTCCCTTCGACAGGTTGACGTCGACACCATCGCCGGTATCAGCGAACCCGGTTGGAGGTCGCCAATGAATACCTTGATTCGCTCGCTGTTTGTTCTGGTTACGCTCTTCATCGACCTGCCTGTGTCGGCCGCAGAACCGGAACAGGCTGTGGTCAAGGCCGCAGCAGACCCGGCGGCAGCGCCCGCCGCAATTCCCGAGACTCGTGCTGCTCCCGTCGCGTCGTCAGCTCAAACGGCCAGGCCGGCTGACGCCTCGTCAACAAAGTCCAGCGACGGCCAGACAACGGCGGTTGAGCGTGTCCCGACGGGCTACAAAGCCAGGGTGCGTAACGGTGAGACCCTCTATTGCCGCAAGAGCACTCCGCTCGGCACACGCTTTCCGACGGAGGTCTGCATGACCGTGGCCCAGTACGAAGAATTCGTGCGTCAGGGCGACGGGCTGCGGCAGGAACTGACCGGCAAGCAGAAGAGTCTCTATATTCCACCCGACCCGGGCCGCGGTAGCTAGTGAATTCGCAGCCGGCCGTTTCCTGAGTTGTCCGAAATCCCCTTGTCTTGCCATAGAGGATCCGGCGGCGTGGCGCACTGGCAAACCGCGCCGGACCCCGGAATCGCGTTCCCGGTTACAAGACGGCACGAGCCGACACACACAATTGCGGCTCGCCTGCCGCAGTTCGACCTCCAACCAACCGGCACAGAATCCCGCCCTTGATTTGAACCTGAGGGTCGCCTCGCGTTTGCATCTTTCGGCCGAGCACGGCACCGGTATTGAAAAGAACAAAGGAGGGTGGGGTGACCAGGCAATCTTACATGCACCTTGTCGTCGTCACGCTTGGCGCCATCGCTTGTTCCGCGTGCGGGCGAGACGCTCCCGCCCGCAGCACAGCGGCGCAGTCCGAGACCGCGCCGGCCCCAGCGTCGAACTCATCGACGCAGACGCCACGAGCTTCGCGTCCGGCCGTTGACGTCCAAGCCGGTGATTTCGATCCGGACGCCGAGTACGACAAGGGCGCGGCCTTGGCCGCAGCGGGCCGCTTCGCGGATGCGCGGCAGGTCTTCGAAGCGGCCGCACGCCTGGAGCCGACGGACGGATCCCTGGCGGCCGCGGTCGCCATACTCAGTGACCTGGCCGCGAAACGGATCTCAGAGGACGCAGTGCAGCGGCTGTTCCAGGCGGGGCAGCACGCCAACGCCGGGCGATGGGCCGAAGCTCACGCCGACGTCGACGAAGCGATCAGGCTCGCGCCTGATTACGCGCGTGCGCAAGGCCTGCGCGGCACGCTCTTGCTCCATCAGGGCAAGCCCGCCGAGGCGCTCGAGGCGTTCGATCAGGTCGTCAAGCTCGATCCGGAATTCGCCGAGGGCTACTACAATCGTGGCGCGACGCATGCGGCGCTGAACCAGCACGACGCGGCCATCGCCGACTTCACGCGTGCCATCGAGATCCAGCCCGATTTCTGGGACGCGTACGCGAATCGGGGGTCGTCGTACCAGAATCGTGGATTGGCGCGCGAGAATCAGCAGGACATGCTTGCCGCGATGGCGGACTACACGAAGGCCCACGATCTGGCCCCCCGCGCCGTCGAGCCGCTTTATCTTCGCGGCGTGTTGTACGCGCTTGCCGAGCAATGGCACGACGCCGAGGCGGACTTCACCGCGGTGATCGAACGCGACGGGGCACACGCCAGCGCGTACTACCACCGTGGCCTCGCGTACCAGAATCAGGGCGACGACGATCGTGCGGTCGCCGACTACACCAAGGCGATCGAGCTCGACCCGGCCGATCCCGCACCACTCATCAATCGAGGGATGCTCTATGCAAAGCAGCAAAGCTATGAGCGCGCGATTTCCGATGCCGACAAGGCCGCGTCCCTCGCGCCAACGCTGCTGAACCCGCACTACAACAAGGGCCTGGCGCTCGAACAAATGGGCCGTCCGAAGGAGGCTGCGGCGGAGTACCGGATCCTGCTCCAGATGGCCGGTCCAAACGACGACGCCCTCGCGAATCTGGCGCGCCACCGTCTGGCGGAGATCGAGCAGTCACCGGCGGACTGACCGGGCATGTCCGGTCACCCGCACTGAAGGGCAAGTACGTGTGGCCCACCAGTCGAGCCTCGCTGATCGTCATCGGCGCCGCGCTTCTCCTCGTGGGCGGCATCTTCGTCTACATCGGCGGCAGCATCCTGCTGGAACAACAACGATATCGACAGCAGGGAGTGCAGGTCGAAGCGGTCGCGACGGGCAAGGCTTTGCGGCGCGCCACCACGAGCACCGATACGGCGTACGAAATCAGTTACCAGTTCAAACTGCCTGAAGGCAGACCCTATCAGCAGACCGAACGCGTTTCCGTACCGCTTTGGGAACACGTTGAGCAGGGCTCTCCCCTGACCGTGGAGTACGTCTCCGGAGCGCCCGCGTCAGCGCGCGTAATAGCAGGTGATGGCTCGGATGAGAGAATCTCCGCAATCGGTGCGCTTGCCGTCGGGGCCGTACTGGTGATTCTCACGCCCATCGGCTGGCTCGTGCTGCTCAATCGTGGCCGCGCGAGACAAGTCGCCGATGGCGGCGTATCCCCTCCGCAACTCGCCGCGATACCGGACCTGACAGAACCAGTCGGAGAGATGTCGAACGTCGGAGTCTCGCACCAACATTCATTCTGGCCCCTTGCCCGGAAGTCACTGGGTCTCTGGTTTGGCGGAATCTCCCTGCTTGTCGGCCTGCCGTGGCTCGTCGTCAACGGCATCGTCCCTCTTCACGACGAATGGCGGTTTACCCAGGAGGGACGCTCCACGCAGGGTATGGTCCTCACCAAGGAAATCAGACGGTCGGGCGACACACGGTCGGAAACGCTGCACTACGAAGTGACCTACAGGTTCGCCGTGGCGGGCGAGACGATCGAAGGACGTGACGAGCTGTCCCTCGAGGACTGGGAGCGGTTGGTTGAGCGCGAACCGGCAGACGTGCTGTATCGAGCTCAGAGGCCTTCCTCCAACCGCCTTGCAGGCCACAGGCCATGGCTCTTGAAATCTCTCTTCGGATCGATCGGGTTGATCTTGACGGTGCTCGGGAGCACGTTGTTGGTACGCACGGCTCGCAGCACCCGGCTTGGTTTGCGTCTGCGGCAGCAAGGCGTAAGCGCGCAAGGCACCGTCACCGAACTGAGTGACCGGAATCTGAGGGTCAACCGCGTACCACTGTGGCGGCTGCAATACGAGTACCGCGATTTCGAGGGACGTCGTCACGTGAAGACGTTCGACCTGCCGCAAGACGAGGCGCAAGCATGGAAAGTCGGGGATGTCGGCGGCGTCCTGTACGACCCTGCAACTCCGACCGAGGCCGTGTGGCTTGGCCGTGCGGAGTCACACTGACTCGACGCGCAAGCAAGAGCGGCCATATATGAATCTCTGGGGCAAGGTGGTGAGCGGCGCGTTGCTGGTGTTCGCCGTGGTGTTCGCAGGCGTCGGTCTCGCCGTGCCAGAGGCGCGCGCGGCCAGCCTCGGGGCTGCAGCCGTTTATGCCGCTGTCGCGCTTATAGGCGTGCTGCTGGTCGTTCGCGTCTTCATGTCGTTCACCGGCGACGAGGACGTCCTGGAGCACGGCTCGCCGGAGACGGCGACCGTTGTGACGATCCAGCCGACCGGTTGGCGCTACAACCGGCAATACCCGATCGTCCGGTTCAGCCTGCGCATGCAGGCCGACGGAGTCGCGGTCACGATCAAGCAGGCTGTCCGCCCGGATGTGCTCAGCCGGCTGGCGCCTGGCGCGATTGTCAAAGTGCGCGTGGCTGCTTCGGGCCGCCGGCGGGTTGTCATCGAATGGCGTGAGCTGGCCTCGATCCCGGCGTCTCCGGCCCCAGTACCCGGTGCTTGACGTGGGCAAGCAACGGAATATTGTCGATGGGGTATGAGCAGCTGGGCGGCGTGGCCAGTTCGGCCGTTTCCTGCCTCTCCATCACGCCATCGGAGCCCACGCAAGGTGACGGATCTCGTGAGGGAGCGCGGGAGCTGGAAACAGATCAAATTCCACGTCGGCTCTTGAATGCAGGGGCGGGCCGGCGTGGTCGTCCGTGAGGCACGAACACAAAAAGGGACGAACCATGAAAATCGTTTCACCGTTGCTCTTTGTTGCGATGTTCCTGGCCGTGACCAGCGCCGCGGCCGAGCCGGTCGAGACTGAGATCGACGGCGTCACCGCGGAGGTGGCCGAGTTGCGCACCAGCGGCGGCGTAACCCGGCTTGCGGTGCGTTTCATCAACGGCGGCACCAAGAAGGCCGAGACCGACCTCTTTTCCGTTGGCCAGATTGTGCTGGTCGACGCCAAGTCGAAGCAGAAGCACTTTCCGCTCAAGGACGCCAGCGGCTACTTCATCGGCGGGCCGATCGGGGACACAACCGTCGGGGGCGGACGCATCCGCGTCGTGCTCGAGACCGGCCAGCGTGGCGTGGCCTGGGCTTATTTCAATGCCCTTCCAGCCGGGACCGTCGTCAGCGTCGAAGTCCCGCAGATGTTCCCGTTCGAGGATGTCGTGGTCGCCGAAGGTCCGGGCACGTTACTCTCGGCCGGTGTAGCGAAGAGCATCCCTGCGGGCGCCGTCGCAACCCTGGCGTCGGCCAAGCGCGCCGACCAGGCACTCAAGGTACGGCTCAAGCTGGCCGCCGAGCCGGGAGTTACCGTCGATCTGCGCAGCCCGTACTTCATGTACAGCAGCGTCTACCTGTTCGACCCGGCCGGCAAACGCAAGTATCCCCTGCTGAAGGACACCGAAGGCCTGTGGCAGGCTTCGCCACGTAGAGATGACATCGGCGGCGGCTACATCATTCCCAACTGGAGCCAGCCGATCCTGATGAGCCTTGCGTTCCAGGCTCCGCCCGACGACGTGAAAACCGTGGACCTCGTCTTGCCGGACTTCGAGCCTTTCGAGGGCGTCGCGATCGAAGGCCTGGGCGGCGCCGGTGCCGGCGGTATCGCCGCCGCGGGCAAGAGTCTTGGACTGGAAGGCGCGCTGAAGGAACTCCAGGCGGAGGTCACGGCCCAGGAGATCAAGATCGATCTCTCCGCCGATGTGCTGTTCGACCTCGACAAGGCGGATCTGAAGCCGACCGCCGAGGACACGCTGAATCATCTGCTCACGGTCGTGAACGCGAAGCCCGGCTCCCGGATCGCGATCGAAGGCCACACCGACCTGCGCGGTAGCGACGACTACAACCAGACGCTATCGCAGCGCCGGGCCGAGTCGGTGCAATCCTGGCTGGTCGCCCACGGAATCGAGGCGGGCAGGATCTCGGCGACCGGTGCCGGCGAGTCGCGGCCGGTGCGGACCGGCAGCACCGAGGCGGACCACCAGGCGAACCGCCGCGTCGAGATCCGGATCCGGGACTGACCCGGAGAATTGTCGAATCAGCAACCATCTGTTCGGGCGGCAGCACGCGCCAGCGGTCACAGCGCAGGCGCCGTGCATGCAGCCGGGGCCGGTCAGCGCCCCGTTCGCTGACCGTCAAAGCCTGTCGCTTGCCATTGGAGTTTGATGTGCGTCGTCATTGATCCAACGAAGAAATTCCGAAGGAGAATCTCATGAAACACCTCATGATCAAGTGCGCAGCCATCGTCCCGCTGGTCCTGTGCCTTCCTGGGCTCTCCGCAGCAACCGAGCGCCCGAACAGGTGCAATAACGACATCCTGAAAGGAAAGTACGTCTTCACCGCAAGCGGGTTCACGCGCCCCGCTGGCAGCGTGCCGGGCACTCCCTGGGTACCCAAGGCGATCATCGAAGTCCTCCAGTTCAACGGCGACGGCACGCTGAGCACGCCAGCAGTCACCGTCGCAAATCCGTTCGGCGACCTCGGCAACATCGTCCAGCCCCCTTCGGGCGCCCCCGGCATATATACGATCAACGAGGACTGCAGCGGCACCGTGCAGTTTCTCGACGCCAGCAGTGTAACGTTCAAGATCTACGTCGACCCCCCGCGGGGTGACACGATCTGGCTGATCCAGATCAATCCAACCAACAACGTGTTCCAGGGCAGCGCCAAGCGCGTAAGGTGAATGCTCGGGTCAAGGTAGCGTCCGTATGCGACACCGGCCTGCGCGGAGGACAGGCCGGTGCACCCGGACGCACGGTCGACGGCACATTGGGACAATGGCAGGTGAAGTCGGGCGGCCTGCGCGCAGGAAGGCTGTCAGTGGCGCCGTGATCGTCCGCGGCGCCCCGTTCAACTGCCGAGGTTGATCAGGGCGTCCGCGAGATCGGTGGCTGCGATGCCGCCCTTCAGCACGTGGGCGTCGAGGCCGCGCTCGGTCAGCACGTACGTGGCGGCGGAACTGCGCCGCCCATTGTCGCAGACGACGACGTAGCGTACCGCCGGGTCGAGCGTCTTCAGCTTCAGGCGCACGAAATACAGCGGCACGTTGATCGCCTGGTCGAAGTGGCAGTGCTCGAACTCGCTCGGCAGCCGCACGTCGAGCCAGCGACCGCCCGCGGCGATGATCGCCTGGGCCTGTTCGTAGTCGACCCAGTGCAGCATGGGCTCGTTCAGCAGCGTGTTGAAGTCTTCCTTGCCCAGCCGCATCAGCGCGCCGTCGGTGAGCATCGTGACGGTCGCATTGCGGCGCGCGCCGGAGATCAGCGCTTCCTCGCCGAACGTCTCGCCCATGCCGAGTTCCGCGAGCTTGATGCCTTCGCGGTTGAGCGGCGTCTCGCGGCTGACCGTGCAGCGGCCGCTCACGATCACGTAGAAAAAGTCGCCTTCGGCGCCCTGGCGGATCACGGTGTCGCCCGCGTTCATGTTTATGCGCTGCATGCGCATGAACACGGCCTGCAGGTTGGCGGGAGGGATGCTGTGGAATGCGCGGCTCTGCAGCAGCATCGTCATCCAGTCGTCCGCCGTGCCGTTGCCGGCGCCGGCGCGCAGGTCGCCGACCTCGTACTGGCCCGTCTGGTCCCAGGTGATCAGCACGTCGAGCATGTCGCTGTCGATCGACAGGTACTCGATGTGATCCGTGGCGACCCGCGCCGAACAGCGCCGGGGCAGCACGGGGGCGATCGGGTGCCGGGCGTCGGGCGTGCCGCCGCGGATCGTGCCGACGATCCTGCCGTCCGTCAGCAGCTCGATGACGCCGCTCGCGAGGTAGTAGGTGCGCTTGTCAGTGTCGCCTTCCTTGAACAGGAGGCGCCCCTGGGACAGTTCGCGCACCGAAGTCTTGCGCGCGAGCGCCCGCAGGTTTTCATTCTTGAGCCCGTCAAGTGGCGAGAATGCGCGCAGGACACTCAACTCGAGGCTAACGGGTTCGCTCATCTGGTTCGTTTTGCTGCCCCTCGCGGCCGTCACACGGTCGCTGCGAGCGCTGATGAATGGTCAGTAATGTTAGCACATGAATTTCAACGGCCCGGACCACCGGTTAACCCCGCCCAGCCCGGGTCGGGACGGAAGCGCTCACCGTGACGGCGTTCGAGTTCCCGCAGCCTTGCGACGATGGCGTCGACGCCGCGCTCACGCGCATACCGTAACGGGCCGCCGCGGAACGGTGCAAAGCCCGAGCCGAAGATCACGCCCGCATCGACGAGGTCGGCGTCCGCCACGACGCCCTCGCGCAGCACGGCGACGGCCTCGTTGAGCAGCGGCAGGACGAGCCTGTCCTCGAGGTCGTTGGGCACGCCGGCCGCCGTGCCGGCCGCGGGTGGCTTGACCGGCTTGCCGTCGCGCCATTCGTAGAGACCCCGGCCCGACTTGCGGCCGAGCTGGCCCGCCGCCACGAGCGGCGCCACTGCGTCGGGCGCGGGGCCGCCAAAGGCCGCCGACAGGATCCGCCCGACGTGCAGGCACACATCCAGGCCGACGGTGTCCGCGAGTTCGATGGGCCCCATCGCCATGCCGAATCGCACGGCCGCGGCATCGATTGCCGCGAGCGGCACGCCCTCCTGCGCCGCGAGCATCGCCTCGGTCATGTAAGGCATCAGCACTCGATTGACGAGGAAGCCGGGTGCGCTGCGGCAGGGCAACGGCAGCTTGTCGATCGCGCGTGTGAAAGCGAGCGCCGCTGCCCTGGCGGCAGCATCGGTGCCAGCCGATTCGACGACCTCGACGAGGGGCATCTGCGCGACGGGATTGAAGAAGTGGAGCCCGACGAGCCGGCCCGGGCGCGCGAGTCGCTCGCCGAGCGGTTCGAGCATCAGGCTCGAGGTGTTCGTCGCCAGGATCGCGTGCGGCTGGAGGCGTGGTTCCAGTCGCGCGTACAGCTCGCGCTTGGCATCCGCATTCTCGAAAATCGCCTCGATGACCACGTCGGCACGCTCGACGCCGGCGCCGGCGACGTCGGCCTGCAGGCGGCTCATCGTTGCGTCGGCCTGGCCCGGGACGCGGCTGCGCTTCTCGAAGAAAACGCGGGCCCGCTCCAGGGCCGGCTGCACGAACTCCGCGCTGCGGTCCTGCAGCGTCACGGTGAAGCCACGCAGCGCGCACCACGCCGCGATGTCGCCGCCCATCACGCCCGCGCCGACTACGTGCACGTGCCCGCCGGTCGGCAGGTCCTTGCCACCCAGGCCCTTCAGGCGTTCCTGCAGGAAGAACACACGGACCAGGTTGCGCGAGGTTGGCGTGCAGACGAGTCGCGCGACGGACTGCGCTTCCGCTTCGTACCCGGTACGCGGGTTCGCGGCGTACCGGCGCCAGAGGTCCACGACGGCGTACGGCGCAGGGTAATGCTCCCGGCGAACCCTGCGTGCCACCGTTTGCTCGATCCGGCCGGCGACGACTCCGCGGACCAGCGGCAATCCGAGCACGCGTTGCGCGAGCGTCGCCTGCCGTCGCGGCTGCGGCTGGAGCACCAGTTGCCGTGCGGCGCGACGGAGTTCCGCTGCCGGCACCGTGCGATCGACGAGCCCGGCGCGCAGGGCCGCATCGGGGCGCAGGTTCTTGCCGGTCAGCATCATGTCCATCGCGGTCGCGACGCCAAGGAGCCGCACGGCGCGCACGGTGCCGCCAAAGCCCGGGTGAATGCCGAGCATCACTTCGGGCAGCCCGAGCACGACCTGCGGGTGGTCCGCGCACACGCGGTGCCGGCACGCGAGCGCAAGCTCGAGGCCACCGCCGAGGCAATAGCCATTGATCGCAGCCACCGTCGGACACGGCAGTCGCTCGAGCCGCTCGAGGACGCCATGCGCGGCCCGGATCGAGGGCAAGGCTTCCTCCGGTGATCGCACCTGGCCGAACTCGGCGACGTCGGCACCGGCGATGAAGCCGCTCTTGGCCGAGACGATCACGACGCCGCGCGGCCGCGTCCGCTCGATCCAGGCCAGGCGTTCGTTCAATTCCTCCATCGCCGCGCGCGACAGCGAGTTGGCGCTGGCGCCTGGCCGGTCGAACGTGAGCCACGCGATGCCGTCGGCATCGGTGTCGAGCGTCCACTGTGCCGCGGACGTGGCAGTCGCTGGGCTGGTCATCGATCCTCCCCGGACGATCGCATCACTGCTCGTTGTCGATGGGCGCCCCCGCCAGGGAGCTGGCCGCGCGATGCGCGTGTCTCAGGCCGCGGCCCGCTGCTCGCCAGTGACGTGAAAATCGCAGATGAGCGGCAAGTGGTCGGACCAGGTCACGCCCGGCACCGCGAACGCGTCGATCTCGATGCCGCGCGAATACAGGATGAAGTCGAGTTCCATGCGCGGCTTGCGAGCCGGATACGACGGCAGCCCACTGTGGTTGGCGCTGCGCAGGCCGCTCGCCTCCATGAACAGCGCGATCTCGTGCTCGCCCCAGAACGTGTTGAAGTCGCCGGCGACGATCACCGGCTTGGGCGAGCGTCGCACCAGTTCGAACAGGTGCCGCAACTGCACGTGCCGATGGCGGAACTTGAGCGACAGGTGCACGAGGAACACGCAGAGGTCGTCGAGTTCGAGCTCGATGATGAGGCGCTTGATGCCGGTGTCGAAATAATGGAACCGTTCGCCCTCGACGCGCGGGGCGGCGAGGAACGCGTTCGCCTGCTTGTTCACGATCGGCACGAACGTGTTGAACGATTTCGCGCCGTACTTGCACTGGTAGCTCGAATAGTGCCCGAGCGACTCGGCGATCACCTCGGCCTGGTTCACGCCGCCGCTGCGGATCGAACCCGTGTCGACCTCGACCAGCCCGACGATGTCGGGGTCCTGGGCCTTGATGAATCGCGTGATCCCGGTGAGGACACGGGTGTTGCTGCGCAGGTAGCCTGCGCCCGGCACGGGGAGGTGAAATGCCGCGCCCGTCCCGGTGGCGTAGCGGATGTTGTAGAGCAGAAAGCGCATTCGCCCGCAATTCTACGGGTCCGGGAGGCGATCCGGAAACGCACGCGCTAGGCTAGACTAAGGCGCCAGTGCCAACAGGCGAGGACGGAGGGGCCGTGAGCAGCATCAGTCAGCAGAATCCGATCCGCATGTACGTCTGCCACGTGTGGGCCGAGGACGACGATTACCACCGTATTTTCGAGTATCTCGAGAGCACGTCCAAGTTCTTCTATCGCAACACCAGCACGCCGGACCAGCGCCCGCAGGGCGACCGGGAAGTGCTGCGCGAGAACCTGCGGCGGCAGATCGGCGATGCGGAGATCGTGATACTGCCGGCCGCGCTCTACCGGCGGAACGTGGACTGGGTCGAGTTCCAGCTGCACTGCGCCAAGGCGTTCGACAAGCCGGTGCTGGTGCTCGAGCCGTTCGGCGGCACCGACACCATCGCGCCCGCGCTGCAGGAACTCGCGGACGACATAATCCCGTGGGATCAGCGCGCGCTGGTGGACGCCATCAAGCGCCAGGCGCGACACGAGGAGACGACGCGGTTCGACGTGATCGAGTTCAAGCTCGACTGAGGAAGGCCGGGACGTCGTCCTCGTCGCGCTGCTCGCCCACGATGCGCAGGCGCCGCGCCATGGCCGAATCACGCTCTGCCTGCGCCGCCAGCGCCATAAACATCTCGAGAATTGCCGCGGCGTGATCCGCTGCGTCCTTTTCGGACATCTTGCGCACGGCCACTTCGGGGGCACTCAAGCCGCCCGCGGCATGCGCGCCGTGCATTGCGGCATTAAGCGCCGCGAAGCCGCCGGCGATGCTGTCCGGCACCTCGGCATCCCGGAGTTCGGCCAGGTTGCCGCGGTAGGCTTCGATCAGGCGCTGTTTGATGGGGCCAGGGCCGACAAGCACGCGCGTGGCGCGCTGAAAGTGCTCCCAAGTATCCGGCATGACACGCCTCGTGAAACTTTTCTGCCGCTCAATCAATTACTTATAATACTTTTCTATACTCGTTCTGAGACGCGTGACTTCTCGGGAAAGTCGAGCAGAATCAGACGTATGCGTCCGGAATATACGCCGTCCTGTAGCAACTGCAATCCGTGAATCGTTTGCGGCGGCGGATTTGAGTCATCGGTACGCTGGTTCCCTTTTTACCGCCACAGAGCCTGTCCGACCATGAGCATCGACCGCGGCGAACGCACCTTCACGCTCTGCATCAGTTGCCCGGACCGGGTCGGCATCGTCGCGCGGGTGTCGACGTTCCTGGCGGCGCAAGGCGGCTGGATCCTCGAGTCGAACCACCACGCCGATGCGGTCACCCAGCGCTTCTTCATGCGCAACGTGATCCGCGCGTCGTCGCTGCAGGTTGGCGTCGACGAGCTGCGCGCCCGTTTCGCGCCGATCGCGGCGGAGTTCGGCATGGACTGGCGGTTGAGCGATTCGGCACGGCCGCCGCGGGTGGTGCTGCTTGCGTCCAGGGCGGATCACTGCCTCGTGGACATCCTGCACCGGTGGCGCAGCGGCGACCTGCAATGCGAGGTCGGCTGCGTGATCGCCAACCACCCGGACCTGCAGCGCTTCGTCGAGTGGCACGGCGATCGCCTTCCACCACGTGCCGGTGACGCCCGCCACCAAGGCCGAGGCTTACGCGCGCATCGTCGGCCTTTTCGAGGATGCGGGCGGCGAAGTGATGGTGCTGGCGCGGTTACATGCAGATCCTGTCGCCCGCGATCTGCGCGCGGTATCCGGGCCGCATCATCAACATCCACCACAGCTTCCTGCCGTCCTTCGTCGGCGCGAACCCGTATCACCAGGCCTTCGATCGCGGCGTGAAGCTGATCGGCGCCACCTGCCACTACGTCACCGACGAACTCGACGCCGGGCCCGATCATCGAGCAGGACGTGATCCGCATCGATCACGGCGACTCGATCGAGGACCTGGTGCGCTACGGCAAGGACATCGAGACGCCAGGTGCTGGCGCGCGGCCTGCGCTACCACCTCGAAGACCGCGTGCTGCTGAACGGCCACAAGACGGTGGTGTTCCGCTGATCGCGCGCGGACCAGTGTCGCGCCGCGGTTCGTTCGTCGGTTGCAGGCTTGTCGTCGCCTCGTCCGTGAGCTAGGTTCGCGAGATCATGGAAACACCACTGACGCCGCTCGAGTTTGCCCGCCGGGCGCGCAAGATCCACGGCTGGCGCGAGGCCGTCGTCGACGGCTCGGTGCGACTGACCTATGCGCAGTTCGGCGAGCGCTGCGATCGCGGGTCGGCGGCGCTGGCACGGCTGGGGGTGGGGAAGGGCGACCGCGTCGCGACCATCGCGCCCAACACGCACCAGCACCTGGAACAGTTCTACGCGGTGCCGCAGCTCGGCGCCGTCATCGTGCCGTTGAACTACCGCCTGGTCGCCGAGGATTTCGTCTACCTGGCGAACCACAGCGGCGCCCGCGTGCTGTGCGCGCATGCCGACCACCTCGACGCGGTCGACTCGGTGCGCGCGCGCATGACCACGGTGCAGCATTTCGTCGCGCTGGAAGGAGGCAAGGACGGCTGGCTCGACTACGAACGGTTGCTTGCGGAGGGCGACGGGCGCTACGACGCGCCCGACCTGGCCGAGACGGACCTGCTGGCGATCAATTACACGAGCGGCACCACCTCGAATCCCAAGGGCGTCATGATCACGCACCGCAATGCGTGGGTGAACTCCGTCGGCGTGCTCGCGCATTTCGCGCTGACGACCGCCGACCGGTACCTGTGGACGCTGCCAATGTTTCATGCGAACGGGTGGACGTTCACGTGGACGGTGACGGCAGCGGGCGCGACGCACGTGTGCTGCCGGCGCGTCGATGTGGAGTCGGTGTACCGGCACGTCAACGAGGAACGGGTCACCATGCTCTGCGCGGCACCGACGGTGCTGATCGGCATCGCGAGCGGGCCCGAAGCGCTGCGGAAGTCGTTGCGACGCGGCGTCCGCGTGCTGACGGCTGGCGCGCCCCCCGCCGCAGCGACGATCGAGCGCATGGAGGGTGAACTCGGCTGGGTCGTCACCCAGGTCTATGGCCTGACGGAAACGGCGCCTTTCATTACGGTGTGCGAAGCGACGCCCGAGCACGAGACGCTCGAGCCGCGGGCACGCGCGGCCATCAAGTCGCGACAAGGGGTGGAACTGATCACCTCCGGCGAGACATGCGTCGTCGACGAGAACATGGCGGACGTGCCGCGCGACGGCGCCACGCTCGGCGAAATCGTGGCTCGCGGCAACGTGGTCATGCAAGGGTATTACAAGGATCCAGAGGCCACCGCCAAGGCATTCAGGGGCGGCTGGTTCCACACGGGCGATGCCGCAGTCGTGCATGCCGATGGTTACATCGAGATCCGCGACCGTTTCAAGGACGTGATCATCAGCGGCGGCGAGAACATCTCCTCGATCGAGGTGGAGAGCGCGTTGCTGCGTCATCCCGCCGTGCTCGAGGCGGCCGTGGTCGGGATGCCGCACGAGCGCTGGGGCGAGTCGCCGCACGCGTTCGTCGTACTGCGTCCCGGCATGGCAGCGACGGAAGCCGAGCTGCGGGAGCACTCCCGCAACATCATGGCGCATTTCAAGGTGCCGAGCGTGTTCACGTTCGTCGCCGAGCTGCCCAAGACCGCGACCGGCAAGATCCAGAAGTACGTGCTGCGCGGCGGCAAGGCGGCGATTTCGCGCCAGTGACTGCCTGGCCCGTGCGTCGTGGCCAGCGACTGCGTGCGCCGCAGGCCACCTGCGGGAATCAGCGCACCGTGTAGCCCCGTGCGTCGAGGCAGGCCGAGATTGCTCGCACGTAGTCGCTGCGCCGCGACGCCAGCTGGTCGGACGAGCCTTCCGCACCCGGTTGCGTCGGATCGAATCCGGTTTCCTCGACCGACCAGCGGTGGCATTCGTAACGGTCGCGCGCCTGTTGCTCCTCGCTTTGTCCCTCGCGCGGGTACATGAAGAAGTCCTCGCCCGCGGACGTCACGCTCTCCTCGACGCGGTCGGGAGCGCCGGTAGGCGGAGCAGTAACCACGTAGTCGTCGTAATACGGCCGTCGCGTGTAGTAGACCGAGTTCGCGTAGTAGTAGGGCGCGCTGCCGTACCAGAGCGTGGTGTAAGCGCTCGGCAGGAAACCGATCGTGAGGCCGAGCGGCGGTGCGATCACCGTGTAGTACGAGCCGTAAGGCCGGTACCAGACGCCGCCGCCGTAGTAGTAGCGACTGTAGCCGTAGTTCACGGTGTAGTAGTTGGGCGGCAACCACGATGTGACGTAGCCCCGCGGCGGGTAGTAGTAATGCGCGTGGCCGTAGCGCGAGTAAGGGTAGTGGCCGGGCGGGTGGTAACCGCTGCTGTATCCATGACGGTTGCCATCGTCGTGGTCGTAGTTCGGGCCGCCACCGTCGTACCGTCCATAGTCGTCATGCGAACCGCGACCATCCCCTTGTCCACCTCCATAGCCACGGCCGTCGCCTGATCCCCGACCGATGCCGGATCCTCGATCGTCGCCCGAGCCGCGGTCGCCGCCGGACCCCTGGCCGCCGTTCTGCGTGTAGCCCTTGATGGGCGCTGCGTTGTGGCTGTTCTTGCCGCCGTTGCCGGACGTGTAACCCTTGCCTGGTTGCGATGCCTGCTGATCGGCCAGCGCGACCGTCGCGCATGCCAGGGAGGTCGCCAGGGCCAGCGCTCCGATCGAACTGGCGATGAGACGCTTCATCGATCTCTCCTCTGGTGCGTGGGGCTGCGGCTGGCACGAACCAGTCGTGGCAGCCGTCACTGCACGGTATAGCCGCGTGCCGAGAGGCACGCCGTCATGGCACGGCGATAATCGAGCACCCGGGCGTCGACGCTGGACACGGCCACGCTTCGCTGCGCGTTGGCCTGTTCCTGGAGGCGCTGCGCCGCCTGCTGCCGGCTCGAATCGGAGACGGCACCGATGACGGCGCCGGCGACTGCACCGACGGCGGCACCTTCCGCGGACTCCCACGGCTGCGACACCACCGCCCCGATCATGGCACCCGTCGCGGCCCCGGCGAGCGTATCGGACCCGGGAGGCGGCATGGCGACGACCTGGACTGCGGGGCCGACATCGACCTGCGGCACGCTGGGGTCGAAACCAGTCTGCCTGCGAGCCCACAGGTAGCACTCGTAGCGATCGCGATCGGTGCGGTCGGCCGACTGCCCGTTCATGGGGTAGAAGTAGACGTTTGGGGATGGCCGGACGGTCGGTGGCGGCGACGCAGCCGCTGGCACCGGGGCCGCGGGGGTCGAGGCGCAGCCAACGAGGGCGGCGTCGAGCGCCAGTGCAAGCAGGACCGGCATTGCTGTTTTTCGCTTGCGCATCGCGAAACCGACCTCCTGGCGGCGGTTCCTGGGGAAGACAACGCACGGCGCGGCGACGCGTTGACACGAATCCGGTACGTTCCGGCCACTGCGTCCGGGACGACTTCGGCAAAGCGAAGCGGCACTGGGTGGTATGCGGGTTTCGCCCGGGGGCGGCCTTGTCCATAGTGCGCGCGGAGGCGCGGCCATCCCGGCGCGGCTTGCGGCGGGTGCCGAACCGATGAAATCCGTACTGATCCTCTATTGCAGCCTGCGTGGGCACACGGCCCGGGTGGCGCGCCGCATCGGCGAGAGCATCGTTGCCGCCGGCGGCCGCGTCGAGGTGATGGAGCTGAAGGAAGCCGTCCACGAGGGCGTCGACTGGGACCGATACGACGTCGTGGTGCTCGGCGCGCCCGTCATCTACGGCACGTACGACAAGGCGTTCCTCGAGTTCATCAGGACTCACCGGGCGCAACTCGACGCGAAGCCGGGCAGTTTCTTCAATGTCTCGGTCGTGGCACGCACGCCCGCGAAGGCGACCGTCGAGGGCAACCGCTACATGCAGAAGTTCCTCGAGCTTTCGCCGTGGAAGCCGCGGGACCTCAAGGTGATCGCGGGCAAGGTCGACTACCCCGCGTGGCCTTGGTACGCGGTGCTCATGATCCAGCTGATCATGAAGATGACCCACGGACCCACGAACCGCCATGCGGTCATCGATTACACGGATTGGGACGACGTGGCTGCCTACGGGCGCCATCTGCTGGAGCTCGCGAACTGAGGCGGCTCGGTCCGCGACGGCATGCACGGGCACGAGAGGCGAGCCGCATCCCGTGTGGCTCGCCGGACGACGGCTCGGCTAGAGTCCGCGATTCAACATCACGAACCATCGAGCGTGCCCGTGGCAAACATCCTGATCCTGCACTACGGCGTCTACGGTCACACGCAGCGGATCTCGCAGCGCCTGCAGCAGCTCCTGGCGGGTCGCGGCGACCACGTGGACGTCGTCGCGCTGAAGGACGGCGTCGCGGATCTCGCCCGTTACGAGGCGATCGTCATCGGCGCCAGCATCCGCCACGGCAAGCACAATCCCGCGGTGCTCGAGTTCATACGCACCAACCTGACGCTGCTGCAGTCGAAACCGAGCGCATTCTTCTCGGTGAGTCTCGTGGCGCGCAAACCGGCCAAGAACACGCCCGGGACCAACCCGTACGTCAGGGCGTTCCTCGCCGCCTCGCCGTGGCAGCCGAAGCTAGTCGGCGTCTTCGGTGGCGAACTCGACTATCAGCGCTACGGCTGGTTCGATCGCGCGGCGATCCGGTTCATCATGCGGCTGACCGGCGGCCCGACCGACCCGATGACCAAGGTCGTGTTCACGAACTGGGACGAGGTCGACCGCTTTGCGGGACGCATCGCGACGCTCGCGGCTACTGCCGACGCCCGGCCAACCGGTTGACGCGGTCGTGACCGTTGCTCCGCGCACGGGCCCGTCGGGCTGGCAGCACCTCGCCATCGCGGTGATCTGCGTATGGCTGATCGGGTCGAGCCCGTGGGTTTCCATGCTGCGCCGGATTCCAGACCGTGCCAGCTGGATCGACTACGCGCACGTTGCGCTCGGGTTCGCCGGTCTCGCGCTTGCGGTCGCCTATGTTCCTGGCTGCACGCGCAGGGGAGGGTGGCGCCTGTACTTTCCGTGGCTGTCCGGAGGGCTGCGCGATGTGGCCCGTGACCTCGCCGGATTGCCGCGCGGTCGCATCCCGGCCGCCGAAGGTGGCGGCCTGTTCGCGATGATCGAGGGGCTGCTGCTGCTGGCCCTGTTGTTTACCGCCCTGACCGGCGCCGCCTGGTTTGCCACCCAAGGCTCGAGTGACGCGCTCGCCTGGCGCGATTGCCACATCGTTGCGGCACGCGTGCTGATCGGGCTCGGCCTCGCGCACGTGATCAGCGTGTCGTTGCACCTCGTCGAGTTCGTGCGCAGCTGACGCAGTCAGTTCGGGCCCGGCGAGTGCGCCTGGTCGCTGTGCACGTACTCGCGTGGCGTCTTGCCCGTCCAGCGCCGGAAAGCGCGCGTGAAATTGCTCTGGTCGGCGAAGCCGAGCAGGAACGTGATGTCCGCGAGACTGTGGCGGCCTTCCCGCAGGTATTCGAGCGCCAGTTCCCGCCGCGTCGAGTCCATCAGGCGTTGATAACTCGTGCCTTCGTCACGCAGCCGGCGCTGCAGCGTGCTGGCGCTCTGGTTGAGCGCCCGCGCAATTCCGTCCTGGTCGAGTTCGCCCGACGGCATGGCTTTCAGCAGGAGCGCGCGCACGCGCGCGGATGCCGAATCGGGCACCAGCCCATCGATGTAACGCGCCGACAACTTGTCGGCCTCGCCCGCGAGCGCCGGGTTGCCGCTGAATATCGGTTGCGCCGCGCGTTCCGCGTCGAATGCGAGCACGAGGTGCGGTGCCCCGAATTCCACCGGGCAACCCAGTATTTCGTGATACCGGTCGGCCGCGGCTTCCGGGTGGTGCGGCAACAGGACTTTCAATGGCGTCGCCGTTGGGCCCGCGCACTGGGCCAGGGTGCGACAAATCGTGGCGACCCACGCATCGAGCGCATGCGACGTCGGCATGATCGTGCTCTCGTTCGTACGAGTCTCGAGCCGCAGGACGCCGTCGTCGCGGGCCAGCACGAGTCGGCCATTGGTGCTGATCAAGCTGCTGTAGCGCTCGATGCGCTGCAGCGCCTTGAGGACACTGGTGCTGCTGACGAGCCCGAGTCCCAGGGCGTGCAGCACGCCCGGACGCGAACGATTGCCGACGTGCAGGCCGAGGATCGGGTCCCCCGAGGCTTCCGCCGCAAGCTGCCACAACTTCTTGAGACGAGCCACCGGATAGCGTGCGTTCGGCAGCAACATCAGTGCCGGATCGACGCCGGCCTCGCGGGCAAGAGCGACGAAATCGATCCCGCTGTCCTCAAGCGTCTCCTTCATCGGCGTGAGGGTGGCCGCCAGGACCGTGGGTCTACCGAGCATCTTGATTGCTCACAATGAAACGCATATTTCCGCCGAAAGACGCGGTTTGAAGAGTTTGGACCAAAAGATGGCTGCCCCGGACAAGAGCCGCGCGAGCCGCATCTGTAAATTGCCGCGCCATGACGAACAACACAATACCGCTGCGGCCGCGGTTCAGGCGAGTCGACTGTCTCGATGGGACGGAAGATCCCGCAATTGCCGCATTGACGGAGTTGCTGACTGCCGAGCGCGATGTCGCAGTCAGGTCCGACCCGGACCTGCTGGGTCGATGCGACGCCGGCCGAGTCTGGTTGCTCTGGTTCGCGATCGGTGCCACCGAGGAGATCTGCAACCTCGTGCAGCGCGACGCCGATCACCAGCGCAACCTGATCTTCCGCCAGATCGTCGGAGTGATTTTCGACGACGACGACGGCCTTTCGGCTGCCGCCAATCATTCCGTCTCGAGCCGCGGGGGCGCGCGGCCGATCGACCTGTTCCTCTCGGCGGGCGCCGCGGCCGTGCAGGCATGCATTCGCGGTGAGTCCTGCCTCGGCTACTACCTGGAAGCGCTCAAGACCGGTGCCGAACAAGGCGCGCTCGCGCCGGTGAGTTGACGCCGGCGCGGCTCGAGCCGGCGTTCGACCGGCCGAGCGGTACCCTCCCTGGACGGGGCGTGGTGCGTGTTATGGTTGCGGTCAGCGACGGTGGGGGCCGGCTGACGTGCGATCCGGGGGATGACCTGTCCTTCAGGGAGGTCGGCCACCACGCTCCGTCCATCTTTTTCGAGGCAAGAGCCGTACCGCGGCCGCAAGGCGCCCGAAATAAGTGACGCCCGGCCTGAAGCGCGCTCCGCAACGGGGCGCAGTGCAGGCAACGATGACTTCGATCTGGATTGGCACTCGCCAGGACGCCGGGCAGATCAGCCGCCTCCTTATTGCGCTCGCCGACGAGTTCATCCTCGGTGAATTCTCCGCCGAAGGCCGCGCGCATCTCCTGAAGTCGCTCTCAGTACACGAGATGGAGCGGCGCCTGGACGGCCCGTACCGGTTCTACGTGGCCGAGGCAGGGACATCCCTTGCCGGCGTCGCCGCAATCCGTGAGTCGAGTCACCTCCTGCGAGCGATTCGGATTCCGGCGTACCGGCCCGCTCGTCCGTGCAGCGTCGTGCAACCCTTGGTGTATCTTCTGCAGTGCATGACCGGTCGAGCATGCGTTTGCTGAACGGGGAAAACACCGATGATAAAACCCGGACCGAACGACAAGAGCGTGCGACTCCTTGCGGCCGCGGGGCTCGCACTGGGTGGAATTCTCGGCATGACGGGCACCTTGGTTGCGTCGTCGGCCATGCGCGGCCTCGCGTGGGGTATCGACGGCGTCGCGCTCGTGGTGGCGAGCGCGCTGCTGGTGGTGCATTACGTTCGACAGGGAAAGGACCTCGTCGCCGCCGGCTTCATCGTGTTTGCCGTGGGCGAGGGCTTGATCGTGTCGGGCGCGGCGCTGGATCCCGTGGCGAGTGCGCCGGCATTCGGCGCTGGGACCGGTCTCTGGGCTGCCGCATTGCTGCTCATCAGCGTGCCAGGCGTATTCCCGGCGCCCGTGCGGATCGTCGGAACCATTGCAGCCGTGTTGTTCGCGGCCACGGCCGTGCAGATCTTCTGGGGCCTGCCGCTGCACCCAACCAGCACGCCGTTGCCGTTTTTCGCCTATCCCGTTCTCGTTGCCACGTTCATCGGCTGGATCTGGGTGCTGCTGAAATCCCGGCCTGCGTGGAATCCGGAGATTTGACGCATGACCGCATACGTAGTCGCCAATGTCGAAGTCACCGACCAAGCCGCCTACGAGGAGTATCGCCAGCGAGTGCCGGCCGTCATTGCTGCGTACGGTGGACGCTACCTCGTGCGGGGCGGGGCCTCGGAGGTTCTCGAAGGATCGTGGCACCTGAACCGGTGCGTCGTGCTCGAGTTTCCTGACATGGCCGCGTTGAAGGCCTTCTGGACGTCTCCCGAGTACCGGGTATTGCGGGCGATCCGTGAACGGGCCGCCACGTCCAGTATCGTCGCCATCGAAGGGCTTTAGCGCAGGACGGCAGGCAACCCGGGTGTCTCGAGAGTCACCTCGTCGCGATGAGCTTTCGCGACAGGGCAGGGGCGGCAACAACGGCCGGTCGAGATGCATCGCAGGCGACTCGGTCCACGATCGCCGCACGCCGGCCCGCGGCGATCGCCGCCAGCACCCATAGATTCACGGCGCAGTGGTGCACCGGGTAGAGGAGCTCGGTCACCGACATTTCCGGTACGGCCAGGATCGCGACGGCGCCGGCCACGGCGTCGATCGTCCACGTGGCAGGCGTTTCAGTGCCGGGTTCGCGCGCGGCTTTGCGCACCGTCAGCGACACGGCCGCGATCTCTGCCGCGATGACTGCGAACACGGCCACGATCGGCCGCTCGATCGCGATCGAGACGACAACGCCGGCGAGCGCGACGGCGAGCGAGAAGATGTCGCGGGCGCTCGTGCCACCGACACCGTGGCGTATCGATGCCACGAACACCAGCGTGAAGCCAAGCGCCGAACCCGACGCCAGCCACGCGCCGGCCTGGGCACCGTCCGCGAACTGGCCGACCGCCGCGACGATCGAGAGCGCTGCGAACACGAACCACGATACCCGCTGTGGCCGCGTCGATCCGCGGTAGATGTCCCGCAGGTACGGGACCACGCAGGTCGCCGTGAGTAACCCGGACATGATCGCCAGTACCTCGCGAGTCAGTTCCATGAGCGGCGACCCATGGCCAGCGTGACCGCGCGGAATCCAAAACCTCGATCGTCGGGTGCCTGCGCAACCGTCACCGTCGTTGTCGCGGCTGGATACCCGGCTTCGGCGAGCACAGCGGCGACGTCGTGCTCCGTCACGCCGGCGCTTGGAAAACGCACGTCGCCGACCCGGCATGCTGCGGTCGCCCGCAACGCGGCGAGCACGAACCAGCCACGCGGCGCGACCAGCGACGCGATGTTCAGCATGCAGCGTCGCCATTCGTCGCGATCGGCCGTGATCGAGTCCGGGCAGAAACAGCACAGCACCGCCCCGTAGCGGTGTCGTGCGCGCTCGTCGACGATGGGGGTGGAATTGCGGGCGTCGGCCTGAACGAAACCGGTGATTCGCTGCCGCGTCAGGTCTTCTCGCGAATCGCCCTCGCCGCGTGTCGGGCTCCGGCCGAGTTCGCAACGCAGCGCGTACCGGGCGAAAGCCGACCAGTCATGCGCCCCGGGCTGCCGGCGTACACAGCGTTGGACCGCATCAAGGTTGGACGGCAGGTAGTCGGCGACGTGGATGTCGTCGACCCGATCGGCAAAGGGAAACAGGTGGTGGCACCGTCGGGCCGCATCCGAACTCCAGCAGATCGGCAACGGCACCGAGGCGGTCCGCGGCCTCCACGAGGAATGCGATGGTTGCCTGCTCGTCGTTCTCGACCGCGGAGTAGTACTGCTCGAGGTAATGCGATGGATGCCAGCCGCTGTCGAACGAGGCGTACGGCGTCGGCTCATGTCCCTGGAGACCCATAACACGGCCCTCCTGCGTTCGGGCGTGTCGTAAGATACGAGCGGCACGCAGACAATACTAAGTACGTACCGTACGTACGTCAAGCTCCGATTGCTAACCAAGGACTGCCATGGCAACACCAAGAACAAGACTGCTGCGAGGCGACGCCGAAGCGCGCTATATCCGGGCCGGTGAGCTCGAGGTCTTTCGCCAACTGCAGCGAGACGGCCTGGCGCTGGATGAATCGCTGGCGCGCAACCAGGCGTTCGCCGTCGGACCGTTTGCGCGGCTGCGAGCGGACGTCATGGTCGACGAGCTCGGCAAGACCCGCGGTGCGATCAACAACCTGTGGGGCAGCCAGGAGGCGTTTCGTGCCGCGGTCATGGCGGTATTCCTCAACGACACGAGCCTGGGCCTGTCCGAGGTGGCGTATCCCGACCCGGCCGGTTCGGCCGACGTCCATGCGTGGATCGAGGCGCTCGCGAGCATCGAGATCGCGCGTGGGCCGCGCCATGGCATGCCGCCGGAAAACCGCTACGGCTTGCGTTGGGCCGCCTGGCTCGGCCTGGCGCCGTACGGGATCTGGAGCCGGGAGGTGGCGAAGATCTCGCTCGACGAATACCAGCTCGGCGTCGAGCGTTTTGCGACGCAAGTGCTGGAACCGGCGCTGCAGCATTTCGGGCTCGCGATCACGGAGCCGCTGACCGTGCGCGATCTCGCGGTCGCCATGTGCAGCACGGTCGAGGGCTTCTGGCTGAACGCGTGCCTGACCGCCGGCGACCCGCTCGGCCGTCCCGGGTCCATCGCCGCCGCGCTTGCAACCAGCCTGCGTCTGCTGGTGCGCGGCGCAACGGCCGGTTGAACGAGGCTCGTTCGTACGTTGGACGGTTGCGGAGTCGGCGCGCCTCTTCAACGCAACGCAAGCCGGCACTCGCAAGCATGCGACAACGTGGCGCGTGATCGCATTGCCGTAGTCCTGCGCAGACATGCGGCGCGAACAAGACCCGATAGGCGTGAGGGGACGGCCCGTGCCGTCTCACGGCCGCACGCCAAGTGCGACGTCGCCGGTTGTGTATCATCGGGCGGTTCCACTCCGCCGCGCGTGTTCGCGCCTTGCAAATCGCCCATTACGACGACTGGAGCACCGTGACCGTGACCACCGGAGCCTCGAACCTGCAGCAGGCGCTCGCACTCTGCGTTGCCGTGGCCTCGCCGATCGCAGGCTGCGGCAAGGGCACCTGGCTGCCACTTGCGTTCGTGGCTGCGCAATAGCAGGGGAGACACCACGGTGTTCACCAGACATGCAACTGAACGAGGCCAGACA
>CAWBAG010000026.1:0-15261 GCA_963786705.1 uncultured Gammaproteobacteria bacterium
GCACGTTCGGACGCCCGCTCGCCGAGGAACTTCTGGCTGGTTCGAGGAGGCGGCCGCGCGTTTCGTCGAGCATGGGCAAGGACGGCGGCGGAGCTCAGGTCGACCCGCTCATCGAGGAACCAGGGCGCTCCTTCGTCGGCGGCATGGTGCCGTACAGAGGAACATTGAAGAGTTCGACCACGACGGTGAGGACGATCAGCGCATAGACGATGCGCCCTTGGTCAGGTCGTTCACGGCGTCGTTCGCCGTCGACACTGTCGCCCGTCGATGCGGTGTCGTTTCGCGTCTTCCCCGGGGTTCCGCGTCGCACGTGACCGTTCCTGAACCGAGAACATCGTCTGGGTCACGTCTGGCGCGCGCCCTTCCATCTGAATAGGCATCTTTTCCTCGCCATCACCCTCGCAGCGGCTCCGAAGCCGCGCGAGAAGTTCTGCATGAGCCCCGCAATGCAATGATACCAGCGCCGCCGGCCCGCGCTACGCCGCGGTCGGCTCCACTGCCTCCACGCGGCACCCGGGCGCACGTCCTTGATCCTGCTCGAGGCGTGCCAGGAACTCGGCGCGCGGCATTGGCTTCGCGCGGCGAACATGGGTTTCGCAACCTGGCGGTCGATGCGTTCCACGTACGAGCAAGACAACAACTGTGGCCGATGCCCTGCCACCTTTCGAGGCGTCCCGCGCCATTGCTGAACATCGACTGGCGACCTGGCCCAGCTCCAGTACGGCCGCCGACGATCATCGCTCCACGCCTCGACGGTGCGCGTACCCACATCAGTTCGACGTAGGCCGCATCGTCTCGGCGAGATCCATGCCCTCGAAGACGCGCGCGCGCGCCGCTGTTCGGCGCGACGTCACGACCTCCGCGAGCACATGTCGCAGGGTGGCGCGATCAGCCAGCAGGTCGCGCAGCGTCTGGCGAAGCTTGCGCGAGCACCTTGAACTCGCGCAGCAGCACGAGGCGCGGGTCAGGTCACCACCGAGCAGTGGCTCGCCGAGCCGCATACCCGGGAAGATACCGCGCCGGTAGACGACGAGGTCGCCGAAGTAGGTCGCCGCGGCGCAGGCCGGCATCGCTGGTCAGCGCCTCGCTTACCGCGGAACGCGTCCGGCGGATCCCGGGATTCCGACCATCGGATCGCGCTCGGTGCGCCGCTCGTCGTCGGCCGCATGCGCTCCTGCGCCGTCGTGGAGGGGCAGGTGCTCGCGCGCCGCGGCGATGTAGTCGTCGACGGCGCGACGCTCGCTCGAGGTCACGCCCGCCGCACTCGCCGAACCCGGCGTGCTCAGCCATACACCCCGACAGCGTCCCGGTCGGCTCGAAGCCGCGCGCCGATCTGCTCGCCCTGGTGCCCAGGTCGAGACCCAGCAGGCCGTGCTCGATGCGGTGGTCGATGCCCTGGTCGTAGCAGGCCTCGAAGTCCGGCGATCCTCGCGTTGTGCGGCGCAGTCGCGCATACAGCCGCCCCGCGCCCTCGAGGAGTCGCGGCGGCGAGCGCCACGCCGTCACGCTCGGCGACCTTGACGATGACCGTGCCTGGCAGCACCCGCGGCCACGCGCCGGCGGAAGTCGACGTCGGGTATGTGGCCGTTCCGTGCCGCAGGAACATGCGTCGGAGAACCCGGGAGGGAGCTGGTGTCCCACAGCCCGGCGTCGATGTCTCGGCCGCGCAAGCGTGCCGAACACGATGCCGGACTCCTCGATCTTGCCGCCGCTCGCGCTTCGCCTTCTTGCGCTTGTCGGCACGGAACGTCGCCGAGGAAGTCGTCGAAGGTGCGGTGCGCACGGTTCTGCCAGGAGGAACGAGCGATGGTCCGGCGCATGAACCCCCACGCGCCGGAGCGCCAGGCCTCGTCCTCGCTAGCGTGAAACCGACTGCGCGTCACCCGCCTGCGTGCCGTGCGCGACCTCCTGCAGGAGGCCGACGAGTTGCTCGCGCCGTGGCCCGCGTCCGCGTCGATCGAGGGCGCGTCCGTCGGCCAGCGGCAGGCCGTGATCATCAGCGGTGAACGGGATCGCCGACAGTTGCTTCGGGTGGTCTTCGACCCCCTGCGCGCTGCGTCAAGCTGCGCCCAGCTCCAGTCGAAGCCGACTGGCCCCGGAGTGAGCTTTCCGGTACTGCCGCCGGCCGCGACGAGCCGACCCTCTGCTCGTCGCGGACGAGTGCGCGGGACGATCCCGACTCGTCGCCCACGCCATCGGCGACCTCGGGCACGTCGGATCGCATGCCGGGACCGGATGGCGGGTATGATAGCGCGTCCCAGTCGCGGCCGCGACCTCCGCGATGCGGCGGATGATCTCCACGGTCGCGGCATCAGCGTGCCGCTCGGTCCGCCTCGGTGGGCGGCACCGGCGTCCACGCTGTCCCAGGTACTTGTCCGCGTCGGCGCGGGCCATGCGGTCATTGCCGCCGAGGTCGCCGCCTCCCGGTCGGACATCGTTCACGACATCGCCCGCGGCGAACACGGCACGCTCGTCGCCGTGGCGCCGCCCTGGGTGCCGGAGCGCGCGGTTGATGTTGACCGCCTTCATGTCGAGTTGCCCTCGAAGATATACGTGTCGGCATATCTTCGCCGACTGGATGAAGACGCCCTTCCACACAAGGTCGCGCGTGCCCGAGCCGTCGGTGCGCACGATCGGACACCGTGACCGCCAGTCGCATCGCCGGCGCGTCCTCGACGTTGTACATCCAGCGGTATCAACTGCGCCCGCGCGCTACTCGTTCGACAGTGAGTCCTCCAGATCTTCTCGGACCACAGCTTGTCGCGGCGATGGACAGGGTCACAGTGCGAGGCGATCTTCGAAGCGTTGGCTTCCTCGACCACAGTGTTGCCGCCGCCACGACCACGACACTGCCCACGGAAGGAAGAAGCCGTCGCGTCGCGCAGGCCGACGCCCTTTGCCTTGAATTCCTCCTCGGACGCGAGCCGAGGGTCGCGCACGCTCGCGCCGGTCGCGATGATGAGCACGTCGCAGGTGCTGCATCGCCGCGATCGCCCTTCAGCAGCAGCAGCACTGCCTGAAGTCCACCTCGTTGACGTGGTCCATCAGGATCTCGGTGTCGAAACCGCTCGGCGTGCTTGCGCATGCGTTCCATGGTCGGGGCCGCGCATGCGGATCAGCCGGGCCCGTTGTAGACCTCGTCGTAGTTCATGAGCTTGTCACCTGCTCCAGGCCCGTGATCAGGGGCAGGACTGGATGCGCGCGCGCGGCGTAGACCGCGCACGTAGCCGCGGCCGGACCAGATGATCGGCGCGGTACCGGGACTGCTCATGTCTGGTCTTGTTCGAAGATGCACATTGCCTACACAAGGCGCGCATGGTAAGCAGCTCGCAGCCACGGCGGACACATCGGAGCTGGCGTAGATCACCTTCATGCGAACGCATCAATAACCGTCCACACTCTGTCCTTATATAGCTCATAAGGTTACAGAAGATAAGTCTTTTGAACTATCAGTGATCTCAGTCGCTAAGGTCGAAGCGAGGGCGCCGCCGAGCCACGCACAGGCTTCGAGACGTGGCTCGTCGATTGCGCCAGAGCACCTTCTGGGTCTTTCGGCGCTCGCCCTGATCCTGTTCGCCGCACCACTCATCATTACAACCGCAGCCCCAGCATTTTCGTCCACAGGTCGGCCCGGGCCGATTCACCCCAACCTGATCGGGCCGTTCGGCGCCTGGCTGTACAACCTGTCTTCGTGCTCTTTCAGCACCACCTTCCTGTTTCCCCCGGTCATCCTGGCCATCGTCGACGTTTCCAGCTGTTCCAGGACCGCCGTAATGGCGGGCCGCTGGACCGCGCTGGACCCGCGTACCGCGGGCCGGGTTCGCGCTCGCGCTCGCGGGGCCGCTGCGGCCTCGCGACGCTGCACTTCTCCGGCGCCAGCTACCCGGTCCGCGGCCGCATGATGGGGCGTCTGCTCAGCGAGGCCCTGGCCTCGCGATGAGCTTGCTGGCGCGACGCTGCTGCTGCTGGCCTTGTGGTTCGGCTCCTGCTCGCTCGCGACTGGCGTCTCCTGGCTCGACATGATCGACCGCATCGGCCCAGTGGGCATTGCGCGGTCTGGTACATTTCGCGCAGCTTCTCCGCGCGCGACGCCAGCGTCGGCAGGTCGACAGCGCCGGCGGATCATGTTCAGCGGCAAGGTCACGGCGCAGACCGCGAAGATCGAGCCGGTCGCACCGGTCGAGAGCGAGCGCGTCGAGAAGGAAAAGCAGGTGCCGCTGTTCGAGCGGCCGCAGCTCCGAGCGAGCTGCCGGCGCTCGCGCTGCTCGATGATCCCCGGCGCGCGAGGCGAGCATTCGGCCGAAGCGCTCGAGGCGCATGTCGCGCCTGGTCGAGCTCAAGCTCCGGGACTTCGGCGTCGAGGCCGAGGTGGTCGAGGTGCATCCCGGCCCGGTCATCACGCGCTTCGAGCTGCGGCCGGCGCCCGGGCGTCAAGGTCAGCCAGATCAGCAGCCTCGCCAAGGACCTCGCGCGGTCGCTGTCCGCGATCAGCGTGCGCGTCGTCGAGGTCATCCCGGGCAAGTCGACCATGGGCCTCGAGATCCCGAACGAGAAGCGCGAGATCGTGACGCTCGGCGAGATCATCAAGTCGAAGGCCTACGACGAGATGTCGATCGCCGCTCGCGCTCGTGCTCGGCAAGGACATCAGCGGCGCGCCGATGGTCGCCGACCTCGCGCGCATGCCGCACCTGCTCGTCGCCGGCACGACCGGCTCCGGCAAGTCCGTCGGCATCAACGCGATGATGCTGATCGCTGCTCTACAAGGCACGGCCGAGCGACGTCCGGCTGATCATGATCGACCCCAAGATGCTCGAGCTCTCGGTCTACGACGGCATTCCGCACATGCTCGCGCCGGTCGTCACCGACATGAAGCAGGCGGCCAACGCGCTGCGGTGGGCGTCGGCGAGATGGAGCGCCGCTACCAGCTCTTGGCGCGCGCTCGGCGTGCGCAACCTCGCGCGGCTTCAACCGCAAGGTCAAGGACGCGATCGACGCCGGCAAGCCGATTCGCGATCCGTTGCTGACGCCGAGTGCCGTACCGAGGCGTCGCGGAGACGCCGAAGCGCCGCTGCCGAGCCGCTGCCGTTCATCGTCATCGTCGTCGACGAGTTCGCCGACCTGATGATGAGCGTCGGCAAGGAGGTCGAGGAGCTGATCGCGCGCCTCGCGCAGAAGGCGCGCGCCGCCGGCATGCACGTGATCCTCGCGACGCAGCGGCCGTCGGTCGACGTCATCACCGGCCTGATCAAGGCGAACATCCCGACGCGCATCGCGTTCCAGGTGTCCGCGCAAGGTCGACTCGCGCACGATCCTCGACCAGAGCGGCGCCGAGCAGCTGCTCGGCCACGGCGACATGCTGTTCCTGCCGCCGGGCACGTCGCTGCCGATCCGCGTGCACGGCGCCTTCGTCTCCGACCAGGAAGTGCACCGCGTCGTCGGCGAGCTGAAAGGCCGGTCGCACCGCCGACCTACATCGACGAGATCCTTGACAGGGCCGAGCGGGCTCATTCCGGGAATGCCGGTCGAGGCGAGAGGGTGGCGAGGCGGCGAGGTGGACGCCGAACAGGATGCGCTGTACGACCAGGCGGTGCGACATCGTCATCGAAAGCCGCAAGGCATCGATCTCCGGCGTGCAGCGTCGTCTCAAGATCGGCTACAACCGTGCCGCGCGCATGATCGAGACGATGGAAGCGGCCGGTCTCGTCGGACCACTGCAGCCGAAGGCGGAGGTGTCAGCGCGAAGTGGCTGGTCTGCACGCCAGCCGCTGCGCAAACGCTGGTCGCGCTCCCGTTCGTGTCGCCCATGTGACCTGGCGCCGCTCCAGTGTTGCCAGCGTGCATCCGGTATGACACGTCGATCGTTTCATGCGATCGGGCCTCGAGCACTTAAGCAGGTCTGACTGCGGAGTTGCCGAACAGTTCGCGAGGCTGAGGGCCGGTCATCGATCGCTGAGTACGCGGCTGCGTCAGCAGGCCATCGTTTCCGATGGGACTACGCGCACCGTGCCGGACGATCCCGATCGGCACGGCTTGGATCAGCCGTTCGGCGACGCCTGCGATGCTGCTTTCCCGCTGGTCGCAACGCTTGCGGAACCCACATCTTCACCGTCGAGCGGGTCGAGCAAGGCGGCGAAGGGACGTTCTGGGTGCTCTGGTCCCGATGCGGGGAATACCGATTTCCGCGAGTCCGCTCGGGTTTCGCGGTGAAGCGCTGAGCTCACATGGAGCTCGAGGACAAGCTGAACCAGACGACGGTGCTGGAATTCATCGGTCCTGAAGCGCAATCCCCGCTTGACGGCCAGCTCAGTTCGCGTTCAAACCGCCAGGCGCGGATGTCATTGGCGATCGCAGCCAAGTCGCCTTAGCTGCCGCACATCCATGTTGCCTCTCCGTTTTGCACGCTGGTGGCTCGCTGGTGGCGTCCTGCTGGTTCTCGGGGTGTTGAGTCGGCAGCCTGGTACCGGGCGAATACGTCGAGGATGCCATGGTGTCGAACGACAAAGTCACGCATGCCCTCGCCTATACCGGACTGACGCTGTGGTTCACCGGGATCTCTCACGGCGACGCTATGGGTGGGGCGGTGCTTGGCTCTTCTGCTCGGTGCGAGATTGATCTGCAGAGGGTCGATGACTTTCGGGCGGCAAGGGGACTACGCGGACCTCCTGGCGAACAGTTCCGGCATCTGCTGGGCCTGTTGCTCGCGCTTGCTGCGGACTGGGCGCTGAGGGCAGAGCACGACTGCCGCAGGACTTCGGCTCGTGAGACGGCAACGAGCCGCACCGCTCGCGGATCGCATGCGGCCGGCGACGCCTGCGAGCGAGTTCGTCGGGCAGCGGCACCTGCTCGCGCCGGGCAAGCCGCTGCGGCGCATGCTCGAAGGCAAGCGCTGCACTCGATGATCCTGTGGGGACCGCCGGGCACCGGCAAGACCACGCTGGCGCGCCTCGTCGCGCAGACCTGCGATGCGGAGTTCATCGCGCTCTCGGCCGTGCATGGCGGGCGTCAAGGACATCCGCGCGGCCGTCGAGCAGGCGCAGTCGCGTCGCGCCAGCAGTACAGGCGCCGCACCGTGCTGTTCCTCGACGAGGTGCATCGCTTCAACAAGTCGCAGCAGGACGCGTTCCTGCCGTTCGTCGAGGACGGCACGCTGATCTTCATCGGCGCGACCACCGAGAATCCGTCGTTCGAGGTCAACAGCGCGCTGCTGTCGCGCGCGCGTGTGTACGTGCTGCAAGTCGCTCGCGGCCGACGACATCCGGTCGGTGCTCGAGCGTGCGCTCGACGCGCGAGCGCGGACTCGGCGCGCGCGAGCTCGCAGATCGACGCCGAGGCGCTCGACGCGCTCGCGCGCGGCGGCCGACGGCGATGCGCGCCGCGCGCTCGAACCTGCTCGAGATCGCCGCCGATCTCGCCGCGCCGCGGGCGAACCGGCGCGCATCACCGAGGCGATCGCGCGCGAGGTCGCCGCGGGCGGCTACCGGCGCTTCGACAAGAAGGGCGAGCAGTTCTACGACCAGATCTCGGCGCTGCACAAGGCGGTGCGCGGCACCGACCCGGATGCGGCGCTGTACTGGTTCTGCCGCATGCTCGACGGCGGCTGCGATCCGCTCTACGTCGCGCGCCGCGTCGTGCGCATGGCGTCCGAGGACATCGGCAACGCCGATCCGCGCGCGCTCGACGCTGGCGCTCGAGGCCTGGCGACGACCTACGAGCGGCTCGGCAGCCCGGAGGGCGAGCTCGCGCATCGCCCAGGCCGTGGTGTTCATGGCCGTGCGCGCCGAAGAGCAATGCGGTCTACACGGCGTTCGGCGCGGCCATGGAGGACGCGCAGCGAGCACGGCACGCTCGAGGTGCCGCTGCAGCTGCGCAATGCGCCGACCGCGCTCATGAAGGAGCTCGGCTACGGCAAGGGCTATCGCTATGCGCACGACGAGCCGGACGCCTTCGCGGCCGGCGAGAACGTACTTTCCCGACGGCATGGCGCCGGCGCGCTACTACGAGCCGGTCGCCGCGCGGGCTCGAGATCAGGATCGCCGAGGCGCTGGCGCGGCTGCGGCGACCGAAGCCAGAATGGCGACATTCCGTTACAATTCGCCGCACTTCCGCAACAAGTCCGGACGCCGATGCTCGATCCGCAAGCTGCTCCGATCCGATCCCGCAGCCGTCGCCGCGCAACCTCGCGCGCCGCGGCTTCGCGCTCGACGTCGCGCGCTGCAGCGCGCTCGAGGAGCGGCGCAAGGCCGCGCAGGTCGCAGCCGACGAGACTGCGCGCCGAGCGCAACGCCCACGCCAAGGCCGTCGGCAAGGCCAAGGCGCAGGGCGCAGGACATCGCGCCGCTGCTGGCGAGGGCGGAGACGCTCGGCACGCGAGCTCGACGGCGCTCGAGCCGGAGCTCGCCGCGGTGCAGGCCGAGTTCGACGAGCTCGCAGCTCGGCCTGCCGAACCTGCTGCACGAGACCGTGCCCGACGGGCGCGACGAGACCGCGAACGTCGAGGTGCGCCGCTGGGGCACGCCGCGCGAGTTCGACTTCGACGCCGCTCGATCACGTCGCGATCGGCGAGAAGCTCGGCGCTGCTCGACTTCGAGGCCGCGGGCCGGATCTCCGGCGCGCGCTTCGTCGTGCTGACGGGCGGCGTCGCGCGCCTGCATCGTGCGCTCGATCCAGTTCATGCTCGACCTGCACACGCGGCGAGCACGGCTACACGCGAGGTGTACGCGCCGTATCTCGTGGCGCGGCAGGCGCTGAGGGCACCGGCCAGCTGCCGAAGTTCGAGGCGGACCTGTTCGCGTCGTCGCGGCGAGCAGGAGTTCTTCCTGATTCCGACGGCCGAAGTGCCGGTGACCAACCTCGTGCGCGAGCAGATCCTCGAGGCCGAGCACGCTGCCGCGCCGCTACGTCGCGCATACGCCGTGCTTCCGCTCGCGAGGCGGGCTCCTACGGCAAGGACACGCGCGGCATGATCCGCCAGCACCAGTTCGACAAGGTCGAGCTCGTGCAGATCGTGCGGCCGGAGGATTCGTACGCGGCGCTCGAGGAACTCGACGGCAACGCCGAGGAGGTGCTGCAGCGGCTCGACCTGCCGTATCGCGTGGTCGCGCTGTGCGCGGCGACGTCGGTTTCGGCAGCGCCAAGACCTACGATCTCGAGGTCTGGCTGCCGGGCCAGCAGAAGTATCGCGAGATCTCCTCGTGCAGCAACTGCGAGGCCTTCCAGGCGCGGCGCATGCAGGCGCGCTGGCGCAATCCCGCGACCGGCAAGCCGGAGCCCGTGCACACGCTCAATGGCTCGGGCGTCGCCGTCGGGCGCACGCTGGTCGCGGTGCTCGAGAATTACCAGCAGGCGGACGGCAGCGTCGCCGTGCCGCCGAGCGCTGCGCCCCTACATGGGCGGCGCCGAGGTCATTCGCGCCTAGGGCGGTGATCTGGCTATAATGCGCGCGCATGTGCGCGCAGTTGCGACGGGTCGAGGCTCAGCGGGATCAAGTCGACACGGAGAGGTGGCAGAGCGGTTGAATGCACGGTCGTATGCCGGCGCCACGTTTGAACTCCCGATCAGGCGCATCCTGCGTGCCGAGGAACTCGGCTTCGACGCGGTGTGGACGTCGGAAACGTACAGCTCGGACGCGATCACGCCACTCGCGTACATCGCGGCGCTGAACGAAAAAGATTCGCCTCGGTACGTGCGTCGCGCAGCTCGCGGCGCGCGCGCCGGCCAACCTCGTGATGTCCGCTCAGACCATCGACGCGATGGCGGGTGGCGAGCGCATGATGCTCGGGCTCGGGGTTTCGGGCCCCCAGATCGTCGAAGGCTGGTACGGGCAGCCCTGGGGAAAGCCGAATGCGCCTCCGCGACTATGTCGCGATCATGAAGAAGATCCTGAGGCGCGAGGGACCTGTCAGCCACGACGGCACGGAGATTCGCTGCCTTACCAGGGCCCGGATCGAGCGGGCTCGGCAAGCCCTTGAAGAGCATCCTGCACGGCAACCCGAACATTCCGATCCTGCCGGGACGTGAGGCTGCCGAACGCATCCAGGAACTCTATCTCGCGGGACGCAGTGATGAGGCGGCGGCGGCCGGCCGGACCAATTCGTGGACGACGAAGTGCTGCTCGGACCGCCGG
This sequence comes from uncultured Gammaproteobacteria bacterium, assembly GCA_963786705.1. Lineage (GTDB taxonomy): Bacteria > Pseudomonadota > Gammaproteobacteria > Steroidobacterales > Steroidobacteraceae > RPQJ01. Next base: position 10,124 of record CAWBAG010000026.1, read on the forward strand.
ATCGCATCAAGGACCGCTGGAAGCCCTGGCTGGACTCGGGCGTCACGGGAGTGATCCTGCAAGCCTCAGACGAGGCGATCGAGTTGATGAGCCGCTTAGCCCGGGACTGAACCCCTGCCTGGGCGACCTCGCTCGCTCGGCTTCAGGAACGGACTTGAAACCGCATGTCGGCCTGACCTTGCCGCACCATAAGGAACATCGCCGGGTTCTCGCTGCAATCGCATCACTCGCGGCTGGCCTGATGGTCGTCGCTGCGAGGCCGGCTGTGGGTGCGCCGGGCGACACCGAACTGGTCAGCGCGCATCAGGTCCATTGCCGTTCCATTGCCACTGGTCCGATTCGCCAGGTATTCATTAAGATCGACTCAATCGGCACTGCCAATTGACAACGCGTTTGTTGGCGTTGGTTTTTGCGCCAACGAGAGATACGAGACTTGAAAACCGGCGTCCCCGAAAGGGGATCGTGGGTTCGAATCCCACCCTCTCCGCCAGTGTTCGAGTAAAAAGGCCTCCGCTTGGTGGCCTTCTTGTTCGCGTGCTTCATCCCGCGAGCAGTCGAAGCATTTCCTCCCAGATGTCGATCTGGTCATGAAACGCCTTGCTGACGACCCGCTCATTCAGGCCGTGAGTGCCACTCTGTTCCCCGATGTAACTCCACAGGCCGCCAACCCCATAGGTCGGGATGCCAGCCGCACGAATGAAAACGGCGTCGGTTGCGCCAGCCGACATCGATGGGACAATGACCGCTCCCGGAAATCGCTTCGAAACCGCGTCTCGATAGGCGGCAAGAATATCGTCGCGCACGGGGCTCGGCTCCGACCAGTTGCCGCCGGACGCCAGCTCGACTTTCACTTCTTTGCCCGCGATGGCCTGCAGTTCCGCCTGAACGTCTGCCGTTTTTACGCCCGGAAAGATGCGGCAGTTGATGTTCGCCTCCGCCTTTTGCGGCAATGCGTTCGACGCGTGCCCCCCCGCGAGTTGCGTCGCTACGCATCGAGTTCGCGTATAGCCTGGGTCGTTGAGTTCGACCCGGTCGGCGTTCTCCATGTTGGTGGGGTCATCGAGCCATGACCGGACGATTTCACCATACGAACCCTTGTCCTTCGCCACGACGGACTCGAAGTACGCACGGCTCGCCTCGTTGAGCATAGGTGTGAAGCGGTACTCTTCCAGCGACTTCAGCGCGCCCGCCAGCTGGTAGATGGCGTTGTCGGTACGAGGTGCGGAACTATGTCCGCCTCTGTTCGTCGCCGTGAACCGGAAGTCCGCGTAGGTCTTCTCGGCGACCTGCAGGTAGTAGCCTTCCACGCGTCCATCCCTGTAAACGTCGCCGCCTCCTGCGTCGATGTTCAATGCGAACTCGGCGTCGATCAGCGGGCGCCATTCCGATGCCGCCAGGCGGGCACCGTCTCCGGTCGTTTCTTCGTCCCCGGTGAAGAGGACGATGATGTCGCGCGTTGGGCGAAAGCCAGCCTCCCGCAGTCGTGCGATGCTGGACACGATCGCGACCACGCCCGCCTTGTTGTCGCTGGCGCCGCGTGCCCAGTAATAGCCGTCGGCTTCCCGGAATGTGAATGGATCGTTGATCCAGTCGGCGCGGTTGGCTTCGACGACGTCCATGTGCGCCATCAGGAGGATGGGCTTCTTTCCGGCAGGACGCGCGGCAGGCCACCTGACTATCATCGACTGGGTGTTGCCATGAGTCTTGACCGTGATGTCCTTGATCCCGGCACGATGAAATTCCGCCGACAGCAATTTGACCAATCGAGGCATTTCGCCTCGGCCGGCGACGGTCGGTATCTCGACGACCTTTCGGAAAAGGTCTTTTTCGGCGTTTTCGCGCTCGGTGCCTTGTGCTGCCTGCGCTTCGACCAGAGTCAACGAGACAACGATGCCAAGAATTGCCACAAGCCAACGCATAATCCGTACCCGCCATTTCTTGAGTCCGCGCAGAGTAGGCGAGGGCCCTCGTCGGTTGCAATCGGAACTAGAGGCCGACCGGAGACCTGCAGGAGCTGATTCCATTGCCGGTGCATTGCCAGTGGCCCGGAAATGCCCCGAGTCAAGGCTGGGATTGCGTTGGTGGGCGGCTGGAGCTTGACGTCAGTCGGTTGCGACGCGTCCGCGAAGCATGGTCAAGCCAATGTGGAGGCGCGTCTTGCCGTCACGCCAGCACGCACGAGAAAGAGCGCAAGAAGCCCCAGCAGTTCCCGATACGAGAAGCCGCCGCCCCTCCTCCTCCTCCTCCTCCTCCTCCATGCGATGTTTGCATCGCCGTTGTGCTCGTGAACCCGGAAGACACGCCACCAATAGTCAGCGTCGTCGTCACCGAACTGCTCGCTTGCGTCGCGGCGGTATGACGCACGCAGATCGTGTGACCTGGCAGGATGGTACCTGGTGCGCTCGTCCATCCAGTGACGCAGCCTATGCTGAATTCGCCGGTGACTACCGAGACGGGCGTCGGCGCGTTGATGCCGCTGATCACCACCGCAGTGGACACCACGGTGCTTCCCGGCGTCACGCCACTCACGGCCGGGAAGGCAAATGCATTGGGGGTCGTGTCTGCCGTCGCGGTCGTGCTCGAGAACGTATCGGTGACGCCGCCAATGGCAAGCGTCGTTCGCGTCGTCGTGTTGAACTGACTGGATGCGACATGCTGCACGCAGATGGTCTGCCCGTCGGTGATGAAACCATTGCTGCTTACAAAGCGCAGCGGATCACATCCAATGCTGTACATCCCGTTTTCAACCGCTATCGGAGCGGCGCCGGTCAATCCGGTGACAGTGACCGTGTTCGAAGTGACCGCAGTGCCCGGTGCGACATCGGTCTGATCGGTGAATGAATAGCCGTCCGGGACCGTGTCCGCGGCTACGCTTGTCGAGACCGTGGTGTAGGTCACGCTGCGACCGCCGACGTTGACCGTGGTCTCGACCGTCCCGCCAGGTTGCAGGCTCGCGCTGTGGCGCACACAAAGATTCTGGCCGGGCAGTATTTTCCGATAGTCGGTCACGAACACGCCGGTGCAGCCAATCGAGTAACCGCTGCCTGCAGTAGTCTGCTGGAGCGACACGCTGGTCGGACCATTGATGCCCGCGATGGTCACGACGTTCGACACGACTGATATCGTGCCGAATGGAGCCGTATCGCTCGTGAAAGCAAACGCGTCCGGATAAACGTCGGAATCGACATGGCTCGCGCCAACGACGTGTCGAGCACGCCACCAGCCGTGAACCTAAAGAGGCCGATGTCGAACGTCCCATAGCGAGGTTTGCCGTCCCGTTCCCCTTCGATCGTCATCAAGGCGACCGGCTTGTCATCTGGCTGAATCAAGCCTGCCGTCAGCACCGAGTAGGAACCTTCGGACCCTGGACTTCGATTGCTTCACCGTCGACACCGAAGCCGGGAATCGCGGGCTCCGCTCGGCAGAAAGCGCGCAATGTAGCCGGACGTGTTCGCCAGTAGTGTGCCGAAGAGGACAACGCGTCCGGCGGAGTCGTTATCGCGATGCCCACCACGACAAGGTCAGGGGGCGATTGGGACACTCGCGTAGCTGCCATCGATCGACCCATCCGGGTTCAATCGGATCAACGCGTTCGCACCGCCTTCGGTGTAGATCCAGCCGCTCGCGTCAACCGCCAGGAGAGCACGCTGGCAGATCGGGACACAGTTGGGCAGTGTGACCAACCCATTGGTACCGAACTGTCTGTGGTTCCGTCCGCATTGAAGCGCCCGATCACTGCTGCGTTGGTGCCGGCTCCAGCTGCGAGCGAACTCCCGTCCGGCAGCACATGCACGCTGTCGATGCGCACACTTGGGCTGGCATCCTTGCGCTCCACCCGCTGGCATCGAAGGTCGTATCCAGCGACCCGTCCGTATTGAAACGCGCGAGTGCCCAGGTGTCGGATTGTCCTCCTTGGCCGTAACCCCCGCCGACGATCACACGGTTGTCGTCCAGAGCCGCCACGGCCTGGCCGAACATGGCTCCCGACCCGGGGCTATCCGACGGCAACGCGACCAACTTCTGAATCTGCCCCGTGGACCGACGAGAGACGCGAGAGGATCCTCCCGTCGTGACCAGCACGCCGTCAGGGCGATTGGCCAATGCGACAGGCGAGGGGTTGTTCCAGGGATGCATACCCGCTTGAGCCAAAGCTGCTGACGGCTAGCCCTGCAGGGTGCAAACGCCAGGATACCGTGAGCAACGAGTGAGCTCGGATCAGATGCCGAGTTCGCCAGGACAAGGAGGGTTCCATCGTCCGCGCGCGACAACGCGACACTCCCATCCTGGGAATTGCCGTCCAGGTCGACGACGATGAAACCATTCCCTGCGTCCGCTGTTACTGAGACACACAGGCACAACGCGACGGCAAGTGCTGGTCGTATGGCGCGCGCCATGAAATTTGTCGCGATGACTTGCATCGGCATTCGCCCCCTGGGCAAGAATAACGCAATGGAGTCTGACGGGCATCCGGCTCGAGACGTTCGAGCGAGTCCGAGAGGCAAGGCAGGAAGCAGCGCACCTCTGGAGCGGCGCCTCTTGAGTCGAGAATCACGGGCGTCGGCTGCCCGGATGTCGGTCCGAAGTCATGCTCCAGCGCTCCAGGTTTGTAGGGCCCGTCCGCGTGCATCTGCGTGCACGAACCTGCCGGGCGCGCGCAAGTGACCGCAAGCCTGGCTCTGGACGTCCTTCACCTCGAGCCGCCGCAGCCGCACGCCGGTCGTGACCGACGGGTCCCAGGTTCGATGCGGCAAAGGAAGCACCCTGATCTGCTTGAGACGCACCGCGGAGCACCGTGCGATTGGCGAGATACGCCTTGCAGGTCGCCTCCCGCGCAATTGGGGCGCACCCCGCCGGAGGCCCGCCATCGTTGCCCACATCACCGTTCGCGAATCCTCGAACATGATGCGGTAGTTGGTCCAGTCATTGAAAGGCGCGTCGGCGGGCAAGTCGTCCCGAGTCGCACTGCGAGCGCAGCGCGCCCACCGTCCAGCACAACCATCGCGCGGCGAGCAGCCGTACAGATATGGGGTTGCGCATCCGCGGGACGATACCCGGACACGGGGCTGGGGTGCACGAGGTCCGGCAACTCAGTGACTCGATGATTGGGCCCATCACCGCCAGCGCTCTGGCGGTCGAAC
>CAWBAG010000027.1:0-302370 GCA_963786705.1 uncultured Gammaproteobacteria bacterium
ACCAGGAATGTCACGGCGCCACCGACGCTGGGGAACGCCTTGCCCAGGGCAACGTAGCTGTAGGCCGCCAGGCCCGCGACAGCCCCGCCGATCGCAAAAGACAACGGCATCGCGGACCCGGAGATGCCGGCGACGACGCCGAGAATGGAGAAGATTCCCGCGCCGATCATCCCACCGACGCCGATACTGATCGCTGCGACAAGGCCGATGTTCGAATTCCCCGTCTTACTCGTCATCGCGACTCCCATCGACCCCGCTCGCCGCACGGACCTCGATCGTCACCTGCCACGGTTCGGTCGGGGATGCCACTGGGCAGGGGTCCGTTCGGCAAGTCCGACGAATGACCGGGAGGTCACCCCCTCGCGCTGCCCCTTCGCGCACGGTGCTTGATGCCGAGTGTGGTGCTTGCGTCCGGTTGCCACAACACCAGCGCCCACCGCCGAAGCGGTGGGCGCTGGGACGACGGGAAGCCCGCACGGCCGCGGGGCCAAGTGATCCTGATTCCGCAGCGGCTCGGTGTTCCGAGGTCGAGGCGGGAATCTGGGTCCCGACCGGATTGGCTCAGTTGCCTGCCAGGCTGATCAGGTAGTCGACGTCGGAGGGCTGCAGGCCCTTGAGCAGCGACACGAAGATGTCCGAGAACGACCGCACGGGGCTCACGTACCACTGCTCGTCCACCTGGACCGTGACGATGCCCAGCCCGACGATCTGCTGGAACTCGCGCTTGATGATGTCGACCATGGTCGGGTCCAGGTCCTGGCTGCCGCCGGCCTGGGCGATGAAGTCCTCGATGGTCGACTGGTCGAGGGTCTGCGTCTGACCGTCAAGATCGACGGTCAACGAACCGGCAGCCGGGTCCCGGGTGATGGTCGCGGTCTGGCCCTGTGCACTGACGGTCAGCGAGGCCAGTGAGACCTTCTTGCCGCCGGTCACGTCGCTGACCGTCCAGCTGGCTTTCTCGACGGTGAAGCCCAGGTCGCTGACGCCGGACGTCAGGTTCGAGGTGTCGATGTTGTCGACCAGCAATGTGCCGTAGTCGTGCAGCACGCCCATTTCGTCGGGGGCGGTGAGCGCGATGACGTCCTTGATGTTGCCTTCCGATGCCTTCTTGATGAACGCGTCGACCGCGGCCTCCGGTGACGGCGAGCCGATGGCCGCGATCCGGTCGGCTGCGGTGGGGTTGGGCAGCCCGGCCTGATGGGCGGCGTTGTCGGCGATCGAATAGAACAGGCTGACGTACCACGCTCCGTCGCGCTGCACCGTGGCGATCCGGATCGGTCCGCCGTTGCTGGAAACGGCGTCGGCGATATTGAGGGTCTGGCTCTGCGGTTCGGCCTGGCTGATCTGGTCGGCGAACTTGCTCTTGATCTTGTCGCTCAGCGGGAGCTGATCGGGGTTGCTGACGATGGTGACCGTTCCGCCGGTCAGCTTGACGACCCGGAGGTTGTCGTTGATCGTCTCGTCGGTCGGGTCAACGGTAAGTCCCGAGACGGTGATCGACGTGCCGGTCAGCGACGTGGTCGACGCCGGACGGCCCGAGCACGTCAAGTCGCTTCAGCTCGGAGAGCACGTCGGCGTTGAGGTCGGTGAACAGCGAGGCCTCGGCCGGGTCCAGCTGACCGGCGAGCCCGATCGGGTCGGAGTTGCTCAGCGACGTGAACAGCGCGTTCACCGCCGCCTGCGGGCTCTCCTGACCCGACGCCGACTGGGTGTCCCGGATCGCGAAGAACCAGACGCCGGCGCCGGCCAACAATGCCACCACCACGGCGATGGCCGTGACGATCACCGGCGTGCGGTTTTTCGAGGCCGGCGCCGACGGTGGGGTCTGCGGTTGCCCGGGCTGCTGCCAACCCTGCGGGCCGGTGGGTTGCCCGGGCTGCTGCCAGCCCTGCGGACCGTGGGTTGCTCCGGGCTGCTGCCAGCCCTGCGGACCGGTGGGTTGCCCGGGCTGTTGCCAGCCCTGCGGGCCGGTGGGTTGTCCGGCTGCTGCCAACCCTGCGGACCGGTGCGGCTGCCGGGCTGCTGCCAACCCTGCGGACCGGTGGGCTGCCCCGGGCTGCTGCCAACCCTGCGGGCCGGTGGGCTGCCCCGGCTGCTGCCAACCCTGCGGACCGGTCGGCTGCCCCGGCTGCTGCCAACCCTGCGCACCGGTCGGCTGCCCCGGCTGCTGCCAACCCTGCGGACCAGTCGGCTGGTGCGGGCTGCTGCCAGCCAGGCGGTGCGGGTTGCCGTGGATCGCCCGGCCCGTAGGGCGCACCGCTATTTCCCCCGCCCTGATTCCCCCCGACCGGATACCCCCCGATGTGCCCGCCTTGGTCGCTCACGAGTAGTGCCATCCTTCCTGGTTCCGGTCCACGGAACGTCTCCGGCGCATCTGTCAGCCCCGCCGTCGAGGCCTGGCCAGGAGCACCCCCTGCCCACCTGGATACTCCTGATGGCCGTATCCCATTGTGAGGCATGTCTCAGCCGTTTGGTTGTGGTCTCGGGCCCGAATTCCGCCAGACGCCGATGATCAGCCAGGCTCCGCCTACGGTGAGCAACATTCCGCCGGCAGACGTCACCGATGGCCCTATCGGGTCGACCTGAACGCCGATCGCGCCGCCACCACTGACGGCCAGCAACGCCAGCGACACCGCGGCCATGGCGACGCCGAGCAGCACACACAACCCGCCGGCGACCGCCCACCGGCGGAGCAGGGCGGCCACCACCGGCGTCGCGCACAACAGTCCGATGCAGCGGCCAACCCGCCACCAGTGAGCCCAACACTCCGTCGCCGGCGATTCCGAGTCGATCGATCATGCCGGTCACCGCGTAGCTGGAGCGCCGAACCTGCCCGGAGACGACCCACGGCAGGAATGAACCGATCAACGCAAGGACCAGGCCGGCGGCGGCGAACACCAGCGCGGCCACCCTGCCGGCATGGGTCGTGGGCCGGTTTTCGAGCGCAGGAATCACGGGACCAGTGTCGAGGATGATCACGCTGCGTAGAAATTCAGTGACGTTCGTCATGGATGTCCGAATTGGGACTAATGGGTTTAGCGTGACCACTGGTCAATAGGGGGAACAAAGTGGCAAGGTTCTCCTGGCGTGTCGTGTTGACATCGTCACGGTCGGTGTTCGACCGGTCATCCGCGAGAACTCGATCGCGGGGGAGGAGCCTCAAGTGCCCGTCCGCACCCGTCCCCGCGGCATCGCGTCGATGCTGGGCGGCGTCGTACTGGCCTGGATCGTGGTCGTCGGCACGGCGCTGCCCGCCGGTGCTGTGCCACCCCCGCCGGACAACCCGTCTGATGATCAGATCCAGGCCGGACAGAGCCAGGTGGCGACCTCCGCCGCCGAGGTCGGCCGGCTGTCCGGGCTGGTCAGCAAGACCGAAGGCGACATCGAGCGCCTGAAGAACGACATGGAGCTGAAGGCGGAGCTGGCGAACAAGGCCGCCGTCGATCTGCAGGTGGCGCAATCCGATGCCGCGGCCGCGTCCGCCGCCGCCACCCAGGCGCAGGCGGACGCCGACGCCGCAGGCAAGGCCATCGACGACGCCAAGGAAAAGGCTGCCGCGTTCGCCGCCGCGTCGTTCCGCCAGGGCTCGGTGCTCGGGTCGATGACGGCGCTGATGGACTCCGGCAGCGCCACCGAACTGCTGCAGCGGCGGGAATTGCTCGACCAGGTGTCCGGAACCCAGCTCAACGCGATCGCCAACCTGGAGAGCAGCCGGAACCACAAGGCCAACCTCGACTCGGCCGCCCGCGCGGCACTCGATGCCGCCAACGCCGCGCAGGCGCGGGCGGACCAGGCCAAGACGGATGCCGACAGCGCCCAGCAGCAGGCCGCCGACTCGCTGGCCGCGGGTCAGGACCAGCTCACCGCACTGGAAGGCCAGCTGACCCAGCAGCAGAACGACTACCGGGCGGCACTGTCCAACGTCGCCGGTTTGCAGCAGCAGCGGGATCAGTACAACCAGTGGCTCGCGCAGAAGCAGGCCGAGGAAGAGGCGGCCCGCAAGGCCGCCGAGGAGGCCGCCCGGCAGGCTGCCGCGGCCGCCGCGGCGAGGCCGCCCGCCAGGCCGCCGAAGCGGCCGCCGCGCAGGCAGCGGCGCAGGCAGCGGCGCGAGCAGGCCGCCGCCGAGCAGGCCGCGGCGGAACGGGCCGCCGAGCAGGAAGCCGCCGCGGAGCGTGCGTCGGCCGCGCAGGAGGCCAGCAACCAGGCCGCCCGGGCGGCTCAGCAAGCCGGCCGCCAGCTCCGAACCGTTCTACGACAGTTGCGACGCAGCGCGGGCCGCCGGTCGCGGCCCGATCTCCCAGGGCGAACCCGGCTACCGGTCGGCCCTCGACCCGAATGGCAACGGCGTCGCCTGCGAGGGCACGGTGGCCGTCGCCGCAGCCACCGCAAGCTCTGACAGCGTGTACTACGACAGCTGCGACGCGGCCAGGGCGGCCGGCGGGGGCCCATCGCGCGCGGAGAGCCCGGCTACCGGGCCGCCCTTGATCCCAACGGCAACGGCATCGCGTGCGAGGGCACGGCCGCGACCACCCCGGTCTCCACCGCCGTCCGGACGGTCGGCTCGTCCAGCTCGTCCAATTCCTCCCGCGGCCAGCAGGTGGTCGACGCGGCGATGGCCTACCTGGGCACGACCTACGCGTGGGGCGGCGGCGACTACTCCGGTCCGTCGCAGGGCATCCACGACGGCGGCGTGGCCGACCGGTACGGCGACTACAACAAGATCGGGTTCGACTGCTCGGGGCTGGCGCTGTACGCCTGGGCCCAGGTCGGGGTGTACCTGCCGCACTACTCCGGGTACCAGTACACGGGCCAGCCGCAGGTCTCCAGCAGCGACCTGCAGCCCGGTGACCTGGTGTTCTACGCCTACAACACGTCCGATCCGAGCACCATCCACCACGTGGCGATCTGGATCGGCAACGACCAGATCATCGAGGCGCCCAACTCCGGGTCCTCCGTGAAGATCTCCACGATGTACTGGAACGGGTTCATCGGCGCGTCAAGACCGGGCGGCTGACCGGCGTCGGCATCGAGGGTGAGCGAGACACGGCCGGCCGCCGCGATCGTGCTGGCCGGCGGCCGCGGCCACCGATTGGGCGGCGTCGACAAGCCGGAGCTGGCCGACCGCGATGGGCGGACCCTGCTGGACCGGGTGCTTGCGGCTGTGTCCGGCGCACTCGTGGTCGTCGTCGGACCGCCGCAGGAGCCTGCCACCGGGGATCCTCGCCGTGCGTGAGCACCCGCCCGGTGGCGGCCCGGCGGCCGCGGTCGCCGCGGGATGCGCGGCCCTCGCGGAGTCACCGGTCGGCCGTCGGGCCGCATCGCCTGACGATGCCCTGGTCGCGGTGCTGGCTGCCGACCTGCCGAACGTCACCGCACGTACCGTCCGAGCGGTTGTGTGTGGCAGTGCACAGCGATCCCGAAGCCGGCCGGTGCCCTGCTGATCGACTCGTCCGGTCGGCGTCAGCTACCTTGTCGGCGTGTGGCGGCAGGGCGCGCTGCTCGCGGCGGTCCGGCAGCGTGAGAGCTGGTACGGCGCTTCAGCTGAAAGAGCTTCTCGCGCCGATCCCGGTCGTCGAGTCGCCGGCGCTCGGCGATGAGTTCGTCGACATCGACACACCGGATGACCTGCGCAGATGGCGGGAGAAGGTGACGCAGGGTAGCGAACCATCGGGCGACGTTCGACGATCAGTACACAGCGCTCGCCGGCCGGGCCTGGACAATGGTCGGCGTGACGCACCTGACGAGGAGGAGCCGGTGACCCCAGAGTCATTGAGCCCAGAAGGATAACAGGGATTGACCAGAGGATTGACCCGGCGTCAACCAGTGGGAGCGGGACGGCCGGCGGTCGGGCGGGCGCGCACGGGCCAACCGGTGCACACCCCGGCCGGCGACGCGGCCCTGCTGGAACGCACCGTCTTCGAGGTCAAGCGGGTGATCGTCGGGCAGGACCGGCTGGTCGAGCGGATGCTCGTCGGGTTGCTGGCCAAGGGACACCTGCTGATCGAGGGCGTTCCCGGGGTGGCCAAGACGCTGGCCGTGGAGACGTTCGCCCGGGTGGTCGGCGGGACGTTCTCCCGGATCCAGTTCACCCCCGACCTGGTGCCCTCGGACCTGATCGGTACCCGGATCTACCGCGTCGGCCGCGAAGCAGTTCGACATCGAACTCGGCCCGGTGGTCGCCAACTTCGTGCTCACCGACGAGATCAACCGGGCGCCGGCCAAGGTGCAGTCGGCGCTGCTGGAGGTGATGGCCGAGCGGCATGTGTCGATCGGCGGCAAGACCTTCCCGATGCCCGACCCGTTCCTGGTGATGGCCACCCAGAACCCGATCGAGAACGAGGGCGTGTACCCGCTGCCGGAGGCGCAGCGCGACCGGTTCCTGTTCAAGCTGCTGGTCGGGTACCCCGAACCGGACGAGGAACGCGAGATCGTCTACCGGATGGGCGTTGTGCCGCCGGTGGCGCAGCAGGTGCTGCCGGTCGGCGAACTCGTCCGGCTGCAGAACGTCGCGTCCAACGTCTTCGTGCACCACGCCCTGGTCGACTACGTCGTCCGGTTGGTCTTCGCGACCAGGACACCCGCCGAGCACGGGCTCACCGAGGTCGCCGGGTGGCTGTCCTACGGCGCGTCCCCGCGCGCCTCGCTCGGCATCATCGCGGCGGCCCGCGCGCTGGCGCTGGTGCGCGGGCGTGATTTCGTGGTGCCGCAGGACGTCATCGACGTCTCCGCGGACGTGCTGCGCCACCGGTTGGTGCTGTCCTACGACGCCCTCGCCGACGGCATCCCCGTCGAGGTGATCCTGGGGCGTCTGCTGCAGGCCATTCCGCTGCCGCAGGTCAGCCCCTACACCCACCCCGGTGCAGCGTGATGAGTGCTCCCAGCCGTGGCTGATGCTCGTGCAGCCCGGGGTGATCAGCACCTCGGATCCGGCCAGGCTGGACGCCGCGCTGGCCACCCTGGAACTCACCGTCCGGCGGCGGCTGGACGGCCTGTTGCAGGGCAACCACCTCGGCCTGGTGCCCGGTCCCGGCACCGAACCGGGGGATGCCAGGGTCTACAACCCGGGTGACGACGTGCGCCGGATGGACTGGTCGGTGACGGCCAGGACCACCGAGCCGCACATCCGGCAGACGGTCGCCGACCGTGAGCTGGAGACCTGGCTGGTCGCCGACCTCTCGGCGTCGCTCGACTTCGGCACCACCGGTTGCGAGAAGCGGGATCTGGTGGTGGCGGCGGCCGCCGCCGTCGGTCACCTGACCAGGGGCGGCGGCAACCGGATCGGCGCGATCGTGGCGACCGGGGCGGGTATCACCCGGATCCCGGCGCGAGGTGGACGCCCCGCGCTGCAGCACCTGCTGCGCGCGCTGGCCGCGACCCCGCGCACCGGGCCCGGCGACCGCGGCGATCTCGCCGTGGCGCTGGAACAGCTGCGCCGGCCGCCGCGACGCCGCGGGTTGGCCGTCGTGATGTCCGACTTCATCGGCCCGCTGAACTGGGAACGGCCGCTGCGGGCACTGTCCGGGCGGCACGACCTGCTCGCCGTCGAGGTGCTCGATCCCCGGGATCTGGAACTGCCGGACGTCGGCCTGGTGACCCTGGTCGACCCGGAAACCGGTCGCACCAAAGAGGTTTCCACCACCGCCCAGCTGCGGTCGGCGTTCGCACAAGCCGCCGCGGAGCACCGGGCGCAGGTCGACGTCGCGCTGCGCCGGGCCGGCGCCGCCCACCTGGTGCTGCGCACCGACCGGGACTGGATCGCCGACGTGCTGCGGTTCGTGATGGGTCGCAAGCGCGGCTGGACCGGCGCGGCCACCAGCCCGCCGGTGGCCCGTGCGGGGGAGGCCTGGTGAACTTCGCCTACCCGTGGTGGCTGGCCGCAGGCGTCGTGGTGATCGGACTGGGCGTCGGCTATCTGCTGGCCCAACGCCGCACCCGACGGCACACCATGCGCTTCGCCAACCTCGAGTTGCTGGAGCGGGTGGCGCCGCGCCGTCCGGGCCGATGGCGGCACCTGCCCACCGCGCTGGTGCTCACCGGACTGGTGCTGCTGACCGTCGCGCTGGCCGGCCCCACCGCCGACGCGAAGGAACCGCGCAACCGGGCGACGGTGATGCTCGCGATCGACGTGTCGCTGTCCATGAAGGCCACCGACGTCACCCCGAACCGGCTCGCCGCCGCACAGGAGGCGGCCGGCCAGTTCGTCGACGACCTGACCCCAGGGGTCAACCTCGGCATCGTGTCGTTCGCCGGGATCGCCACGGTCCTTGTCACCCCGACCACGGATCGAGCCGCCGCACACCAGGCGATCGACGGACTGACCCTGGACGAGCGGACCGCGACCGGCGAGGCGATCATCTCGTCGCTGCAGACCATCGAGCTGTTCTCCAAGACCATCTCCGGTCCCACCGAGGCCGGCGAGTCCGCCGCACCACCGGCCCGGATCGTGCTGATGACCGACGGCAAACGCACCGTCGGGCGCACCGAGCAGGACGCCGCCGCAGCGGGCCGCCGACGCCAAGGTGCCGGTGTCGGTGATCGCGTTCGGCACCGACCGCGGATCGATCGTGGTCAACAACGAGGAGGTCGAGGTCCCGCTGGACACCGAGGCCATGCAACAGATCGCGCAGATCTCCGGCGGAGATTTCCACACCGCCGCGACCTCGCAGGAACTCAAGTCGGTCTATTCGCAGCTCGGCGAGCAGATCGGGTACGAGGTCAAGCAGCGTGACGTCTCCCGCCCCTGGATGATCGCGGGCACCGCGCTGGTCATCCTTGGCGCCGCGGCCGCGCTGACGGTGACCACCCGAATCCCCTGAGCACTATTCCTGACTGCACCTGACGCGAAACCGGTGCGCCCAGCCGGCCGGATCCGGCCGGATCCGGCCAAATCCGCCAGTGGCCGATAGGGTTCGTCCCGCCACCCCTGCACCAGTTCACCGCTCTGGAGGACCCCAGTGACATCAGCCGCGCCCGGCAGCCCCACAGGCCGATCGGTGCTGGTGACCGGCGGCAATCGCGGGATCGGGCTGGCCATCGCCCGCGCGTTGGCCGACGCCGGACACCGGGTGACGGTCACCCACCGGTCCGGCGAGCCGCCCGAAGGGCTCGCCGGGGTGGTGTGCGACGTGACCGACCCGGCGAGCATCGACGCGGCCTTCACCGAGGTCGAGAAGTCCCAGGGACCGATCGAGGTGCTCGTGTCGAACGCGGGGATCACCGACGACACCCTGCTGCTGCGGATGAGCGATGACACCTTCACCCGGGTGCTGGACGCCAACCTGACGGGTTCGTACCGGGTCGCCAAACGAGCGGCCACCGGCATGCTGCGCAAGCGTTGGGGACGGATGATCTTCATCTCGTCGGTGGTGGGGCTGTCCGGCGGCGCCGGTCAGGCCAACTACTCCTCGTCCAAGGCCGGGCTGGTGGGGCTGGCCAGGTCGGTGGCGCGCGAGCTCGGTTCCCGCAACATCACCGCGAACGTCATCGCCCCCGGTTTCGTGGACACCGACATGACGCGGGCGCTGCCGGAGGCACGGCGGACCGAGATCATCGCCCAGGTGCCGCTCCGCCGCTATGCCGACCCGTCCGAGATCGCTGCTGCCGTGGTCTTTCTCGCCTCGGAGGGAGCCGGGTACATCACCGGGGCGGTACTACCGGTCGACGGCGGGCTGGGCATGGGACATTGACCCGCACTGCTTCTCGGGTCGGCTGACCTGCCCGCACATTTCACTACGAATCAAAGATGGGCCCCACTCATGACCGATCAGCTCGGCACCGGACTGCTGTCCGGCAAGAACCTGCTCATCACCGGCATCATCACCGAGGCGTCGATCGCGTTCCACACGGCTCGGCTGGCCCAGGAGCAGGGCGCCAACGTGGTGCTGACCGGGTACGGGCGACTCTCGCTCGTCGAGCGCATCGCCCAGCGGTTGCCGCAGCCCGCGCCGGTGATCGAACTCGACGTCACCGACAAGGCGCAGTTGGACTCGCTCGCCGACCGGACCCGTGAACACGTGGACGGCCTGGACGGGGTACTGCATTCGATCGGGTTCGCGCCGGCCGCCGCTCTCGGCGGTAGCTTCCTGGACTGCCCGTGGGAGGACGTGGCGACGACGGTGCACACCTCGGCGTACTCGCTCAAGGCCCTCGCGGTGGCCTGCCTGCCGTTGATGTCCGCCGGCGGATCAATCGTCGGCCTCGACTTCGATGCCCGCCAGGCGTGGCCCGCGTACAACTGGATGGGTGTGGCCAAGGCCGCGCTCGAATCCGTGACCCGTTACCTGGCAAGGGATCTCGGTCCGCAGGGCATCCGGGTGAATCTGGTGTGTGCCGGTCCGATCAAGACGATGGCGGCGAAGTCGATCCCCGGTTTCATCGATCTGGAGAACGGTTGGACCGGGCGCGCACCGCTGGGCTGGGACACCTCCGACCCCACCCCGGTGGCCAGGGCGGCAGTGGCACTGCTGTCCGACCTGTTCCCGGCCACCAGTGGCTCGATGGTGATGGTCGACGGCGGCTTCCACGCGCTGGGGTTCGGTGTCTCCGAGGTTGCTGACTGACCGAGCAGCATTCACACTCGCGTGCTGCTTTTCGCAGTTTCAGGCCGCGCTCGCTGCCTTGATATTTGTCCCGTTCAGCCCGAACGCCTGCGGCTGACCTGGCGGTCGGGCCGCGGGACTCGGGTCCGGACCCTTGCGGCGCCCTCGCTGAGCGCCGCCACCGCGGAGGCCACCGCCGCGCGCCTGGCCTCGCCCACCGCGGCCGCCAGCGGGCGGAGCGCGTCGTCGACCACGGCGAGTTCATGGGAGGTGACAGCGGCGGTGTCCTGGCCGTTGGCAACGCTGAGCAGGGCGTGCAACGAGATCGAGGTGGCCAGCAGGGCCGACGCGGCCGCCGGGATGCCCGGGCGGGCAGGTGACCGCCTCGTCCAGCATCATCTGGCGGACCCGCTCCCTGGCGTGCGGGGAACTGCGAGCAACGTCCAGCGCCGTGATCGACCTGGTTGCCCTGCCGACCTCGGCGTCCAGCAGGTCGTGCGCCTCGGCCAGGCTCGGCGCGGGATGCTCGACGTCGCAGCGGAACGCCCGCCACTGCCCGTCGCTGGGCACCAGACCGATATCGAGGGCCGGCAACCTGACGACCGCACCGGCATCCAGTGCGGCGACCGCGATGTCGCCGCCGACCGGCAGCCCGCGCATGTCTCCCGGTCGCGGCAGCAGCAGCTCTGCCCGGCCGCCGCGACGCAGCAGCGGCAGCAAAGCCGACGACCCGGCGCTCGGCCAACCTGGCCCGGGAAGCCCGGTGGCGTCGGCGATCTCGGTGGAAGCGGCGCGCACACCGGCGCGGTGCCCGGCGTCATCGATGGCCGCCAGCACTTCGTCAGCGCTGGCCCCGCCCTGCCACGCCGCAGCCCACAGGGCCACGGTGGTGGCCGCGCGGAGGGCGCCGATTCCGGACATGAGGGCTACCGTACGTCACGCTCGGACAGCTGACGCGGCTGTGCACAATCCGGGCAGCATACCCGAGCCGGAAATTCCGGTAGCATCCGCGCGCCGATCGACCGGATCGTACGGTCCGGATCGACACGCCCGAGACGAGTTCGGCCGTCCGGACGCACGCCCCGCGTAGCGTCGCGGATCGTGCCTGAACCCGCACCGTTCGATCTGCCCGCAGCCCGCCGCCCTGAGTTCGCCTCGTATCCGCGCGACGTGCTCGCTACACCGCGGCGTGCCCAACGCCCTGCCCGAGTGATCCCCGCCACCATCGACACAGTGGCCGAGGATCCGCTGTCCGGCTTCTGCGGTGCGGTGGTGGCGTGCACCTCCACCGCGGTGACCCTGGAGGATCGCAAGGGTCGTCGACGGGTCTTCCCGCTGGCTCCCGGAGCGTTCCTGGTGGACGGTGCGCCCGCCACCCTGGTGCGCCCGCCGAGCGCACCCGCCGCGCCACAACGGTCGGCGTCCGGATCAAGGGCGGTCGCGGGTCTGCGCGCGAGAACCGCCAGGGCGACACGGATCTGGGTGGAAGGCATCCACGACGCCGCGCTGGTGGAACGCGTCTGGGGGCACGACCTGCGCGTGGAGGGCATCGTCGTGGAGCCGATCGACGGCCTGGACAACCTGCCGTCGGCGGTCGCCGAGTTCCGTCCGGGTGACGGGCGCCGGCTCGGCGTGCTGGTCGACCACCTGGTGCCCGGTTCGAAGGAAAGTCGCATCGCCGACGGCGTGCTGGCCGACCTACGGCCGCTGCGTGCTGATCACCGGCCATCCGTACGTCGACATCTGGCAGGCGGTGCGGCCGGCCGCGGTCGGCATCGCCGCCTGGCCCTCCGTGCCGATCGGCACCGACTGGAAGACGGGGGTGTGCGCGGCGCTCGGCGTGCCGGACACCCGGACCATGTGGAACAGGGTGAACGGTGCGGTCAGCAGTTACCGGGACCTGGACACCCCGCTGATCACCGCGATGGAGCGATTGATCGACTTCGTCACCGAGACCCACAGCTGATTCGGCGCTACCACGATCGGATCCCGCCTGCCGAGTGACCCGGTTCGTCACCGAACCCGATCCGCCTGACCTGACCTGCAATTCCCGAGCCATCAGTGACCGCTCTGGCAGGATGAATTCATGTCCGCATGGGTTTGGTTCGCCGGAGCGGTACTGCTGTCGATCGCCGAGGTGCTCGGTGCGGAATTCGTACTGCTCATGCTCGGCGGCGGCGCCCTGGTCACGGCCGGCGTCGCGCTGCTGTTCCCGGAACTGTTGTGGCTGCAGCTGATCGTGTTCGCGCTGGCCTCGGTCGCGCTGGTGCTCGGACTGCGGCCGATGTTGCTGCGCAAGTACTACCAGCCGTCCGCGATCCGTACCGGCATCGAGGCGCTGATCGGGTCGAAGGCCACCGTCGTGTCCACCGTCGATTCCGACGGCGGGCAGGTCGAAGATCGGCGGCGAGGTCTGGTCGGCGGTGGGCATGGAAGGCCACCGCCCGCTGCCGCCGGGTACGTCCGTCACTGTCGTCGAGGTCCGCGGTGCCACCGCGGTCGTGATTTGGGGGCCATAACCACCATGGATCCAGTTCTGATCGTCGCCATCATCATCGTGGTCCTCGTGGTGGTGGTGCTCATGCGGTCCGTCAAGGTGATCCCGCAGGCCCAGGCCGCGGTGATCGAACGCCTCGGCCGGTTCAACAAGGCCAGCGGCGCCGGCCTGGTCTGGCTGATGCCGTTCGTCGACCGGATCCGGGCGCGCATCGACCTGCGCGAGCAGGTGGTGTCCTTCCCGCCGCAGCCGGTGATCACCGAGGACAACCTGACCGTCTCGATCGACACCGTCGTCTACTTCCAGGTCACCGATCCGCGGGCTGCGGTGTACGAGATCGCGAACTACATCGTGGCCGTCGAGCAGCTGACCACCACCACGCTGCGCAACGTCGTCGGCGGGATGAACCTGGAACAGACGCTGACCAGCCGCGATTCGATCAACGGGCAGCTGCGCGGGGTGCTGGACGAGGCCACCGGCAAGTGGGGGATCCGGGTCGCCCGGGTCGAGCTCAAGGCGATCGACCCGCCGCCGTCCATCCAGGAGGCGATGGAGAAGCAGATGCGCGCCGACCGGGACAAGCGCGCGATGATCCTGAACTCCGAGGGCCTGCGCGAGTCGTCGATCAAGACCGCAGAGGGTCAGAAGCAGGCCGCCGTGCTGACCGCGGAAGGCGCCAAGCAGTCCTCGATCCTGGCCGCCGAAGGTGAGCGGCAGTCCCGGATCCTGCGCGCCCAGGGCGAGCGCGCCGCCCGGTACCTGCAGGCACAGGGCCAGGCCAAGGCCATCGAGAAGGTGTTCGCCGCGGTCAAGGCCGGCAAGCCGACCCCGGAACTGCTGGCGTACCAGTACCTGCAGACGCTGCCGCAGATGGCGCAGGGCGACGCCAACAAGGTGTGGATGATCCCGAGCGATTTCTCCAAGTCGCTGGAGGGTTTCGCCCGGATGCTGGGCACCAAGGGCGACGACGGAGTGTTCCGCTACGAGCCCCCGGCCGATGAGCCGGTCGACCCCGACAAGCCCAGGGCGCGGCCCGGCGACATCGACGACGACGTCGCCGACTGGTTCGAGGGCACCTCGGCCGCGGAGGTCGCCGAGGCCGTCAAGGCAGTGGAACGCGAGGCCGCGGTGACGATCGCCGACCAGGACGCCGCGCGGGCCGCCGCCTACCGGGACCGGGTGGAGATCGCTCCGCCGGTGTCCCCGCAACCGCCTGCGCCGCAACAGCTTCCACAGGGACACGACCAGGCCTACCCGGGTCGCGACGAACCGCCGGCACCGGGATACCCGTACCAGCCGCCAGGCCCGCCGCAGCCCTACGGGCCGGGACAACGCCTGACCGGGCGGAGCCGCTCACCTCCGGACCAGACAGCCTGCCGGTGCCGGTGGCGATCGTCGGCGCCGGCCGGCTGGGCACGGCGCTGCTCGGCGCCCTGCGCGAGGCCGGGATTCCGGTCACCGGACCGCACGGTCGCGGATTTGACGGCACCGGTGCCGGGGTGGTGCTGCTGTGCGTTCCGGACGACGCGATCGCCGCGGCTGCCGACGCCGTCACCGCCCCCGGTGCGTTGCTGGGGCATTGCTCCGGGGCATCGCGGTTGGACGTACTGGGTGATCACGAGGGTTTCAGCCTGCACCCGTTGATGACGGTGACCCGCGACGGAGCCGATTTCCGTGGGGTCACCGCGGCGGTGGCCGGCCGGACGCCGCGAGCGCTGGCTGCCGCGACCGCGTTGGCCGGCGCACTCGGCCTGCGTGCCGTCCAGGTCGCGGAATCGGATCGGGCCGCGTATCACGCGGCCGCTGCCATCGCCTCGAACTTCCTGATCACCCTGCAGGACGCCGCCGCCGAGCTGATCGCGACGGCCGGGCTGGATCGCGGCGTGCTGCTGCCGCTGGCCAGGGCCGCGTTGGAGAATTGGGGCAAGGCCGGCCCTGCCGCTCTCACCGGACCTGTCGCGCGCGGCGACACCCGCACGGTCGACCTGCACCGGGACACCGTCGACAGAGCGGACGCCCGACCTGCTTGGCCTGTTCGATGCGCTGGTGGCGGCGACCGAACGGCTCGCCGCGCCGGACCGCGACCGCGGTCGAGGTGCGCCCCGCAGTGCGCGGCGGCACGCTGGAGGCCGGGCCGGATCCCGACAGCCGTCGGCCCGAGGATCAGGCCCACCGTCGATCCCCACGACCCTCGCGCATCGGAGTCCGCCAGCCCATGAAAACCGTCCGCACGGTGCGCGATCTGCGCGCGGCTCTGTCGACGCAGCGCGCGGCCGGTGCGTCGGTCGCGTTGGTGCCCACCATGGGTGCCCTGCACGACGGGCACCTGGAACTGGCCAGGCGGGCCAGGGCCGAGAACGACGTCGTGGTGATGTCGATCTTCGTCAACCCCGCGCAATTCAACGACCCGGCCGATCTGGCCGCCTACCCGCGGGACGAGGCGGCGGACGCGGAGCTGGCCGCCGGGGTCGGCGTGGATCTGCTGTTCGTGCCGGCGGCGGCGGAGATCTACCCGCCCGGGTTCTCGGTGACCGTCGCGCTGCACGGGCCGATCGTGGAGACCCTCGAGGGCATCCAGCGCGGCGCCGGGCATTTCCGCGGTGTCACCACGGTGGTCAGCAAGCTGCTCAACATCGCCGGACCGCAGCGGGCGTACTTCGGCGCCAAGGACGCCCAGCAGGCACGGGTGGTGCGGGCCATGGTGGCGGATCTGAACATCGACACCGAGATCGTGACCGTGCCGACCGTCCGCGAACCCGACGGGCTGGCGATGTCGAGCCGCAATCGGCGGCTCAGCCCGGCCGAACGCCGCCAGGCGACGGGTCTGTTCGCTGCGCTGCGCGCCGCGCAGCAGATGAACTCCGGCGGCGAAGGGCGCGGTCAGGTCATCCTGGCCGAGGCCAACCGGATCCTGACCGAGCACGGCATCACGCCGGAGTACCTCGCGCTGGTCGACGCCGACACGTTCCTGCCCGCCACCACCGTCGGAGTGCAGCCGGCGGTGCTGCTGGTGGCCGCGCAGATCGGCAACACCAGACTGATCGACAATGTGCACCTGGATGCGCCCAATCGGTCAGGTAGCCGTCGATGGGCCACCAGGATCACGGTCAACGTGCGCCTGGGTGCGCCGAAGTCGGTCAGGTAGCCGTCGATGGGCCAACCAGGATCACGGTCAACGTGCGCCTGGGTGCGCCGAAGTCGGTCAGGTAGCCGTCGATGGGCCAGCCAACATCACGTCACCGTCCGCCTGGGCCCCCCAAGTCGGTGAGGTGACAACAACCACTGGTGGAGTGGATCACACGTCCCACCGGCGCTGCTTTCCGGTGGTGGAATGGAACATTGCTGCCACCACGGCGGTTTCATCCTCATGCAGCGAATATCCGGCAGGCCAGCGAAGGAGCAGCCGATGTCGACTCGTCCATCCGCCGACAACGCGCGGCGCCCGGTGACCATCCCCGGAGTGCTGGAGCAGAAGCGGTCCGGCCGGCCGATCGTGATGGTGACCGCCTACGACTATCCCAGCGCGCGGGCAGCGGAGGCCGCCGGCGTCGACATCGTGCTGGTCGGCGATTCCGGCGCGATGACCGTCCTCGGCCACCCGAGCACCGTGGCGGTCACTGTCGAGGAGATGCTGGTGCTGGCCAAGGCCGCCCGCCGCGGCACCGAGATCCCTTTGTTCATCGTGGATCTCCCGTTCGGGTCGTACGAGGTCAGCGACGAGCAGGCCATCGCGACCGCGGTCCGCATGGTCAAGGAAGCGGGCGCCGACGGCGTCAAGCTGGAAGGCGGCGGCCCGACGTCGGTCAGCAGAGCCAGGGCGATCGTCGGCGCCGGGGTGCCGGTGATGGGCCACGTCGGCCTCACCCCGCAGACCGCGACCGCGCTCGGCGGCTACCGCGCCCAGGGCCGCAGCGTCGAATCGGCGCTGAAGATCGCCCGTGGTGCGCTGGACCTGCAAGCCGCCGGCTGCTTCAGCATCGTGTTCGAGGCCGTGCCCAGCGTGCTGACCGAGGACCTGGTGCCGCTGATGCGCATTCCGGTGATCGGAATCGGGGCCGGGCCGGCCGCCGACGGTCAGGTGCTGGTGTTCCACGACCTGCTGGGCATCCGGGACGGCGCCGGGGCGAAGTTCGTCCGTCGGTACGCCGACCTGCAGGACGCCATGAACGAGGGCGTGGCCAGGTACGCGGCTGACGTCCGCTCTGGCGCGTTCCCGGCGCCCGAACACGGCTACGGGATGGATCCGGCCGAACTCGCGATCTACCAGGCGCGCCGTGGTGAGATCGCCACGGTCGCAGACGATCTGGCACAGTTGCTGCGGTGACCTCAGGGCAGGACGAGATCAGCGAGAATTCGACGCAGCCGCACGTGGTGGCGCTGACGTCCGCCCTGGTCAGGCTGCGGACCGTGCACGACTCGGAGTCCGCCGAGGTCGAAGACCCCGGCTGCCGAATTGCTGGCGACGACGATGCGCGGCTTCGGCTGGGACGTCACGGTCACCGAGGTGGCGCCGGGGCGACCCAACGTCGTCGCACAGGTGCACGGTGCCGGGCCCGGTCGCACGCTGATGTTCGAGGGTCACCTCGACGTCGTGACCGAGGCCGACCCGGATCTGTGGTCGTTCGATCCGTTACAGCGGTGAGGTGATCGACGGCCGCCTGCGCGGCAGGGGATCGGCCGACATGAAGTCCGGTGTCGCCGCGATGGTGCACGCCGCCAGGGCCGTCCAACTCGGTGGGTTCGACGGCCGGATCATCCTGGGCGCGCTGGCCGACGAGGAAGGCATGATGCTCGGCGCCAAGTACTTCGCCGGCGATGTGCGGGCCGGTTTGTGGGGCGTCATCGACGGCGTGATCGTGTGCGAGCCCGAGGGCGGCGAGGTCTGCCCCGTCGCCAAGGGCGCGATCCGCCTGCAGGTGGAGCTGATCGGCGTGATGGCGCACGGCGCCATGCCGCAGATGGGCCGCAACCCGGTGCCGGCGATCGGTTCGCTGCTCGTGGGGCTGGACCAGATCCAGCAGGCGATCAGGGCGCAGACAGGCACGCACCCGTTGCTGGGCGAGTTCTCGCTGACCCCCACCGTGCTGCGGGCCGGCTCGCACGACCAGATCAACGTCATCCCGGCAACCGCCACCCTCGCGCTGGACATCCGCACCGTCCCCGGCGTGGATCATCGGATGTTGATCGAGTTGATCACTCGGCTGACCGACACGCTGGCCGCGGAATCGGGTCTGCATGCCCGGGTCACCGTGATCGACGACCGACCCCCGGTGGACACGCCGGTCGACTCGCCCGTGGTCCAGGCGATGTTCGCCGGCCACCAGGCGGCGACCGGACGACCGGCCGTGCTCGGCGGCGTGCCCGGCACCACGGACGGCACCATCCTCACCCGCGACGCGGGATTGCCCACGGTCGTCTACGGTCCGGGCGGCAAGTGGATCGCTCACCAGGCCGACGAGTACGTCGAGGTGGAGGACATCGTGATCAGTACCCGTGCGTACATCAGCGCCGCCCGGCATTTTCTCGCCGACCGGCAGCCGCTCGGATGACCCTGAACGCGCTCGTGGACGTCCCGGGCATCCGCGTCGGTCACCACACCGCGACCGGTGACGGGTACCTCACCGGCACGACCGTGGTGCTCGCCCCCGACCTTGGGATGACGGCGAGCGTCGACGTGCGCGGCGGTGGGCCGGCCACCCACGAGACGGACCTGCTCGACCCTTCGGCCGCGGTGGAATCCGTTCATGCGCTGGTGCTCACCGGCGGCAGCGCGTACGGCCTGGCCGCCTGTTCCGGCGTGATGCTCGGATTGGAGGAGCGGGGGACCGGCCTGCCGGTCGGCGCCCAGCCGGGGGAGTTGGTGCCCATCGTGCCGGGCGCGGCGCTGTTCGACCTGGGTCGCGGGGGTGAATTCCGCGCCCGCCCGACCGCGGATTTCGGCAGGTCGGCGTTGCAGGCGGCGCTGGACGTGGACTCGGCGAACCTGGAATCAGGATCCGCCTCAATCGGCTCGATCGGCGCCGGGTGCGGCGCAGTGGCCGGAAACCTGAAAAGTGGCCTTGGACAGGCGTCAATCGTGCTGGCCAACGGCATGGTGGTGGCGGCGCTGGTGGTGTGCAACGCCGCGGGTTCGCCGATCGACCCTGGCAACGGCGATCTGCTGGGTGCCCGGCACCTTCTCGCCGTCGACGGCCGGCGTCCATCGGCGGTCGCGGCCGATCGGCTGGCCGCCCTCAACGAGGCCGTGTACCGGCGACCCGACCGGCCCGTCTTCGCCTTCGACGGCGACAACCGGGGCCCCGAAAACCCCATCCAGCACACCACGCTGGCCGTGGTGGCGACCAGCGCGCCGCTGACCAAGAGCCGCTGCGCCAGGATGGCCGCGGTCGCGCACGACGGGATGGCCCGGGCCGTCAACCCCGTGCACACCATGTTCGACGGCGATCTGGTGTTCGGCGTCTCGACCGGGGGAGCGGGATCAGCCCCTGCCAGGAATGAGCCGGATCCGCTGGAATTCCACGAGATCCTCACCGCAGCAGCTGATGTCGTGACGCGCTCGATCGTCCGGGGAATGCTGGCCGCCCGCTCCACCAGTACCGCCGCCGGAAGCTGGCCGTCCTGGGGCGAACTCGCCCACGGGATGATTCACCGGGCGCAGCATGCGCTCCGGCATGCTACCCTCATGCTGTGAGCATGCTGCAGATCAAGAATCTTCCTGACGACGTTCATGCCGAACTGCGTCGGCGCGCAGAACGCGACGGCACCACGATGTCGGCGCTGGCGGCACGGATTCTCACCGCGGCGATGTCCCGGCCGTCGATCGACGACTGGCTCGCGCGGTTCGCCGATCGACAAGGACCGACCGTGAGCGTCCGATCCACTTGACGCGCTGGACGAGGTCCGATCCGATCTCGGCACATGATCGTCATCGACGCCTCGGCGCTGCTGGACTTGATTCTCTTGCGTCCCAACGCTTCCCGTGTTGCGGACGCCATGAGGGGACAGTCCGTCGCCGCTCCCGAGCTGATCGTGGTGGAAACCTCTTCTGCGCTCGCGCGACTGGAGCGAGCGGGAGACCTTCATACCCACGATGCGGACATCGCGATCCGCGATGTGGGGGAGATGCCGATCTCGTTGGTTGGCCATTCTCCCCTGCACACCCGTGCGTGGGCGATGCGCGGGTCCCTTCGGGTGGCCGACGCCTTCTACGTCGCCTGCGCGGAACTGCTCTCCGCGCCGCTGCTCACCAGTGACGGGCGGCTGGCCCGCGCGCCGCTGTCCGGGGTGGCCGTCACGCTCGTCCGGTGAGGTCGGTGGGGAAGGGCTCACACCAGGCACCGGGGGTAGCGTGGCGAGCACCATGACAGCACGCGCCCGGGCGATCGTGGCCGGAGCCGCGGTGACAGCCTCTCCTGCTCGCCGTACCCGCATCGGCGGACACCGGCGATGCGACGTCGCACGCCCACGCGCCGGCGGTCGTCCTGATGGCCGCTCGCGGCGAGGTGATCGGCGGGGTCGACATCGACGCCGCCGTGGCCGACCTGGGCGACGACCATGTCACGGTGATCGGCGACTCCGGTGCGACAACCGGCCTGGCCGAGGCGGTCTCGGAATCACGTGCGGACGGGCTGGGGTTGTCGGTGGTCTCGGTGGCGAGTTCGCTGACCACCCAGCAGGCGATGGACATCGCCGGCGCCGTCCAGGTCCAGTCCGGCGGCACGGTGCTCGTGCTCGCTCCTGACGCGATCGGTTCGCGCAGCAACACGGTGTCCACAGCGGCGGACGAGGACGCCAGGGGCGCGGCCGCGGAGGCCGCCGACCCACCGGCCGCGGTTCGTGCCTACACCGACGTGGCGACCGAGAAACCGTTTGCATGGCATGGGCTGCAGAAGCCACCGCCGACCTGATGCAGCCGAAGCAGTATCCGGCAGCCCAGGTCTTCACGTTTCTGTTCCTGATGCTCGGCCCGTTCAAGATCATCGGTCCCTTCTTGCAGATCGTGAAGGGAGCGGATGCGACGTTTGCGCGGCAGATTGCCGTGCGGTCGACCCTCTTTGCGACCCTCGTTCTACTAATCGCGGCAGTCCTCGGCCAGAGCGTCCTGACCAGTTACGGCATCCCATTACCCATTCTCGCTCTCTCCGGCGGGATCATTCTGTTGCTCGTCGCGCTGGGGCACGTCCTTCGTGAGTTCGCACCACCGAAGCCGCCTCGCGAGACAACTTCGGAGCCGGCCTCGGCAGCAACCTTGAACATGGCTTTGTCGCCGCTTGCCTTCCCGACGATTGTCACGCCGTACGGTATCGCTGCGCTCATCGTATTCCTTGCACTCAGTCCAGACCTGCAAGCTCGACTGGTCATCGGCGCCATCCTGTTGGCGATCATGCTGTTGAACCTGATCGTGATGCTGCTGGCCCAGCGCATGCGGCCGTGGATGGGCGCGTCGCTGCAGGTCCTGGGCGCAGTTCTCAGCGTCATTCAGGTGGCACTGGGACTGCGAATCATCCTCCTCTCGGTCAAGGCGATGGGGATGTCGTGAGGCTGCCTCTGCCGCGAGTGTTCTTCAGGTCGTGGCCGCTGACGCCGGGCGCATGAAGCCCCTCTCGCGGCGAAAAAAGAAGAGGGCAAGCCCATCGGTCCGCTCGACACTCTAATCGCGGCGCACGCGCTTGAGCTCGGGGCCGTGCTCGTCACCAGTAACGCGCGGGAGTTCGCGCGGGTACCGGCTCTGTCGGTCGAGGACTGGGTGGCCAGAGCAGAACGGTTCTGCAACTTGAGACGTCGCAACACGGCGGCAGGCCGGATACGACTGAAAGTGGCTGGCGCCCGACGAAAGGATTGAGGATACGCAACTGACGATCGATGAGCTGGCCGTGCTGCAGGTATTCGCAGGACAGCACCTGGCCGCCGGCGATCAGCGCCGCCGCTATCAGCAGCGAGTCGTACAGCGAGAATCCGTAGCGCTCCACGAGCGCCAGCGCCGCATCCTGGATGCCTCGAAACTGGCCGACGTCTTCGGCATCGACATGGCGGGCCGCGACACGAAGGCGCCGCCAACCCGTGCTTCTACAGACGCAAGACAGAAGGCACTGATGCCCAGACAGCCGAAAATAGTCTCACCGAAGCGCAAGAGACTTCGGTGACCCGGAAGTCATGCGATCGTGACCGTCTCAGGCACGCTGGCGTTGGTCGCTGTCGCGACACTGACGTTGGTCGCTGTCGCGACACTGACGTTTCACCTGAAACGTCAAGCGCTACTTGACAATCACTTCGCCGACGTCGGCCGACCTAGACCTGTGTCTGCAGGAACCGGTGCAGCCGCGCGTCGTAAGTCTTGAAATGGTCACCAAACCACGCGGCCAGGCGGTCCGAGAAGGCATTGTCGTCGAGCACCCCGTGCTCAATGTGCTCGTCCATGATGTCGCGGATATCGTCGAGCAATCGCTCATGATCCACCTTGTGCGCGCCGAAATCCGGGTACCGGCGCGCCTGCATGTCCTTCTCTTCCAGCGCGAAATGGGCCGAGATGCGGGCGTAGATCTCGCCGAGGAATTCCTCGATACGATCGGAGGTCCGGTCCGCACCCAACGCGGCATGCAGTTCGTTGATGAGGCCGATCAATACCTGGTGCTCATGGTCCACCTCGGCAATGCCGATGCGGAATTCGTCGCGCCATTCGAGCAGGCTCACGGTGGCACCTCCTGGGTGGCCAGCCCGTGTGCCGGCGCGCGCCCGAACTGGAAGCCTCCTTCCGTGCCGCGAAAGTCGATGACGAAGTTCTGGCCGGGCACGAGCAGGACGGTCGCGACACTCGCATAGTCGAATCCCGTCGCACGGCCGCTGTCGCGCAGCCGCACCTCGAATCGATGCCGGCCGGCCGGCACGCGGAAGCTCGCGTAGACGGTGGACGGACCATCGTCCCACAGGCCTGCTGGCTGGTGGGTGGCGCGGTGTATCTGCCGCCCGTCGAGGTCGAGTTCCACATAGACCGGCCAACGGCCGCGTTCGCACGTCGTCGCGCGCCGCTGGTTGAACGGCAGCTTCGCGAGTTCCTGGGGACTGTAGTGCCGGCACGGCTTGAGCGGCTGCGAGGCATGACTGAAGCTGAGCTTGAGCAGGGCCTGGTCGTGGTGGAGGTACGCGTAGGTCGGCCGCGTGGCAAACCAGCCGATCAGCAGGGCCAGGGCTCCCAGCATTGCCGCGGCACCGACGACCCGCAGGGGCGCTGCCAGCTGGCTCAGTCGTGGCGCGCCAGGCGAGACCCGTCCGGCCCGGCAGTGGGGAGCGCGACAACGGCCCGCAGGTGCTGTCGGAATTGCGCGAGCGTCTGTCGTGTTCGATGCTGTTGCACCGGTGACGCCCAGGAGACGGCCACCCGGTCGCGATCCACGCG
The DNA here is from genome assembly GCA_963786705.1 of uncultured Gammaproteobacteria bacterium. GTDB lineage: Bacteria > Pseudomonadota > Gammaproteobacteria > Steroidobacterales > Steroidobacteraceae > RPQJ01. The sequence continues at coordinate 23,429 of CAWBAG010000027.1, forward strand.
ATCGCGCAGGTGCGGATCCCTCTGGTTGGCAATGCGCTCGTCCACCCACCGGTTGCCGAGCCGCTCGAAGCAGTCTTCCTCGGCACAACCGGCGATCAGCACGCCGTCGGCGTGCTTGCGCGAGATCACCAGGTCGATGAACGACGGCGGCAGCATCGCGACGCAGGGCATCGGCACGACGGCGACCCCCGGATCCGCCAGCGCATCGAGATTGCCGGCGTGGGCGCATCGGAAGACGACGACGCGGTCGTTGCCCTGCAGCTTGCCTGTAGCGGCGATCACCTGGTCGCGCAAGCCTGCGATGGGAGCGGCAGGCAGTTCGATGCCAGGCACCAGTGCGCTCGCGCGGCGGAACGGCGTGGCCGTCGGGCACGCGCCGACGCAGATCCCGCAGCTCATGCAGAGGCCAGGATCGACGCGGGCTTCCTGGTCGAACTCGGCGCCGTCCGTCCGCCCGACCATCGTGATCGCGCCGAACGGGCAGTCCGCGAAACAGCGGCCGCAGCCATTGCAGTTGTCGAGGTGGACCACGGCGGGCGGCGCCTGGCGCAGCGGTGGCAGCCACGGCAGCAAGGTGAGGAACACGCTGCCGCCGACCAGCGCCGCCCAGAGCGTGCGGCCGCTCACGACGTCGAGCAGGGGATACACGGTCAGATAGAACCAGTCGACGCCGACGTCGAACGGGGCCCGGTCAAGGTCCGCCGGCGCCTGGCTCATGGCCGGCACGACGAGCGAAAGCGCAACCAGCATCCCGAACACGGCGAGCCCGAGCCGGCGCGGCGGGTTCACGCGCGCATGCGCGTGGCGCTGGATGTGCACCCACATGAACAGCAGCATGATCAACGGCACGGCGATGTGGATGTAGGCCATCAGCGTGAAGAACCGCCCGCTCAGGTGCGAGCTGTCGAGGAAGTTCCGCGCGATCGGCTCCGCAAAGATGCCGATGCTGTCGAGCCACTCCGTGGTGGCGATGGCGACGTATTGCGCGAGCTGGTCCCAGACGAGCCAGTAGCCGGTGATGCCGCAGGCATAGAGGAACCACAACAACGGCACGCCGGTGACCCACGGGAACCAGCGGTTGCCGCGCATGCGATCCATGGCGAATTCGCGCAGCATGTGCAGGATGACGACCACGACCATCGCGTCCGAGGCGTAGCGATGCAGGCTGCGCATGATGCCGCCGAGGTACCACTGCTCGCGCGACAGGTACTCGAGCGATGCGTAGGCCTGGGTCACGCCCGTGTCGAAGAACACGTAGACGTAGATGCCGGTGACGGTGACGATCCAGAACAGGAACCAGCCGAGCGACCCGAGTTGCACGAGGGGATTCAGCACCGGGCCGAAGAACTTCTCGCAGGCCTGCTCGAGTCTCAGGAAGAGGGCGCGCAGTGACGCCTTGAGCAGCTTCACGCCGGTCGCCCCCGTCCGCCGGCCGCAACCGCTGCATGACTCAACGCGAGTTCCGCCAGGATACTGCGATGACGACAGCCACCATGCCGAGGGCGAGAATTCCCGCGATCGCGTCGGCCACGATCGAATAGTCGAAACGATAGCGACCGCTGGCGGGATCGTAGATCGTGCAGAACAGTTTCACCGACCGGGCGAGCCCGGCGAGCGTGCCGCGCTCGATCTCCTGGCCGCGGACGAGGCGCTTCAGCGGCTCGACGAGACTTGGCGGGTTGAAGTCCTGCCCGTACACCTGCAGTGTCACGCGCCCGGTGCCGTCGATGACGGTGGTCTGCGTGATGTGGTCGAATCCCTTGGGCGACGGCCGGTAGGTGAAGCCGACGTCGCGCGCCAGTCGCTCCAGCGTCGCGGTGTCCGTGCTGGCGAAATACCAACCCGGCAATGCCGGCGCCACGCTCCTGCGCATACAGCCGCATCCGTGCCGGCGTGTCGTTGGGCGTGTCGAATCCGACCGTCAGGACGGTGAAGCTGTCCGGTCCGAGCGCTCGCCGCGCCACCTTGGCGACGTCGCGCAGGTGCACGGTCAGGCCGGAACAGACCTGGTAGCAACTCGTGTAGACGAGGCTCAGCACGACCGGCTTGCCGCGGAGGCTCGACAGCCGGAACGCCCGGCCGCGTTGATCGACAAACTGGTAGTCATCGAGTTGCCGGTTGATCGCGGCCTGGCTGGTCGCCAGCGCGGTGGTCGTCGTCAGGAGCCGGCGTCTGCGCAAGGGCACCTGCGGCCATCGCCCAGGCGCAACCCGAGCAGGAGTCCGCCGTGCAGCGTTGACCTGCGATGGGGCCTGCGCATGGCTCAGTAGACGACCAGGCGGCCTGACAGGGCTCCGTCGACGATGGCCCCGACCAGCAGCAGGCTCAACTGCAGCAGCGAGGCCAGGAAGTTGCGGATTGCGTTCTGCCGTGTCGGTGCGCGGACGAGGAGGACGCTTCGGTAGACGAAATACGCGCCGCCGGCTGCGGCACAGGCGAGATAGGAGTTCCCTGCGCCCCAGGCCGACCGGCAACAGCGCGAGCAACACGAGCAGCACGGTGTGCCCGAGGATCACGCGAGCCGCGACGCGATCGCCGATACACCACCGGCAGCATCGGCACGCCGGCGTCGGCGTAGTCCTGCCGGTAATACATCGCGAGGCTCCAGAAGTGCGGCGGGGTCCAGAGAAACAGGATGACCGCAAACGTCCATGCGGCCGGGCCCAGGCCTGGATTCACCGCCGCAGCACCGGCCAGCACGGCGAAACTGCCGGCGAGGCCGCCGACGACGATGTTCAGCCACGTCCGCCGCTTGAGCCAGAGCGTGTAGACGACGCCGTAGGTGAACGCGCCGAGGAACACGAAGGCGGCTGCCAGCCAGTTCGTCGCCAGGCCGGCCGAGACGACCGCAACGGCCAGCAGCAAGCCGATCACCGCGAACCATGGCGCAGCCGCCGTCGAGCTGCCCGGTGACGAACGGACGGCCGCGAGTGCGCGACATGCGCGCGTCGAGGTCGCGTTCGGCCAGGTGATTGAGCGCACCGGCGCTCGCAGCGGCCAGGAAGACCGCGATCGCAAGAACCAGCAACTGCGCACGGCGGCAACCCGGGGCCCTGGGCCATCGCGACGCCCGCGATGCCGGCGAACATGATCTCGAGGGCGATGCGCGGCTTGAAGACCTCGACCGTGCTCCGCCAGGAAGCCCGATTCGCTGCGAGGTCCGCATCCTGCGCGACTGCTTGGTGCACGTTCGCTCCTACCGCAGCGGCCAGACCTCGGCAAGGTACTTCCAGTTCACGAAGTAGTACAGGACGAACGACACGAAGAACACGCCGACCAGCACGATCGTGCCGGGGATCTTGAGCGTTCCCTCGTTGCCGTAGCGCGCCACGGCCGCGGCCGATGCCGCGCCGGACACCGGACCGAGCTGCACCACTTCGCTGTCGCCGATCCTGCGGCCGAAGAAGACCGAGCAGACGACGACGAGAATGTACATCGCGCCGCCGATCGCGGCCATGATCGCGGACATGCCGTTGAGCGCCAGCATCAGGAACGCCGCGGGCGAGAACTGGAACTGGCGTGAGCGCGTCCGCGAACGTGATGTCCCAGTGCCTGCGGGGCACGCCGAGCGTGCCGGCGCCCATCATGAACAGCGAGATGCCGGCAACGCCCAGCCCGAAAATGTAGGGCTGCAGCTGGGCGACCTTCCTGAACATGACCTCGCGACGGAAGATCAGCGGTACGAGGAGATACGTGATCGCCATGAACGCGAGCGTCGTGCCGGCGACCACGGTCGCGTGGAAATGCCCCGGCACGTACAGCGTGTTGTGCATGATCAGGTTGATCTGCTCGGTGCCCATCACGACGCCGGAGATGCCGCCGAGGAAGCCGAACATGACCAGCGACAGGAACATGCCGGCAAATGCCGGGTTGCCCCAGGGCGCCTTGCGCAGCCACTCGAACAGGCCCTTGTTGTAGCCCTTGGCGCGCTGCGCCGCCTCGATGGCGCCCGGCACCGTCATGCCGTGGATCATGCTGCCGAGCACGGCGAGGTACATCGCGTAGCTGGTGTTGAAGATCTTCCAGCTCGAGCTCACGCCGGGCTCGACCAGCATGTGGTGCGCGCTCGCGAGCTGCAGGAACAGGATGTACATGAGGAACGCCATGCGGCTGACTTTCTCGGAGATCGGCTTGGCGCCGAGCACCATGGCGCCGATCGCGTACCACACGGCGACGTGCGCGGAGACGTTGATCTGCTGCGAGGAGTGGCCCATGCCCCACCAGACCAGCTTGTACATCAGCGGGTCGATGCCGCTGATGATGCCGAGCGACCAGAGGAAGGTCGGGATGAGGATGATCGCGCCGCAGGCCAGCGTGAACACGGCGATGATCGCCGCCGTGATGGCGCCGAAGGTGACCAGCGGCACCGATCCCTCGTAGGTCTTCTCGTCCTTGGCAACGACCAGCGTGCCGAAGAAGACCGCGCAGCCGATCAGGGCACCCACGGCGAACAGGACGAGGCCGAGGTAGAAGTGCGGCGCCGCCAGCAACGGCGCGTAGGAGGTGAACATGACCGAGGAGTTGCCCTGGAGCACCGCGACGTTGGTCATCAGCGCGCCGACCAGCATCAGCCAGAACTGGACCCATCCCCAGCGTGGCGCGGCAAGCCGTGAATTGAGCAGTACCGCGGAGGCGAAATACAGCACCGCCATCTCGAAGAAGATGATCCAGACGAGCAGCACGTCGATGCCGTGTGCGGTCAGCGCGCAGGTAGAACCAGTCGGCCGGCAGCAGGTGCACGGCAGGCCAGCGTGTCAGCGCGACCGACAGGCCGAACAGGCCACCGACGAGCAGGAACACGACGGCGGCGACGGCGTTCGACCTTGATGAGGTTTTCCGCCGAACGGTCGATCCGCAGGCCGGTCGTCGGGCAGGTGCGAAAGATGGTTGCAACTGTCATGACGGCCCGCTCAGTTCTTGTCGACGACGTAGATGCGACCGGTCATCGTGTGATGCCCGAAGCCGCAGTACTCGTTGCAGACGACGCCGAACTGGCCGGATTGATTCGGCGTCATCGTCACGACCATCTCGTATCCGGGGTGTACCTGGATGTTGATGTTGACGGGCTGGAGGGAGAAGCCGTGCTGCAGATCGATGGACGAGAGGTGCAGCCGGTAGGTCTCGCCCTTGACGAACTCGAGCATCGGCCACCACATGTAGACGCGACCCATCATGTAGACGTCGCTGCCGGGCGGGGGTCGCACGACCGGGAATGCACCTTCCTGGCGCACCGTGTACGTCTCGACCATCTTGTCGACCTTGGCCGCGAAGTCGGCTGGCGTCGTCCTGTAGGCCTCGTTCGAGAGATTCTGGCTTCCGGCGCCATGCCAGTAGATCATCATGAAGAACATCACGATTCCCCACAGGAACGCGATGCTGGCCCAGATCAATTCGACCTTGTGAACGGGCTCTTTCCACCAGTTTGCGCCCGGAGATGCGATTGACATGGCTGCTGTCTCCGGTCACGGCGTGGCGATGGGAATCTGGATGATTTCCATGATTCCCCAGATGAGATAGACGACCGTCGGGATCGTGACGCCGAGGAACAGCAGCAGGAAATGGTTGTCGAGCAGACGCTGGAAGAACGGCGTGCGTTCGGGACGATCGGGCTCGGTGGGTTGCGGTCCGGACATGAGACCCCCTGGCGTTCGCCTGTCTATGTCGTACGGGTCGCCCCTGCCACCCGGTACATCCGGCGCTTGTTAGCACTTACGTGAGCGTACGTCCTTGATATAGATCAAGCGCACTGCAAAAAAGAAAGCTGCGCCGCACCGGGACTGTGCCCGCAGACGCTGTCTCGACCGGTCGCGGCTAGCCCGCTCCGACGCAGCGGCGGATCAGCGCAAATGTGACGAGGCTGAGCCCGAGCAACAGCCCGAAGAAGATCAACGAGCGATACTCGAACCGCCGGCCAGCGCGACGCTCGAGCGAGTCGAGCAGGCGGTCGCAGACCAGGTAGAGAACGATCGCGGCGAGCGTGAAATAGACGGTCGTCATTCGCAATCGCACCAGGCGCGCCTGCGGCCCCGAGTAGCGCAGGATGCTAGCAGGTTCGGTCGATTCTCAGGACGGGGCCCCGACGCTCATCGGGTCGGCCGCAGAAATCGCAGCAGCGCGACCGTGGCCAGCACGAGCAACGCCGCCACGCCGTTGTGCGCGACTGCCAGCGGCAACGGGAAGGTCCTCAGCACCATCACCGGCCCGAGCAGGAGCTGGGCTGCGAGCACGGTCGCGAGGACAACCCCGGTCGTGCGGACACCGCCTGACCGCCCGAGACGAATCGCCTTCCAGGCCGTGACGGCCAGCACGAGCGCCGTGACGATCGCACCGAGCCGGTGCGTGAAATGGATTGCCACGCGCGCCGGGTGGTCGAGCACGCCGCCCTCGTAATCGATGCCGAGACCGCGCCAGAGCACGAAGGCATCGCGGAAATCCATCTGCGGCCAGTACGACGCCTGGCAAGTCGGGAAGTCGGGACAGGCGAAGGCCGCGTAATTGGAACTGACCCAGCCGCCGAGCATGATCTGCACCGCGAGCACGACCAGGCCGAACACGGCCCACGTGCGCAGGCTGCGCTCGACGGCAGGCGGGGTCGTCCGCGCAGGCTCGAGGTACAGCCACCACAGCAGCGCCATCGTGGTGAGTCCGCCCACGAGGTGCGCCGAGACGATCAGCGGCTTCAGCAGCAGCGTTACCGTCCACATGCCGAGCAATCCCTGGAACACGACGAGCAGCACCAGCGCTGCGGGCAGCCCCACCGGTTGCCGCCGGTCGCGACGGTTGCGCCACGCGATCACCGCGAGCGCGACAATCACGAGGCCGAGCGTCGACGCGAGATAGCGATGCACCATTTCCTTGAGCGCCTTGTCCGCCTCGAGCGGCCGCTCGGGATACGCGGCGTTCGCGACCGCGGAGTTCTCGACCGCGTCGCCGACCGTCAGGTGGCCGTAGCAGCCCGGCCAGTCCGGGCAGCCGAGGCCCGCGTGGCTCAGGCGCACGTACGCGCCGAGCACGATCACGCAGAAGGCGAGGACCGTGCCCAGCAGGCAGAGCCGGCGAAATGTCGAGTTGTGCATGACGTAGACCTGGGCTAGCCGATGTGCGAGAGTCGCAGCAATTTCCGGACGTCCGCAAGCAGCGCCATGTCCGGCGCCGCCGCGGAGTAGCTCAGCACGAGATTGCCGAGCGGATCGACGAGGTAGAGGCGTCCCGCGACGGCATCCGCGGTGCCCGGGAAAGCCGCAAGGAGCGCGCGTCCACCGGCTTCGTCGCGCGGCAGCACGACCGTGAGATCCGGATGTTCGGCCGACAGGTACGCGCGATCGCAGCAACCACCGGTCGCCAGGAACACGCGCTGCACGCGGTCCATGTCCTTGTTGAGCGCGATGCGCGACTGCCGCGAGAGGTAGAGCAGCTTGCGACAGCGTTCGTCACAGGCGCCGTCGCCGACGAAGAGCATGGTCCACTTGCCTCGCAGGAGGTCGACTGGCATGGCCACGCCGTCCATGTCCGCTAGCGATGTGACCGGCAGCGGCACGGCGGGATCGATCAGGTCGCCCTGGTTCGTGCCGCCGACCGGCCGCCAGTCGGTCGGGCCGTAGTAGAGCCAGAACGCCACGGCCAGCGGCACGAAGAACATCGCCGCGAGCAGCAGCAACTGGCGCTGACCGCGGCGCGGGGACTCGGTGGGGCTGGGCGCGTTCATGGGGGTGAATTGGACGCTTTCATGGCGGCGCCGTCAGGTCGTTGCTGGAAACTGAGCGCGATGAAGATCACCAGCAGCACGACGCGAGCGCGAACCACTGGATCGCGTAGCCCGAGGTGCCGCTCGGGGCCGACACTGAGCGCTGGCCGCCACTCGCGTTCGAATCCGTCCGGTTCGGCCGCGTCGAGCAGCAGGATGCGCGGTTCGACGGGCGCGCCGAGTGCGTGCTCGAGATCGCCGCGCACCGGAAAATTGAGTACGCGAGGCCAGCGCGTGTCGCCCGGCACGCCGGCTTCGCCGACGCGCACGCCCGGTACCGGCAACTGGTCGAGGCGGCCGACGACGACGCGCGCCGTCGCCGGGACGGCTACGCTCGGCAGGTCGGCGCGGCTTGCCCCGAGCGGAACCCAGCCCCGATCGACCAGCAGCAAGTGCCCGGTTCCTTCGCGGACCAACGGCGTCAGCACGCGGTAACCCGGGCGGCCCGTGCGCGACGAGGGCATGTTGTCGAGCAGCACCTGGCGTGCGGAATCGTAGCGGCCGGCGACCGTCACGTGCTGGTAGCGCGGCATGGCGTCGACCGTTCCATTGTCGAGCACGGCGGTTGTCACCGCGCCGCGCGTGAATGCGTCGATCATGGCCTGCTTGTCGTGACGGCGGTCCAGTTGCCACCAGCCGAGCGCGACGAATGCGGCGCACAGCAGCGTCGTGACCAGCACGGCCCAGGCGCGCGGAGCGAACACGCGATCGGCCAGTCGCGGCGTCATCTATACTCTGCTTCCAACGCGTCCGGCCTCCCGCACATGCTCGTCAAGCTGCTCATCGTCGCCGTGCTGGTTGCGATCGTCGTGAGCCTCGGCTCCGGACTTCGCCACCTCGTCAAGGACGACGGCCAGTCCAGGAAACGCATGGTCGACGCGTTGACCGTTCGCATCGCCCTGTCCGTGCTGCTGTTCGTGCTGCTGTTCGTCGCGTGGCGCACGGGGCTCATCACGCCGCACCACGTGCGCTGACCAGGCGCAACGGCCGCCCGTGGGCGGCCGCCGTGTCCGCCCGTCGCCGGGACTGCGGTCAGAGCCAGTACACGAAGATGAACAGGCCGAGCCAGACCACGTCGACGAAGTGCCAGTACCAGGCGACTCCCTCGAACGCGAAATGATGCTCGGGCGTGAAGTGGCCCTTCATGACGCGCATCCAGACCACGAGCAGCATGATCGCGCCGATCGTGACGTGCAGGCCGTGGAAGCCCGTCAGCATGAAGAATGTCGAGCCATAGACGCCGCTGCCGAGCGTGAGGTTCAGCTCGTGGTAGGCGTGCGCGTACTCCTCTGCCTGCAGGCCGACGAACAGGAAGCCGAGGAGGAACGTCAGGGCCAGGAAGACCTTCAGCACGCCGCGGCTGCCGGCCTGCAGCGCGTGGTGCGCGATCGTGATCGTGACGCCGGACGTGAGCAGGATCGCGGTGTTGATGGCAGGCAGCCCGAACGCGGGGATGATCTCGAACGAGCCGCCGACGTCAGCGGGCCCGTTCGTCGGCCATGCGGGCTGGAACTCCTTCCAGAGGAACAGGTTGGTGAGGAACTTGCTGCCCTCGCCGCCCAGCCACGGCACCGAGAGCTGCCGTGCGTAGTACAGCGCGCCGAAGAACGCGCCGAAGAACATCACTTCGGACAAGATGAACCACAGCATCCCCATGCGGAACGACTTGTCGACGTCCTGGTTGTACAGGCCGCCCTGGCTCTCGCCGATGACCGTGCCGAACCAGCCATAGAACATGTAGAACACGGCAAGCAGGCCGGCGAAGAACAGCCACGGCGCCAGGTTCACGCCGTTCAGCAATGCCGCGGCGCCGAGCATCGTGACGAAGAGCGAGACCGAACCGATGATCGGCCACTTGCTGCCGTGCGGGATGTAGTACTTCCCCGCGTCGTGCGCGGTATGAGCCTGGGCCATGGGCGTCTGCCTCTGTCTTCTGTCTGGCGTGTGTGTCGAACCAAGCCTAGCGTGCTGCGAGTCTTCCGGGCTGCGGCAACGCATAGATCGAGTAGGCGAGCGTCATCCGATCGACCTGCCGCGGCAGGTCAGGATCGACGATGAAGCGCACCGTGAATTCGCGTTCCTCGGAGGCCGCGAACGACTGCGGCGTGAAGCAGAAGCACTCGGTCTTCTGCAGGTACCTCGCAGTGACCGCGGGCGCCACGCTCGGCACGGCCTGCGCGACCACCGGCACGGTCGCCTTGTTGCGGATGCGGAACCTCGCCTCGTAGAGCTTGCCGGGCTGCAGCACGAGACTGCGCGTCATGGGCGTCAGCTCGAATTCCGCGGCGGGCGGCAATATCGAGACGAACTCGAGCGTGACCTCGCGGCTCGAGCCGGCGTCCGACGTGCCGAGCTGCGACGGCGCCGTGTTGACGCGTAACCCGGCCGCCTCGCAGATGACCTTGTAGAGCGGCACCAGCGCGAAGCCGAACGCGAAGCTGCCCGCCACCATGAGCACGAGGCCGCGGGTCAGGGAGTGGTCAGGCCTGCGCACCGGGCACGGTCATGTGATGTCGCCCGCGCTCACGGCGACGAGCTCACGACGCTCGACGCGATGAACGCGACGTAGATGCCGAACGCCACCAGCATCAGCAGGATCGTGTTGCGGCGGATGCGCCGGCGCTGCTCGTCCTGTCGGTCGCCAGTTGTCATCTGCCGATGCCTCGCGCCGTCCCTACTTGACCTGCGGCGCTTCGTCGAACGTGTGGTACGGCGCGGGCGACGGCACGGTCCATTCGAGGCCGTGCATGCTGCCGTCCCAGACCGCCGCCGTCGCCCTGGCGCCGCCGCGCGCGCACTTCCAGATGACGTACACGAACAGCAGCTGCGAGAGGCCGAAGCCGAATCCGCCGATCGACGACACCATGTTCCAGTCGGCGAACTGCGTCGAATAATCCGGGATGCGCCGCGGCATGCCCGCCAGTCCCAGGAAGTGCTGCGGGAAGAACAGCACGTTGACGAACACGGCGGACAGCCAGAAATGAATCGTGGCGAGCTTCATGTCGTACATGTGGCCGGTCCACTTCGGCATCCAGTAGTAGACGCCCGCCATGATCGCGAAGACCGCGCCCGGTACGAGCACGTAGTGGAAATGCGCGACGATGAAGTACGTGTCGTGATACTGGAAGTCCACCGGCGCGATGGCCATCATCAGGCCCGAGAAGCCGCCGATCGTGAACAGGAACAGGAACGCGAGCGCGAACAGCATGGGCGGCTCGAACGTCAGCGAGCCCTTCCACATCGTCGCGGTCCAGTTGAACACCTTCACGCCCGTGGGCACGGCGATCAGCATCGTGCTCAGCATGAAGAACATCTCGCCCGCGAGCGGCATGCCCACCGTGAACATGTGGTGCGCCCAGACGATGAACGACAGGAACGCGATCGACGCCGTCGCGTAAACCATCGCGTCGTAGCCGAACAGGCGCTTGCGCGAGAACGTCGGGATGATCTCCGAGACGATCCCGAACGCGGGCAGGATCATGATGTAGACCTCGGGGTGCCCGAAGAACCAGAAGACGTGCTGGTAGAGCACCGGGTCGCCGCCGCCCGAGGCCGCGAAGAACGTCGTGTGGAAGAAGTGATCGGTGAGCAGCATCGTCACGGCGCCTGCGAACACCGGCATGACGGCGATCAGCAGGTACGCGGTGATCAGCCACGTCCACACGAACAGCGGCATCTTCAGCAGCGACATGCCCGGCGCGCGCAGGTTCATGATCGTGACGATGATGTTGATCGAACCCATGATCGACGAGGCGCCCGCGAGGTGGATCGCGAAGATCGCGAGCGGGAAAGCATCTCCGGTCTGCAGCACCAGCGGTGGATAGAGCGTCCAGCCCGAAGCGGGACCGCCGCCCGGCATGAACAGCGACAGGATCAGCAGCGTGAACGCCGACACCAGCAGCCAGAAGCTGAAGTTGTTCATGCGCGGCAGCGCCATGTCGGGCGCGCCGATCTGGAGCGGGACCATCCAGTTCGCGAGGCCCACCGTCGCCGGCATGACCGCACCGAACACCATGACCAGCGCGTGCACCGTCGTCATCGTGTTGAAGAAGCCGGGATCCACGAGCTGCATGCCGGGCATGAAGAGCTCGGCGCGCACGACGAGCGCCATCGCGCCGCCGAGCAGGAACATGACGAGACTGAAGATCAGGTACATCGTGCCGATGTCCTTGTGATTCGTCGTCGTCAGCCAGCGCATGATGCCCTTCGCGGGGCCGTGGTCGTCGTGGTGGCCCTGTTCGGTGACCTCCACGTCGTGGTAGGTGCGGCTCAGGACGTCCGGATGGGCGTGGGTCTCGGTCATGGTCGGTTACTCCGCGTCCGCGACCAGCACGGCTGGCGTGGTGTTGTCGGTGTAGGCCGCGCGCGTGGCAGCCTGGTCGCCCGTCGCGACGGCTGTCTGGGCCGCGGGCGGCACTGCCGCCTGTCGCGCGGCTTTCTGCGCTGCGAGCCAGGCCTCGTAGGCTGCGGGTTCCTTCACCTCGACCACGATCGGCATGAAGCCGTGGTCGCGGCCGCAAAGCTCCGCACATTGGCCGCGGTAGATACCGACCGTGTCTGCCTTGAACCACAGTTCGTTGATGTAGCCGGGGATAGCGTCTTTCTTCATGCCGAAATCGGGCACCCACCACGCGTGGAGCACGTCGGCGGCAGTGACCAGGACGCGCACCTTGGTGCCGACCGGCACCACGAGCGGGTTATCCACTTCGAGCAGGTAATTCTCGACCGAGTCCGGGGCGATGCCCGAGTCGAGCTGGCGCGCGGCGTCGCTGGTGCGCGCGAGCGTCGAGAAGAAACTGACGCCCTCGTCCACGTAATCGTACTGCCACTTCCACTGGTAGCCGGTGACCTTGATCGTGAGCTTCGAGCCGCTTGCGTCTTCGATCTTGACCAGGGTCCGCGCCGCCGGCACGGCCATTGCGACCAGGATCAGCACCGGGATCAGTGTCCAGAGGACCTCGGCATTGGTGCTGTGGTCGAAACTGGCGGGGACGGCTCCCTTCGACTTCCGGAACGTGGCGATCGAATAGATCATCACGCCGAACACGGCAACGGCAATGGCCACGCAGACCCAGAGGATCAGCATGTGGAGGCCGTAGATTTCGCGGCTGAGCTCGGTGACACCGGTCCGCAGGTTGACCTCCCACGCGGCCATGGCCGGGCTCGAGACCAGCGTCGAGAGGCCTGACGCCGCAAGGGCCGCGAGGGCCCGCCTCACCATCTTCATTGGCACCACCGAAACTCCCTTGACGTTGACCGGCCGGGTTCCGGGCACCCGGACAGACCCGCGCGACGGCACGATCAATACGATCGATGCTCGAGCGCAGGGGATTCGCTCGTCCTTCCCACCAATTGCCGGAGCCGCCCCGCAAGACTGCGGCGCTCGTCCTCCATGAGAAACCGGCCCACCTCGCAGGCGATTCCGTGCGACTCGATCACGAGCCGGCTCGGGTGCAGCACCACTCGCGGATCGCGGAGTTTAACCGTCGCCCAATGGCGTGGAAATACCAACCGACTCGATTCGCCGGGCCCGCGTCGCTCGACCACGACCGAGGCGTCCGAGACCAGGATGACCTCGCGGCATTCTCCGGAGCGCAGACTGGCCTGCACGGCCCACCAGAGCAACCAGATCTCGAGCCCGGCGATTGGCAGCACCGGCCACAGGCCCTGGACCGCGAAGAAGACGGCAATGCCGAACGTGAGCACGGCCAATCCACCCACGAACGCCCGGGCCGACCGCGGGGTCAATGCACAGTTGGGCACCAGTTCGATCCGATGCTCGACGGGCGTGGCGGGCGAACGGTTGTGCGTGGCGATGACCATGGTTCGCACGGGCTGGGAGGGTCCCGAATGTAGCCGCGTCCGTCGGTTGCGACAACGCGCGGACTCGGGGTCGCGACCGCCCGCGGGATCTAGTCCCGTCGCGTGCGTGCGGCCTGCGCCAGCAGCATCGCGCGCAACCGGGGCGCGCGCTGCAACGCAGCAACAGCGGCATTGCCGATTGCGGAAGGTTCACCCGCTTGCCCGAGCCAGGGCACGAGCGCAAGCGGCGGCGAGCCGAGCAAAGCGGTCAGCGTGGCGACGTTGTGTTCGTGCCGCTCGAAGCCTGGATCGATCGACACGCCGACCCAGCCGAGCCAGGGACAACGGCCGCCTCGTGCGATGGCTTCATGGGTGAGCACGGCATGGTTCAGGCAGCCGAGCGTCAGGCCGACCACGAGCACCACGCCAAGCCCCAGCCGCTCCGGGAAGTCGCTCAGGAATCCGGCGGGATGCAGGGGCACGCGCCAGCCGCCAGCACCTTCGACGAGCGCGACTTCGGCGCCGGGCGTGACTCTGGCGTACCAGTCGGCCAGGGTGGCGACGGAGATCGCAACGCCCGCTTCAGCGGCGGCGATGTGCGGGGCGATCGCAGGTTCGAAGCAGTACGGGTTCACCTCGTCGTAGGTTCGGGCGAGCGGACTTGCGGACTGCAGCTCGAGCGCGTCGTCGTTGCGCAACGGCGCGCCGGAGCCTGCGCTACGTCCGCCGGAGGCCACTGGCTTCAAGCCGACCGCGCGCACGCCTTCCAGCGCCAGCACTCGCAGCATGGCCGCCGTCACGAGGGTCTTGCCCACCCCCGTGCTGGTGCCCGTGACGAAGACCCCAGGCGTCATGGGTTAATAAAGACAAAGTTGCCAGTCATGTGTAATTTATCAATTGAGAGATACCAGTAGTACAAAATACTTGATAAATGGTTACACCTCGACAGGGCCAGCGCCGGCTGGTTACGGCGTCGAATTGCGTCGCACGAGCCGGGACACCGGCACGCGGACTTCGCCGTGCGCCTGCGGGACCTTCGTACGGACCGGCCCGGCCGGGCACCAGGCTTGCCCGAACACCACCTCATAGGTCGCCGGCAGCTTCCCATCCTTGCGATGCTGCTCGTACGCGCCGAGGACACGCGCAAACGTCGCCTTGCCGGTCAGCCCTGTCGGCCGTCCGGCGTTGGCGTTGTGCGCGCCGATCGTCTTCAGGTCGCGCATCAGGTCGCGCGCATCGTCATAGGTCAGCGTGTAGCGCTCGACGTCCAGTACCGGTTCGGCAAAGCCCGCCCGCACGAGCGCGTCGCCGAGGTCGTGCATGTCGATGAACCGGTTGACGTGCGCGTGACCCGGATCGGCCGCCTGCCATGCGCGTCGCAACTCGTACAGCGTGTCCGGCCCGAGCGTCGCGAACGTCACGACGCCTCCCGGACGCAGGACCCGGCGTATCTCCCGGAATACCTCGTCCGGATCGTTGCACCACTGCAGCATCAGGCTCGAGAAGACCATGTCCACGACCCCGGTGACGAGCGGCAGCGCGGCGGCGTCGGCCGCGACTCGATCGAAGCGGCGCAACAGCGTCTGCCGGCGCCCCGCCTCCAGCAACATGCCCATCGCAATATCGAGCGCGCAGACCCGGGCCCTCGGGTAGCGCCGCTTGAGCGCGATCGTCCCGTGCCCCGTCCCGGCGCCCGCATCCAGGACGACCTTGGGTTCGAGCCGCACGACGTCGAGCCGGGCGAGCAGCTCCTCGCGCACCCTGGCCTGGAGCACGGCGGCCGCGTCGTAGTCCCGCGCTGCCTGTGTGAAAGCCGTCGCGACCCGGCTCATGTCGAGCGTGAGCGCCGCTGCCTCGGTCGGTTGTGGACTCGCGGCGCCTGCGCGTGACAGGCCCGGCGCCCTGCGCTCGAACACCGGCACGCCCACGACCGCGGCCGGCGGCGGCCTCGGCTCGAGATGGCGCCCGAGAAACGGCACGATCGCGTCCAGCACGTCGTCGGGGTGCGAGAGAAACGGTGCATGCCCGGCCTTCGCGACCTGGACGAAACGCGCGGCAGGCAATGCCTGTGCGAGAGCCCGGCCAGCCCCGGCCGGCGTGATGCGGTCGTGCTCGCCGGCGATCACGAGCGCCGGAACCGCGATCCCGCCGAGGGAGCCGCGCAGGTCCGCGTCGCGCAGGATGCGGATCCCGGCCTGCAGCGCGCGGGGGTCGGGTTCGCCGTGGCTCGCGAGGTTCGCGCGCAGGGTGCGCAGTGCCTCGCTTGCTCGCTCGTCACCCCAGGTCTGCAGCGCGAGAAAATTGGCGATCGTGCGCCGGAAGTCCCGGTCGAGGCCGGTCGCGAATCCGTCGAGGACATCCGGCTTCATGCCGTCAGGCCAGTCGTCGCGGGCCAGGAAGCACGGCGTCGTCGCGACCAGCACGAGCGCGGCGAGCTCGCCCGGGCGCGAGCGTGCGAGTTCGAGCGCCACCATGCCGCCGAGCGACCAGCCGAGCACGCCGGCCCCTCGCGGAACGTGCGCCGAAACAGCCCGGGCGAGCGCGGCCAGGTCAGGCGCGCCATCCGTCCAGGGACTGCGGCCGTGGCCGGGAAGGTCGATCACGTGCAGGCGCGCGTGTGCTGCCAGCCGGTCGAGCCAGGGTCCCCACATGCCGCCGTGCAAGGCCCAGCCGTGCAGCAGCACGAGGTCCGGACCCGCACCCCGCGTCTCGACGTGCAGCGGCGCTCGACCGGGATCGCTCACGCCGCGGCGCCGGGCAGCACATCGCGCGTGCGCAGGGTGCGCAGCGCGTCGAGCAGGCGCTCGAGGTCGGCGTCCGAGTGGGCCGCCGAAAACGTGAAGCGCAGGCGTGACGTTCCGGCAGGCACGGTCGGCGGCCGGATTGCTGGAACCCAGATCCCCAGGTCGAAGAGCGCGGCGCTCGCCGCCAGCGCGGCGGCTTCGCTGCCCACGACCAGCGGCTGGATGGGAGTGCGCGATGCCATCAGGTCGAGGCCGAGTTCGGCAGCTCCGGCGCGAAAACGGGCGGCGAGATCGAGTACCCGCCCGCGCCGCCACGGCTCGGACGTCATCACGTGCAGCGACGCGCGCGTCGCGGCGGCCACGGCGGGCGGCAGCGCCGTCGTATAGATGTAGGTGCGGGCTCGCTGCACGAGCGTCTCGACCAGCGTGTCCGAGCCGGCGACGAACGCGCCGTGCGTGCCGGCCGCCTTGCCCAGCGTGCACATGAGCACCGGCACGTCGTCGACGCCGAGTCCGGCTTCCTCGACCGAGCCGGCCCCGGTCGGGCCGAGCACGCCGAAACCGTGCGCATCGTCGACCACAAGCGTGGCGGCCGCTGCACGGCACACGGCCGCAATCTCGCGCAACGGCGCGACGTCCCCATCCATGCTGAAGACGCCGTCCGTCATGACGAGTGTCCCGCGCGACGGCAAACCGCCGGCAGGCTGCGCCAGGCGGCGGCGCAAGGCCGCGACGTCGCCATGCGCATAGCGCGTCAGACGCGCTCCCGTCGCCAGCCCCGCATCGAGGAGCGAGGCGTGGTCGAGCCGGTCGGCGACGACGCGGTCACCCCGGCCGGCGAGCACGGCTGCGACGGCGAGATTCGCCATGTAGCCGTTCGAGAACAGCAGTGCGCGCGGCCGGCCGACGAACTGCGCCAGCTCCCGCTCGAGTTCGTGATGCTCGCGGCAATGGCCGCTCACGAGGTGCGACGCACCGCTGCCTACGCCCCACTCGCGTGCACTGGCCGCGAACGCGTCGACGACCGCCGGGTGGTTCGCAAGCCCGAGGTAGTCGTTGCTGCAGAAAGCGAGGCAGTCCCGCCCGTCCACCCGCAGACGGACGGATCCGGCGGCGCGCGCGGTGACCGTCCGCCGATGGCGCGAACGTCCTGCGCCGGCCAATGCCGCGAGCCCGGCGGCGAGCTGCTGCTCGGCATCCACAGCCGGGTGCCGTGCCGTGGTCAGGGTGAGGCGGCGGCCGCGGACTCGGCCTCGAGGCCGAGGCGTGTGAACAACCGCTCGTCGTGGCTGCGGCCCGGGTTCGGCGTGGTCAGCAGCCTCTCGCCGTGGAAGATCGAGTTTGCGCCGGCCAGGAAGCACAGCGCCTGCACGGCGTCGCTCATGTCGGTGCGGCCCGCGGAAAGCCGCACGTGCGAACGCGGCATCAGCAGCCGGGCGGTGGCGATGGCGCGCACGAAATCGAGTGGGTCGAGTTCCGGCAGGCCGTACAACGGCGTGCCCGGCACCTGCACGAGCTGGTTGATCGGCACGCTCTCGGGATGCTGCGGCAGCGTCGCGAGCGTGTGCAGCAAGCCGATGCGGTCGCTCTCGGATTCGCCCATGCCGAGGATGCCGCCGCAGCAGACGCTCAAGCCCGCGTCACGCACCGCCTGCAGCGTATCGAGGCGGTCCTGGTAGGTCCGGGTCGTGATGACCTCGCCGTAGAACTCGGGCGAGGTGTCCAGGTTGTGGTTGTAATAGTCGAGGCCGGCGTCCTTCAGCTCGCACGCCTGCTGCGGCGTCAGCATGCCGAGCGTGGCGCAGGTCTCGAGGCCGAGCGCGCGCACTTCGCGGACCATCTGCTTCACCTGCTCGAGCTGCTTCGGCTTCGGGTTGCGATACGCGGCGCCCATGCAGAAGCGCGTCGCGCCCTGGGCCCTGGCGGCCTGCGCCGCGGCGACGACCGCGTCGACTTCCATGAGTTCCTCGCGCTCGAGCCCCGTGTCGTAGCGGACGCTCTGCGGGCAGTAGTCGCAGTCCTCCGGGCAGGCGCCCGTCTTGACGGACAGCAGCGTGCTCACCTGGACCCGGTTCGGGTCGAAGTTCTCGCGGTGGACGCGTTGCGCGTGAAAGACCAGGTCGTTGAAGGGCAGTTCGAATACCGCGCGGGCCTCGTCGAGGGTCCAGTCGCTGCGCACTTCGCCGAGGCGGTTCAGGTCGAAAGCGGTCATACGCAAATCCTTGTTTTCCGGCCAGAAATTCGGGCTCGCGCCGGCGGGGGTGCCGGGCGCAAGGTCGTGGCCGGACGACGCGGCAGTATTCGGGCGGAGCGCGGCGGCTGTCAACCAATGGCCATGTTCGAAGTCGACAGGTGGCTGGAGCGCGGCGCGGACTGGTTGCTGCCGTCGCGGTGCGCCGTATGCCGGGGCCGCGGCCAGCGGCAGGGCCTCGATCTCTGCGCCGCCTGCGAGGCCGACCTGCCGTACCTCCACTCCCCGTGCCTGCGCTGCGGCTTGCCGAGCGAGGCGCACGACGCGCCGGACGGGCCGGGCTGCACTCGTTGCCGGGGCATCGACCTTTCTTTCGCGCGCTGCTACGCGCCGTATCCTGTACGCGGCCCCGCTCGACGGCCTCGTGCAGGACCTCAAGTATGGCGGCGCGCTCGCGAACGCGCGCGTGCTCGGGACGCTGCTCGGCCGCGCGGTTCGCGCGCTCGGCCTGCACCTCGACGTCGACCTGCTCGTGCCCGTGCCGCTGCACCCGTCCCGCCTGCTCGAGCGCGGCTTCAACCAGTCGCACGAGATCGCGCGGTTCGCGGCGCGCGAGGTCGGTATACGCTGTGTGCCGCGCGCTTTGCGCCGGCAGCGATCGACCTCGCCGCAGGTCGGGCTCGCGCGCGAGGCGCGCGCAGCGAACGTGGCCGGGGCCTTCGGTGCCGATCGGGACCAGGTCGCGGGCCGGCGCGTGGCGCTCGTCGACGACGTCGTGACGACGGGCAGCACCGCTCGTGCGGCCGCAAGGCAATTGCGAACCGCGGGCGCGTTCACCGTGGACGCGTGGTCGGTCGCGCGGGTGCCGGGCTGATCCGCGGCTCGCCGGCCCGACTGCAACGCGCGCAGCCGCGCAGGTTACACTGCGCCGGCCCGGACGGCCAGGCTTTCGTCATGAACAACACCAGGAATGCGTATCCACCGCTGGATGCCGCTGCGCGATTTCCTGAAGCTCGAGTCCGCGAGCGGCATCGTGCTCGTGCGTGGCCGGCGCGCTCGCCCTGGTGGCGGCCAATACGCCGTTGGCGGACCGGTACGAGTCGCTGCTGCGACGCCCTTCAGCGTGCAGGTCGGCGACGTTCACGCTCGACAAGCCGCTGCTCGATCTGGGTCAACGACCTGCTGATGGCGATCTTCTTCCTGCTGGTCGGGCTCGAGATCAAGCGCGAGGTCGTGACCGGCGAGCTGTCGGACGCCTCGAAGGTCGCGCTGCCCGCCGTCGCGGCGCTCGGCGGCATGGTCGTGCCGGCCGCGATCTACGCGGGGATCAACTGGCACGATCCGGTCGGGCATCGCGCGGCTGGGCGATTCCCTCGGCCACCGACATCGCCTTCGCGCTCGGCGTGCTGTCGCTGTTCGGCGAGCGCGTGCCGGTCGGCCTGAAGGTGTTCCTGATGACGCTCGCGGTGCTCGACGACCTCGGCGCCATCGTGATCATCGCGATCTTCTACACGAGCGACCTGTCGGTGCCGGCGCTGGTGCTCGCCGGCCTCGCGGTGGCGGCGCTGCTCGCGTTGAACCGGCTCGGCGTGCTGCGCATTGCGCCCTACATGCTGGTCGGCACGGTGCTGTGGCTCTGCGTGCTCAAGTCCGGCGTGCACGCCACGCTGGCCGGCGTCGTCACCGCGCTGTTCGTGCCGGCGCGCGACCCGCGCGATCCCGGCCACCCGCCGCTCACGACGGCTCGAGCACTCGCTGCATCCGTGGGTGGCGTTCGGCATCCTGCCGGTGTTCGCGTTCTCGAACGCCGGCGTCGACCTCGGCGGGCTGGGCATCGCGCGACCTGCTGCAGCCGATCCCGCTCGGCATCATGCTCGGCCTCTTCGTCGGCAAGCAGGTGGGCGTGTTCGGCATTCGCCTGGGCTCGCCGTCAGCGCCGGACTCGCGCAGCTGCCCGTCGGGCGTCGACTTCAGGCAGGTCTACGGCGCGGCCGTGCTCTGCGGCATCGGATTCACGATGAGCCTGTTCATCGGCATGCTCGCGTTCGAGAACGCGGGCGCGGGCGAGGTGGTCGTGACCGACCGGCTCGGCATCCTGGTCGGCTCGCTGCTGTCCGCGGCGCTCGGCTACGTCGTGCTGAATTTCGTGCTGCCGCGACGCGCAGCAGCAACCCTTGAGCTGCGTCGAGCCGGTCGTGCGAGACGGGCTCTGGCCGGCAGCCTCAGCGCGCGAACAGGTAGTCGAGCAGGATGCCCGCGAACACCGCGAGCCCGAACAGGTTGTTGTCAGGAACGCGCGGAAGCAGCGGTCCGGGTCGCGCTCGCGGATCAGCCACTGCTGGTGGACCGCGAGCGCGCCGCGACGCACGAGCCCGCACCAGTACCAGCGGCCGAGGCCGCACGTCCCGGCGACCAGCGCGAGGCCCGCGAGCGCCGCCAGCCTGCAGCACCGCGACGATGCGCGCGGTCCGCACGCCCGAACAGGATCGCGGACGACCGGATGCCGATGACGAGGTCGTCCTCGCGGTCGACCATCGCGTAGATCGTGTCGTACGCGGTGGTCCAGAGCACGCACCGCGACGGAACAGCACCCAGGCCTGACGGCGGCACGATCGCCGGTCTGCGCCGCGAACGCCATCGGCACGGACCAGCCGAACGCCAGCGCCGAGGTAGGCCTGCGGCAGTGCGAAGAAGCGCTTCAGGAACGGATAGGTCACGGCCAGCACGCCGCCGATCAGCGCGAGCACCTGCGTCGGCCGGTTGAGCGGGATCAGCAGCGCGAGCGCGATCAGGCCGAGCACCGCGAACAGCGCGAGCGCCTCGGCGGGCGAGACCGCCTGCCTGGCGAGCGGCCGGTCCGCGGTGCGCCGGACGTGCGGGTCGAACTCGCGATCGGCGAAGTCGTTGATCACGCAGCCCGCCGAGCGCATGACGAACGTGCCCATGACGAAGATCACGAAAATGCGCTCGTCCGGCTGCCCGTCCGCCGCGATCCACAGCGCCCACAGCGCCGGCCACAGCAGCAGCCAGATGCCGATCGGGCGGTCGAGGCGCATCAGTCGCGCGTACTCGCGCAGCCGCACGCGCACGACCGCGAGTCCGCGGGGCTCGGCGCGCTCGGCTTCTTGTCGAGGTCGCGTGACGTTGCTCATCGGTACCACGATGCAGCGCTCAGACCTTGCGGAATCGCTCGCCGTCGCCGACCCAGCGCCGCGACGAGCGCCGCTATGTTCGCCTGCGGACCGCGCAGCATCAATGCCGCCGCGCGCTGCACGTCCGGCAGGAGGTCCGCGTCGCGCACCAGGTCGGCGACCCGCAGCTGCATCAGGCCCGGTCTGGCGCGTGCCGAGCAGCTCGCCCGGTCCGCGCAGCTCCAGGTCGCGCCGCGACACCTCGAAGCCGTCGTTCGTCTCGCGCAGCACGGCGAGCCGCTCGCGCGCGATCGGCGTGAGCGGCGGCCTGGTAGAGCAGCACGCAGGTGCTCTCGACGGAGCCGCGCCCGACGCGGCCGCGCAGCTGGTGCAGCTGCGCGAGGCCCATGCGCTCGGCGTTCTCGATGACCATCAGGGTGGCGTTCGGCACGTCGACGCCGACCTCGATCACCGTCGTCGCGACCAGCAGGTCGAGCTTGCCGTGCTTGAAGGCGGTCATCACCGCGTCCTTCTGCCGGCCCGGCATGCGGCCGTGCACGAGGCCGACGCGCACGTCCGGCAGCGCCGCCGCGAGCGGCGGCTGCCGTCTCTTCGGCGGCTTCGTAACGCACGAGCGTCGGACTCGTCGATCAGCGGGCAGACCCAGTACGCCTGTCGTCCCGCCCGGCACGCCGCCGTCGATGCGCTCGACGACCTCGCTGCGGCGCGCGTCCGGCAGCACGACGGTCTTGATCGGCGTGCGGCCCGGCGGCAGCTCGTCGATCACCGAGACGTC
Source organism: uncultured Gammaproteobacteria bacterium (assembly GCA_963786705.1). Classification (GTDB taxonomy): domain Bacteria; phylum Pseudomonadota; class Gammaproteobacteria; order Steroidobacterales; family Steroidobacteraceae; genus RPQJ01. The sequence goes on from CAWBAG010000027.1 coordinate 45,837, forward strand.
GAGGTCGGCGTAGGCCGTCATCGCGAGCGTGCGCGGAATCGGCGTCGCGGTCATGACCAGCTGGTGCGGGTAAGCGCCCACCGGCTCGGCCCTTCTCGCGCAGCTGCAGGCGCTGGTGCACGCCGAACCGGTGCTGCTCGTCCACGATCACGAGGGCGAGGCGGCGGAACTCGACGCCTTCCTGGAACAGCGCGTGCGTGCCGATCGCCACCTGGATGTCGCCCGCCGCAAGCTCGCGCTCGAGCGCGGCGCGCGTCTTGCCCGTGTGCCGGCCGGTCAGCAGCGCGACGCGCACGCCGAGCGGGTCGAGCCAGCGCCATGAAATTGCGCGCGTGCTGCTCGGCGAGCAGCTCGGTCGGCGCCATCACGCGCGGCCTGCGCGCCGTGCTCGACCGCGCGCAGCGCCGCGAGCGCGGCGACCACGGTCTTGCCCGAGCCGACGTCGCCCTGCACGAGCCGCATCATCGGGATGCGCGCGTCGAGGTCGGCCGCGATCTCGAGCCAGACGCGGCGCTGCGCGCCGGTGAGCCGGAACGGCAGCGCTGCGAGGCACCGGTCGACGAGGTCCGAACGTCGCGGCAGCGGCCACGCACGATCGAGGTCCGCCGCCTGCCGCAGCAGGCGCAGGCTGATCTGGTGCGCCAGCAGTTCCTCGAACGCGAGGCGACGCTGCGCGGGGTGGCGGCCGGCCTCGAGCAGCTTCGAGGTCCGCGTCGGGTGGCGGGCGGTGCACGTAGCGCAACGCTGCGTCGAGCGCCGGCAGGTCGAAGGCGTCCAGCACGCCCGGCGGGAGCAGGTCCGGCAATGCGCCCTGCGACAGCAGGGCGAGCGCGAGGTCCGTGAGCACGCGCATGCGGCCCTGCTGCACGCCTTCCGTCGTCGGGTAGACGGGCGTCAGCGACTCGGCCGGCGCGTCGCCGGCATCGGCGGTCACGCGACGGTACTCGGGATGCACGATCTCGAGGCCCGCCCGGGCCCATGCGCACCTCGCCGAAGCAGCGCAGGCGCTGCCCGCGCACGAGTGCCGCCTGCTGCGCGGCGGAGAAGTGAAAGAACCGCAGGGTGACGTAACCCGTGCCGTCGGCGAGCCGCACGCAGCAGCGCGCGCCGGCGGCGGAACACGACTTCGGCGAGCTGCACCTCGCCTTCGATGACGGCGCGGTCGCCGCCGCGCAGGCTGCCGATCGGGACCACGCGGGTGCGGTCCTCGTAGCGCAGCGGCAGGTGGAACAGCAGGTCCTGGACCGTGCGCAGGCCGAGTCGTGCCAGCGTCTCGGCGAGCGCCGGGCCGACGCCGCGCAGGCCGTGACGGGCGTTCGGCGAGCGTCTCGGCATTCATGCGGCGTCAGGCGACGTCGGGCCGGGCGCCGCTCAGAGCGACCAGGATGCCGTCCACTTCGACGCTGGCTCCGCGCGGCAGCGCTGCCACGCCGACCGCCGCACGCGCCGGATAGGGCGGCGCGAAATACTCCGCCATGACGTGTTCACGAGCGGAAGTTGCGCGAGGTCCGTCAGGTACACGTTGAGCTTGACCGCCGCGCGCGAGGTCGCCGCCGGCGGCCTGCGCGACGGCGCGCAGGTTGTCGAACACGCGGCGCACCTGCGCTTCGACGTCGCCCTGCACGAGCTCGCCCGTCGCCGGGTCGAGCGGAATCTGGCCCGACAGGTAGACGGTGGCGCCGGCCTTGATCGCCTGGGAATAGGTGCCGATGGCGTTCGGCGCGTGGCCGGTCGAGACGGGAGTGAAAGGCACGGTGCGGCTCCTGCAGCGGGATCGATGGCGGCAGCGTAGTGGAGACGCGGAGACGTGGATAGTGCCTGCCGGTCGACCGTCCGTGACGTGAATCACCGGCGGGGCGCGGTCCGCCGCAATCGTTCGCGCCCGCTTGCGCGCCGCGGCGGGTCGTCTCGTGGCGTCAGGGCGTGAACGAAATCGTGCGCGTGAGGAACGTGTAGTCGCCTTCGATCGCCATCAGGCCGATCAGGACCAGCAGCACAAGCGGCGGCACCAGGATCGCGAGCTTCAGCGCGAGCCGCTCCCACTTCATGTGCATGAAGATCGCGACGATGAAGCCGGCCTTCAGGAACATGAACAGGAGGATCAGCGTCCAGCGCAGCATGCCGTGCACGTGGAAGTAATCGACCATGTAGGAAAACGTGCTGAGTACGAACAGCAGCAGCCAGATCCAGAGGTAGACGCTGATCGGATGCTGGGTGCCTTCTGGCTGACATGGCCGCTCCCTACCAGAGATAGAAGAACGCGAAGATGAAGACCCAGACCAGGTCGACGAAGTGCCAGTACAGGCCGGCGATCTCGACGATCTCGTAGCCGCTGCGCTCGTAGTCGCCGCGCCAGACCTTCATCGCGACGATCGTGAGATAGACGACGCCGGCCGACACGTGCAGGCCGTGGAAACCGGTGATCATGAAGAACGTCGCGCCGAACTGCGCCGCGCCCATCGGATTGCCCCAGGGCCGGATGCCTTCCTCGAGTGATCAGCTTGGTCCACTCGAACGCCTGCATGCCGACGAAGGTCGCGCCGAAGGCCGCCGTGATCAGCATCAGCGCCGCGGTGCGGCCGCGGTTGCGGCGATAGCCGTAGTTCACCGCCATCGCCATCGTGCCGCTGCTGGTGATCAGGATGAACGTCATGATCGCGATCAGGATCAGCGGCACGGTGCGCCGCCGAGGCTCGAGCGCGAAGACCTCGCTCGGGTTCGGCCACGGCACCGTCGTCGACATGCGCACGTTCATGTAGGACACCAGGAAGCACGAGAAGATGAACGTGTCGCTGAGCAGGAAGATCCACATCATCGCCTTGCCCCAGGGCACGGGGAACGTCTGCTTGTCGGACGCGAAATCGGTGACGACGCCGGGCAATCCCGCGGCTGCGCCGGCCGGTTCGATGGATCCAGTCATGGTTTCGACTGCCATAGGCGTCCGTGATCCTCGGTTCAGGTGATCAGCAGCAGGCCGAACAGGACCAGCCAGACGACCAGCAGGTAGTGCCAGTACACGGTGCAGAGCTCGACGCTCAGGCGCGTTGCCGCGAGCGTTGCGCGGCCCCGCGACATCCCGGCGACCGCGCGGGCCCAGACGACGAGGCCGCCGAGCAGGTGCAACCCGTGCAGGCCCGTCAACGCATAGAAGAATGCGTTCGCCGGATTACCGGCCGCGTAGACGCCCGCCGCCTGCAGCTGGCGCCACGCCAGCCACTGGCCCGCGAGAAATGCGATCGCGAATATCCCGCCCGCGAGCATGGCGGCGCTCGCGCGCTCGAACCTGCCGCGACGCAGCGCCGCGCTAGCGAGCTGCATGCCGACGCTGCCCGCTACCAGCAGGCCCGAATTCACCCACAGGATCCCCGGCTCGTCGACGGGCCGCCAGTCCCTCAGGTCGACGGCGGCCTGCACGAGGTGGGGGTTCATGCGCATGAAGTAGGCCGTGATGAACAGCGTGAAGAACGACGTCGCCACGCCCAGGAACACCCAGAGACCAGTCCGTGCCGGCGCGGCGCTCGCAATGGCGGCGCCGTCCCGGCCGTCGTAGGTGCCCTGCGCCTCCCACGACCTGGTGGTCAGCTGTCGCACGGCGAGCCACCAGACGACGAGGCCTGCGACGATTCCTGCCGATGCGACGATCAGGTTCAAGCGTGCCGTCCGTGGACCGCCGCGGCGACCTCACGCGCATCCGGTGGCTGGTTCTGCGGCACGAAGTCTTCCTTGTGGCCCGGCGCGCCGTACTCGTAGGCCCAGCGGTAGACGACCGGCAGTTCCGGCCCCCAGTTGCCGTGCCTGGGCGGCGTGTCGGGGGTCTGCCACTCGAGCGTGGTCGCACGCCAGGGATTGCCGCCGGCGGGCTTGCCGTGCTTCAGGCTCCAGAACAGGTTGAACAGGAAGATCAGCTGCGCGGCCGCCACGACCAGCGCGGCGATCGTGATGGCGGCGTTCATCGTATGCACGGAGTCCGGGATGAAATACGTGTCGCCCATCGAGAAGTAACGGCGCGGCAGGCCGAGGATGCCGAGGTAGTGCATGGGCAGGAAGATCGCGTACGTGCCGAAGAGCGTCACCCAGAAGTGCAGCCGCCCCAGCGTCTCGTTGGTCATGCGCCCCGTCATCTTCGGGTACCAGTGGTAGATCGCGCCGCAGACGACCAGCACCGGCGACACGCCCATGACCATGTGGAAGTGCGCGACGACGAAATAGGTGTCCGAGAGCGGCACGTCCACCGTGACGTTGCCGAGGAACAGCCCCGTCAGGCCGCCGTTGATGAACGTGAACACGAAGCCGATCGCGAACAGCATCGGGACCGTGAGGTGCACGTCGCCGCGCCAGAGCGTGAGCACCCAGTTGTAGACCTTGAGCGCGGTCGGGATCGCGATGATCAACGTCGTCGTGGCGAAGAAGAACCCGAAATACGGGTTCATGCCGCTCACGTACATGTGGTGGGCCCAGACGACGAAGCTCAGCACGCCGATCGCGAGGATCGCCCAGACCATCATCCGGTAGCCGAAGATGTGCCGTCGCGCGTGCGTGCTGATCAGGTCGGAGACGATGCCGAACGCCGGCAGCGCGACGATGTAGACCTCGGGGTGGCCGAAGAACCAGAACAGGTGCTGGAACAGCAGCGGGCTGCCGCCCTTGTGCACGGTCTGGTCGCCGAGCGACATGACCGCCGGCATGAAGAAGCTCGTGCCGAGCAGGTTGTCGAGCCCCATCATGATCGCGCTCACGAGCAGCGCCGGGAAGGCGAGCAGCGCCAGGATCGTGGCCATGAAGATGCCCCAGACGGACAACGGCATGCGCATGAGCGTCATGCCGCGGCACCGCGCCTGCAGCACCGTCACGACGTAGTTCAGGCCGCCCATCGTGAACCCGACGATGAAGATGGCGAGCGACACCAGCATCAGCGTGATGCCCCAGTCCGAGCCCGGCGTGCCGCTCGAGGATCGCCTGCGGCGGATAGAGGGTCCAACCGGCCCCGGTCGGCCCGCCCGGCACGAAGAAGCTCGCGACGAGCACGAGCACCGCGAGCAGGTAGACCCAGTAGCTGATCATGTTCAGGTACGGGAAGACCATGTCGCGCGCGCCGCACATCAGCGGGATCAGGTAGTTGCCGAATCCGCCCAGGAACAGCGCGGTGAGCAGGTAGATCACCATGATCATCCCGTGCATGGTGACGAACTGGTAGTAGTTGCTCGGGTTGATGAAGTGGAACGTGCCGGGGAACCCGAGCTGCAGGCGCATCATCATCGACAGCGCGATCGCCACGAGCCCGATGGCCATCGCCGTCACCATGTACTGGATGGCGATGACCTTGTGGTCCTGGCTCCAGACGTACTTGGTGATGAACGTCTGCGGGTCGTGCAGGTGCGCGTGCTGGTCCGCGATCGCGACGTATGACATCAGAACCTCTCCATGCTCGGCATTGCGTCGCCTGCTTTCAACGCAGGGTGTTGATGTAGGCGAGCAAGTCTGCGGTCGGCTCGCCTTCGGCCACGGTCCCGCTCATCCGCGCCATCTGCGCGCCATTGAAATCCTGCGGATGGCGGCCCCGATGGCCCTGCCGGAACTGCTGCAGCTGCCGCGCGAGGTACCAGTCGCTCATGCCGGCGAGCGGCGGCGCGTTCGTCGACCACGAGCCCTGGCCCGTGGCCCCGTGGCAGTACGCGCAGGTCGTATAGCGGCTCGCGCCGGCGGCCGCGTCGCCCTGGATGGTCGAGCGCGGCGGCGTGCCAGGCAGCGTCGCGATGTACGCGACGACATTGTCGATCGTCGTCGCATCGAGCGGCCCGGCAATCGCGGCCATCTGGCTCGCGATCGCGTCACCTGGGGCCCCGCCGCGCAGTCCCTGCTTGAAGTTGTGCACCTGCCGGGCGAGGTACCAGGCCGGCTGGCCCGCGAGCTTCGGCGCGTTCAGGGCCTGGTTGCCTTCGGCGTTGACGCCGTGGCAGGCCGCGCAGACCGCAAAGGCTGCCTGGCCGGCAGTCACGTCGGCGGCGGCTCGTGCCGCCATGCGGCCATGCGTCTGCTGGCCGGCCAGCCACGCCTGGTAGTCGTCTGCCTCGTCGACGACCACCCGCCCGCGCATCGCGAAGTGCCCCATGCCGCACAGTTCCTCGCAGAGGATCTCGTACTCGCCCGCCTTGGTCGGCGTGAGCCACAGGTACGTGATCATGCCCGGCACCAGGTCCATCTTGACGCGGAACTGCGGCACGGTGAAGTCGTGCAGGACGTCCTTCGATCGCAGCAGCACCTTGACGGGCTTGTCGAGCGGCAGGTGCAGCTCGGGTCCCGGAACCAGCACGTCGTCCTGGCCGCGCGGATCGTTGGCGTCCATGCCGAACGGATTGTCGACGTTGACGAGCGCGGCATCGATGGCGCCGAGCACGCCGTCCTCGCCCGGCAGGCGGTAGCTCCACGACCATTGCTGGCCGACGGCCTCGACCACCGTCGCGTCGTCCGGCACCGTCACGAACTTCGCCCAGACCACGAGCCCGGGCGCCAGCATCGCGATGACGCCGAGCGACGTCAGCCCCATCAGCCACCACTCCAGTTTCTTGTACTCGGGCTCGTACTCCGCCCGGCGCTGCTCGCCCTTGCGATGCCGGTAGCGGACGATCGCGTAGGCCATGAACAGGTTCACCGCCACGAACACGGCTCCGGTGACCCAGAACGTGAGGTTGACGGTGTCGTCCATGGTCCCCCAGTTCGACGCGATCGGCGTGAACCACCAGGGATTGAGGAAGTGGAATGCAACCGTGCCGATCACGAGCAGCACGAGCGCGATCGCGATCGCCATGCGTCACTCCTTCTGCAGGAGTCGGTCGTCCGGGGAACCGGGCACCTGTTCGCGCTTCGGCGAGCTGAACGGGTTGATGAAGTGGCGGTCGACCCCGGCGAGTTCCGCCTCCGGGTGCCGCTCGCGCATCATGCTGCTGACCGCCTCCTCCTGCTCCTTGAGCGCGTAGATCAGGATCAGGAACTTGCCGGCCTCGATGGCGTCGTGGAACTTCGCGAGCTTGCGGTTCTCGCTGCCGATGCCGATCAGGCCGCCTTCCCAGGTGCCGAACAGCGTCGCGACCCCGACCAGGGCGAAGTAGACGAAGTTCGGGACCTCGATGCCGAACGGATCGTAGCGATCGATCAGCCAGACGCCGAGCAGCCCGACGAGCAGACCCGCCGCGCCGCCGAGGACGCCGTCGCGGACGACGTCGAGCGTCTCGAGGTAGTTGCTCGAATGGATGTGCTGTTTCTTCAGCCCCGCCTCGTCACGCGAGATCACGTGCACGAAGTAGTCCTTGATCCCGACCTCGTGCAGGTCGTCGGAGATCCCGTGGGTGCTCTCGAGCGTCGGCGCCAGGTAGTAAAGGCACTTCATCTGCTCCCCCCGTTGCAAGTATTTACGCGGCCGTGGGCTGTGGGTGCGTGCGAATCGTTCCTCGACGAGGATGCGGCGCGGCTATTCCTCGCCCCAGAACCAGGCGAGCAGGCCGAATCCGAACAATGAGAGCGCGATCAAGGCAAACGGCAGTGCCGGCGCCCAGACCGGCAGGTGATCGAAGGCGTACGCGGACCGGATGACCGGCCCGCCGATCAGCACGGCGACGACACCGATGGCAATGCCTACGGCCAGCTGCGATCCGCGCTGCCACGCGAAGAACCACAGCAACAAGCAACCCAGCAACACGAACGTGATAAGGGATGCCCACATAGTGCAGAAACTGTAGCAGATATTTTCCGGATGGAAGCGCTCGATACGAATGCGAAGCGTTTTGCAGCGCAGCGAAATTCCGCCTGCGCACGCGGGCTCGCCGCGCCTCGCCAGCGACGTCAGCGATTGCGGCGACCGGCGATGACGATGGCTGCGGCCAGCATGCCGAGCACCATCAGGGCGGGAACTGCAGCCGCGAACACGGAATAGTCGAAACGATAGCGTCCCGATGCGGGGTCGTAGACCGAGCAGTACAACCTCACCCGCTCGATGAGGCCTCGCACGGAGGGGCGTTCGAGGCTGCGACCGAGCAGCAGCCTCCTGAGCGGTTCGACCAGTTCCGGCGGCGCGAATTCCGGCCCGTAGACCTGCTGCGCCACCTTGCCGTCGGCGTCGAGCACCGTCACCTGCGCGACGTGATCGAAGCCGCCGGGCGTCGCGACCCACGTGAACCCGACGTCGTCTGCGAGGCCGCGCACCGTGGCCGCATCCGCGCTCGCGAAGTACCAGTCCGGGTCGTCGATGCCGCGGTCGCGCCCGTACGACCGCATGCGCTCGGGCGTGTCGTGCTCCGTGTCGAAGCCGACCGTGAGCACGGCGAAGCTGCGTGCACCGAGCGCCTCACGCGCCGTCCGCACGACCTCGCGCAGGTGCAGCGTCGAGCCCGAGCAGATGCTGTAGCAGTTGGTATAGACGAGGCTCAGCACCACCGGACGTCCCCGCAGCTCCGCGAGGCTGAGTGGCCGCCCGTCCTGGCCGGTGAATGCGTGGTCGCGCGCGACCCGTCCGATCGCCGCCTGGCTCGTGCGCAGCGCCGCGGCATCGGCGTCGTTGGTTCCGGCCAGCGCCGCGCCGCCGTGCGCGGCGAGCAGCGCCGCGAGGCCCGCGCCGCAGACGATGCGGGCCCGCCGCGTCGCAGGTGCCGGCACCGCTTGCGGCGCCCCCGTCACGCGAGTGTCCGCGACACCTTGAGTACTTCGGGCATCGCGCGCACGGCCCGGATCACGCTTGCGAGCTGCTTGCGGTCGTGCACGTGCAACTCGAAGATCAGTGTCGACGTGTCGAGGTCGCGTTCGACGACGGACACCCGGTCGATGTTGGTCTGCGTGCCGGCGATGGCGGAGGCGACCGAGGCCAGCACCCCCATGCGGTTGGTCACGTCCACGCGGATCTCGACGTGGAACAGCCGGTCGGTCGCGGGTTGCCAGGTGACCGGGATCCACTTCTCGGGTTGCTTGCGGAAGGACGAGAGGTTGCCGCAGGCCTCGCGGTGGATCACGACGCCGCGCCCGCTCGAGAGGCTCGCGAGGATCGGGTCGTTCGGAATCGGGAAGCAGCAGCGCGCATAGGTGACGACGAGCCCTTCGGTGCCGGCGATCGCGAGCGGGCCGGCGGTGCCTTCGGCGACCGCCTCGGCGTCCGCGGGCAGCAGGCGTCGCGCGATGAACGGCGCAACGCGCTCGCCGAGGCCGATCTTCTCGTAGAGCTCGTCGGGTGTGCGCAGGCCGAGCTCCGCCACGACGCCGGCGATCGATTCGGCGGGAATCTTGCGCAGCGTCAGTGCGAATTCCTCGAGCGCCTGGTTCAGCAGCCGCTTGCCGAGCTCCACCGCCTCGCCGCGCTTCAGGTTCTTCAGGTACTGGCGGATCGAGGCCCGCGCCTTCGCGGTGACGACGAAATTGACCCACGCGGGATTCGGCGTGGCGCCCTTCGCCGTGATGATCTCGACGGTCTGGCCGTTGCGCAGCGGGGTGCGCAGCGGCACCAGGCGCCTGTCGACCTTGGCGGCCACGCACCGGTTGCCCACGTCCGTGTGCACGGCATATGCGAAGTCGACGCACGTCGACCCGCGCGGCAGGCGCCGGATCTCGCCCTTGGGCGTGAACACGTACACCTTGTCCGGGAACAGGTCGACCTTGACGCTCTCGAGGAATTCCTCGGGGTTGCCGCCCTGCTGGATGTCCACCAGCTGCTGCAGCCACTCGCGCGCGCGATCGCTCTGCGCGCCCGCGTCGGTACGGCCGCCTTCCTTGTACTGCCAGTGGGCGGCGATGCCGGACTCCGCGACCCGGTGCATGTCCTCGGTCCGGATCTGCACCTCGATCGGCGTGCCGTTCGGCCCGAACAGCGTCGTGTGCAGCGACTGGTAGCCGTTCACGCGCGGGATCGCGATGTAGTCCTTGAAGCGGCCGGGCATCGGCTTGAAGACCGAGTGCACGACGCCGATCGCGCGGTAGCAGGTGTCGGCCTTGTCCACGACGATGCGGAAGCCGTAGACGTCCACGATCTCGTTCAGCGAGACCTTCTTGCGGCGCATCTTCTGGTAGATGCTGTACGCGTCCTTTTCACGGCCCTCGATGCGGGCGGCGATCCCGGCGCGCTCGAGCGCCTCGAGCAGCGAGGCCGCGATCCGCCCGACGAACTGCTTCTGGTTGCCCTTCGCGGTCTTGACCGCCGTCTCGATCACCTTGTAGCGCCGCGGATAGAGCGCGCGGAAGCCCAGGTCCTCGAGCTCGCGCTTGATCGAGTGCATGCCGAGCCGGTTCGCGATCGGCGCGTAGATGTCGAGCGTCTCGCGCGCGATCGTGCGCCGCTTGGCCGGCGGCATCGCGCCGAGCGTGCGCATGTTGTGCGTGCGGTCGGCCAGCTTGACCATGATCACGCGGATGTCGCGGACCATGGCCAGCAGCATCTTGCGGAAGCTCTCCGCCTGCGCCTCGGCGCGGCTGCGGAACTGGATCTGGTCGAGCTTGCTGACGCCGTCCACGAGCTCGGCGACCTCGTGGCCGAACCGTCCTGTGATCTCGTCCTTGGTGTTCGGCGTGTCCTCCATGACGTCGTGGAGGATCGCGGCGATCAGCGTCTGGGAATCGAGCTTGAGGTCCGCAAGCAGGTCGGCGACCGCGACCGGATGCGTGATGTACGGCTCGCCGGACCGGCGCCGCTGGCCGTCATGGGCCTGGAACGCGAAATCGTAGGCTTCCTGGACCAGCTCGACCTGTTCGGGCGGCAGGTAGGTCTCCAGCTTCGCGACGAGCTGGTTGATCCCTATGGAGCGTCTTCCGTAGGGCAGCAGGCTGCGCAGGGAAGACGTGACGTCCACGGGTCAGGCCGGTCGGTCGGTCAGTCCCCCAACCCGATCTGCGGCGCGCGGAACTCGCCCATGAACTCGGGCTCGGGGAGGATTTCAGGCGGCGGTGGCGGCAGGTCCGGCTCGTCGAGGATCTCGACGCCGACGTGGCCGGCCGCGATCTCGCGCAACGACAGCACGGTGACCTTGTCGTTTTCCCAGTCGAGGGTGGCCTCGGCGCCGTTCGCGAGCTTGCGCGCACGACGGGACGCGACCAGCACGAGCTGGAACAGGTTCGGGACGTTCTGCAGGCAATCTTCGACGGTGATGCGGGCCATGTGCGGTCAATCTTGCGGGGACGAGGGGGCGAGGATAGCACGCGAGCTCGAGAATGCGACGTAACCGCCAGACGCGTCCCGGGAAGTCGCGTCCAATCCGGTCATGCTCTGGACTCAGCGATCGGACCATCCGTTGCCACTGGAATTTAACAGAATTCCGAGTGCGACGCTTGTCACAGAAACAATCTGGTGGCCCGCTTCGCCGCGCCGCCGATGCTAACGTCCAACGAAAATAAGCACCGGCACTCGCTCACCAACCACTTGGAACAGCATCAATGCCCGCCCCGCCCAGGCTGAAATTCAGCAGCGGATTCTCGCTGATCGAACTCATGATCGTAGTCGCGATCATGGCGATACTGGCGTCGATCGCATTGCCGGCCTACCGCGAATACGTGCGGCGTGGCGCGGTGGAAGAAGCCACGGCGGCGCTCGGCACGGGCCGCGTCGTGGTCGAGCAGTTCTTCCTCGACAACCGCACCTACGACGGCGCGACCTGCCCGCCGTCCACGGACTATTTCGCGATCACCTGCGAGTTGGACCCCACCACCTACACGCTCACGGCGACCGGGTCGGGCACGATGGCCGGGTTCGTCTACACGCTGGACGAATCCGACACGCGCACGACGGCGGGTCCCTGGGGTGCGGGCAACTGCTGGATTCCGCGCAAGGGCGGCACATGCTGACCGGCGCGCGCAACGGCTACACGCTGGTCGAGGTCATGGTCACGCTGGCGATCTTCGCCATGCTGCTCGCGATGGGCGTGCCCTCGATGCGCGGCTTCCTCGAGAACGGGCGCATTCGCGCCGCGGGCGAGGCGTGGAAATACGGGCTGACGCTCGCGCGCAACGAGGCCGTGCGCCTCAACGCGCAGGTCGAGTTCGTGGCCGACGACACTGGCTGGCAGGTCCGGCGTGTTGCGGACGGCACCGTCCTGCATCGCGGCACCGGACGGGAGGGTCCCACGGACCTGACGTTCACGATGGATCCCGAGGACTCGGATCGCGTCACGTTCGACGCGTTCGGCCGCACGGTCACGACCAACCCCTCGGACGGCACGATGCCCCTGGTCCAGGTGGACATCGCCTCGGCCCGGCCCCCGGGCACGCTCAATTACCAGCCGCTCAGGCTCCAGTTGCTCGCAGGTGGCCTCACGCGCCTCTGCAATCCTGCGGCCGATGCCGACGATCCGAGGGCCTGCCTGTGAAGCTTCCCACGCGCACGGCGCGCACCCAGCGCGGTTCCGCGATGATCGAGGTGCTGATCTCGGTGCTGCTGCTGTCCGTCGGCGTGCTGGGCCTGGTGCGGGTGCTCGGCGTCGCGGTCGAGGACGCGGGCGAAGTCGAATACCGGGCGATCGCCGCAACGATCGCGGATGAGACGATCGGGCGCATGTGGGTCGACCGCGCGAATCTCGCCGACTACGTCGAGACCGATGCCGCCCTGGCGCAGCTGCCCGCGGGCACCCGCACGGTCACCGTGGCCGGCAACGTCGTCAACGTCACCATCAACTGGCAACCCCCCGGCGAGGACGACGTGCGCGCGCACGTGGTCGCCGCAACGCTCGCGAGCAACTGATGCAGCGTCACCCATACCGCGGCTTCTCCCTCGTCGAGCTGATGGTCGCCGTCGTGCTGGCGATGGTCACGGTCCTCGTCGTGATCCAGGTGCTGTCCGTGTTCGAGGCACGCAGGCGCACGACGACCGTCGGCAACGACGCGGAACTCGCGGCCGCGGTCGGGCTGTTCACGATCGAGCGCGATGTGCGCATGTCCGCCGCGGGGCTCACGATGCCGAGCGGCCTCACGTGCGCGGCCGGCATCAACATCTACTTCGACGGCACCACGATCTCGGACGGGGTCAACCTCGCGCCGGTGGAAATCGTCGACGGCGACACGGCACCCGACACGTTGCGGGTGCTGCGCAGCGACTCGAATTTCGGCATCGCGCCCGCCACGGTCATCAAGGCCATGGGGACGTCGTCCGCGGACGTGACGATCGCGGGCGGCGCCGGTCTGCGCGACAGCGACCTGCTGATCGCCGGCGGGGCCGACGGCACCAAGGTCTGCACCCTCATGCAGATGACCGCGGACGCGGATGCGACCGGCACGGGCTGGGACCTGAGCCACGACTCGGGCGGCTCCCTGTACAACCCGCCCGATCCCGATGCCGCATTCACGAACTCGGTCCGCTACGACGTCGGCGACATCGTGATCAACCTCGGCCAGTTCGGCATGCGCACGTTCGGCGTCGTCTGCAACGACGGCGGCGCGCCGGCGGACGACAATTCCTGCGACCTCGTCGGCTACAACCCGTTGACGACGCCGGTGGCGCCGACACTCGCCGACGTCGAGTCGATCGTGCCGCAGGTCGTCGACTTCCAGGTCCAGTACGGCGTGGCGCCCGTGGCCAGCCAGGAAGTCGACTCCTGGGTCGACGCGACGGGCGCCACGTGGGCGGCGCCGACCGCGGCGAACGCATCGCGCATCAAGGCGGTGCGGATCGCGATCCTCACGCGCGGCCAGCGCGAGCCGGTCATGGTGAGCCCGGCCAGCATCGTGCTCTGGGACGCCGGGCAGCCGACCGAGCGCGTGCGCGCCCTCTCCGACGAGGAGCGCCGCTATCGCTACCGGGTGCTCACCGTGGTCGTGCCGCTCATCAACGTGATCTGGGCGGGTGTATGAACCGGAATATCGATCGAGCAGTGCAGGCGACACGGCAGGGCGGCCTGTCGCTGATCATCGTGCTCGTGGCGTTGCTCGTCATCAGTTTCGCGGCGGTCGCGCTGCTGCGTTCGAGCGATACCAGCACGCTCGTCGCCGGCAACCTGGCGTTCCAGAAGGCGGCCCTCGCGGCCGGCGATGCGGGCACCGAGGAAGCGATCGACTGGCTGTCCGCGAACGCGGCCGACGGCACGTTGTTCGACGACGACGCGGCCAGCGGTTACTTCGCGACGACCACCGACAATTGCGACCTGACGGGCTCCGGCACGCCGAACGACGACGATGACGACGTCGACTGGGAAGGCTCCGACCCCGGTGACGACTGCAACCTCGAGGCGCTCACGGTCACGCCGGACGGCGTCGCCGACGGCTACACGCTGAGCTACGTGATCAACCGGGTCTGCAATTCCGAGGGCGACCCGAATGCCATCACGGGCGCCGGCGGCGCGCCGATGGCGTGCTCGCGCGCGGGCGGCGGCGCGAGCGAAGGCAGCACTCGCGGCGGCGGTTCCTACGGCAACATTCCCCTGACGGCCGAATCCCAGACCTATTACCGAATCACCACGAGGATCGCCGGACCACGCAATACGGTCCGGTACGTCCAGGCTTTCGTGGTCATCTGAGGTGGCGACGATGCGCATGAAGACACTGGTTCCGATCACGGTCCTGACGCTGGCCGCATGGCTCGTGAGCCTGCCCGCCACGTCGGCGGACGTCGATCTCGCGAGTGGCCCGCTCGTCACCGGCATCAGCAAGCTCGTGCCGCCGAACGTGTTCTTCATCTTCGACGACTCGTCGAGCATGAACTGGGACTACATGCCGGACTCGGTCGACGACCACGACGACGACAACTGCTTCAAGAACTTCGGCTACAACACGATCTACTACAACCCTTCGATCACCTACAGGGTGCCGAAGAACTCGAACGGCACCGACTTCCTGGCCTCGAACACTTCGTACACCGCCGCGAAGGTGAACGGGTTCAGCTCCAGTTCGTCGACGACCGACCTCTCCGACACGACGTCGCAGTCGGTCACGACGTCCGTCTCCATCACGCTCGGCAACAATCCGTTCACGACGACGAACGGCAGCCGCAACGTGACCGTCACCCACACCGCGCACGGCCTCGCCGACGGCACCCGGGTCACCTTCTCCGGCGTGCCCTAATTTCAACGGCATCTCGATCAGCGGCAACTACAACATCACGTATCTCAGCGCGAACACCTACCGGATCCGCGTCGGCAACAACGCGAACCGCAACGGCAGCGGCGGCGGCGCCAACGTCAGGGTGCAGTGGAACGTCACGACCACCACCGCAGTCGCGGATTACGGCTGGTACGAGTACACGGGCGATCCCGCTTCGCCGCCGAAAACCTGCGAAGCGGACTCCGAGTACAACTGGCGCTCTCCCTCGACCGCGGCCGAGCGGTTGAATTTCACGAACTGGTACAGCTACTACCGCACGCGCCTCCTGATGATGAAGTCGGCGACCGGCCGCGCGTTCGCGAGCGTCGACGACAAGTTCCGCGTCGGTTACACGGTGATCAGCGAGACGGGGACCAACAGTTCGGGGTTCCTCAAGATCTCGACGTTCGACTCGACGCACAAGGTCGTCCTGGTACTCGAAACTGTACGGCTCCGGCTGTCCCTCCGGCACCTGCTATACGCCTTTGCGCGGCGCGCTCTCGAAGGCCGGGCGCCTCTATGCCGGCACGCTGGTGACGGGCAATGACGACCCCGTGCAGTACTCCTGCCAGCAGAACTTCACGATCCTGACGACCGACGGCTACTGGAACACGTCGGACGAGTCGAGCACCTACATCGCGAAGCGCGAGGACAATGTCACGGACGTCGGCGACCAGGACGGCGTGACGGGCACGCTGCGCCCCTACCTCGATGCGCTTGCGAAGCCCAATTCGCTCGCGGACATCGCGATGTACTACTACAAGTCCGACCTGCGCGGCACGGGTTCGATCGGCGGCCTGACCGACGACGGCGAGCGCCTCGACGTGTCGACGAACAACGTGCCGGTGGCGGGCACGGATGACGCCGAGCACCAGCACATGACCACGTTCACGCTCGGCCTGGGCGTCGACGGCGTACTGGGTTACGACGAGGATTACCTGAACGGCGGCTCCGCCGACTACGAGTCGATCCGCAACGGCACCGGCAGGAACTGGCCGGATCCGCTGACGTCGCCGCTCTCGACGAGCAGCACGGTCACGGCGCGCATCGACGACCTCTGGCACGCGGCAGTGAACGGCCGCGGCCAGTACCTGAGCGCCGCCAATCCCGACATGCTCGTCGAGTCGCTCGAGAAGACGCTGGCCGCGATCTCGGTCAAGAACGCCTCGGCCGCCGCGGCCGCGACGAGCAGCCTCGAGCCGGTCGCCGGCGACAAGGCCGCGTTCGTCGCCCAGTACACCACGGGCCTCTGGTACGGCGACCTCCAGTCGCGCGATATCGACCTGGAGGACGGCTCGCTGTCCGACACGGTGCAACTGGTCTGCCCAGTCGCAGTTGAATACGAAAGGTGTCCGATTCGTCCGACTCGCGCGCGATCTACACGTTCAGCGCGTCGGCGACGGGCAAGCTGAAGGCCTTCGACTCGACGAACCTCGCCACCGAAATCGCGGCCGGGTATTTCAAGTCGAGCAGCGCGAACCCCGGCGGCGCGCTCCTGCAGTACGGCACGTGGACGGCCGGCCAGAGGACCGCGGCGACCGACGACGCGATGATCACGTTCCTGCGCGGCCAGAGCGGCTCCGAGGACGAGGTGTCGAACACCAACCGCCTGTTCCGTGACCGCACGTTCGCGCTCGGCGACATCGTCAACGCGACGCCCGTGTTCGTGAAGAAGCCGCCGTTCAAGTATGCGGATGCGGGTTACGCCACGTTCGTGAGCGACAACCTCGACCGCGAAGGCACCGTGTACGCCGGCGCGAACGACGGCATGCTGCACGCGTTCGACGCCGAGACGCGGCGAGGAGCGCTGGGCCTACATCCCGAGCGCCGTGATCCCCAACCTCTACAAGCTCGCGGACGCCGGCTACGCGACCAACCACCGGTTCTACGTGGACGGCCCGATCACGGTCGGCGACGCCTACAGCGGCTCGGCCTGGAAGACGGTCCTGGTCGGCGCGCTCGGCAGCGGCGGCAAGGCGTTCTACGCGCTCGACGTGACGGATCCGGACAGTCCGAAGGCGCTGTGGGAATTCGGCGTCGCCGAGGACGTCGACATGGGCTACAGCTTCGGCAACGCGATCCTCACCAAGCGACTCTCCGACGGCAAGTGGGTCGTGCTCTTCGCGTCCGGCTACAACAACACGACCGGCGACTCGAAAGGCCGCCTGTATGTCCTCGACGCGTTCACCGGCGCCAAGCTGAACGAGATCATCACCGACAACGCCGTGACGAACCCCGACGTCAGCGGCATCGCCAAGATCAACAACTGGGTGCTGAGCACGCTGGTGGAGAACTCGACGCAGTACGTCTACGGCGGCGACCTGGGCGGCTCGGTCTGGCGCTTCGACCTGACCGCGAATTCGTCGCAGCGCATCGGCCGGACCGCAGGGGCCGCGGGCGACCAGCCCATCACGGTGCGGCCCGAGCTGGCCCGCGTGCGCGACGGCACGGGTGTCTATCACCGCGTGGTCTACTTCGCGACCGGCCGGTTCCTGGGGCTCGGCGACCTCGCTCCCACCTCGACCTCGAGCACGGAGGCCCAGGCGATCTATGGCTTGAAGGACACCGGAACGGACCTGGGCGACCTGACCGCCACCGGCGCGGAACTCGTGGGCCAGGCCCTCGATACCAGCACCAATCCGCGGACGATCCCGAATCCGATGCCGGTGGACTGGCAGTCGAAGAACGGCTGGTACCTCAACCTGCCGGTCGGCGAGCGCGTCAACGTCGACCTGCGCCTGCAGCTCGGCACGCTCGTGGCCGTGGCCAACGAGCCCGACGACGACTACTGCTACGTCGGCGGCAGGAGCTGGCTCTACGCGGTCGATTACAAGACGGGCGCCGCGATCATCGGGCTGCAGCCCAAGGAAGTCGGGTTCCCGGTCGGTGGTTCGATCGCGACCGGCGTCACGCTGATCCGGTTGCCGACCAACAAGGTCATCGCGATCGTCACGCAGGCCGACACGACCGTGAAGGCCATGAGCATCCCCGTGGCGCCCGGCACCTCGGCCGGAGTGCGACGCGTCGGCTGGCGCGAAATCCGTTAGCCTGCCGCGGCGGGCAGCGACGGGCCGAGCGATGCGCTCGGCCCTCGCCGCCGGCTGCGGTGAGCAGTACGTCGGGCAGCAGGTCGCCGGAGGAATTCAGCGATCGCCAGCCGCGGCGGTCAGCACTTCGGCCAGCTCGGCGGCGCGGGCTCGGCCACCGGCAAGCCGCTCGCCCCGTCCCGTGACGATGGCGCGCAGGTCCTCCAGCGCCGCCTCGAAGTCGTCGTTGATCACGACGTGATCGAACTCACGCCAGTGCGTCATGTCGGCGGCGGCGTCGCGCAGCCGGCGCTCGATCACGTCCGCGGCGTCGGTGCCACGGCCGCGCAGGCGCCGCTCGAGTTCGGCGCGCGACGGCGGCAGGATGAAGATGGAAATGCATTCCGGCATCGCACGCCGGATCTGCTGCGCGCCCTGCCAGTCGATTTCCAGGATGAGGTCCTGTCCCGCCGCCAGCGATTCCTCGACCTGGCGGCGCGGGGTCCCATAGTGATTGTCGAACACGCGCGCGTGCTCGAGGAATTCCCCGCGTTCCACCATGGCGACGAACTCCTCGCGCGTGACGAAGAAATAGTCGCGGCCATGCACCTCGGCACTGCGCTGGGCGCGCGTGGTGTACGAGATTGAGAACCGCAACGCCGGCTCGCGCTCCATCAGGGCGCGCACCAGCGAGGTCTTGCCGGCGCCCGAGGGAGCGGCAATGACGAACAGGCGTCCGCGTCGGGAGCCGGGCGGGGGCGTGGCAGGCATGCCGGCATTCTAGCCGGTCACCGCGTCGCGCCCTCGCCTTGCAGGAATTCGTCGAGCGCGGGCCTGCTGTCGTGCCAGAGTGCAAAGCGTTCGACGAGGCCGTCGCGCGTGCGCAGCACGCGCACGTCGGTCGCCGCGACGATGAAACGCAGGGTTTCCCGGGACGTGGCGGCCACGACCGCGACGGCAGTACGGGACGGCGGCCGCAGCGGCGCCGTGCCGATGCCGAGCTCGCGCGTCCCGCCGGGCGCCAGCGCCAAGCCGATCGAGCGGTCGTCGGCGACGATTGCGTAGGCGCCCGGCGTCTCGTCCACGCCACGCTTGTCGATGGTCGACCATGCGTAGCCGAACAGGTACACCGTGTGCGTGCCCGACCGGTTCACGTCCACGGGCACGACCGTCAGGTAGTCGCGGGCGTTCACGGCGAGTTCCGGACGCTCACGCGCGAACACCAGCGTGTCGCGTCCGACGGTGACCGTCGCGGCAGTGGTCTCGTCGAGATACTCGTGCTGCCGCGGCCCGGCGGTTGCGGCGCACCCCGCGACCAGCAGCACCGACAGGCCCGCGGCGCAGCACCGCAGCAGGGTCCAGGAATGAAGCCGGCGCATCCGATCAATATTCACGCGGGGCCGGCTTAGAAGTCGTAGCGGTAGCCGAGACTCGCGTAGTAACGCGTCGTGTCGGTGCTGCCGGCGCCAAAGTCGCGTGTGCCGAATTCCGCGCCGCCCTCGAACTCCAGCGTCAGGTGCGGGCCGCGCAGTTCGGCGCGCAGCGAAGGCGCATAGACGAGCTGCCGGGATCCGTCGACGTCGAAGTCCCGCTGGTCCACGCGCAGGCGCGGCCCGAGGCGCCAGCGCTCGCCGACTGGCAGTTGCGTGCCGAAACCGAGCGAGGTCGTCCGCGCCGTGTCGCCTGCCTGGAACTGCAGCCCGAACGAGGTCGTGTCACCGCGGCCGAACAACCCGTACCCCAGCGCCTGCGTGGCGATCGAAGTCTCGCTGCCGGTGGCGGGCGTGGCGCCAACCCCGCCGGACTCCGGCGTCGCCCCGAGGGCCATGCTGGAGACGTCCACGGACCACTGCCAGCGTTCGCCGAGCGGCCGGGAGAAGGCGACCGAGTAGGTCTGCGCTTCGGCAGTACGATCCTCGGCCAGTTGCTCGATCTCCTCGGGCGTATAGAGCCCGAACAGTTCGTCGAATTGCCGTACGGGCTGCCCGATCATGGCGTTGCGTGTCGTGAGGCTCGGGCTGGTCCGCCGGTCGAGGTTCACGCTCGCCGTCCACTGTCCCGGCAACGCGAACGTCGCCAGCATCAGCACGTCGTTCAACGCCTGGTAGTACAGGTCGTAGTCGATCCTGCCGACGAACGTCAGCCCGGACCGATACATCCGGATCTCGGTGCCGATGGCCTGCCGGTCGGTCGTGCCGAAGTAATCCTGGTCAGCCGCGTAAATCGAACAGTCCCAGAAGTCGGCGAACGTACCCAGGTCTGCCGACAAGGCCATGAAGCGCCGGTCCGTCGCCGGTCCGGCCCGCGTGGACTCCGACGGATAACCGACGTAGCCGTTGATGCGCACGTGCGGAAACAATTGATACGACGCGTGCAGGCCGTCGAAGGTGCCGAGCAGCGCACCCGAGTTGCCGGACTGGCGCCCGATCCGCGTCGTCCAGCCGAGTTCGCGATCGCTGATCTCGGCAAACAGGATCGATACCCGTTGCTGGCTCCCCTCCCCGTCCTCGAGCATGTCGTAGGTGTAGCCGGCGCTCGCCCGCGACGAGAAGTCGAACCGTTCGCCGCGTCGGCGTGCGACGAACGCCACGTCGCTCAGCACGGCATCCTGGGTCGTGACGTCGTTGTCGACGACACCCGTCTGGATGTGGCTCTGGTCCTGGCGGTAGAGCTGCGAGAACCCGCCGTAGAGTTTCCAGGGTGATTCGTCCGGGTCGCCGCCAGCAGCGCCGCGCCCGGGACGCATGGCCAGCGCCAGTGCCCGCTGGCGCTTGCGCACGCGATCGGCGCCGTCGCCTTGCGGATAGCGGCGCAGGTAGTCCTCGTACTCCGCTTTCGCGTGCGCGAGCTGGCCACTGCGCTCGCGCGCGAGCCCCAGCAGTTCCTGGGCCTCTGCACGTTGCGGGAACTCGGGTTGCTCGGTCAGCCGGGTCAGCAGCGGGATGGCGGCGGCGTAATCCTTGCGGCGGAACGCGTCGCGCGCCTCGCGCAGCAGCCGGTCGCTGTCGGCGGCAATGAGCGTCGTGGTCGGCCGTGCGACCTGGACCGGCACGCTGGACACCGCGTCCGGTGTACCAGGCGTCGTCGATGGCAGGTCGTCCGCGATCGCGATCCACGCTTTCGGATACGCGCTCCGCGCATTCGCGAGCGCCTGCTTCGCGTCGGCTTCCGTGACGAACGGGCCGGCGCGCAGTCGATACCAACGCTGCTCGTCGACGACGGTTTCCGACTGGTAGGCGCGAACGCCCACGACCCGCGTCGCGGCGGCCAGCGCGTCCTCTGCAAACGGTTCCGTGGCCGATGCCAGGTTGACCGAGTACGTGGACGCGGCGCCTGGAACCTCGCGCACGGTGACGCTCGGCTGCTCTGCGCGCAGCAGCCGGACGCGCAGGCCGCGGCCGTCGAATGCAGGGACGAGCACGAACTGTTCGGACCGGGCCCAGCCGATGCGCAGTTCGACGACCGACCCGAACGGCCGGGCGGCATCGAGTGATCGCACGTAAGGCGCCGCACCGGCGAGCAGGGTCGAGGACTCGTCGCTGCCCGCTGGCCCGCAATCGGCTCCGGCGTCGAAGCGCACCTGGACTGACTCGCCGTGGCTGGCGGGCGTGTGCGACAGGTAACGCAAGGCGCAGCCGAACGTCAGCGTGACCGCCACGTAACCGCGCTGCTCCGTCGCACCGATGTCCTCTACCAGGCGCACGGCCGCGTGCGCCGGCGCCGCGAGCGGCGCAGTGACCAGGAGCGGGCACAGCAGGCGCGTGACGCGGCGCCGCATCAGTCGAACCCGGAATCCGAGACGCGGTGCTCGGGGCCGGCACGACGCCTGGAGATCGTCGTCAGCGTCGAATCCGTGTAGACGTGGCAGGCGCCGGAGCAGTTGCGCAGCTCGCTCACCGTGTACTTCACCGAGCCGTACTTCGTGTGCGGATCGGTCTTGAACTTCGAGGCGTGGCAGCCCGCGCAGTCAGGCTTGTACGACGGCGTGCGCCAGGTGGCCGCATCCGTGCCGGTGGTGTGGCAGCTGCGGCAATTGAGCGAGCGGTGGTCGCCCGGGTAGCCGCCGCCCGCACGGTGCCTGAACGTGTTTGGCGACCATGCCGTGATCGTGTGGCACTGGTTGCAGTCGAAATTGTTGACCGGGAACGTCATGTGCCCGGTCGATGGCCCGGTCGCACCGGCACCGTCGTGACAGTTCCTGCAGCCGGTGATGCCCGTATGGTTCACGGTGGCCGGCGTCCACGCGAGAGTCGAGTGGCACGCACCGCACTCGCCGCTCGTGGCCACGTGACTGGTCGGCTTGCCCGCCGCCTTGACGCCGTCGTGGCAGCTCGAGCAGGCGCCCACCACGTGCGCGTGGTCGACGCGGATCGCAGGTTTCCAGGCCGTCGCGGTGTGGCAGCTGTCGCAGGCCGTGTCGCTCGCGATGTGCGTGGCGTTCTTGCCGGCGGCCCTGACGCCGTCGTGGCACGAGGCGCAACTGCCGATCACCTGCGTGTGGTCCACGCGCGTCGCGGGTTTCCAGCCGCCCGGCGTATGACACGACTCGCAGGTGTTCGACGTCGACAGGTGGCCGGCGTTCTTGCCGGTCGCTGCGACGCCGTTGTGACAGCTGGCGCAGTTGCCGGTGACGCCGTCGTGGCTGAAGCCGGTCGCGGGCCTCCACGCCAGCGTGCCGTGGCACACGCTGCACTCGGACGTGGTCGCGACGTGACCGGCCGGCTTGCCCGCCGCTGCGCCGCCGTTGTGGCACGAGGAGCACGTGCCCCTGACTTGCGCGTGGTCGACGCCGGTCGCAGGCGTCCAGGCTGATGTCGCGTGACAGGCCTCGCAGGTCGCGCTCGTGAAGAGATGCGCGGCATGTTTGCCCGCGACCTTGACGCCGTCGTGACAGCTGGAGCAGCCGTTGCCGATGCCCGTGTGCGTGAAGGTCGCGGGTGACCACGCGAGCGTGGCGTGACAACTGCCGCAGCCCGCGCTCGTGGGTATGTGGTTCGTGCCCTTGCCCGTGGCGACCGTGCCGTCGTGGCACGTCGCGCACGCGCCGGTGACCTGGGCATGATCGACGCGCGCGGCCGGCCTCCACGCCGAAAGCGCGTGGCAGGCCTCGCACGCGTTGCTCGACCCGATGTGCGTGGCGTTCTTGCCGCTCGCATTCGTGCCGTTGTGGCAGCTGAAGCAGTTGCCCGTGACGCCCGTATGGTCGAAGCGCGCGGGCGTCCAGGCGAGCGGCGAGTGGCACGCATCACACGCGGTCCCGCTCGGGATGTGGCCGGCAGGCTTGCCGGTCGCGGCGCTGCCATCGTGGCACGAGTAACAACTGCCGATGACGTGCGCGTGATCGACTCGCGTCGCCGGGCTCCAGGCAAGCGTGGCGTGACAAGCGTCGCACGCCGTCGTCGAGGCGACGTGCGCCGGGTGCTTGCCCGTGGCGGTCGTGCCGTTGTGGCAGGAAGCGCAGCTGCCGCTCACCTGCGTGTGGTCGAAGTTCACGGCCGGGCGCCAGGACGTCGTCGAGTGGCACGAATCGCAGCTCGTGCTCGACCGTACGTGCGTCGCGCTCTTGCCTGTCGCCTGGACGCCGTCGTGGCAGGTCGCGCAGGCCTGGGTCAGGCCGTCGTGCGAGAACTGCGCCGGCACCCATGCGATCGAGCTGTGGCAGCGGTCGCACGAGTTGTCGGATGGAACGTGCGTCGCGTTCTTGCCGCCCGCGATCGTGCCGTCGTGGCACGAGGCGCAGGTTCCCATGACCTGGGTGTGATCGACGCGCGTGGCCGGTTGCCACGCGGCGACCACGTGGCACGATTCGCAACTCGCCGACGTCGCGATGTGCGTCGGGTTCCTGCCGTCGGCGCGCAAGCCGTCGTGGCACAGAACGCAATTGCTCACGATGCCGGTGTGATCGAACTTCGCGGGTGTCCAGGCGGTCGTGCCGTGGCAGTTGTCGCACTCAGCGCTCGTCGGGATGTGCCTGGCAGGCTGGCCTGTCGCGGCCTGGCCGTCGTGGCAGTTCGAACAGCTGCCGAGAACCTCGCGGTGATCCATGGTCGTGAGCGGCGTCCACGCCGTGGTCGCATGGCACGCCTGGCAGGTAATGGACGTGCGTATGTGGCGCGACCCGGTGCCCGTTGCCTTGACTCCGTCGTGGCACGTGGTGCAGCCGTCGGCGATGCCCTCGTGCGTGAAACTCGCTGGTGTCCAGGCCGCAGTGACGTGACACGAGTCGCAACCTTCGCTGGTGGGCACGTGGCTGGCGTGCCGGCCAGTCGCCGACCGGCCGTCATGGCACGACGCGCAAGTGCCGAGCACCTGGGCATGGTCGACCTGTGTCGTCGACCAGCCCGTGGTCGCGTGACAGGACTCGCACGACGCCGTGGTCTGCAGGTGAGTCGTGGTCCGGCCCGTGGCCCTGACGCCGTCGTGGCAGGAGGCGCAGTTGCCGGTGATGCCGGAATGGTCGAATTTCGCGGGAGTCCAGCCGGTGTCCCCGTGGCATGCGCCGCAATCCTGGCTCGTCACGACGTGCCCCGCCGGCTTGCCCTGCGCCCTGACGTCGTCGTGGCAGCTCGCGCAACTGCCGCGCGCCTGTTCATGGTCGAAACGCGCGGCGGGCACCCATGCCGAGGTCGTGTGGCACGCGCCGCATTTCTCCGTGCTGAGCACGTGGTCGGCGGTCTTGGGCGTCGCGCCGATACGCGACCCGGGCGAATGGCACACGAAGCAATCGCGGGGCGTGCCCTTGAACACGGCATCCACGTGGCACGTCTCGCACGCCTGCAGGCGATGCGAGCCGGTCAGCTCGAACCCCGTGGTGACGTGATCGAAGCGGCTGCCGGCCCCCTGCGCGAAAGCCGTTCCGCCCAGGAGCGCACAAAGGAGCAGGCAAAGTCTGGTGAATCTCATGTGTGACCTCCCTGCTGGCGCAGCAGCGCACCCTTGAACGTCGAGGTGTTGTGACAGCGCTGGCACTGGCGGCCGAACTGGCCGAGATGCACGTCGTCCTGCGTGTGGCAGGCGGCGCAGTCCTGCGACGGCTTCACCGTGTCCACGGGCTGCTTGTGGCAGCCGGCGCAGGCCACGCGCACGTGCGAACCGGTCAGGGGAAATTTCGTGGCCTTCCCATGATCGAATTCCCAGAGCCCCCAGCCGTTCGGCGAGTGGCACGCCTCGCAGTCGCGCCCGAGTGATCCCTTGTGCCGGTCGTCCGCGGCGTGGCAATCGACGCAAGCTTGCGGAGCGCCCTTGTATTCGGGCGACCGGTGGCACCCGAAGCAGGGCACCGGCACGTGCAATCCGACGAGCGGGTAACGGGTGAGGTCGTGGTCGAACTGCAGGTGTCCGCGCCAGGTCTCGACGCCGTGGCACCGCTCGCAGTCGCTGCCGAGCTTGCCCGCGTGGACGTCGCGGGGACGGTGGCACGAGATGCAGTCGGTGCCGAGCTTCTGCTCGCTGAGCACCGCCGTATGGCACGCGTGGCAGTCGAGGCGCGCGTGCGCGCCGCGCAGTTCGAACCTGCCGTCGCGCGTGTGCTCGAATTTCGCCGGCTTCCATTCACTCTGCGTATGGCAGCGCGCGCAATCGCCGCCGAAGCGCGTGGCGTGCGGCTCGTCGCTGCGATGGCAGCCGAGACAGTCGCGCGGCAGGGGATCCTCGAGGCGGGCCGTCTGGTGGCACGACTTGCAGTCGAGCGAACCGTGGACGCCCGCGAGCGCGAAACCGGTCTCGCGCAGATGATCGTAGCGCGTGCCGGTCCAGCCGTTCGTCTGGTGGCAATCCGCGCACGCGGGACCGCGCCCGCCGGCGTGGGCATCGTCGGGGGCATGGCATGCAACGCACTGAGTCGGCGTGCCGCCGTAGCGATTGCCTGAATGGCACGCAGCGCAGGCGATGGCGTCGTGCTTGCCGGTCAACGCAAACCGGGTCTTGCCGTGATCGAACCGGACACGTTCCCAGCCCGCGGCGTCATGGCACGACGCGCAATCGCGGCCGAGCTTGCCCGCGTGCGGTTCGTCCTCGCGATGGCAGTCGTGGCACGCGGGCGGCGCCTCGCGGAACTTTCGTCCGGCCTTGTGGCACGCCGCGCAGTCGCTGTTCGCGTGCAGGCCCGACAGGGGAAAATCGGTCTGGTCGTGCGGAAACGCGGCCGGGTTCAGCTTCACGACGTCGGCCTTGCGGCCCTTGTGTTCGGTGTGGCACGCGTTGCAGGGCGTGCGCTCGATTCCCGCCAGGCGGCCGTGAAAGCCCGTGTGCCGCGCGACGTCGGCAGCGGTGTCTTCGTGACAGGCGAGGCACAGCTGCGACTGGCGCGCGCGATCGGCGCGGTCGTGACACTGCGTGCATTCCTGCTCGAGACTGGCGTGACCCGCGATCACCGGGCCCGGCATCAACAGTGTCTCGATGCCGGCCGCGCGTGCCTGCACCAGCAGCGAGGAGGCCAGCAGCATCATGGTCAGCAGGGCTCGCGGGGCATGGTGTCGGGGCATTCCGGCTGCTTCGTCGAGACTCAGTACAGGTGCACCGCGAAGACGTGGACCGTCCCTGCGATCACGAGCATCACGAACAGCGGCATGTGCAACGCGTGCCAGAGCGAGAAGAACTGCTCGAACGCCTGGAACTCGACGACGCGACGCGTCGCGCCGAGACGGTCGTCGACATAGCGGAATGCGGCCTTGCGCTGCGCCTCCTGCTGTGGCGCCGGCAGCGCATGCACGGCAGTGCGAACGTACCGGCGCAGGCGATGCCGCGCGGCCCAGGCCCACGAGATGCCGACCAGCGGCCTGAGCAGCAGTGGCGTTCGCAAGCTACGGAGTTCGATGACCGCTTCGTCCGCGGCAAGGCGCTCGACGACCTCGGGCAGGAAGGTCACTCCAGTCGTCACGTGCCGCAGCCGCTCTGCAAAATCCTTCAACTCGGCGAGCGTCGAGCGCCGGCCGTGCAACTCGTGATGGATGCGGCCGTAGAAGTAGCGCCCGAACAGTCCGCTGCCCGCGACGACGAGCATGCAGACCAGTGCGACGTTGCTGTTGACCGCGCCGAAGCCGAAGTTCGCGTGGTACAGGATCAGCACCGGGCCGAGCACGCCGAGCACCATGTGGAACCGGAACCAGAAGCGCGTCGAGCCCACGTAGCGCAGTGCGGGCAGGCGCTTGCGCAGCGGATAGACGAGCAGCAGCAGCATCATGCTGCCCCCGGCGATGCCGAGCGCGTAACCGAGCCCCCACTGCGGCGTAACGTAATCCTCTGTCGGCGCGTAGAAGCCGAAGGCGAGCGCCACGACCACGGCCAGGAAAAAGACGCGCGCGGCCGTGGCCAGCTTCCGGGCCCGGGATTCGGCGACCACCGGGCGCACGTGAGCGACGGGTTGGCGTGGCAACTCGCGCGCGGGCTGTGACTGCAACGGCGCGATCCCGGCGTCGTCTCGCGCGATGCGGTTGTCCCGCAGTCTCGGCTGGGCACTCATGCGACTCATCCTTTCCCGCCGGCGAGCCTGACGGCCTGGGCGATGTTGGCTTCGATGATCCGGGCGTCAGAGGACTCCGGTGGCACGACGGTCAGCAGTTCCCGCCACGTCGCGGCGGCCGCGACGTACGCGCGCGTCTCGTGCTCGAGACTGGCCTTGAGCCAGAGCGCCTTGGCATGCCGGGGGTTCAATGCCAGTGCACGTTGAATCGCGGCCTCCGGCTCGCCCTGCAGGCTCGACGTGACCGATGCGGTCGCGTCGGCGTAATCGGCCCAGGCGTCCGCGGTCATGCCGCCTACCGCAACGACCTTCCTGTAGGTGTCGACGGCCTGTGCAAACTGGCGCTGTCGTCGCTGCTCGTCCGCCCTGGCGAGGAGCGCCGCCGGCGACCCGGCCACGAGTCCCCGGGCTGCGTCCGCAGGCATCGCCGGCCCCGTGCCGCCGCCGAGGATTCCGACCGACGCGCGGACGGCATCATCGAGCGTGCGCTCGCCGACCGACATGCCCGGGTGCGATGGCGCGGCCGCGCTCGACGACGCAGCAGCGCCGTCGTTGCGGAGCCACGCAGCGACCGCAAGTCCGGCCAGCAACCCGAGGCCGAAGGTTCCCGCAGCGATGATTCCCGTCGTCCCATTGCGCATTTGACTTATCCCGTCGAGTTCGATGCCGGCCGCCCGGTGCAGCAGGCCAGGAGATCCTCGCCTGCCCGCCACGGCGCCCCTGCTGGCGCACATCCGCGTTGGACGTGGCGACCCGCTGAAATCAATCGCCGTCGCAGCACGCAGGTCTCGTCGAGGTCCGCTGCTCGCAGAGACATCGGCCACGGTCACGGCGCCCTCCGCGATTGGACGTCAACACTAGCTACAATCGGTCGCCGTGAAGTCGCAGCCAAGCGATTGCTTGCCCGTTTCGTGACGCGGTTGGCATGAATTGCCTCCATTTGCCGTCAATTTTTCACCAGCCGCTATCGTCTTCGGGAACATGCACCGGATCGCCATCCATCCATTCGAGTCGATGCCGTGACGAATACGTTGCTCGCGGTCTATGCGGTGCCGCTCGTGCTCATCTGGGCGTGGTACGCAATGCGGCGGCGACGCCAGGAACGCGTCAGCGTCGACGTGCGTGAGCGCGCCCGGGCCGCAGGCCTCGTCGAGCCGATGTCGCTGCACCCGGTCGTCGACCCGTTGCGCTGCATCGGCTGCGGCTCGTGCGTCAAGGCGTGTCCGGAGCAGCCGGAGCATCGAGTCCTCGGCGTCATCGGGGGCAAGGCGCAGTTGATCAGCCCGACCGATTGCGTCGGCCACGGCGCCTGTCGCGCCGCGTGTCCTGCGGATGCGATCACGCTCGTCTTCGGCACCGAGCGGCGCGGCCTTGAAATTCCGTTGCTGAGCGCGGACTTCGAGTCGACGGTGCCGGGCCTGTTCGTCGCGGGAGAACTCGGCGGCATGGGACTGATCCGCAACGCGCTCGCGCAGGGGCGGCAGGCCGTCGATGCGATCCATCGGCAACAGCGCAAGGCTGCGCCCGGCGAGCTCGACCTGTTGATCGTCGGGGCAGGTCCGGCCGGATTCTCGGCAAGCCTCGCCGCCAGGTCGCACGGCATGAAGTTCGTGACGATCGAGCAGGAGACGCTCGGCGGGTGCGTGTTCCAGTACCCGCGCGCCAAGCTCGTGATGACCGCACCCGCCGACATCGCGCTCGTCGGCAAGGTGCGATTCACGCAGACCTCCAAGGAGGACCTGCTCGAGTTCTGGCAGGACATAGAGCGCAAGACTGGTGTCGCCGGCAACATGCGCTATCGCGAGCGCGTCGCAAGCGTCGATCGCGACGGGCCGCAGGGCTTCGTCGTGCGCACGTCCGCGGGCGAGTACCGCGCCGCGAGCGTCCTGCTCGCGATCGGACGTCGCGGGACGCCGCGCAAGCTCGAGGTCCAGGGCGAGGACCTGCCGAAGGTGGTCTACCGGCTCATCGATCCGGAGCAGTACCGGGATGCGAGCGTGCTCGTCGTCGGTGGCGGCGACAGTGCCCTCGAAGCGGCCGCGAGCATCGCGGAAGCGGGTTGCGGGGACGTTTCATTGTCCTACCGCGGGGCAGCGTTCACGCGCGCCAAGCCGCGCAATCGCGAGCGCCTCGACGCGGCGCAGGCCGCCGGTCGATTGCAGGTGTTCCTCGATTCCAGCGTCGAGCGCATCGAAGCGGATCGCGTACTGCTGCGGCGTGGCGATGGCCACCTGATCCTGCCGAACGACGCGGTGATCGTCAGTGCGGGCGGCATCCTGCCATCGGAGTTCCTGCGGCGCACCGGCATACACGTGGAGACCAAGTATGGAACGGCGTGACCCGGCGGCACGGGTGCGCAGATGCGCGTTGGTGCTGGCGTTGGGGCTCGGCTGCGTGCATTTCAGCGCGACAGGCAGGAGTTCGACGGCGCCTGCGGGCGACGTGCTCGAGAAGCCCAAGTCGGCGCTGCGACTGAAGCAGTTCGGCGACGCCGCGTCGCAACTGTCCGCAAGTCCGTTAGCACAGGACGCCAACGCGCAGTACCTGCTTGGCACGCTCTATCTCAACGGCACGGGCGTGCCCGAGGACGTCGCGCGCGCGCACGAACTGTTCGTCCAGGCGACGGCACTCGGCAACCCGCGCGCCGCATTCGCGCTCGCAGCGCTCGCGACGCGCGGCCCGCCGCAGGACCTCGTTGCCGCCCGGCAATGGCTGCAGCGGGCGGCGCAGCTCGGGCACGTCGAAGCGCAGGCGCTGTTGCGTGCCGGACGCCTGCCGCTCCAGTCCGACCCCGGCCACGGCGCGACGGGTGACGCACTCGCTGCCCTCGTGTTCGGTGCGGCTCGCAGCGACGACGTCGCGACGCTCGATGCACTGCTGCCGCTCGTGCCGACGACTCTCGTCGATGGCTTCGGTCGCACGCCGGTGCACCACGCCGCCGGCGCCGGTGCGGCGAACGCGGTCCAGGCGCTGGGCGGGCGCGGCTTTGCGGTCGATTCAGCCGACGTCGAGCGCATCACGCCATTGATGCTCGCCGCGGCGGCGGAACGGCCCGATGCCTGCAAGCGGCTGCTCGCGGGCGGCGCCAGCGTGAACGCCGCCGACGCCAACGGCAACACCGCGCTGTTCTATGCCGCCCGCGGCGGCCGTGCCGCGCAGGTCGAGGCGTTGCTCGCGGCGGGCGCGGACCTGCGGGTGCGCAATGGCGGCGGGTGGAGCGCGGTCGATTACGCCGTGCTTGCGGATCACGCCGACGTGTCGCAGCTGCTGGTGAGCCGCGGCGCCATCATCAAGCGACGACGTGCGACGCAGGCAGACCGCGCGGCCCCGGGAGGCCCGGTCCGGCGCGCCGCCACGGGCGATGCGTATGCCGGCTGGCCCGACGTGGCGCTCGCGGCCAGCCGCACCGATCCGGCAATGCTCAAGGCGTTGCTCGCGCGAGGTGGCGATCCCGAAGCGCTCACGCCCACCGGTGTACCGGCGCTGTTCGTGGCCGTCGGCGCGAACGCCGCACCGGCGGCCGCAGCACTGCTCGATGCGGGTGCAGCGGTCGCGCGCCCGGACCGGCTCGGGCGAACCCCGCTCGGCGAGGCAGTGCGGCTTGGGCATGCGGCCGTCGTCCAGGTCCTGCTCGAGCACGGGGCCGAACCCGCACGGCAGGGCAGGAATGAGCCACCCCTGTTGCTGACCGCAGTTCAACGCGGTGACGGCCCGGTCGTTGCGATGCTGCTCGGGGCAGGTGCCAAGCCGAACGTCGTCGCGCGCGACGGCGAGTCACCCTTGAAGGTCGCGACCATGCGGGGCGACGCCCAGATCGTCGCGCAGTTGCTGCAGGCAGGCGCGGCAGTCGACGACATCGACAATGCCGGACGGACCGCGCTTTGGCTCGCCTCGTGCCAGGGCGACGTCGAGATCATGTCGTCATTGCTTGCCGCGCATGCGTCGCCGGACGCGGCCGACGCCGGAGGCGTCACGCCGATCGCCTGTGCGTCCGCGCGCGGCAACGTCGCGGCCTACGACCGGCTGGCCCGGGTCAACGCGGATGTCCGGCTGCGCACCCGCTCCGGCGACACGCCGCTGATGCTCGCCGCACGCGGCGGACACGCTGCGATCGTGCAGCGGTTGGTCGCGGCGCGGGTCGAAGTCGACGTCCAGAACGCGCTCGGCGACACCGCGCTGATCCTGGCGAGCCACGCAGGTGCCGCCGACGTCGTGGCTCTCCTGGTGCAGGCAGGTGCGCGTGAATCGCTGCGCAACCGGGACGGCATTGCGGCCATCGACGCGGCCAGGGCGCGGGGCTTTACGCAGGTAATCACGCGTCTCGGGCGTGGCTGAATCCGGCTGCTCCGCGGCCGGCGCCGCAAGCCGCGGCCAGGCAGCTCGCAGGCAATCGGGGGTGCTGAGTCCGGGGCCCGGCGAGCAACCCTGCTGGCAATAAAGTACTCAATTAATCAATGTGTTACGAGCTTACTCGACATTCTGCACTTGCTCGCGCATCTGCTCGATCAGCACCTTGATGTCGACCGCGGTGCGCGTGGTGTCCGCGTCCTGGGACTTGGACGACAAGGTGTTCGCCTCGCGATTCAACTCCTGCATGAGGAAGTCGAGACGGCGCCCCGCGGGCTCGTTCGTCTCGAGGATCTGCAACGTCTCGGCGACGTGACTGCCGAGCCGGTCGAGCTCCTCCTCGAAGTCCATCTTGTACGCGAGCAGCACCAGTTCCTGCTCCAGCCGCTCGGGATCGACCTGCGTCCCGAGTTGCGCGACGCGCTCCGACACGCGCGCCCGGATGCGCGCGCTCAACTCCGGCAGCCGGGCCCGCATGAGTGCAACGCCCTGCTGCAGGGATTCGCAGCGGCTGCGCAGCATCTCGTGGATCCGCGCTCCCTCGCGCGCACGCGCGGCGCCCAGTTCACCGGCAGTCTCGCGCACCAGGTCGAGCGCCTGCGCCAGCACGGGTCCCAGGTCGCGCTCGGCTTCGCGCACGACGCCGGGCCAGCGCAACAATTCCAGCGGGCTCAGCGACGCCAGCGAACCGCCCGAGATCGACGCCACCTCCGCGGCACTGCGCGTCAATTGCTCGACCAGCCCCCGGTTGACCTCGATCGTGGCCGGCAATGCGTGGCTGCAGCGCAGGTAAAGACCCGCATCGACCTTGCCGCGGCGCAGGCTCGCGCCGAGCTGCTGGCGAATGTCGTTCTCGAGCGCGCGCAACTCGTCGGGCACGCGCAGCGACAGCTCCAGATAACGATGGTTGACCGCCCGCAACTCGCAGCTGAGCGTGCCCCATGGGCCCTGGCGTTCGCATCGCGCGAAGCCGGTCATGCTGCGGATCATGGCTGGGAACTCGTTGGGCGACGCGGAAATTTCGGCGGCAGGCAACCGGCGCGCTCCTACCGGAGCCACGCGCGAGATGCTATAAACTGCGCAGGATTTTACATGAGAACCGGCGTGCCGGAGCGTCACTTGCAGATCGAGCACGCGGATCTGAGCCTGCTGGGCCATCGCGAAGAAAACCAGGATCGCGTCGCCATTGCGGATGCCGACGGGTCCGTGCTGCTGGCTGTCGTAGACGGCATGGGCGGTCACTCCGACGGCGCCCGGGCCGCCGAGGTCGCGATCCGCACCATGGTCGCGGAGTTCTGGGACACGAGCCGTCCACTCTTCGATCCGGAGGGGTTCCTGCACCTGACGGTGGGCCGCGCGCACGAAGCCGTCGTCGAGCTTGGGCAGGGCCTGGCCCCGGAGACCCGGCCGCGCGCAACCTGCGCGATCTGCCTCGTGCAGGGTTCGAACGCGTACTGGGCGCACGTCGGCGACAGCCGCGTCTACCTGTTGCGCGGCGGCAAGGTCAAGGAACGCACTCGCGACCACAGTCACGTCGAGCTGCTGCTGCGGGCGGGCCGCATCACGGAGCAGCAGGCGCAGGGCCATCCGATGCGCAACTACGTCGAATGCTGCATCGGCGGCGACCCGGTGCTCCCCGAAATGACGCTGAGCGGCCGGCGCGCGCTCAATGCCGGGGACATCCTGCTGCTTTGCTCCGATGGCCTGTGGTCCGGCCTGCCCGACGACCAGATCGCCGCGCTCGCGCTGGAATCGAAGCGCGAGTTGCGCGAGGCGCTGGCGGAGCTCGGCGCGCGCGCCGTGACGAACGCGACCCCGTACGCCGACAATACGACGGTTGCCGCGATTCGCTGGCTCGGACCCTGATCCCGCGGGCCGCACCGCGGCCCCGCTCTTCCGGAGACGCACCTTGAGACCCAGTGGCCGCGCGCCGAATGAACTGCGCCCCGTTCGCATCACGCGCGGCTACACGCGCCACGCCGAAGGCTCCGTGCTCGTCGAGTTCGGCGATACGCGCGTGCTCGTGACGGCGACGGTCGAGGACGGCGTGCCGTCGTTCCTGCGCGGCAAGGGCGAGGGCTGGATCACGGCGGAGTACGGCATGCTGCCGCGCGCCACCCACACGCGCAGCGCACGCGAGGCGGCACGGGGCAAGCAGGGCGGGCGCACGCTCGAAATCCAGCGCCTGATCGGCCGCTCGTTGCGCGCGATCGTCGACCTGCGCGCCCTCGGCGAGCGCACGGTCACGCTCGACTGCGACGTGCTGCAGGCCGACGGCGGCACGCGCACGGCATCCATCACTGGCGCGTACGTGGCGCTGGCCGATGCGATGGCCAGCCTCGGCCGCCGCCGCTCGCTCGCGACGAATCCCCTGCACGGACAGGTGGCCGCGGTGTCGGTCGGTATCGTCGACGGTGCACCGGTCGTGGACCTCGATTATCTCGAGGACTCCACCGCCGAGACCGACATGAACGTCGTGATGAACAACGGCGGCGGCTTCGTCGAGGTCCAGGGCACCGCTGAAGGCCACGCGTTCCGGCGCCACGAACTCGACCAGCTGCTCGACCTCGCGGCGGCCTCCTGCGAGCTGTTGTTCGTCGCGCAACTCGAGGCGCTGCAGGAGCCGCTGCCGGCCAACGGCACGGAGTCCCGCGCGCGGCCACGGTGAGCGGCACGCCGGGCGGCCGCATGCCCGCGCGGCTCGTGCTCGCGACCGGCAACGCCGGCAAGTTGCGCGAAATGCGCGCGATCCTCGCGCCCTGGGGCGTGGACGTGCGGGCGCTCGCCGAATTCACCGACGGCTGCGCGGACGAGACCGGCGCGAGCTTCGTCGAGAACGCGATCCTCAAGGCGCGATTCGCGGCAGCGGCGTCCGGACTGCCGGCCATCGCGGACGATTCCGGCCTGGAGGTCGACGCGTTGCATGGTGCACCGGGCGTGCGCTCGGCGCGTTACGCAGGGCCACGCGCGGACGACACCGCGAACAACGCGCAACTGTTGCGCGCGCTGCAGGGCGTGCCCGAGCGCGACCGGACCGCGCGTTACCGGTGCGCGATGGTCTACCTGCGCTGGCCCGACGATCCTGCCCCGGTCATCGCACAGGCGCGCTGGGACGGTCGCGTCGCGCAGGAGCCTCGCGGTGCCGGGGGCTTCGGCTACGACCCGCTGTTTCTCGTCGGCGCGAAGAACCTGACCGCCGCGGAGTTGCCGGCGGACGTGAAGAACGAGCACAGCCACCGCGGCCAGGCCTTGCGCGCGCTGGTCGCCGCGCTCGCGAGCGGCGCGTGACCGCCATCGACGTGCGGCAGGTGCCGCTTGCGTTGTACGTGCACCTGCCCTGGTGCGTGCGCAAATGCCCGTACTGTGATTTCAATTCCCACGCCGTGCCAGCGGCAGGCGTTCCCGAGCAGGCCTACCTCGACGCATTGCGGCAGGACCTGGACTTTGCGGCCCGAGGCGCCGGCGGACGCGAAATCGTCTCGGTTTTCTTCGGCGGGGGCACGCCCAGCCTGTTCGCGGCCCGCTCGATCGGCCGGCTGCTCGACCACGCGCGTGCCTTGTTGCCGTTCGCGCCACGTGCCGAAATCACGCTGGAGGCGAATCCCGGGACGATCGAGCGCGGCAGGTTCGCCGACTACGCCGCGGCGGGAATTAACCGGGTCTCGCTCGGTGCCCAGACATTCGACCCGGCACGCCTGGCGGTCCTGGGGCGCATCCATTCCGCGGACGAAATCGAGGTCGCCGCGGCGGACCTGCGGACGTCCGGCATCGACAACTTCAATCTCGACCTGATGTACGCGTTGCCTGGCCAGTCTGCCGACGCAGCGCTCGCCGACGTCGAACGCGCCATTGCACTCGCACCGGCGCACCTGTCCCATTACCAGCTCACGCTCGAGCCGGGCACGCCGTTCGCGCGGCGCCCGCCGCCTGGCATTCCCGACCACGATGCCGCCTTCGCGCTGCAGGAGGCCTGCCAGGCGCGCCTCGCGGCGGCGGGCTACGGGCAATACGAGGTCTCGGCGTACGCGCGCGAGGACCGGCGCTGCACGCACAACCTGGTCTACTGGCGCTTCGGGGATTACCTGGGCATCGGCGCCGGGGCGCACGGCAAGCTCACGCGCGCGGACGGCGCAGGGATCGAGCGCACGGTCCGGACGCGGCATCCGGCGCACTATCTTGCCGCCGCGGAGCCGGGCGAGCGCATCGCCGAGACGCGCCTGGTCGACGCCGGGGAGAGGACATTCGAGTTCTGCCTGAATGCGCTGCGGCTTGTCGAGGGATTCACGGACGAGATGTTCGAGCGGCGCACCGGGCTGCGGATCGCTGACCTGGTGCCGCGGCTCGAGGTCGCCGTGGCGCGCGGCCTGCTCGAGCGGCGCGATCAGGGCTGGCAGGCGACGCCGCGCGGCCGCTTGTTTCTCAACGACCTGCAAGCGCTCTTTTTGCCGTCCTGACAGAGATTTAGACGCGATCGACGACCCGGCAGACGAGGGCGAGGCCGCCCGCCCTGCAATTACCTGCTTGCAGGGCGCAGGAAAATGGGCTAGGCGGCGAGCCAGTTATGCACATGCAGAATCTGCCGTTCCAATTTCTGTCGGTTACGGCCCGTAGCGGAAGTGAAACATTAGGCGGGCCTCATAACTACATGTTTTTACAGGGTAAAAAGTGCTGGTCAATTTTTGACCAATGCAGAAACTACTGCATAACGCACGGCTGGGCGTGGCCCGGAGGTGAAGTCATCCACAAAGTTATCCACAGGTTTTGTGGATAACCCGGCCGCCACCTGGCGCCTTCGGGCCATTGCCGGCCGTCGGGCGGTGCCGCGGCGGCGGCGGCGGCGCGCAACTTGTCACGGAGGCGCCCGGAAACTATACTTCGCGGCCCATTTTGGACCTCCTGCCGGACGGCCCTGGCCATGAAAAACGGAATCCACCCGACCTACAAAGCGATCCAGGTCACCTGCAGCTGCGGGAACACCTTCGAGACCAGCTCGACGCTCGGCCAGGACCTCCAGATCGAAGTCTGTTCGAGCTGCCACCCGTTCTACACGGGCAAGCAGAAGATCGTCGACACCGGCGGCCGGGTCGATCGTTTCCGCAAGAAGTACGCCGCCAAGGCCTGAACGGCGGGTGCGCGGGGCGGCGTGCCCCGCGATCTGGCGACGCAACGGGGCGCACGGGCGCCCCGTTTGCTTTTGCGCCGGCCCGGAACTTTCGGTCGCCGCGGGCGCACTCTAGACTCGGGCACCTCAATTTCCGGAGCCGATCCATGCCGCGTCGGAGACTGCGCTACATCGCCACGCTGACGCTGCTCGCGGCTGGCGTGCTGACCCTGGGCGGCTGCGCGACCAATCCGGCCACGGGCGGCACGGACGTCGTCACGATCAGCGAGGCGCAGGAGATCGAGATCGGGCGCAAGGCCCATCCGCAGGTCCTGCAACAGTACGGCCGCTACGACGACGAGTCGGTGCAGCAGTACGTCGACGCGGTGGGCCAGCGCCTGGCGGCGCATAGCCACCGGCCCGGCATCCAGTACACGTTCACGGTCCTCGACAGCGAGGAGGTCAACGCATTCGCACTCCCGGGCGGTTACGTCTACGTCACGCGCGGGATCCTGGCGTACCTGAATTCCGAGGCGGAACTCGCGGCGGTGCTCGGCCACGAGATCGGTCACGTCACTGCGCGTCACGCGGTGCGGCAGCAGGCGGGGGCCACCGCCGCCGGCGTCGGCGCCACGCTGATCGGCATCCTCACGGGCAGCGGCGACCTCGCGAACATCGCCAACATGGCCGGGGCAGCGCTCATCAGCGGCTATGGCCGCGACATGGAGCTCGAGGCGGACCAGCTCGGGGCGCAGTACCTGGACCGCGTCGGCTTCGAGCCGGAGGCCATGATCGACGTCGTGCGCCTGCTCAAGAACCAGGAAATGCTCGAGGTGCAGATGGCGCGCCAGGAGAATCGCAAGCCGCACGTCTACCACGGCGTCTTCGCCTCGCACCCCGACAACGACACGCGCCTGAAGGAAGTGGTGCTGTCGGCGCGCAAGGTCTCGCACGACGAGGTCCGGCCCGACAATCGCGACGGGTTCCTCGCGCAGATCAACGGCTTGCCGATGGGCACGAGCCGCGCGCAGGGCACGGTGCGCGGGTCGCGCTTCTATCACGCCGACATGGGAATCACGCTGGCCTTTCCGACCGGCTGGATCGTGGACAACCTGCAGGCCCGCGTGCTCGCCTATCCGCAGGGCAAGGAGGCGTTCATGGAGTTGACGGCCGTCGCGCCGCCACAGGGCATGGCGCCGCGCGAGTTCCTCGGGCGACTGTTGCAGGGCATGCCGACGACGACTTCCGAACCGATCAACGCGAACGGCCTCGACGGCTACACGGCGGTGGTGCGGAGCACGAAGCTGCCCTGGGGCAACCAGGGTCCGGCGCGGGTGGCGGTCGTCTACTACAACAACCTCGCCTACGTGTTCCGGGGGGCAACCCGGCAAGCGGCCGCGCAGGCCAGCCTCGATCCCGTCTTCCTGTCGAGCGTCAAGACGTTCCGCCGCCTCCGTGACAACGAGTTCCCGGCGGCCGAGCCAGATCGCATCCAGGTGATCCGCGCCACGGAACGCACGACGATGGAGCAACTGGCCAAGGTTTCGCCGATCAAGAAATACCCGCTCGAGAGGCTGCGGCTGCTGAACGACCTCTACCCGGACAAGGAACCCGTCGCCGGCCAGAAGCTGAAGATCGTGCAATAGCCCGGTCTTGATCAAAGCGGCCGGTCATGCAACCCTGACTAGCCAACCCCGGATGACCGGGGTGCGTAGGTCAGGGGAATCGCACGACGATGAGCAAAAGCGGCAAGAAGTACGAGCTGGTCAGCCTCGACAGCGGCAAGAAGACGGTCCTCGAGGCGCTCAGCGGCACGGTGGGACCCGATTGCCTCAACGTCGCCAACATCAACAAGGACCACGGCGTATTCACGTTCGACCCGGGCTTCATGGCCACGGCGGCGTGCGAGAGCAAGATCACCTACATCGACGGCGACAACGGCGTGCTTCTCTATCGCGGCTACCCGATCGAGCAGATCGCGACCAAGTCCAACTTCCTCGAGATCGCCTATCTGCTGATCCACGGCGACCTGCCGGCCGGAGGCGCAGCTCGAGCAGTTCGACGGCTCGATCCGTTACCACACGATGATCAACGAGACGCTGCTGCGCTTCTTCAACGGCTTCCACTACGACGCGCACCCGATGGCGATGGTGTCGGCGGTCGTCTCGTCGATGGCGGCGTTCTACCACGACTCGATGGACATCCATAACCCGCGGCACCGCGAGATCTTCGCGCACCGCATCATCGCCAAGATCCCGACGATCTCGGCCGCGGCCTACAAGCACATGCTCGGCCAGCCGTTCGTCTACCCGCGCAACGACCTCGACTACTGCGCGAACATGCTGCACATGTTCTTCGCGGTGCCCTCCGAGGAGTACGTCGTCGACCCGATCGCCGCCCAGGCGCTCGACCTGCTGTTCATCCTGCACGCCGATCACGAGCAGAACGCGAGCACGTCCACCGTGCGGCTGGCGGGCAGCACGGGCGCGAATCCGTATGCGGCGATTTCCGCCGGCGTCTCGGCCCTGTGGGGCCCCGCGCACGGCGGTGCGAACGAGGCCGTGCTCGAGATGCTCGAGGACATCGGCACGGTCGACAACATCCAGAAGTTCCTCGCGCGCGTGAAGGACAAGGACGACAACGTGCGGCTGATGGGCTTCGGCCACCGCGTCTACAAGAATTTCGACCCGCGCGCGCGGATCATCCGCGAGATGTGCCACAAGGTGCTCGCGAGGCTCGGCCAGACGGACAACCCGCTGTTCGAACTCGCGCTCAGGCTCGAGGAGATCGCGCTGAAGGACGAGTACTTCGTCGCGCGCAAGCTCTACCCCAACGTCGACTTCTATTCCGGCGTCATCTACAGCGCGCTCGGCATCCCGCGGTCGATGTTCACGGTCATGTTCGCGATCGCCCGCACGGCCGGCTGGGTGGCGCACTGGCAGGAAATGATCGGCGACCCGGCCATGAAGATCGGCCGCCCGCGGCAGCTCTACACGGGCCCGACGCAGCGCGATTACGTCGAGGTCGAAAAGCGCGGCTGACGCGGCTCACTTCGGGCGCGCTCGCTCCTCCGAGTTTTCGGGCCCAGACGCTTATTGCCGAACGCGTGTCCGGAACGAAGGCATGCTCGTTCCGAGCATGTCCGCGGGAACGCCGTGAATCCGTCCATGGGGGCTTCGGCCGCGACATCCCTGTCGCGGACGATCCCGCCGACATGCATCGGAACGAGCATGCCTCGGAGCGTCACGCTGTCGCGTGACGCGGAAGGGTTGTGCCGTCTGGATTCGTTCGCGCGCACGGTCCCCGGAGAGGCGTGCCCGACGCGCCAACGGTGTCTCCGTGCAAAGGGTCGGCGCTATAGCAGCGACTCGACCTCGGCGGCGCTCGCGCGCCGCATCGGCTTGCCGTCCACCGGGCTGCACGGCGATTGCCGGATGCCGTCGAGCGGAAACACGACCGCGTCGACCGTCTGCTGTCCCGCCACGAAACGGAACGCCGGGTAACTCACGCTGCGATCGCGCTCGAAGCGCAGGCGCCTTTCGAGCGCTTCGTGCGGCACGCCGCTCTCGTGCAGCCGAATCGAGACCGACTCCGGCGATTCCGTGAACAGGTGCAGGTTGATGTCCGAATGGGGCGACGCGGTGCCCGTGAGCACCGGCCCGACGAGCCGCGGCTCGAAGTCCGCCATGAGGCGCATCGCCTGCAGCGCGGAGCGGCGCAGCGCCGCGATCTGCGATTCATGGCGGCCACCGGAAAACAGGCGTTGCCGCGCGAACAGCGCCGCCTCGATCTCGGTGTTGCGCGGCAGGATCGACGCGTCCATGACGCCGAGGCGCTCGGCGGCCTTGCGCTTGGCGAAGAGGAAGTCGTCGATGCCCTGCTCGCGCATGATCCGGGCGGCTTCGTCCGCCACGGCCTGGCGCAGCATGTCGGCACGCGGGTTGGGTCTTTGTCGGCTCATGGATTAGCGGCAACCCCTCGTCAGAACAATGAGTCGTCTCCAGTTGCCGGCTCGATCGTCTCGGCGCCCACGTCGTCACTGTAGTCGATCGATCCGGGCTGCGGAGCATATTGCTCGAGGAACGCCTCGAACAGCGCGCCGGGCGCACCGGCCCGTGACGGGGTTCCCGTCTCGCGCGAAACCCACATGCGCACGACGCCCGGCGGCTCGGGCAAGCGGTGCTCGGGCCGGTCGTGCAGCGCTTCCTGCATGAAATAAACCCACATCGGCAGGGCGGTCCTGCCGCCTTCCTCGTGCTCGCCGAGCGAGCGCTCCTGGTCGAAGCCGATCCACACGGCCGCGGCAAGGTCGGCATTGAAGCCCACGAACCAGGTATCGCGCCGGTCGCTGGTCGTGCCGGTCTTGCCCGCGATGTCGCGCCGGTTGAGCGTGCGCGCGGCGAGCTGTGCGGTGCCGCGCTGGATCACGTCGGTCATCATGTCGGTCATGACGTAGGCGTTCGCAGGGCTGATTGCCTGCGGGGCGCGGCGGTCGGCCGGCACGGGATCCGAGGGCGCGCCGGTCGCCGCATCGAGACCGGGGTCCGCAGGTGCCGCACCGATGTCCGCCGGCGCGGCGACTATCGGTGTTCGAGCATTCCGGGCACGCGAGCGGCGGGGTCGCCTTGAATACTTCGCGGCCGGCTGCATCGAGCACCGCTACGATGAAATAGGGCGTGACGCGGAAGCCGCCGTTTGCGAACGTGGCGAAGCCGCGCACCATGTCGAGCGGCGTGGCCTGGCCGGTGCCGAGCGCCAGCGTGAGGTTCGCGGGCAGCGCAGACGGGCCGAAGCCGAAGTTACCGATGTGCCGTGTCGCGAAGCCGAGGCCCGTTCCCCGCAGCAACCGGATCGAGACCAGGTTGCGCGAGCGCACGAGCCCTTCGCGCATCGGCGTCGGTCCGTAGAAACGTCGCGTGATGTTCTGCGGCCGCCACTCCTCGTCGCCGTCGATGCCGCCACCGCCCGCCAGCACGATCGGCGCGTCGTTGACGAGCGTCGCGGGCGTGAAGCCCTTCTCGAGCGCGGCGGAATAGAGGAACGGCTTGAACGCCGACCCGGGCTGGCGCTGCGCCTGTGTCGCGTGGTTGTACTTGCTCTCGTCGAAGTCGAAGCCGCCGACGAGGGAGACGATCGCGCCGTCGCGCGGATCGAGGGCGACCAGGGCCCCTGCGACGGCCGGCAACTGGGCGAGACGCACGCGACCCTCGGGCTGCGGCTCGAGATACACGACGTCACCCACCGCGAGCACGTCGCTCGCTGTCTTCGGCAGCGGACCGAGCACGTCATTCTCCAGGGCCGGCCGCGCCCAGGCGAAATCGTCCCACTCCAGCGTCGATTCCGTGCCGCTGCGCCGGCGCACGCGCGCACTGCGCTCAGCGACGGACGTCACCATCGCGGGCAGCAGGCTGCCGCGTGCGGGATGGCGTGCGAACGCCGCGGCGAGCGCGGCCTGGTTGCCGACGCTGGCGGCTGCGACGCGCTCCAGCGGGCCGCGGTATCCGTGCCGGCGTTCGTACTCGAGCACCGCGCGCCACACGGCGGCATTGGCGGCCTGCTGCAGGCGGCTGTCGAGC
Source organism: uncultured Gammaproteobacteria bacterium (assembly GCA_963786705.1). Classification (GTDB taxonomy): domain Bacteria; phylum Pseudomonadota; class Gammaproteobacteria; order Steroidobacterales; family Steroidobacteraceae; genus RPQJ01. Next base: position 88,377 of record CAWBAG010000027.1, read on the forward strand.
GTGGTCGTCACGGCATAACCATCCGTCAGTGCAGCGGGCCCGTGCCGACGCAGCATTTCCGCGCGCACCATCTCGGCGACGTAGGGAGCGTCGAGTTCGATGATCGGCCCGTGGCGGCGGCCCGAAATGGGCGCTGCGAGCGCGGCGTCGTGCGCGGCACGGTCGATCCGGCCGAGTTCCAGCAAGCGGCGCAGCACGTAGGCGCGCCGCTGCTGCGCGCGCTCCAGGCTCGCGACGGGATTGTCGAGCGAAGGCGAGCGTGGCAGGCCGGCGATCAACGCAGCCTCGGCGAGCGTGAGGTCGCCGACCCGCTTGTCGAAGTAGACTTCCGCGGCGGCGCCCACGCCATAGGCGCGCTGGCCCAGGAAGATCCTGTTCAGGTACAGCGTCAGGATCTCCTGCTTCGAGAACTCGCGCTCGAGTCGCAGCGCGAGGAATACCTCCTTCAGCTTGCGCCGCAGGGAACGCTCCGACGTGAGCACCGTATTGCGCGCGAGCTGCATCGTGATCGTGCCGCCGCCTTCACGCAGTCCGCCGGCCGCGACGTTCGTGGCCACCGCGCGCGCGAGGCCTTGCCAGTCGACGCCGGGGTGCTCGTAGAAGCGATCGTCCTCGGCGGCGACGAACGCGTCGACGAGCACGGGCGGCATCTCCTCCCAGCGCACGGGGATGCGCCGCTGCTCGCCGATCTGCGCGATGAGCTTGCCGTCACGCGACAGCACGCGCAGCGGCAGCTGCGAGCGCACCTCGCGGAGCGCAGCCGCCTGCGGTATTTCCGGCTCGAGGAACTGGTACGCGCCAGCGAAGCCGAGCACCAGCAGCGCCGCGACCGACACTACCGCGCCGAGCAGTGCAACCAGGAATCTCATGACATTGCGACCCATGACGAAATCTGCGACCTGTTCCTTGCTGCGCCGAACCCCCGTGTGCATAGTAGCCGCCGACGCAAGGGCAGACTCGCCGAAAGGCGCACCCGCAGAGCCACCGGTCCAGTGGACGGATCCCAGGATGGGCAGGCGAATGGCACGAGCGCACGAGAGTGCGCGACTGCTGCAGGCGCGCTGCGCATTCGAGGCACGAGACGCGGCGCGGACGGCGCCGGCTCGAAGACTCGCGGTTGCCGTGGTCCTTGCGCGAAGTTCATGACCTACGTCGCGCCGCCAGGAGGCGTGCACTGCAGATGATCGGTTTTGCTAGCACTCTCACAATTCTAATCGGCCCAACCCTGATATATAGTGGGGCGGGGGCTTTGAAACTGCCACACGATCGCTGCGCAACCTCTTGAACTAGAAGGACTCAATCGTGCTGTTTCAGCGCAGGTTTCGACCGGTCATCGGACTCGACATTACGACGTCCTCGATCAAGCTGATCGAGTTGACGCGCAGCGGTGACACGTATCGCGTGGAATCGTACGCGGCCGAGCCGTCGCCGCCGAACGCCATCAACGAGAAGGCGATCGTCGACGCACAGGCGGTCGGCGAAGCGGTGCGCCGGGCCACCAAGCGCGCCGGCGCGCGCAGCAAGGAATGCGCGGTCGCCGTGAGCGGCGACGCCGCGATCACGAAGGTCATCCAGATGCCCCGCAACCTGCGCGAGAACGAACTCGAGTCGCAGGTCGAGATGCAGGCCGACCAGTACATTCCGTTTCCGATGGAGGAGGTCAGCTTCGACTTCGAAGTGATCGGCCCCTCGGAGAAGGACCCCGACATGCTCGACGTGCTGCTCGTGGCGACGCGCTCCGAGAACGTCGAGCAGCGCCAGGCCGCCGTGCAGTCGGCGGGCCTCACGGCGCGCATCGTCGACGTCGAGGCGTTCGCGCTCGAGAACGCCTGCCGCCTGCTGACTCACCAGATGCCGGACGGCGGCATGGAGCGCAACATCGCGGTCATCGACTTCGGCGCGAGCAGCACGACGTTCTCGGTCCTGCGCGACCTCAAGGTCGCCTACACGCGCGACTTCTCCTTCGGCGGTCAGCAGCTCACCGAGGAGATCATGCGCACGTACGGCCTGAGCATGGAGGAGGCGGGGCGCGCCAAGAAGGAAGGCGGGCTGCCGGCGAACTACCAGTCCGAGGTGCTCGACCCGTTCATCGACGACATGTGCCAGCAGGTGAGCCGCTCGCTGCAGTTCTACCTCGCGGCCGGCGCCGGCCGCGAGCAACCCGAGCAGATCCTGATCTGCGGCGGCTGCGCGAACATCCCCGGCGTCGCGGACGTGGTCGCAAGCCGCGTCGGAATCCCCGCCGAGCGCGGCGACCCGCTCGGGCAGATGAAGATTTCCACGCGCGCGCTGGCACAGGGCGTGAAGAAGGATGCGACGGCACTGCTCACCGCGTGCGGCCTGGCGTTGAGGAGCTTCGACTGACATGCCAAGAATCAACCTGCTGCCTTGGCGCGAGGCGGAGCGCAAGCGCAAGCGCCAGGAGTTCTACCTCTCGCTCGGCGCCGCGGTCGCGACGGCTGCCCTGGTGACGCTGCTCGGCCACTGGCAGATGAGCGCGGCGACCAAGCACCAGGAGAGCCGCAACCAGCTGCTCGTCGACGAGATCGCGGTGCTCGACAAGCAGATCGAGGAGATCAACGGCCTCGACGCGCAGAAGCGCCGCCTGCTCGCACGCATGGAGATCATCGAGACGCTGCAGCGCAGCCGGCCCGAGATCGTCCACGTGTTCGACGAGATCGTGCGCGTGCTGCCCGAGGGCGTGTACCTGACTTACCTGAAGCAGTCCGGGACGCGGTTCGAGATGCGCGGCATCGCGCAGTCGAGCACGCGCGTGTCGACGTTCATGCGCAACATCGACGCATCCGAGTGGCTCGCCGACCCGGCGCTGCAGATCGTCGAGACGCGCGGCCGCGACCCGTCGCTCGGCGCGCAGTTCACGCTGTTCGCGAAGCAGCGCAGCCACGCGGCCCCGGAGGAAGGGGACGAGCTGTCGAGCAACACGGTGGCCGCGAAATGAACGCGCTGAAGGAACTGTTCGACCAGCTGCGCAACCTCGACCCGAACGACCCGGGCCGCTGGCCGCTCGGCGTGCGCATCGGCACGGTCACGCTGCTGTTCCTGATCGCCGCGGCGGGCGGGTATTACTTCTTCGTCTGGAAGTCGCAGCGTCCGCTGCTGCTCGAGGCCCGCGCCAAGGAAGGCGAGTTGATGCAGACCCTCGAGACCAAGGCGAAGCGGGCCGCGAACCTCGAGGCCTATCGCGCCCAGCTCGCGGAGATGGAGCGCTCGTTCGGCGCGATGCTGCGCCAGCTGCCGAACAAGACCGAAGTGCCGAACCTGCTGGTCGACATCTCGCAGACGGGCCTCGCGGCCGGCCTCGAGGAAAAGCTCTTCCAGCCCCTGGGCGAGAATCGCAAGGACTTCTACGCGGAGCTGCCGATCAGCATCCGCCTGACCGGCGGCTACCACGAGATGGGCAAGTTCGCGAGCGGCATCGCGGCACTGCCCCGCATCGTCACGTTGCACGACATCGAAATCGCCCCGCCGCCCGGACGCAACCGCGATACGGCGGCCGACCCGAGCGAGCTGGTCCTGAACGTCACCGCAAAGACGTACCGCTACCTCGACGTGGAAGAGCAGGCGGCCGAGGACGAAGGCGAAGCAAAGGCGACCGGCAAGTCGACCAGCAAGTCGACCAGCAAGTCGACCAGCAAGGCGTCCAGCAAGAAGAGCAAGAAAAAGGCCGCGGGAGCCTGAGGCGGGAACATGGCGGAGGCTCGGTTTCAATGATCAAGATCTTGCGCGTCGCCCTGGCGGCGACGGTGCTGGCCGCGCTGGCCGGTTGCTCGGACGGCCTCGACGAACTGCGCGCGCAGGTCGCGGCGGTCAAGTCGGCACCGGGCAAGGGCATCGAGCCGTTGCCCGAGGTCAAGCCCTACGAGACGTTCGAGTACGCCGCCAGCGACCAGCGCGCGCCATTCGAGCCGGGCCTGCCCGCGTCGGCGAACAACACGAACGCCGTGCGCCCTGATACGAGCCGTCCGCGCGAGTTCCTCGAGCAGTTTTCGCTCGACACGCTGCGCATGGTCGGCACCGTCAACCTTAAGGGCCGTCTCTACGGCCTCGTGCAGACACGCGATGGCCTCGTGCACCGCGTGCTGCCGGGCAACCACCTGGGCCAGAGCGATGGGCGCATCACGTCCATCGAGGAAGCGAAGATCTCGGTCAACGAGATCGTCCCCGACGGCATGGGCGGCTTCATCGAGCGCCCCGCTGCCCTCGCGCTGAGCGAATGATCTGCAAGGAGATCCGAGAATGACCGCTGCATCGTCGCACGTGAACCATCGCCGCAAGGAGGCAGACCAGCTCGCAAGGCTGCGCCGCCCGGCGGCGCTCGTCACGCTGGCCGGGACACTCGTGTTCGTCGCGCAGATCGCGTTTGCGCAGGCGCCCAGCCGGCTGACCAAGATCGAGCTGCAACCGCAGCCCGGAGAGCAACTGGAAGTGAAGCTGGTGCTCGACGGCCCGGCGCCGCAGCCGGTCGCCTTCACCATCGACAATCCGGCGCGACTGGCGGTCGACCTGCCCGGTACCACGATCGCCCTCGAGTCGCGCCGCATCGACGTCAAGGCGGGCGGCGTGGACACGATCGTGGCCGCCGAGGCGTCGGGACGCACGCGGGTCGTCTTCAACCTCGACCAGATGCAGCCCTATTCGACGCGTGCGGACGGCAACAACGTCTACGTGACGCTCGGCCGCACCGTGGCCGCGGATAGCGGCGGCAGTGCCGCCACCGCAGCCCCGACCACGGCGAGCGCCGCCGCGGCGGCTCCGGGCGGCTGGGCCATCGAGAAGGTCGACTTCCGTCGCGGCCCGGACGGCGCCGGCCGGATCATGCTGCGCACGAGCGACCCGCGCGTGCAGGCGAGCCTGAAGCAGGAAGGCGGCCGCATGGTCGTGGACTTCCCGCGCACGGCGCTCGCGAAGGACGTGGCGCGCCGCTACGACGTGGTCGATTTCGCCACCCCGGTCAGCTCTTTCGACGTGACGCAGACGCCGGCCGGAGCGCGCGTGGTCGTGGCCGCCGTGGGCGACTTCGAGCAGCTCGCCTACCAGAGCGACCGTGACTACGTGCTGGAACTGCGGCCGAAGCCGAAGCAGGCCATCGTCGATCCGACCCGGAAGGACTACAAGGGCGAGCGGCTGACGCTCAACTTCCAGGACATCGAGACCCGCGCCGTGCTGCAGCTCCTCGCCGAGACCAGCGGCCAGAACATCGTCGTCAGCGACACCGTGCAGGGCAACGTCACGCTGCGGCTGCAGAACGTGCCGTGGGACCAGGCGCTCGACATCGTGTTGCGCACCAAGGGCCTCGACAAGCGGCAGGAAGGCAACGTGATCTACGTTGCGCCGTCCGAGGAGCTCTCGGCGCGCGAGAAGCAGCAGCTCGAGTCGAACAAGGCGCTGACCGAGCTCGCCCCGGTGCGCACCGAGTACCTGCAGGTCAATTACGCGAAGGCGTCCGATCTCGCGGGCCTGATCCGCTCGCAGGGCAAGAGCTCGCTGCTGTCCGAGCGCGGCAGCGTCGCGATCGACGAGCGCACCAACACCCTGTTGCTGCAGGACACGGCCGACCGGCTCGCGGACATCCGCCGGCTGGTCCAGACGCTCGACATCCCCGTGCGGCAGGTGCTCATCGAGGCCCGCATCGTCATCGTCAACGACGACTTCAGCCGCGAACTCGGCGTGCGCTTCGGCGGCGCCCTGGTCGGCAACTACGGCAGCAGCGACGGCCTCATGTACGTGGGCGCCAGTGGCCTCGACACGGTGCCTGGCCAGTCCGGCCCGATCATCAACCCGACCAGCCCGGGCGGTGCCGGCATCACCGGCAGCACGGTCACGACCCCGACGGTCAACGATCGCTACATGGTCAACCTGCCGGTCGCGAACCCCGCGGCCCGCCTGGCGATGACGCTGCTCGATTCCGACTACGTCGTCGACCTCGAGATCACGGCTGCACAGCGCGAAGGCCGCGGTGAAGTCGTCTCCGCGCCGCGTGTGATCACGGCCAACGGCAAGGAAGCGGTCATCGAGCAGGGCCAGGAGATTCCGTACCAGGAGTCGGCCTCGAGCGGCGCGACGACCACGCAGTTCAAGAAGGCCGTGCTCTCGCTCAAGGTGACGCCGCAGATCACGCCGGACGACCGCATCATCCTCGACCTGACCGTTACCAAGGACAGCGTCGGGCAGAACGTGCCGAGCGCGACCGGCGGCTTCGTGCCGAGCATCGACACTCGCGAGATCACGACACAGGTGCTCGTCAACGACGGCCAGACCGTCGTGCTGGGCGGCATCCTCGAGACCGAGAAGCGCGACACGATCAACAAGGTGCCTTTCCTCGGCGACGTGCCGGGCCTCGGCGTCTTGTTCCGCAGCAAGTCCCGGACCGACAACAAGGACGAGCTGCTGATCTTCGTGACGCCGAAGATCCTGCGCGAGGGTGCCGAGGTCTACTGACCCGCGACGCGTCCGATGCGACAATGAGCGGCCGCAGCGACCCTGCGGCCGCTTTTCATTGGGGCCCATGCAACGGCGAGTCGTGCCATGAACGTCTTCCTGATCGGACCGATGGGGTCTGGCAAGAGCGCGGTGGGGCGCCAGCTGGCGCGACGGCTGGGCCTCAGGTTCGTCGACAGCGACGACGAGATCGAGGCCCGGACCGGCGTGGACATCGCCTACATTTTCGAACGCGAGGGCGAAGCGGGCTTCCGCGCGCGCGAAGCCGAGGTCATCGACGACCTGACCGGGCAGGACGGGATCGTCGTCGCGACGGGCGGCGGCGTCATCCTCGACGCGGGCAGCCGCGAACGCCTGCGCAGCCGCGGCCGCGTCGTGTATCTTCGGACTTCCGTGGACCAGCAACTCGCCCGCACGCGCCGCAGCGCCAATCGTCCGCTGCTGCAGAATCCCGATCCGCGGGGTACGCTCGCGCGGCTCCTGGAGTTTCGCGCGCCGCTGTACGAATCCGTGGCCGAGTGCACCATCGACACGGACGGCCGCAAGGTCAAGACCGTGGTCCAGCAGATCGTGCAGCGCCTCGGCCTGCCGGCCGACGGGATGGCGGGCGACGACGACGCGCCGCCCGGGACCGCGCCATGAGATCGCCTGCAACCGGACGCGGAACACGCCCATGAGCGCGACGGCGGCAACGTCGCTTCGCATCGATCTCGGCGAGCGCGGCTATCCGATCTTGATCGGCACCGGGCTGCTCGACGACACGGGCGTGCTCGCGCAGCACGTGACTGCCCACGACGTGCTGGTCGTGACCAACACGACGGTCGGCCCGCTTTACCTGGACCGGCTCCGCGAGTCGCTAGCCGGCAAGCGCGTCGGGGCGGTCGTGCTGCCGGACGGTGAAAGGCACAAGACGCTCGCGGTGCTCGCGCAGGTGTTCGACGCGCTCGTCGAGGCGCGCCTGAACCGCGACGCCTGCATCGTCGCGCTCGGCGGCGGCGTCGTCGGCGACATGGCGGGTTTCGCCGCCGCCTGCTACCAGCGCGGCGTCGATTTCGTGCAGGTGCCGACGACGCTGCTGGCGCAGGTCGATTCGTCGGTCGGCGGCAAGACGGGCGTCAACCATCCGGGCGGCAAGAACCTGATCGGCGCCTTCCACCAGCCGCGCGCGGTGCTGGCCGACACCGCGACGCTGGCCACGCTGCCGGCGCGGGAGTTGCGCGCCGGCCTCGCCGAGGTCATCAAGTACGGGCTCGTCGACGACGCCGACTTCCTCGGCTGGCTCGAGAGCCACGTGGAGCGCCTGCTGGCGCTCGACCTGGACGGCGCTCGCGCACGCCATCCGCCGCTCCTGCGAGATCAAGGCCGCGCATCGTCGCGGCGGACGAGCGCGAGCACGGCCGGCGTGCGCTGCTCAACCTCGGCCACACGTTCGGCCACGCGATCGAGGCGGCTACGGGCTACGGCGACTGGCTGCACGGCGAGGCGGTCGCGGTCGGCATGCTGGTCGCGGCGGACCTGTCGCCGCCAGCTCGGCTGGCTCGGCGCCGCGGACGTCGAGCGAGTGCGCGAGCTGCTGCGGCGCGCGCGGCCTGCCGACGCCGGCGCCGGCGATCGGCGCCGCGCGCGCCCTCGAGCTCATGGGCATCGACAAGAAGGTGCTGCGCCGGTCGCATCCGCCTCGTGCTGCTCGCGCGGGCTCGGCAAAGGCACGGTGAGCGGCGACTACCCCGCAGCGGCGCTGCAGGCGACGCTCGCGTCGCACTTCCGGGCGGTGCGCATGAACCGCGCGTACGAGGACGACGAGGCGCGCCTCGCGCCCTACGCGCGCACGACGCGCGACTCGCGCGGCCGGCGCGTCCCGGAGCCGCCGCCGCGCATCGCACGGAGTTCCAGCGCGACCGCGACCGCATCGTGCACTCGACCGCGTTCCGCCGCCTCGTCTACAAGACGCAGGTGTTCGTGAACCACGAGGGCGACCTGTATCGCACGCGGCTCACGCACTCGCTCGAGGTCGCGCAGATCGCGCGCACCGTCGCGCGCGCGCTCGCGCCTGAACGAGCCGCTCGTCGAGGCCATCTGCCTCGCGCACGACCTTGGCCACACGCCGTTCGGCCATGCCGGCCAGGACGCGCTCAACGAGTGCATGCGCGAGTACGGCGGATTCGAGCACAACCTGCAGTCGCTGCGCGTCGTCGACGAGCTCGAGGAGCGTTACGCGGAGTTCCCCGGCCTGAACCTCACGTTCGAGATGCGCGAGGGCATCCTCAAGCACTGCTCGGCGGCCAAGCGCGCCGCGCTCGGCGACGTCGGCGAGCGCTTCCTCGCGCGCCGCCAGCCCGGCCTCGAGGCGCAGCTCGCGAACCTCGCCGACGAGATCGCGTACAACAACCACGACGTCGACGACGGCATCCGCGCGGGGCTCATCGCGGTCGACGACCTGCGCGAGCCTGAAGATGTTCCGCCGCCAGTACGAGCGTCGTGACACGCCGGTATCCGCAGCCTCGGCGAGCGCCGCCTGGTCCACGAGGTCGTGCGCCGCATGATCGACTACCTGGTGAACGACCTCATCGACGCGTCGAACTCGGCATCGACGCGGCCGCGGCGCCCGCGGACGTCGACGGCGGTGCGCGCGCATCCGGCGGCCGCTGCTGACGCTTCGGCGAGCCCGAGGTCGGCGCCGAGCACCTCGAGCTCAAGCGCTACCTGCGCCAGCACCTGTACCGGCATTACCGCGTGCTGCGCATGACCACGAAGGCCCGGCGCGTCGTCCGCGAGCTGTTCGACGCGCTGTTCGACGACGTCGAGCTGATGCCGACGGAGCACCAGGAGGCGCGCGGCGGATGGAGGCGCAGGACGGGCTGCGCGGGCCGGGCCCGCGCCGTGGCGGACTACATCGCGGGCATGACCGATCGCTACGCGATACTCGAGCACCGGCGGCTGTTCGATCCGGCGGAACGGACCTGAGGCGCGCGAGCCAGTCGACCGGCCGCGCCGCCAGTCCGCAGGTCCCGGTCGTTACCGCCGCCCGTGAGCCTCCGCTATCATGGCGCGTTGCCGTTTCCAGACGCTGCCGCGAGCCACGCATGCCCTCAATCCCGAAGCCGATTCCGGACGCGGAGCGCCTGATTTTCGCCCTGGACGTCGCCGATCCGGCCGCGGCCGCGGCGCCTCGCCGAGCAGCTCGGCGACGCCGTGCAGTTCTACAAGCTCGGCCTCGAGCTGTTCATGGCCGGCGACTACTTCGAACTGCTCGACTGGATGGTGGCGCGCGGCAAGAAGGTGTTCGTCGACCTCAAGTTCTTCGACGTGCCGGCGACCGTTGCGGCCGCGGTGCGGCAGCTGCGCAATCGCGGCGTGACATTCACGACCGTGCACGGCAACCAGGCGATCATGGAAGCGGCGGCGCGGCCAAGGGCGACGTCAAGGTGCTCGCGGTGACGGTGCTCACGAGCCTCGACCGCGGCGACCTCGACGACCTCGGCTTCGCCTGCGACGTCGAGAAACTCGTGCTGTCGCGCGCGCGGCGCGCGCTCGAGGCCGGCTGCGACGGCGTCGTGTCGTCCGGGCTCGAGGCGCCGCTGCTGCGGCAGTTCATCGACTACCGCCTGCTCGTCGTGACGCCCGGCATCCGCCCGGTCGAGAACCGGCCGGTCGACGACCAGAAGCGCACGGTCGACGTCGCCCAGGCGTTCGCGCAACGGCGCGGACTACATCGTGGTCGGGCGCCCGATCCGCGACGCCGCCGACCCGAGTCGGCCGCCGAGGCCATCCAGTAGACCATCGCCGGCGTTTTTGCCGGAGCGTCGCGGTGACCGCGGTCACGCCACCCGTGCTGCAGAACGACCTCCTGCTGCGCGCGCTGCTGCGCGAGCCGACGCCGCGCACGCCGCTCTGGATGATGCGGCAGGCGGGCCGCTACCTGCCGGAGTATCGCGCGACGCGCGCCAGGGCCGGCAGCTTCCTGCAGCTCTGCATGAACCCGGAGCTCGCCTGCGAGGTCACGCTGCAGCCGCTCGACCGCTACCGGCTCGACGCGGCGATCCTGTTCTCCGACATCCTGACCGTCCCGCACGCCATGAACGTGGGCCTCGAGTTCGAGGCCGGCGAGGGCCCGAAGATCGCGCGTCCGGTGCGCACGCGCGGCCGACATCGACAAGCTGCCGGTGCCCGATCCCGAGGGCGAATTGCGCTACGTGATGGACGCCGTGCGCACGATCCGCCGCGAGCTCCGGGGCCGCGTGCCGCTGATCGGTTTCGCCGGCAGCCCGTGGACGGTCGGCACCTACATGGTCGAGGGCGGCGGCAGCCGGAATTTCGAGCACATCAAGGGCATGCTCTACGGCGCGCCGCGCGAACTGCACCGCCTGCTCGACGTGATCACGCGCGCGACGATCGCCTACCTCAACGCCCAGATCGCGGCGGGCGCGCAGGCGGTGATGGTGTTCGACACCTGGGGCGGCGCGCTCACGCCGGCCGACTACCGCGAGTTCTCGCTGCGCTACATGCAGCAGATCGTCGACGGGCTGAGGCGCGAAAGCGAGGGGCGGCGCGTGCCGGTCGATCCTGTTCACCAAGGGCGGCGGCCAGTGGCTCGACGCCATGGCCGCCACCGGCTGCGACGCGCTCGGCGTCGACTGGACCACGGACCTGGCGCGATGCCCGCCGCGCCGTGCAGGGCCGGGTCGCGTTGCAGGGCAACCTCGATCCGAGCGTGCTCTATGCGCCGCCCGCGCAGATCCGCGAGCAGGTCGGCCGCGTGCTCGCGAGCTTCGGCCACGGCCACGGCCACGTGTTCAACCTCGGCCACGGCATACATCCCGAGGTGCAGCCCGGGCACGCGCTCGCCATGGTCGAGGCCGTGCACGAGTTGTCGCCCCAGTATCACCGGTGAGCCCCGCCCGAGCGCGCCTTTTCCAGGAGCATTCATGGACATCAGCAAGATCAGTATTGGCGAGGACCCGCCCGGCGACATCAACGTCCTGATCGAGATCCCGCAGGGCGGCGTGCCCGTGAAGTACGAACTCGACAAGGAGTCGGGTGCGCTGCGCGTAGATCGCTTCCTGAACACGGCGATGTTCTACCCGGGTAACTACGGGTTCGTCCCGCACACACTGTCGGGCGATGGCGATCCCGTCGACGTGATCGTCGTCGTGCCGAGCCCGGTCGTCGCGGGCGCGATCGTGCGCGTGCGACCGGTCGGCGCGCTGCTGATGAAGGACGAAGCCGGCGACGACGAGAAGGTCATCGCGGTGCCGGTGGACAAGCTCCATCCGTTCTATTCCGGCGTGAAGTCGTACAGGGACCTGCCCGTCACGCTCATTGACCAGATCGCGCACTTCTTCCAGCACTACAAGGACCTGGAAAAGGGCAAGTGGGTCACGATCGTGAACTGGGTCGGCACAGAGCGTGCCGAGAAAATGATCATCGAAGGTATCCATCGCGCGGCGGGCGCGGGTGACGATGTCGCTGCGCACTATGTCGCGCAGTCGTCGATGGCTGCGGCGTCACGACGCTCGAAGAAGAAGCCGTAGCCGACGCGCTCGCCGCGTTGAATTACATTGATCAGCCCAGATTGACGTTTCAGGTGAAACGTCAGAATCGACCAGGCAGTGTGATCACTCACCAGGGGTTTACTCACGACCCTGTGACTTTCGTCGTGCCACGGGAAGCGGTCCTTCAACGGTACTGCCATCCCGAAGCGGCTTCGGCCTGGACGAACTGGCAGCACCTTCGAAGAAAAGCTACGGAATCCAGTCGACATGCCTGGTGTAAGCCGGCGCGCTGTGGACCTTGTGACGTTCGCACTGCTGCGCGAGCCACTGGAACCACTCGGCCCAGGAGGGCTGGGATTGTTCCGCCCTGATCTGATGCAACCAGGGACCGAGCTTGTGCCACATCACGACGATGATGCCGCCTGCGAGTTCGACAACCAGTGTGAATGGTGCGATCCGCTGGAATACCAGCAGCCCCATGGTCTCGAACGTAGTGCAGATCAGGACTGCAGCCCGCTCCGCCTCGGGTCCCGCATGGCGGAGTTCATCCGCGGATACGCCATCAGGTAACCCCCGAATGATCGTCAAGGCGTTGGCGAGTTCGGCGCCCATGAACGTCCGCATCAGGTCGCTGGCAACCGAGTCTCGACGTTGCTTCTTCAATTCGGCCAGTTGAATGAGTCCGAACACCGTGCCCCCCACGATTGTGGCAGTACCGACAATCTGGGAGATGTTCGAGAGGGTTTCGATGTTCATGGCCATTTCCAACCGCGACTGTGTCAATCGGGTGCCTGATCGAAAGGTCCGGGCTGATCAAGATCCAGAGATTTCGACGCTCCTGTGTACTCGCACTGCAGCGGGGGAGCGAGCCGACCTAGTGACCGTGCGTCGCTGCCGGCGCTGCGGCCACCACCGACTTCTCTGCTGGAGCCTTCAGTGAGTCCTTGAGTTCGCGCCGCAGGATCTTGCCGACGTTGGTCTTCGGCAGTTCGTCGCGGAAATACACGCGCTTCGGCACCTTGTAGCCCGTGAGCGACTTGCGGCAGTGCTCGATGAGCGCTTCCTCCGTCAACGCGGGGTCCTTGCGCACGACGAACAGCGCCACGACTTCGCCCGCGCGTTCGTCCGGCTGCGCGACGGCCGCCACCTCGAGCACGCCGGGATGCGTGACGGCCACGCCCTCGACCTCGTTCGGGTACACGTTGAAACCCGAGACGAGGATCATGTCCTTCTTGCGATCCTCGATGAACACGAAGCCCTGCGGGTCGATGTAACCGAGGTCGCCGGTGCGCAGCACGTGGCCGGGCAGCATCACCTTGTCCGTCTCGTCCGGGCGGTTCCAGTACTCGCGCATCACCTGCGGTCCCGCCACGCAGATCTCGCCGGACTGGCCCTGCGGCAGCTCGTTGCCCGCGTCGTCGCGGATCGTGACGTCGGTCGAGGAGAGCGGCAGGCCGATCGAGCCGTTGAAATCGTCACCCGGCCGGTTGATGCAGGCGGCGGGCGAGGTCTCGGTGAGGCCCCACGCCTGCGTGAGCACGTTGCCCGTGACTTCCTTCCAGCGCTCCGCCACCGCGCGCTGCACGGCCATGCCGCCGCCGAGGCTGACGCGGAGCGCGCTGAAATCGACGCGGTCGAAGCCCGGCGTGTGCAGGAGCGCGTTGAAGAGCGTGTTGACGCCGCTGAAGAACGTGAAGCGAGCTTTGGAGATTTCCGCGACGAACGCCTGGAAATCGCGTGGATTCGCGATCAGCAGGTTGTGCCCGCCGAGTTTCAGGAACGTCAGGAAGTTCGCCGTCAGCGAGAAGATGTGGTACAGGGGTAGCGCCGTCACCAGCACCTGCTGCTGGTCCGGCAACAAGGTCGGCTTGATCCACGCCTCCGCCTGCAGCACGTTCGCGACCAGGTTGCGGTGCGTGAGCACGGCGCCCTTCGAGACGCCGGTCGTGCCGCCGGTGTATTGCAGGAACGCGACGTCTTCCAGTCCCAGGTCCGCACGCACGAGGTTCTCGTAGCGTCCTTTGCTCATCGCGTCCGCGAAGCGCACCGAGCCCGGCAGGCTCCATTCCGGCACCTGCCGCCGCACGTGGCGCAGCGCGAAGTTGACGAGCGCGGAGCGCGGGAAGCCGAGCATGTCGCCCACGCCGGTGACGATGACGGTCTCGATGCCGACCTCGTCGATCACCTCGTCCAGCGTGTGCGCGAAATTCTCCAGGATCAGGATCGCGCGTGCACCGGAATCACGCAGCTGGTGCTGCAGTTCGCGCGGCGTGTACATGGGATTGGTGTTGACGACCACGAGGCCCGCGCGGAACGCGCCCAGGATCGCGACCGGATACTGCAGCACGTTCGGCAGCATGATCGCGATGCGATCGCCGTGGCCCAGCCGGGCGACTCCCTGCAGGTAGCCGGCAAACCGCTGGCTCAGGGTGTCGAGATCGCCGAACGTGAGCGTGCGGCCCATGCTGGTATACGCCGGCAGGTCGCGGAACCGGGCGAGGCTCTGGTCCGTGAGGTCGACGAGCGAGCGGTATTCGAGCGGATTGATCTCCGCCGGCACGCCGGGCGGGTAGTTCTGGAGCCAGATCCTGTTCGACATCGCGTCCCCCGTCAGCGCGTTCGGCGCTGGCTGCGCGTTGCGGCGGCCTGAAGTCGCGCACGCCGGCAGGAAGGTCGTATATCACAGCGTGACGGCGCGAATTCAGCGGCAGCGGCGTCAGCAGGCATCGCGTGGCCCTAGTGCCGGCGCAGCAGCGGCTCGAGCGGCGCCCAGATCGCGTCGAGCAGCCGGGGCTGCGCGGCGGCGTTCGGATGGATGCCGTCTGCCTGCATCAGGGCGTCGTCGAGTGCCACGTCCTCGAGCAGGAAAGGCACCAGCGGCAGGCCGTATCGCGCCGCAACCTCGCCGAACAGGCCGTGGAAGGACGTCGTGTAGGTCGCGCCGTAATTGGGCGGGATCCGCATGCCCACGAGCAGGATCCTTGCGCCGGCCTGCTGCGAAGTGCGAACGATGGCATCCAGGTTCGCCCGCACGTCCGCGACCGGCAGGCCGCGCAAGCCGTCATTGCCACCGAGCTCGACGATCACGACCTCGGGCCGGTGCGCTGCAAGGGCCCGGGGCAGGCGCGCCAGCGCGCCGCCGGTGGTTTCCCCGCTCGAACTGGCATTGACCACGTGGTGTCCGTACCCTTTGGCGTGCAGCCTGGACTGCAGCAGGGCCACCCAGCCTTGCTCGACCCTGATGCCGTAGGCCGCGCTCAAGCTGTCGCCGACGACCAGGATCGTGCCCGTCGGGGCCGCCGTCGCGGGCCAGGCCACACCGGGTAACGCGGCGAGCCACAGGAAAAGGAACGCAGTGAACGAACGTGACCGGATCGACGACACGGTGGTGCTGGCCGCGGAGGATATCGGCAAGCAGGTTAGCAGTCCCGAGGGAACGCTCGCCATCCTCGCGGATGTCTCGCTCGAGATCCGCCGCGGCGAGTCGGTCGCCATCGTCGGCGCGTCGGGGGCCGGGAAATCCACGTTGCTGGCGCTGCTGGCCGGGCTCGACGTGCCGACGACGGGCCGCAGCTGGCTCGCCGGGCGCGACCTCACGGCCTTCGACGAGGACGGGCGTGCGGCGCTGCGCGCGCGTCACGTCGGTTTCGTGTTCCAGTCCTTTCACCTCGTGCCCTCGCTGACCGCGCTGGAGAACGTGATGCTGCCGCTCGAACTCGCGCGCCGGCCCGACGCGCGCGCAGCCGCGCGTGAAGTGCTGGCGCGCGTGGGGCTCGGCGAGCGCACCGGCCACTATCCGCGGCAGCTCTCCGGCGGCGAGCAGCAGCGTGTCGCAATCGCCCGCGCGTTCGTGACCCGGCCGGACGTGTTGTTCGCCGACGAGCCGACCGGCAACCTCGACGCCGCGACCGGGGCGCGCATCATGGACCTGCTGTTCGGCCTCAATGCCGCGTCGGGCACGACGCTGGTGCTGGTGACGCACGACCGTTCGCTCGCGGAGCGGTGCACGCGCGAAATCCGCCTCGAGGCCGGCCGCATCGCGGCGCGCGCGGCCTGAGCGGCGCATGGTTTCCCTGCGGTTCGCACTGCGCAACCTCCTGCGCGACCTGAAGTCCGGCGAACTCACCGTGCTCATGCTGGCATTGCTGGTAGCGGTGGCCGCGCTTACCGCAGTGGGGTTCTTCACGAGCCGCGTCGGGCGCGCCGTGGAGCAGCAGGCGGGCGAGGTGCTGGCCGCCGACCTGCGCCTCGAGTCCGCGCGGGCGATCGACGCAGCCTACGATCGCGAGGCCGCGCGCAACGGGTTGCGAGTCGCGCGTCTCCTCTCCATGCCGAGCGTCGTGTACCACGGCGAGGAATCGTCGCTCGTCGCGTTGCGCGCGGTCGGCAAGGGTTACCCGCTGCGCGGCCGGCTCAAGGTCGCGGAGGTGCCGTTCGGGGCCGCGCAGCCGATCGTCGCGATCCCGGGGCCGGGTGAAGCCTGGGCCGATTCGCGGCTGCTGGCGCGCCTCGACGCACCCGTCGGCACTGCGCTCGACGTGGGTGCCCACCGTGTCACCGTCACGCGCGTGCTCGACTACCGCCCGGACCAGGGCAGTGGCTTTGCCGATCTTTCAGCGACGCTCCTGGTCAATCTTGCCGACGTGCCCGCGACCGGGCTGATCCAGCCGGGCAGCCGCGTGAATCGCGCCGTCCTGTTCGCCGGTGACCCGCAGGACGTGGCGCGCTTCCGCGACTGGCTGCTGGCGCACAAGAAGCCGGGCGAGCGGCTGCAGTCCATCGCCGATGCCAGCCCGCAGATCCGGGCCTCCGCAGATCGCGCGGGCAGGTTCCTGTCGCTCGCGAGCCTGGTGAGCGTCCTGCTCGCCGCGATCGCGGTCGCGATGGCCGCCCGTCGCTATGCGCGCCGCCACCTCGACAACGTCGCGCTGATGAAATGCATGGGGGCGTCGCAGCGTTTCGTGCTGGTCCAGACCGTCACGCAGCTCGTCGTGATCGCGGGTGTCGTTGCGCTGGCGGGTACCGCGCTCGGCTACGTGGCGCAATCAGGCATCGCCTGGCTGCTGCGCGACCTCATCCGTGGCGACCTGCCCGCGCCGTCCAGCGACGCGTCCGTGCTCGGGCTGGTCACCGCGGTGGTCGTGCTCGTGGGCTTCGCGCTGCCGCCGTTGCTGCAATTGCGCAGCGTCCCGCCCATGCGCGTGCTGCGCCGTGACCTCGAGCCGCCACCGTTGCGCTACACGGTCGTGTACGGCCTCGCGATCGGCTCCATCGTCGCGCTGCTGTACTGGATCGTGCGCGATCCACGCCTGGTCGGTTACGTTGCGGGCGGGATCGGCGCGACGTTCCTGGTGCTTGCACTCGCGGGGTGGCTGCTCGTGCGCTCGCTGGCACCGCTGCGTCGCGGCGTCGGCGTCGCCTGGCGCTACGGGCTCGCCAACATCGCGCGCCGCGGCCGCGAAAGCGTCGTCCAGATCGTGGCGTTCGGCCTCGGGTTCATGGTCCTGTTGCTGCTCGCGCTGGTCCGGGAAGACCTGCTGCAGGACTGGCAGGCGAGTCTGCCCGCCGACGCGCCCAACTTTTTTCTGATCAACATCCGCCCGGACGAGGGCGACGCCGTGCGCGCGCATTTCGCGTCGGCAGGTCTGCCTGCGACCGAACTCGTGCCGCTCGTGCGGGCGCGGCTGGCCGCGATCGACGGCACGCCGGTGGAGCGACTCGAGTTCGGGACGGATCGCGCCAACGATTTCGTCGAGCGCGAAGCGAACCTGACCTGGGCCCGCGAGCCCGCGGACGGCAATCGGCTCGTGGCGGGCGACTGGTGGCGCGACGGCGACGGCGGCGGCGCGCGTGTGTCGGTCGAGCAGGAATACGCGGGCCTGCTCGGCCTGAAGCTCGGCGACGAGGTGACCTACGACGTCGCCGGCGAACGCGTCACGGCGCGCGTGACGAGCCTGCGGGAAGTGCGGTGGGACACGTTCAAGCCGAATTTCTTCGTCGTGTTCTCGCCAGGCGTGCTCGAGGACGTGACCGGGACGCTGATCACGAGCGTGCACGTCGAGCCCGCGCAGCGTCCCGCACTGGTCGAGCTCGTGCGGAAGTTCCCGGAAATCACGATCATCGACATCGACGCGCTCCTCACCCAGGTGCGCGACGTGATGCAGAAGGCGGCGCTGGCCGTGCAGTACGTGTTCCTGTTCACGCTCGCGGCCGGACTGATGGTGCTGCTGGCCGCGGTCCAGGCGACGCGCGACGAGCGCCGCTACGAAAGCGCGATGCTGCGCACGCTGGGAGCAAGCCGCAATGTCGTCTTCCAGGGCGTGGCGTCGGAATTCGTGGTGCTCGGCGCCCTGGCGGGATTGCTGGCGGCGACCGCGGCGACGGCCGTCGGCTACGTGCTCGCCCGCGAAGTCTTCGACCTCGAGTACACGCCCGATCCGTGGGTGTGGGTCGTCGGGATTGCCGGCGGGGCATTGCTGGTGGGCACGGCGGGCGTGCTCGCCGCGCGCTCGGTCGTGACGCAGCCACCCCTGAAAGCGCTCGCTCGCTGACGCCGCCGCCCGTAACGCGCCGCGCCGTCGCGCCGGGATCGCGATCAACGCACCAGCAGCCTCGCCCAGCCCGCGTCACGGCGTTCGCCACGCCACGTGTAGCCCTGCAGCCGGATCCGGTATTCGCCGCGGCCGAGGGCCGAGCTGTTGAGCGCGAGCCGCAGGTCGCCATTCGAGTCCGGCGCCATGCGGTGCACGACCAGCACACGGCCGTGATCGACTCTGTCGATCGTGACCGCGAAGCTCGGGTAATCGGAGTAGCCGACGGGCAGGTACACCTCGAGTAGTTCGGGCGGCTCGAGCCATGCCAGTGTGGCATCGGGCGAGGCCGACCAGCTGCGCGGGTTCGGCACGATTCGCAGCACGCGCGACGTGGTCGTCGCGCGCAAGGTCAGGCTCTGCACGCTGGCCGCCGCCGCCGCGGCCGCCTGGCGGTCGCGGCGGGCCCCGTGGAGCGCGGTCCCGGTAACGATGAGCAACAGTGCGCACGCGGCCGCGAGCCCGCCGACGGCGCCGCGCGTCTGCCACCAGCGCAAGGGAGTCGCCGCGTCCGTCTCGTCCTCGCCGGCCGGCCAGTCGAGGCGATCGTTGCCGCGCGGTGGCGGCAGCTCGAGCTCCGCCTGCACGAGGTAGCGGCGCCAGCGCGGTGGCGGCTTCTTCGCTGGCGCCTTCGCCGGGCGTCGGTTCCCCCCGGGCTTGCCGGTGTCGCTCATGCCTGGACCGCCAGCGGCCGCTGCCTGCGGGTCGCGTCGAATTCGAAGGGATCGTCCGCACCGTCGAACAGGCGGGCCATGATCCGCATTTCGCGCGCGCGCACGGTGCCGAGGAACTCGCTCGCGCCGTGCATCGCCTCGAAGGCGTCGAGGCCGCGCTCCAGGAATTCCTGCAGCAGGCCGAAACCCGCCGCGTGAGCCGGCGCGCGTGCGAGCCTGACCAGTGTGCGCACGAACGGCCTGCGCACGACGCCGTCGAGGTAACGGCCGATCTCGCTCGTGAGCTCGACCTGCTTCACGCGATCGGCCTGGCGTCCGGCGGCGCGATAGGCCGCCGCGTACCGGTCCACGGTGATCGCGGCGTCCGGCAGCGCGCGCGCGACTTCCGCATCGAGTTCCTGCGAGAGGATCTCGAGTTCGACGGCGAGATACAGCGCCTGCAGGGCCTCGCGGGGCAACAGCCGCTCCATGGCCCCCTGCACCTTGAGCAGGTCGGCATCGCGCCGGCGCGCGTCGCCGCCGTACAGCTCGTTGAAAAAGAACTCGACTGCAAGTCGATAACGCGGGTTGGCGTGCAGGTCGGCATGCGAGCGCAGGAGCCGCTTCGACTGCCACTTCTGCACGCGCGCGAGGCGCCGGGCCAGGCGCGGCTCGGCAACGAACACGTCGCGCAGCGCGGCATTGCGCTCGAGCATGCGGCCGAGCGTGCCACGCTCGGCGACGGGAGCGCCGAGTTCGACGCCGAGCAGTTTCACGGGTTCAAGCCGACGCGCCGGCCACGAGGGATTCCAGGCGGTCGAGCGCGAGGTGCAGCGGTCCCGTCACTGGCAGCTGCCGTCGGCGGCGCTCGCGCACGGCACCCGCGAACGTGCGCGAGACGTCCTCGAGCACGTCGCGACGCAACCCGATGCCATGTCGCCGCAGGATCCGTTCGAGACCGTCCGCCTGCGCCAGCATGTCGTGTCGCGTGCGCTGATACGCGTGCTCGACGAGCCGCTTGCGGTCGGCGTAGCGGAACACGTTCTGGAAAAAGAGCCTGGCGTCGCCACGATCGGGCTCCAGCAGCAGCACGTCCGCATTCGGATAGCGCTGCTTGTAGGTCTTCATCCCGACCTGCATGCGCGACTGGATCATCGAGCGGAACATCTGGCTCAGCACCGTGGGCAGGCCGTTGCGCGTGAGGTCGTGCTGCCGGGGCGCGGCGCCGTCGTGCCGCGGTGCGCTCGCAGCGTCGAAGGCCACCAGGGGGTTCACGCAGATCACGAAGTCGGCGCCGGCATCGAGCAGCAGCGACGCATTCATGGTGCGCATCAAGGCGCCATCGACATACACCTGGCCGTCGATCGGCACCGGCGGATAGAGGCCCGGCAATGCCGTGCTCGCCTGGATCGCGTGCGAGATCGGCACGTGATCGAAGCCGGGCTCACCGAAGCGCACCGAGCGCCCGGTATTCAGTTCCGTGGCGACGACATAGAGTTGCGGACGCAGCTTGCGGAAATCGTTGGTCCGCCCGCCGGTCGTGAACAGGTGCCGGAGGAGGCGCTCGAGCGGCCGGTTGTCGAACACGCCCATTGGCAGGAGGCGGCCGAGCGGGTCGAGCAGCCCGGCCCAGTCCCTGCCGGGATCGCGCAGGTAGTCGCGCGCGACGCCGGCCACCATCCCCGGCATGCTCGCGAGGCGTCGCGAGTACTCCGCGAACCCCGGGCGCAGGAACAGGCCCGGCGTCACCGGGTATTCCTCGGAGGCGTTGTGAATGAACACGACGCCCATCTCCGTCGTGTCGACCCCGTTCGCAAGCCCCGCGGCGACCATGGCGCCCGCGCTCACCCCGACGTACATGTCGAGTCCGGTGAGACGCAACCCCTCGCAGGCTTCCTCGATCGCGTGCAGGCAACCCACTTCGTAGAACGCGCCGAGCGGCCCGCCTCCCGCGAGCGCCAGCCCGAAGCGGCGCTGGCTGGGCGGTGGTCGTCCGATGGCAGGTTGCAGGTCGAGCATGCGTTGTCCCCGGGGCGCGATTCGATTCAGGCGCGGGTCCGCGTGGCGCGCGGGCCGCGTCGTCCCGCCTTGCGCGGTTGCTTCGCCTTGGGTGCGCCGCGGGTCGCGGGCTGCCTGCGTGCGAGCGCATTCAACTTGTCGACGCTCGCGTTCAGCTCTGCGACACGCTGCGCCAGCAACCGGATCTCCTCGGCGCTCGGCACGCCGAGTTGCTGCAGCGCCCGCTGTACACGGTTCTGGAACAGGGCTTCGAGGTTGTCCCAGGTCTCCTGCGCTTGCTCGCGCGCGCCACCCATGCGGGATTGCAGCGATTCCTGGGCGCCTTCGAACGCATCGCGCACGATGCCATGGGCCGTGGATCGGGAGCGGTTCAGCAGCTTGAGTCCTTCCGCCACGGCGTCCTGGAACGCCGCCGGCCCATCTTTCTGGCCGCGCGCGATCGCGCCCATGCCCGCGAGCCAGACCTGCTGCACGCCTTGCAGCAGTTGCGACCCGGCCGCTTCGGCTGACGCCGCCGGGCCGCGGTCACTGTCGCGTGGTGGAGACTCGGCACGCGCGCCTGCACGTCGGCCGGTCCTGCCGCGGGCGGATCGCCTGGGGCTGCTGGTTTCGACGCGTTTCCTGGTCGCCATCGGAGGCACCTCCCGGTGCGAGGCAGAGTGCGGACTGGACCCCGACCATTGTCGCGAATCCTAGTCGCGTGCTGCAGTGTGTCAATCCGCTAACTATGTAGTTTCCGCAGGGGTCTTGCGGGACGAACGCGTCGATTTCCGGTCGCGGCCGGCAGGTTTCGCCGCCTTGCGACGCACCGGCATCGCGGCTTTGCCGCGGCGCTCGCGCAGCGCCAGCGCACCCACGGTCACTGCGAGCAGCAGCTGCTCGAACTCGGGCCGGAACCGGTCCACGACGCTCTGCGGATCCGGCACCAACCCGCGATCGGCGATCATGCCGAAGAACACCTTGCCGGCATACGACAGGATGCTGACGCCGACGCCCATCGAGCCGCTCTGCGGCACCCAGAAGTACATTTCCGAGATCTTCTGTCCGCACATGTAGAGCGGCGACTGCGGGCCGGGCACGTTGGACGCGACCAGCGAGCCCTTGCGGCTGAACAGTTCGATCGCGGGCGCCTGCAGTGCCGCGGGCACCATGCCCATGATGCCGAGCACCATCAAGGTCATCGGGGGCTGCAACGAGCCCTTCAGCGCCTGCATCGTGTCGTGCATCGCGTACACGCGCTGCAGCGGGTTCGAGATGCCGATCGGCAGCTCGACGAACACGAGCCCGAACTTGTTGCCGAGCGTCATCGGTTCCTCGGCCGCCCGCAGGTTGATCGGCACTGACGCGCGCACGGTAAGGCCCGCAGTGTCCACGTCGTGGGCGTCCTGCAGGTGCGCGCCCAGCGCGCCGGCAACGGTCGCCATGAGCACGTCGTTGACCGTGCAGTCGAGGGCCTTGCCCACGGTCTTCACCTCCTGCAGGTCGAGCGGCTCGGCCCAGGCCACGCGCTTCACGCCGCTCAGGTGTCCGCGCAGCGGCGTCGCAGGGTCGTCGGGCAGCGCGAGGACACGCGCGAACTCGCCCACCATGCCGCCCGCCTGGCGCGCGAGCGTCGCTGTCTGTTCGGGATGGAAGAGGCGGTGCACGCCGCCCTCGAGCAGGCGGGCGCCTTCGGCCAGTGCGCTCTCGAGGATGTCGCCCGCGGGTTGGGACACCGACTCGACCCAGTTGACCAGCGGGGCCAGCTCGGGCGCGAGGCGGCGGCGCCCGCGCTTTTCGTCGTGCCCGGTCGCGGTCAGCGCCGGGTCGTGCGCGCCCGCCATGGCGGGTCCCGAGTCCTGCTCCGTCATCGACAGCAGCACGCGAACCATCGCAATGCCGTCGGCGTAACAATGATGGAGCCGCATCACCCAGGCGCTGCCCGACTGGAAGCGCTCGACGAAATGCATCTGCCAGAGCGGCCGTGCCGGGTCGAGTTTCTCGCTGGCCAGGTCGGCGGCGAGTTCCTCGAGTTCGGTCCGGCCGCACGGCTCGGGCAGCCTGGCCGGCACGACGTGCGCGTCGAGGTCGAACGCGTCGTCCGCCACCCAGGACGCGCCGAGCGGATCCCGCACCGGGCGATGACGGAATCGCGGAAAGCACATGAGTCGCGTCGCGATCACGTGACGGAAGTCGGCGTATTTCACGGGGGTCTCGGTGGCCGTCACGCTCACGATCATCATCGTGTTGTCCGGCCCGTCCATGCGCAACCAGGCCGTGTCCACCGCGGACATGCGCTCGTGCCGTTCGATCACCGGTTGCTCGTTGCTCGTCGCCATGCTGTCCCCGTCGAGGCCGCGTACGTCAATCCGCTCGCAGTACTGCATCTTATCGAAAGCGCAGCCGCGCTCGTTGACCTCGCTACCGGCGAACCCTAAGGTAGTCCGCCAGGATTCCAGGGGGCTTGCAATGACTTACTTCGTGACGGGCGCGACAGGATTCATCGGCCGGTTTCTCGTGCAGGCCTTGTTGCAGCGCGGCAAGAGCACGGTCTACGTGCTGGTGCGTCCGCGATCCGTCGGCAAGCTCGACGAGCTGCGCGAATTCTGGGGCAAGGAGAGCGCAAAGCGAGTCGTCGTGATCAAGGGCGACCTCGGCCAGCCGAGGCTCGGCGTCGGCAAGGGCGACGTGGCGAAACTGAAGGGCAAGATCAAGCACTTCTATCACCTCGGCGCCGTGTACGACATCGAGGCCAGTGCCGAGGCGATGCACAAGGCCAACATCGTCGGCACCCAGGGCGCGCTCGACCTCGCCGGCGCCGTCGGCGCGGGCTGCTTTCACCTGGTCAGTTCCATCGCGGCGGCCGGGCTCTATCGCGGCACGTTCACCGAGGACATGTTCGAGGAAGCCGAGGAACTCGACCATCCCTATCACCGCACGAAGCACGACTCCGAGGCGATGGTGCGCGCGAACGGCAAGCTGCCCTTCCGCGTGTATCGCCCGGGCGTGGTGCTGGGCCACTCGCGGACGGGCTTCATCGACAAGATCGACGGGCCGTATTATTTCTTCAAGGCACTGCAGAAGCTGCGCGAGTCGTGGCCGCGCTGGATACCGCTGTTCGGCATCGAAGGCGGGTACATCAACGTCGTACCCGTCGATTTCGTCGTCGACGCACTCGTGCACCTGTCGCACCTGCCGAAGCGCGACGGCGCGTGCTTCCATCTCACCGATCCGAAGGTGCGCCGCGTCGGCGAGATGCTGAACGTCTTCGCGCGCGCGGCCCACGCGCCCGAGATGGCGTTCCGGCTCGACGCGAAGATGTTCGCGATGGCGCCCGAGTCGGTCGTGCAGTCCATCGAGCGCAGCAAGCCGATCCAGAACGTCTTCAACCAGGTACTGCGCGACCTGCAGGTGCCGCGCTCGGTGCTGCAGTTCATGAACTACCCGACGCGCTTCGATTCGAGCGCGACGCAGAAGCTCCTCGACAAGGCCAGGATCCGCGTGCCTGCGCTCGAGGACTACGCCTGGCGCCTGTGGGACTACTGGGAGCGCCATCTCGATCCGGACCTGTCGATCGACCGCAGCTTGCGCGGCGCGGTCAGGGGCAAGGTGGTCGTGATCACGGGCGGCTCGTCCGGCATCGGCGAGGCGGCCGCGATGCGGATCGCGGAAGCCGGCGGCAAGGTCGTGATCGTCGCGCGCGACGAGGAGAAGCTCGCGGACGTGCGCCAGCGGATCGCCGGGATCGGCGGCGTGGCGAAGACCTATTCCTGCGACATCACCGATTACGCGGCGAACGACAAGCTGGCGAAGGACATTCTCAAGGAGTTCGGCCACGTCGACGTGCTGATCAACAACGCGGGGCGCTCGATCCGGCGTTCGCTGGCGCTGTCGTACGACCGCTTCCACGACTTCGAGCGCACGATACAGCTGAATTATTTCGCGTGCGTCCGGCTGACGATGAACCTGCTGCCGTCGATGACGGCGCGCAAGAGCGGCCACGTCATCAACGTGTCGTCGATCGGCGTGCTCACGAACGCGCCGCGCTTCTCGGCCTACGTGGCGTCGAAGGCTGCGCTCGAGTCGTTCGCCCGCTGCGCGGCCGCGGAGTTCCACGACGAGAACGTTCACTTCACGATCGTCAACATGCCGCTCGTGCGCACGCCGATGATCGCGCCGACCAAGCTCTACGAGGAGATGCCGACGATCATCTCGCCCGACGAGGCGGCGGACATGATCGCGGACGCGATCATCCGCAAGCCGCAGCGCATCGCGACGCGGCTGGGCCTCATGGCGGAGATCGGCCACCTGGTCATGCCGAAGCTGTCCGAGGTCGTCATGAATTCCGCATACCGGATGTTCCCGGATTCCGCGGCGGCCCTGGGCAAGCGCGAGGGCGAGGAGCAGCGCCCGCCCACCCGCGAAGCAATGCTGTTCGCTTCGCTGATGCGAGGCATTCACTGGTAGCCGATCATCGTGCGGAACTTCACCCGTTCGGGTGATATCGGCACCCGGTCCGCGGCTGTATAAGACACCCTTGCCCTGGCCGCGCAAGGCCGGGACGCCGTACGTCAGCTGAATCTGACGCGAAGAGCGCGAAAGTCGGGCTGCGGTGAAGCACGGCGCTGCTCACAATCCGTCCACGACCCTGGTCGCGACGCGACCGGAAACGTGGCGATTCCCGCCGCATGCCAATCCACGGAAGGGTGTTTCGTGACCATCGTGCTGTTCCTGATCGTCGCCGCGGCCGCCGGCCTCGTGCTGTACCTCAATGCGCGGCGCCGGGCAGAGCGAGCCGCGGCCCTGAAGGCGCTCGAGCGCGCGCGCCTCGCGCAGCGCAACCGCATACCCATCGTCTCGAACAACGTGAAAGGCGTGACGGCCTCGCAGACGATCCAGCCCCTGCGGGTGGAAGACTCCCCGGCGCCGGCCGCGGGCGCGGACAACGGGCCCGCGCCCTGAGCATGCGCACGGCGTGGAACGAACCGGGCGGCACTCAGCGTTGCGAGAGATGCCGCAGCGCCGCGGCGGACTGCTCCCAGTTGCGGCCGTCGAATGGTTCCACGTCGATGCCGGTCACCGTGCCTGGGTCGAGGCAACGCGCGTTGACGCTGTATCCGTCCGGGTTCGAGCGGGGCACGTAGAAGGACTTGATGCCGCAGGTGCGGCAGAACAGGTGGCGCGCGACGCCAGTGTTGAACGCGTAGGTCGCGAGATTCGGCGCTCCACGCAGCAGGCGGAAGCGGCTTGCGGGCACGATCAGGTGCCAGTAGGCGGTCATCGAGCAGAGGCTGCAGTTGCACTCCTGCACGACGAGCCGGGCGGGGGCGTCCACCTCGAACGCAATGGCGCCGCAGTGGCAGCCGCCGCGATGGGTGACGAGGTTCGTTGCGATCATGTGCCTGCCTCGATTCCTGCCGCGCCGCTTGCATGGCGTGTCCAGGGCAGTATTCAGCGGTTGGCGGCTGCGCGCAAAGCCACTGCGCGCCCTGGTCGAGTCGTAAAGGGCGCCGCGGAATATACTTCGTCGACCAGCCACGGGCGGCCCGTGCGCAAATGAGCCGCTGTGCGGCGGATGGTAGCGTGGAGGTACCTGTGACAGTTTTTCCCCCGGGCGGATTGCTGCGGCAGGCAGTTGCGGGACTCGCGCTGCTTGCCATGATGACGACGGCGATTGCGGAAGACCTGGCGATCCAGTACGACCTGCGCGCGTCCTTTGCGGGCGCGGAGACGGCCAATGGCCGGATCGTGGTGCAGGTGCAAAACCTTTCGGGCCATCCGCTGTCGGACCTGACCCTGCGCCTTGCCGGCCAGACCCACGGCCGGATCACCGGACCCGTGCAGGAGAGCATCGATCTCGCCGCCGGCGAGTCGCGGCGGCTGGAGGGCGAATTCGTGCTCGACGCAACGGCGCTCGCGTCCGCAGAGCCGCTGCAGTGGCTCGTCATCTACGACGACGCGGCGGGTTTCGCGCACCAGGAGGCGGTGCGCGGGACCGCGGCCAGTACCCTTGCGGCGCACGCGTCGCTGCCGACGGTGTCGCAACCGGACGCCGGCCTGCGCTGAGCGAGCTGCTGCTTCACCTATTTGGGTGATTCATTTCGAGAGGGGATATGGTCTAGTGGGACCACGGTCGCGACTCGCGCCGGAGCACTGAAGAAGAACTGGGAGCACATGGCGAAACGACGAGGCCCCCCAGGGTCGCCGAGGGGTGCGCGCCCGCATGTCGAGGCAGGCATCGTCGCTCCCGCACGCGTTGCGGCCAGGACAACGAACAATGGGAGTCGCGCGGTGCCAGGGAAGGCGCTGCGCGACTCCGTCCCTCGAGCTCGCGCACTCGCGTTCTCGCCGCTCGAGCGTTCGTTCCTGGACAAGCTCGACCGCGGCATCGCCATGCTCGATGCCAGGGGCCGGCTGGTCGGCGCAAACGCGCTCGCGCGCGGCGTGCTCGATGCCGGCGACGGCATCGCCGTGCGGAGCGGCCGCTTTGCCTTCACCGACGCGGAGTTCGACGGCCGCTTGAGCCGGCTGCTGTCGAGTGCGGGCCGCAGCAGCAACGGCAGCTCGACGATCGCGGCTCGCGTCAAGCGTGCGAACGCATCGGCCTGCCGCGTCGTGGTCTCGCCGCTGCAGGGACACGGCAACGGCGACGAACGCGGCGTCGTTTTCGTCGTCATCATCTACGGGCCCGCCGGGCGCCGCGAAATTGCGCCGGCCGTGCTGCGCGAACTGTACGGTCTGACGCGTGCACAGGCCGACGTGGCGTGCAGCCTGTATGCAGGTCGTTCGGTGGAAGAGACGGCCAGTTCGCTGGAGTTGTCCCTCAACACGGTGCGGACGCACCTGAAGCAGATCTTCTCCAAGTGCGAGGTCCAGTCGCAGGGCGAACTCCTGCACATGCTCGCTCTCGGCCCGCACAGTTTCTGAGCCGGCGCCGCGACACAATCCGCAGAACGCCAACCGGCAACCCGCTATGATCCGCGCGCAATGGCCTTCCGCGCCTCAATACCCTCCGCGTGCTCCCGGGGCCGCTTCAGGTTCCCGGGCGCCTTCCGGCGCCTGCGGGCCTGCGCGGCCATCGTCGCCCTGGTCGCGACGCCGGGCACCCCTGGCCTCGCCGACAGTGTGTATCGCTGGGTGGACCCCGAGGGCGTAACCCACCTGACGAGCACCCGGCCACCCGCTGGCATCAAGGCCGAGCGCATCGAGATCGGCCGCTCGGCCGCGAGCAGGACGAAGAGCAGCGTCACGGCCATGGCCGGGAGCACGAGATCGTCGACTTCGCCACGACCGGTCTCGGCGGAGCAACTGGCCCAGCGCGCCGCCGTGTTCGGCAACCTGCGCACGCGAGAGTGCGTTTACGCGCTCGAGTCGGTCGACCGGCTGACGTCCGGCACGCGACCGACGGACGCCGCGGAGCTGCGCCGCCTGCGCCAGACCGTCGATGCGAACTGCAGCGCCGACCCGGCGCAACGTCGCGAGCAGGAAGCCATGGCCGCAAAATTGCGCGTGGCCAATGGCTCGGTCTGCCTCGACGCGCGCAACCGGCTCGCCGCGATGCTCGAGCCCGGCCGCCGGCCCACCCGTGAACAGTTGAAGGTGCAGCAGGAGTTCATCGAGGACCACTGCAAGGCGCCCGTGCGCTGACTGCCACGCCGTGCACGTCGCATTCGAGCCCCAGCTGGCCGGCGTCTCAGCTCCCGCCGGGTCTGGCGGACCTTCCCTCGACCAGCCCTGGCTCGCCGTGGTCAACCCGGTCGCGGGCGGCGCGCGCCGGCAACGAGCGTGGCGTCGCATCGAGCGCGCGCTGCGTGCGGCCGGGGTGCGCCTCGAGACCGTGACGACTTCACGACCGCGGGAGGGTCGTGAGGTCGCCGCAGCGGCGGTACGCGCAGGGCGGCGCCGGCTGCTCGTCGCGGGCGGCGATGGTTCGGTCCACGACGTAGTCAATGGGCTCTGTGCCGCAGCCGGTCCCGCGCCGTCGTCCTGCCCGGTGACGCTCGGGGTGCTGCCACTCGGCACCGGCAACGACTGGGCGCGATCACTGCGCATGCCGGCCGATCATGTCGAACTCGCGGCCGTCGTGAGTCGCGGGCGCGTGGCCGCGCTCGACCTCGGGCGGATCGATTTCCTGGAGCGCGGCGACGCGGCCGGCACTGCCACGTGCTGGTTCGTCAACGTGGCGGGCGCCGGCTTCGACGCGTACGTGATCGAGCGATTGCCGGCACCGTTGCCGTCCGGCGTCGCCTACCTGGCCGGCGCACTTGCTCGCCTGGCGCGCTATCGTTCGCCCGCGTTCCGGATCCATATCGAAAGTGCCGCGGCGGACGCATCACGGCTCGACGGTCGCTTCCTGCTGGCGTTCGTCGCGAACGGCCGCTACTGCGGACGCCGCATGAAAGTCGCGCCCGCGGCGATGCTCGACGATGGCCTGCTCGACGTGGTGACGATCGACAAGGTCGGGCTGCCCGGCGCGCTCGCGCGACTCGCAAAGCTGTACCGCGGGACGCTGCTGGCCGACCCGTTGGTGCGGCACCGGCTGGGCAGCCGCGTGCGCATCGACGCCGAGCCGGCCGCCGTCGTGGAGGCCGACGGCCAGATCGTCGGCCGCACGCCGGCCATCTTCAGCGTGCTGCCGCGCGCCCTGCACGTGCTGGTGCCCTGAGCCCGGCGCGCAGCGGCCGGGCCGGACGTTGCCGCGGCTCGAGCCGCGGCGGATCAGGCGTAGCGCTTGATGATGCTCGCGAGGCCCTGCGCACCCGGGTGCATCTTCTCGTAGGGCAGCTGGTTCAGCGGCACGTCCGTCGCGCCGCTCATCTCGTGCATGTCGGGCGTGCCCTGCGCCACGAAGATCAGGCCGGTGACGTGCTCGCCTTCGCGTAACTTGGTGCGCAGGTACTCGAACGCCTTGCCGCGATGGGTCGGGTCGTAGTCCTTCGCGAGCTTGCGCAGCATGATCCCGCTGCCGTCGTGCATCTGCACCGGGAGCACGTCGCCTTCCGCGTAGGACGCGTGGATTTCCTGGCGAACCGGGATGTAATCGGCGTGCACCGCCTCGTGGTAATGCTCGCGCGTGAACTCGTAGCTCTTGGTCGAACCGACGTGGTCGTTGAACGTCACGCAGGGCGAGATCACGTCGATCAGCGCGAAACCCCGGTGCATCAGGCCGGCCTTGATCAGCGGCACGAGCTGCTCGCGGTCGCCCGAGAAGCTGCGCGCGATGAACGTGCCGCCGAGCGACAGTGCCGCGAGGCAGGGATCGACCGGGGCCTGGTGGTTCTCCTCGCCCTTCTTCGACCTGGTGCCGATGTCGGCCGACGCGGAAAACTGGCCCTTGGTGAGGCCGTACACGCCGTTGTTCTCGCAGATGTACAGCATGCTCACGTTGCGGCGGATCGCGTGCGCGAACTGGCCAAAGCCGATCGAGAGCGAGTCGCCGTCGCCAGACACGCCGATGTAGTGCAGTTCGTGGTTGGCCGCGCTGGCGCCGGTCGCGATCGACGGCATGCGGCCGTGCACGCCGTTGAAGCCGTGCGCGCCGCTCGCGAAATACGCAGTGGTCTTCGACGAGCAGCCGATGCCCGACAACTTGGCGAGCTGTTCCGGGCGCAACCCGAGTTCCCAGATCGCCTGCGTGATGGACGCGGTGACCGAGTCGTGGCCGCATCCCGCGCAGAGCGTCGACATCGCGCCTTCGTAGTCGCGGCGAGTGAGCCCGAGCGCGTTCTTCGGCAGGTCGGGGTGGCGGACCTTGGGCTTGTTGATGAATGACATGTCGTGGTGACCGGTGCAGGTGGTTGGCGATCAGGTGGCGGACGCGAGCATGGCCTGGTGCGCGTCGCCGAGATCCGCCGCGACGGCATCGACGATCTCCCTGGAGGTCATCGGCAGCCCGCTGTAGTGCAGGATCGAGTGCAGCTTCGACTTCGGCACGTCGGTCTCGAGCGTCAGCAGCGAGCGCAGCTGCGCGTCGCGGTTCTGCTCGACCACGAAGATCTTGTCGTGCGAAGCCATGAAGCCCTCGACTTCCTTCGTGAACGGGAACGCCTTGATGCGCATGTAATCGACGGGGATGCCGCGCTTGGCCAGGATGTCGCGCGCCTCGCTCGCGGCGCCGCGGCTGCTGCCGATCGCGACCAGGCCGATGTCGCTCGTGCCCGTAGCCTCGATGACCGGCGGCGGCACGAGCGCCTTCGCGCGCTTGAACTTGCGGGCCAGCCGGTCCATGACCACCTGGTACTCTGCCGAGTCCTCGGTGTAACCGCCGTACTGGTTGTGGCCCGAGCCGCGGGTGAAGTACGCGCCCTTCGGCGATCACTCCCGGCAGCGTCCTGTAGGGGATGCCGTCGTCGTCCTTGTCGAGGTAGCGGTGGAACTTCGGCAGCGCCTCGATTTCTTCCTGCGTCAGCACCTTGCCGCGGTCGGGACGGTAGTCGTCGTCCCACTGCAGCTCCTTGCACATCCAGTCGTTCATGCCGATGTCCAGGTCCGACATGACGAACACCGGCGTCTGCAGGCGCTCGGCGAGATCGAACGCCTGCACCGCCATGTGGAAGCATTCCTCGGGATTGGACGGGAACAGCAGCACGTGCTTGGTGTCGCCGTGCGAGGCATAGGCGCACATCAGCAGGTCGCACTGCTGCGTGCGGGTCGGCATGCCCGTCGAGGGGCCGACGCGCTGCACGTCGAACAGCACCGCCGGGATCTCGGCGTAATAGGCGAGGCCGATGAACTCGGTCATGAGCGAGATGCCCGGGCCGCTCGTCGCCGTGAAGGCCCGCGCGCCGTTCCAGTTGGCGCCGAGCACCATGCCGATCGCGGCGAGCTCGTCCTCGGCCTGGATCACCGCGTAGTTGTTCTTGCCGGTCTCGGGGTCGACGCGCCATTTGGCGCAGAACGACTTGAACGCGTCCATCAGCGACGTGGACGGCGTGATCGGGTACCACGGGCCGACCGTCGCGCCCGCGTACATCGCGCCGAGGCCGGCGGCGGTATTGCCGTCGATCATCACGTAGCCCCTGGTCTTGTCCATGCGCGCGATGCGCAGCGGCAGGGGGCAGGGCAGGTTCGCCCTGGCGTAGTCGTAGCCGAGTTGCACGGCCTTCATGTTCGCCTCGACCAGGACCGGCTTCTTCGCGAAGCTCTCGTTCAGCAGCTGGCGGATGACCTCGACGTCGAGTTCCAGCAGCGCCGCGAGCAGGCCCAGGTACACGATGTTCTTCATCAGGATGCGATTGCGCACGCCGACGAAGTTCTCGTTGCAGAGCTTTGCGAGCGGCGCCCCGAGGATCGTGATGTCGTCGCGGGTCAGCAGCGTCGAGCGCGGCCAGGTCGAGTCGTAGATCAGGTAGCCGCCGGGGCTCACCTCGCGCACGTCCTTGTGGTAGGTCTCCGCGTTCATGGCGACCATGAGGTCGACGCGGCCGGAGCGCGCGACGTAGCCGTCCCTGGTGACGCGGATCTCGTACCAGGTCGGCAGGCCCTGGATGTTCGACGGGAAGTAGTTCTTCCCCATGACCGGGACGCCCATCCGGAAGATGGACTTCATCAGCATCGTGTTGGCGCTGGCGGAGCCAGTGCCGTTCACGTTCGCGAGCTTGATGACGAAGTCGTTTACGCGGTCTTGAGCTTTTGCGGGCTGGGCCATTGGTGGTCGCGTGCGTGTGGCAGGTGGATCCTGGACTTCTGCATGTCCCAGGCCGCGGTGGGGCAGCGCTCGGCGCAGAGTCCGCAGTGAACGCAGAGGTCCTCGTCCTTCACCATGACGCGGCCCGTCTGCTTGAGCGGCGCGGAGACGAAGAGCGACTGGTCCGGGTTGCGGCGCGGCGCCTTGAGCCGGGCCTGCAGCTCGGCTTCCTCGCCATTCTGCGTGATGGTGAGGCAGTCCGTCGGGCAGATGTCGATGCAGGCGTCGCATTCGATGCAGAGCTTCGCCTCGAAGATGGTCTGCACGTCGCAGTTCAGGCAGCGTTGCACTTCCTGCGCGGTCTGCTCCGCGTCGAAGCCGAGCTCGACCTCGATGTTGATCTGCTTGAAGCGCTCCTTCAGGCTCACGTGCGGGACCATGCGCCGCTCGACGGGGTTGTAGTCGTTCTTGTACGACCACTCGTGCAGGCCCATCTTGCGCGAGGCCAGGTTGAGCAGCGGCGGCAGGCGGTTCGTGACCGGCTGGCCCATGCAGTGGTTGTGGATCGAGATCGCCGCCTGGTGGCCGTGCTCGACCGCCCAGATGATGTTCTTCGGGCCGAAGGCCGCGTCGCCGCCGAAAAACACGTCCGGGCGCGTCGACTGGAACGTCGCCTTGTCCACGACCGGCACGTGCCACTTGTCGAACTCGAGGCCCAGGTCGTTCTCGATCCACGGGAACGCGTTCTCCTGGCCGATCGCGAGGATCACGTCGTCCGCCGGGAGGAAGATTTCGCCGACGACGCGTTCGGCCGTGATGCGGCCCTTCGCGTCGAAGTCGTATTCCATCTGCTCGAATGTCATGCCGGCGAGCCGGCCGTTCTCGATCACGAACGCCTTCGGCGAGTGGTTGACGACGATGTCCACGTTCTCGGCCTCGGCATCCTCCAGTTCCCAGTCGGACGCCTTGAAGAACTGGCGCGGCTTGCGGGCCATCACCTTGACATCCTTCGCGCCGAGGCGCAGCGACGACCGGCAGCAATCCATCGCCGTATTGCCGACGCCGATGATCAGCACGCGGTCACCGATCCTGTCGAGGTGCTTGAAGGCCACCGACTCGAGCCACTGGATGCCGATGTGGATGTTGGCGTCACCCGCCTCGCGTCCCGGCAGTTTCAGCTCCTTGCCCTTCGGCGCGCCGCTGCCGACGAACACGGCGTCGTAGCCGCCCCGGGCGAGCAGCTGCTTCAGGCTGTCGACGCGCTGGCCGTAGCGGATCTCCGCGCCCATCCCGGTGATGTAGCCGATCTCCTCGCCGATCACTGTCTCCGGCAGGCGGAACGCCGGGATGTTGGTGCGCATCAGGCCGCCCGGCATGTCCCACTGCTCGAGGATCACGACCTCGTAGCCGAGCGGCAGCAGGTCGTTCGCGACGGTGAGCGATGCGGGGCCGGCGCCGATGCAGACGACGCGCTTGCCGTTCTTCTGCGCCGGCACGACCGGCAGCCGGTCGACGATCGAATCCTTGTGATCCGATGCGACGCGCTTCAGGCGGCAGATCGCGACCGGCTTGTCCTCCACCCGGCCGCGGCGACAGGCCGGCTCGCAGGGCCGGTCGCAGACGCGGCCGAGGATGCCCGGGAACACGTTCGATTCCCGGTTGACCATGTACGCATCGGAGAACTGGCCGAGCGCAATCAGGCGGATGTACTCCGGCACGTCGGTGTGCGCCGGGCATGCCCACTGGCAATCCACGACCCGGTGGAAGTAGTCCGGGTTCGAGGTGTCGGTCGGTGGGACGGTCACGGAATTCTCGATTTTCAGAGGCGGATCGCGACTTTAGCTATTTTGCAGGGGGGTGCAACCCGGAATCTTGCGGCATCGCAGCATGAGACGGGAGCCTAAGGTCGATCGAGGGTATTGCACCAGCTCGTCAACGCGCATAGCTTCGAATCGTGATGCAGTTCACATCGGGACGGCGCGCGAGCGCACCCCGCGCTGGCCGATACAGCCAGGGGTCTTGCCGCGAGAGCGAGGGGGGTTGCGTGCGAAAACCAGGTTGCGGCCCGGTGCCACTTTCATGAAGGCTTTCTTCATCCTGCTCGTCGGTAGTTGCCTGGTTTGCAGCAGTTCGCTTGCCGAAACGCGGCGTGCCGGTTTCGAAGTCACCGCGTACGTGCCACCCGAGGTGCGAATCGACGCCATCGGCGCGCCGGCTGCACTCGAACTCGTCGCGTCGGACGTCGAGCGCGGCTTCAAGGACGTCCCCGCCCGCTATCGCATCAAGTCGAACGTGCCGCGCGGCTACCTCCTGCGCTTCGCCGTGCGCGAGGGACTCTCGAGCAGGATCGACGTGCTGGGGCTCGGGGCGCCGGTGCCGCTCAGTCTCCTGGGCGGGGATGTCATGCTGCATTCGCCACCGCTGGCCGGCACGGAACTGGAGTTGCGCTTTCGGGTGCACCTGGATACGGCGGCGCGTCCCGGCCGCTACCAGATGCCGGTTGCCGTGTGGGCGGAACCTCTCTGAACGCCAATTTCGTGCTCAGAAAACGATCGTAAGGACCAGCGTGTCGTTGTAACTGCCTGGAGTCACGTCCTGCAGGGCCGGCACGCGGCCATAGGCCGTGTGGTTCGTTGTCTGCGTCGTCTGGAACCAGTTGAAATTTATGGTGCCCGCGACGGTCTGCGTCGAACTGGTTCCGTCGCCCCACACCTGCGCGCGCGCGGCATCACGATAGAGGTTGTAGTTGAGTCGGGCCGGGCCGAGGGTCATGCGGCGCTGCGCATAACTGCCGCTCGATCCGCGACTGAGCGACAGCGTGTAGTCCACGCGGAACGGATCGACCAGGATCACGCGCGTGCAGGTCACCGCGATGTTGGCGGTGGAATCGTCGGGTGTCGTGAGCACCGGATCGTAGGTACCGAAGGCGGCACCGGTGCTCGAGACGTTGCAGTCGATCGCGGCCAGGGCCGGGCCGCACGCGAAGCTGGCCGCCAGCCAGGCGAGGAACGTCCGACGTTGCCGTCGCGGGCCGCGCTGTCTTCGCAGGGAAAGAAATTCAGGGTGCGACATTGCGGCACGCGATTGTACCGAGGTCGGGCACCGGGTCCGTGGAATCCGGGCGCTGGAAGTCGAACTCGCAACGCTTGCCGGCCCAGTTCGCGACCGCATGCTGCACTCCCGCAGCGTCCTCGATATAGGTGAGACCGTCGAAACCGACCGGCGCTACGCCATCGCGGGTCGTTACCGATGCGCCCGCCGGAACTGGCGAGCCGTCGTCCTGCACCAGCCGCAACGTGACCGCTCGGGCACGAGCGACGGGAAATTCGGCCAGCGCACCGCTGCGGTACGCCGGGGTGATTTCCATGGTCGGCACCACGAGCGTGGCGTCCATCGGCAGCTCGCGCGGATCGATGCTGACCTCGTTGCGTTCGTACGGGCGCAGGCCATCGAGCAGGACGCGTCCTTCACTGTCTGTCCGGCCGACCGGCTGGTTCTCGACATAGACCGTGAGGTCCGGGAAATCCGCCACCTTGACCACTGCAAAGCTGCGATCGAGCCGGCGCGCGGGCAGCACGCCGACGCCCGTGATCGCGAGGCCGCCCGACACGTCGCCGCGCCAGCCGTCCGTACCATTGCGCCGCGCGTATTGCACGCCCGCCGTGCCGGCGCGACCCTGGTACGCATACCCGAGCTGGGCTTCATCGTTAGATGCGATGGTCGCCTGGTAGCCGATGCCCGAGCCAGGGGGCAGGCTCTGCTGCATCGACGCGACCGCGACGAATTCCTCGTCCTGCGTCGCCTCGGAGGAATGGCGCAATGACACGGCGGCCGCGCGGCGCTCGCCGATGGGCATCGTCCAGTTGACGAACACGTCCGTCGCCTGCTCCGATCCGACGCTCTGGCTGACGATCAAGTTCAGGTAGCCGAGCGTGCCGAGCGTTAGCGAGTGGCTCAGGCCGACCGTCTCCTGGCGCGGGCCCGTCCAGTACGTCTGCAGGCCGTAGGCGAATTGCAGACTGCCGAACCTCGAAAGGTCGAGGCCGACGCCCGCGAAACCGCGCTGCCGGGGCCGCTGCTCGAAGTCCGCCGTGCCGAACTGCTCGAAGTCTTCCGATGCGAATTGCGAGCGGGCGAAAACGCTGAGTCGCCCGCCATCGTGCTCGATGCCCACACCGGCGAGCCAGCCCATTTGATCCTGACCGCCCACGGCCGCTGTGGCCGAGACGATGGCGACGTCACCGACCTGCAAGGCGCCATCCAAGCCCAATGCCGCCGCACCGCCGGCCTGGAACTCCAGGTGTCCCTCGGCCGTGAATCGATCGCTGAAGCCGCGCCGCCAGGTAGCCGCGCCCATCAGGTCGCCGTAGTCGCCGCTCGTGTAGCCGTAACCCTCGCGCAGCGAGCCGAGCTCGAACGAATACTCGTTCAGCCCGGCGCGCAGCAGCGACGGTCCCGTGTAGTAAGGCTGTGCGAGCACCTGCTGCCGGCCGAGTGCGTCGGTCACCACGACCTGCATCTGTCCCGCGCCGGAAATCGCTGGCACGTGGTCGATCGTGAACGGACCCGGCGGCACCTCCTGGCTCGTGACCTTGCTGCCGTTGACGAATACGTCAACGGTTGACGGGACGACTGCGGTGCCTTGTGCGGCCAGCATCGGCGTCGTGACCAGCGTCGGCTGCGTCGCGAAGTTGGTGCCGAACTGGATGCCACCGAGCCGCACGGAACGTCCCCAGGCTCCGGAGGCGCTGATCGCGTCCCCGACACGCAGCGTCGCCAGCCGCTCCGGGAAGTCGAGCGTCCAGGTCGTGTCGAGCCGGACCAGCGCGCGTCCGTCCACGTCGTCGCGGCTCAACAGCGTGTTCGTGCCGACGCCATAGCGACCGAAGACGCCTGCTTCGGCGACGCCGCCGAGGGCCGTGTACGCCGACGTGCTCTCGCCATACAGGTCATAGTTCAGGAAGCCGCCGAGCGCGGTTGAGGTCGGGCGCCATGCGTCGGGGGACACTGCGGCGGTGCGCGTCGCCTGGAACGCATCGGGTGGCAGTTCGACGTCGGCGTGCTGGGCGCTCGGGTCGAACGTGACACGCGCGCCCAGTTCCGCGTCCAGCCTGTAATAGCGTTCGCCGTGGATCTCCAGCGCGCCGCGAGCGGGCTGTTTCAGTCGCAGCGTCGCGAGATTGTCGGCGCGGGGCGGACGGTACCGTCGGCATCCTGCCGAACGACCAGGGTGGTCCGTTGCTCCTGGCCGTTGATCGTGAATTCGACGACGGATTCCGCGTAAGCGGGCGGGTCGTTCTCCGCATGGACGAGGCCACCGGCGAGCGCAAGCGCGACTGCGAGCGTCTGGACGGTGCGCACGACTTATTCTGGTGCGACGCTGGCGCGACTCCGCGGCAAAGTCGCCATCCTCGGTGGTTCCCTTCACGCGAAGCTGGCGCCAGCGGGCACTGTCGTTCTGTTTATTGTTGTCGTCGGCCGCCAGTGTCCAGGTCCGGTACTGCCCGGGCAGGACGTAAACGGCGGCCTGTTGTTCGATGTCGGCGCCGTCGGCGGCGACGGGGCCAATTTTCAGGTCGAATACGCGGGCGTGCGCGGTTCCCGCATTGCGCGTCTTGACGACGAGCGAGCCGTCGCCGTCCCGCGCGGCGCTCCATTGCAGGTCGGGCTTCGTGGGGACCCGTGCCGCCACGAAGATCGGCAGGCTCATCTGCAGCGCCAGGTTCAGGCCGGTGAACCCGGGCTTGGCCTGCTGCGGCACTTCGGAGAGGATCAGCCTGTAGTTCAGTTCCAGCACCGGGTCTGCGGCACGGCGCAATGCCAGGCGCACCACCTGTGCGCCCTTGGGCGGGATCGTGAACACCGCCGGCGTCACGAGCACGTCGCGCGTCGGCGTCAGTTCGTCCACGCCGTTCGACTGCTGCCAGAGGCGCGCGTCGGCCTGGATCACGACCGGCTGGTCTTCCTGGTTGCGAATCGTCACGACGCCGGTCGCGGCTTTCGTCTCGAGGTCCACCCGCACGGGCGAAATCGAAAACGTGCCCGCCATGGCCTGCATCGATGGCAGCCCGGAGGCTGCCATCGAAGCGAGGACGCAGATGAGCAGCTGACGCACGACGGCGTTGCTCCGTACCGACTCAGTAAACGATCGAGGCGACGATCGTGTCGGTATAGGTGCCGGCATCGAGCGGACCCGTGTTGGCGGATGCCAGCAGGCGGCCTGCAACCGTCAACGTCGTGGAGGCAGCAAAGCCGGTGCCCAACCCCGGTACGCGGGCGGAGCTCGAGGTGCCGTCGCCCCACACGCTCGCGTACGAGGTGTCCGTGTAGAGGTTGTAGACCAGCGCATTGGGGCCGCTCGTCATCGTGCGGCCGGCGTAGCTCAGCGACGCGCCCGTGCTGAGGTCGACGTTGTAAGGGGTGCCGTTGGTGCAGCGCACGACGATCGCGGAGCTCGAATACAGGTTGTTGGTGCCGTCGAAAGTACCGAACGACAGCGGATTGGCACTGATCACGCAGTTGGTCGTGATGGTCGCCGTAACGTTGAAGCTGGCGGTCTTCGTGGCGGCCTGGGCAGTGCCGACCGCGGCCAGGGCAATGGCGGCGGCCAGCGGGGCGAGAGCATGGATACGCATGGGGTCCTCGGTTATTGCGCACGACAACGCGTCGTGTGGGCCGGGATTCTCATTACGCGACGCCTCGCAAGCCGTGACACGGGTCTCCGTTCGGAATGCCTGCACCAACTCGAATGAACTTAATGCGCGCTCGGTCTCATGTTTCCCACGCGTTGGTCGGGGGCGACCGGATCGTTCAAACCGGAATGAAACTGAATCCGGAGTGGCCATAATGAACGTAATCCGCCCAGTCGATGGACTCCTGCTCGAGCACCCGCTTGCGGGCAGCGAGGACTGCCTCGCCGAGCAGGCGGCCGTCGAGCAGCGATTCGTACAGCGTGCGCGAAAACGCGAGCGCCGACGCGTCGCCGACCGGCCAGTGCGCGCCGAGGAAATTCGCGACGCCGCCCGAGAGCAACGCCTCTGCGACACTCGCCGAGCGGCTCAGGCCGGCCCGGCGTGTCGCGGACGCGCGCGCGGCTTGCGCCGCAGGGCTGCCGCGCCGGCGCACGCGAGCCGCTTCGCAGGCGTTGCAGAACACGAGTGCGGGCAGGTGGCCGAGGCCTTCGAGATCGGCGCCGCGCAAGATCTCCTGGCGGGCGCAGACCAGGCCGCTGCGACCCGGGTCGTCCGGATCGAAGGAGGCGTGTCCCGCGAAATGCAGCACGTCGTACGTGCCCGCGGCGAGCGCGGCGAGGACGCGCGCGCGCGATGCCTCGTCGCGCTCGAGCACGTCGAACAGGATGGCCCGCTCGCCGAGCAGGCGTTGCAGAGCCGCGCCTTCGCCGCCGCGCCCGGCAGGTCCGAGGTCGGGTCCGCAACGAGCAGCACGCGCAGCGCTGCGCGTACCCCGCCGTCGTCGCGCCAGCGCGCCACCGAGAGCGTCTCGCTGGCATACCGCCGGCTCATGCCGGCCCCGAGCGCCGGATGCACGGCGCCGATGCGGAGCGCTTCCCACGGAACGCGCGAGGCTTCGCGGTCGTGCACGACGACCAGTGGCCGCGACAGCATCGACTCGAGGCCTTCGCGCACGCTGGGCGCGAGCAGCAGTCGCGCCAGGGCCCCGCCGATCCGCGCCAGTGCTCGCGGCTGCCGGCGGTGCCGTTCTCGAGTGGCGCGATGGTGCGCTCGAGTTCGCGCCTCGCGACCGGCAGACGTGCCGCTCAGCACCGCCGCCTTCGCGCCCGCCGTCAGCAGTGAACTGCGGCATTCGAGGGTGTTCCGTCCTTGCGGTGCCAGCGTGACGAGCAGGTAGGCGGGATCGGTGTGGCGCGGCAGCGGCTGGCCCGCGGGCCGGTCGCGTCTTGCGGGACGCAGCCGTTGCGGCACCCGTCGCACCGATCACGGCCTCGTCGATCACGAGTTCGAGATCGTCGCCCGCAAGCTCCACGGCCGTGCGGCGCACCGCCTTGCGCAGCGCCGCGTACTTGCGCGCGTCGAGTTCGCACAGCGTGATGCGTCGCACGACCCGTTCGGGTCGGCGTGCCGCAGGCCGTCGAGGAGACCGCGCAGCTGGTGCTCGACCGCCACGGCGACCGGCACGCCCGAGCCGGCGCCGAACAGCACCGTGGCGAAGTCCTCCACGCGCGTGTGGGCGAACGTGCGGATCACGTTCTCGGTGACGAAGGACTGCGCGTCGCCGCCGAAGTCGTCGAAGTCGCCGAGCCCTGCGAACAGCACGAGTTCCGCAAGCAGCGGACTGCGCGCCGTCGGCATCACGAAGACCTGGCCGAGTTGGCCCGCGAACATCCGGCGCAGAGCGAACTCGCGGATTGCGCCGCCCAGCGCCCGATCGACCGCCGCTGCGGCACCGGCGGGGTCGACGTTGCGGAAGACGCCGAACACCAGGGCGCGCGCATTCGCGTCCGCGATGCTGCCTTGCGCCAGGCGCAGTTCGACAGTGCGCCGCGAGTCGACTACGTCATGCGCGACGGCCGCGCGCGCCGCGCCGACCGTCGTCGGCTGCAGCGCGGTGGGAGTCACCGCGCCGTGAAATTCGGGAGAGACCACCGGCTCCAGCAGGCGCCGCCGCGCATCCGGCGACAAGTCCTGCCAGCGCACCTTGTGCGGCGCGATGCGGCGCAGGGCCGCTTCGCTGACGGCGCGTCGTGAGCGAGTCCGGGGCGGCGTGGCTCTGCCAGGCAGCCGGTCCGTCGTGCCCGTGCGCAGCAGGTCGACCACTGCGGCGATCACGCGGCCATTGTTCGGCAGGCCGCCGTGCTTCTCGCCGACGAACCAGGCACGATCGTCCGGCTGCACGGCGAGCGCGTGCGGCACGGTGCCGTCGCCACGCGCCGTGATCTTGAACTCGAACTCTGTGTCCTGCAGCGTCGCCGCCGTCACGGTGTCCTGCCGCACGCCCACGATGTGCAGGCAGTGCTCGTCGGCCCGGGGCCAGCGCGACTGCTCGGCTGCGGCGGCCTGCAGCAGCGCCGGCTCCGGCCGCAGCGCGTCCTGCGGCCACTGCGCGGGCTCGAACAGGTTCGTACCGCCGGCAAGCCGCGGATCGGGCAGCAGCTCGTGCAGCGACGGCAGGGTGTGGAATACGATGCGCGCGAAATCCTCGGCACTGTGCCGACGGTCGAGCGCAGCCAGCTTGCGCACGGTCGGATACACGCCGCGCAGCGCGAGCACCGGCGCGTAGGAGCCGTGGTTCGGCGCGCCGAGCTGCACCACGCGCGTGACGCGGCGCGCGCCCTGCCGCCCGTAGGCCACGCGAGCCACGACGCCGCCCATGCTGTGGCCCACCAGCATGACGGGGTGCCCGCCGGCCTCGGCAGCGATGCGCGCATTGAGATCCGCGGCGAGCCCGCCGACGCTGCGCCGCCAGTCGTAGGCGTGCAGCCGCGTGTCGAATCCGGCGATCTGCAGGGACAGCTTCAGCTTGAGCGTGTTGAGCAGCATCGCGCCGAGCGCGAGCAGCTTCGAACCGCCCGGCAGCGCGAGCCGGGTCAGGTGCCCGGCTGCGATTTCCACGATGTCGACCCACAGCACGTCGTCGAGCAGCACCCCGCGCGATCCTATGCGCGAACCCATCAGGCCCGGCAGCACGTACACGCGGGGGCCCGGCAGCGCGCGAGTCGCCGCTGCGCGCCGCGCGAGCGCGCGCAATTCGCGATAGGCCTTGTCCCCGAACATCGCCGAGAGCTCGGCCCGCCGCTCGCCGGTCGCAAGCAACCGCTCGATGTCCTCGTCGTGCAGTCGATGCACGGGCAGGCGCTTGCCGGGCTCCGTCACTCGCGTGTTTCCGGGTCGTGCCGCGGCTGCGTTCAGCGCGGCGCCGGGCTGGTGGGCGGCCGCACCTCGACGCTGGCTTCGCGTTTGCCCGCGGCTGCGAACTCGAGCGTAACCTGGAAGCGCTCGCCTGCAACCAGTGGTTGCACGAGTCCCATCAGCATCAGGTGTTCCGCCTGCGGCGCGAGGTGGACGCGCGCGTGCGGCGGTACCTCGATACCCTCGACCGGGCGCATGCGGGTGATCCCTGCGTCCTCGGTCACCGAGTGGATCTGGGTGTCAGCGGCTCGCGCCGTGCTGGCCGCAACGAGCCGGTCGGGCACGGCTCCGCCCTGTATCGTCAGGTAGACCGCGGCGACGCTCGAGCCCGGCGGTGTCGCGCGTGCCCACGCATCGCGCACCTCGAGTGCCGGACTCGCGGTCTCGTCGGCCGACACCGTCGCCGCGATCGCGCCCAGCAGCGCAAATGCCGTCGCTGCGATCGCGCCCATGAGCTTCGGCGCCAGCGCTGCGAGTCGTCGATGCCCGTTCATTTCTTCGCGTCCTCTTTCATGACGCCGCGCACGGCCGACACGATCGCGTCGATCGCGCGGCCGCGAGTGGACGACTTGCGCCACACCGCGCCGATCGTACGACCGGGCGCGGGTTTCGCGAAGGACTTGATGCGCAGGCCGCGCGCGGTGCCGACCGGCGTCTCCGCGGCGAGCTCGGGCAGCAGCGTGACGCCGTGACCGGCGGCGACCATCTGGCGCAGGGTTTCGAGGCTGGTCGCCCGGTAGTCCTGCGCCTCGGACACGCGTATCCGGCTGCAGACCTCCAGCGCCTGGTCGCGCAGGCAGTGGCCGTCTTCGAGCAGCAGCAGGGTTTCACCCCGCAGGTCGTCGATGCGGACGCGGTCGCGATCGGCCAGCGGATGGGCGGCAGGGACGGCGAGCGTGAAGGGCTCATCGTACAGCGGTGCGGACTCGAGACCGTCGAGCGGGACCGGCAACGCGAGAATTCCCGCGTCGAGTTCGCCCGCGCGCAACCGCTCGAGCAGCGACTCGGTCTGGTATTCGTAGAGCATCAACTTGAGTCTCGGCAACTCCCGTTTGAGCCGGCCGACGACGTGCGGCAGCAGGTACGGCCCGACCGTCGGTATGAGCGCGAGTTTCAGCTGCCCCGCGAGCGGGTCGCGATCCGTCTTCGCGAGCTCGACGATCGCGTCGGCTTCCTGCAGCAGGGCGCGCGCACGCTGCACGACCTTCTCGCCGGTGGGGGTCAACGACACGCGTTTCGGCTGGCGCTCGACCAGCGCCACGCCAAGGTAGTCCTCCAGCTTGCGGACCTGCGCGGACAGCGTCGGCTGGCTCACGAAGCAGCGCTCGGCCGCCTTGCCGAAGTGGCGCTCGTCGGCGAGGGCGACGAGATAGCGCAGGTCACGCAGGTTCATGGCTCGAGCATAGCG
Source organism: uncultured Gammaproteobacteria bacterium (assembly GCA_963786705.1). Lineage (GTDB taxonomy): Bacteria > Pseudomonadota > Gammaproteobacteria > Steroidobacterales > Steroidobacteraceae > RPQJ01. Next base: position 132,490 of record CAWBAG010000027.1, read on the forward strand.
GACGTCTATCGCTTCGTGCAAAGTCATCCACTGGATTAATGAGGCGACAACCAACGCGTCGCCGCGGGGAGGACGCCGGGGGGCGATATACTGACCACATGGTTGTCCGTTCCCAGCGCCTCTCCGCCGGCGTCGTCGTCGTTCGGCGTATGGAGGACGGCTGGGTGTTCCTGCTGTTGCGCGCCTTCAACCACTGGGATTTTCCGAAAGGAATGGTCGAGCCGGGTGAGGAGCCGCTCGCCGCGGCGATCCGCGAAGTGCATGAGGAGTCGCTGCTCGACGATCTCGAATTCCGCTGGGGCGAGGGTTACACGCAGACCGGGCCATACAGCGGCGGCAAGGTCGCGCGGTATTACCTGGCTAGCACGACACGGGCCGCGATCACGCTGCCCTACAATCCTGAAATCGGCCGGCCCGAACACAGCGAATACCGCTGGGTCGACTACGACACTGCGGCGACGCTCGTCTCGCCCCGCGTGCAGCCGGTCCTGAAGTGGGCTGCGCAGGAGCTGCTGGCCACACCCTGACATCCAAGTCACGACCGGCGAGCGCCGCCCCGACCCGTCAGACGACGCGCCCGCGCTGTCCACCGCGCCGGAAGTCGGCGATGTTCTCCGCCATTTCGTCGATGCACCGCTGGCGAGCCTCGCGTGCTGCCCAGGCAATGTGCGGCGTGACCATGAGGTTCGGCACGTCGGCGGCGAGCAGCGGATTGCCGTCGACTGGCGGCTCCTGCGGCAGCACGTCGATGGCGGCTCCGCCGAGAGCGCCGGCACGCAACGCTGCCGCGAGCGCCGCCGAGTCGACCAGCGCGCCACGTGCCGTATTGATCAGCAAGGCATCATTGCGCATGGCGGCCAGCTGCGCCGCGCCGATCAGTCCCGTCGTGGCGGGCGTGAGCGGACAGTGCAGGCTGAGCGCGTCCACCTGCGGCAACAGTTCCGCCAACGCGTGCCGGCCCGGCACTGCGGGCCCGCCGGGCCGGTTCGCGACCAGCACCTCCATGCCGAGCGCGTGTCGCGCCGCGCGCGCCACACCCTTGCCCAGCGCCCCGTAGCCGACGATACCGAGCTTGCGTCCGGTCAGTTCGCGAATCGGGTAGTCGAGCAGGCAGAACTGTTCGCCCCGCTGCCATGCGCCGGACCGGACGAGGCGGTCGTATTCGCGCAGCCTGTGCGTCAGCGCGAGCAGGACGCCGAGCACGTGCTGCACGACCGACGCCGTGCAGTAGTCCCGCAGGTTGCAGACGGCGATGCCGAGCTCGCGCGCCCCCGCCAGGTCGACATTGTTGGTGCCCGTCGCCGCCAGCGCGACGAGTCGCAAAGCCGGGTTCTGCTCCATGACCTCGCGCGTCAGGCGCAGCTTGTTGAGCAGGACGACGGTGGCGCCCGCAACGGCGGCGGCGACGTCCTGTTGTGCCGTTTGGCGGCGAAGCTCCAGGTCCGGTGCTGCGCGCAGCAGCGCCGCAGGGTCGAGGTCGTCCCGGAAACTCACGGTGCCGTAGTCGAGGAATACCGAGGGCATCGCAATGCTCGCTGACAGGGGACAGGCGCGAACCGTAGCATTCGCGAATGACGCGGTCGCGCCCAGTCGCCTCGCCCCAGGACCGGCCGCTGCGCGCAGTGCCGGGCCGCGCTGCGCTGCTGCAGCGTTTCGAGCAGGCGCTCGCGTCGGCCGACGGCACGGCAGGCGCGCACTGCATCCACGAGTTGTGGATGCGGGGCGAGATCGGTCTCAACGTCGAGCCGATGCTCGAACGGCTCTGGGCCGCGACGGGCGGTCTCGTGCCGGACTGGCTGCCGATGCGCCACGTCGACTGGCTGCCGCTCGCCTATGACGTGGCTGCGCGCTTCGCGCGCACCCGGCGCGGCCGCTCCAATATCTACCTGGTGCTGCTCGACTACCGCGACAGCCACCCCGATCCCTATGGAATCTACGTCGGCATGAGCCGGTACGCGCCGGGCGTGCGCTTCGAGCAGCACAAGGCCGGTATCCGCGCGGCCGGCAGCGTATTGCGGCGCGGACTCGAAGTGCTCACGGGGCCGACCGCGCACCTGCAGGGACTCGCGCGAGCGGACGCGGCCGCGATCGAAGAGGGGCTGGCGGAGGCGTTGCGCGCGGCGGGACTCTTCGTGCAAGGGGGCCACTGAGCCGCTCGTGTTGCACCGGAGCGGTGCGTTGCGCGCTGCGCGAACGGGCAACGGCGCGCGTGTTTTCCGTCATTCTGGCGTGCTCGCACAAGCGGTAGCCTGCTGTGCATGGAGCGACTGGACGCCGGTATTGCGGATCTCGAGCACCGCGTGCGCGCGGTCGTGGCGCGCCGCGGGCACGATCCCACGCAGCTCGTGCAGGTGCTGCGCGAAGTGCAGGAAGACTGCGGTCACGTGCCGCCGCGCGCACTCGCGCTCATCGCGCGCTATCTCCGCGTCCCCTACGCGCGGGTGAGCGGCGTCGCAAGCTTCTACTCGTTCCTGGCCACGGGACCCGTCGGGTCCTACCGCCTGCTGTTCTCCGATTGCGTCACGGCGCACCTGCGCGGCAGTGCCGCGCTGCTCGACGCTCTCTGCGAGCGGCTCTGGGTCGAACCCGGCAAGCTGTCGGAGGACGGCCTCGTCAGCATCGCCCGCACCTCGTGCATCGGCCTGTGCGACCAGGGACCCGCATTGCTCGTGAACGGCCGACCCGTGGCTGATCTCGACGCGGCACGGATCACGCGCATCGCGGACCTGGTGCTCGCACGCGCACCGTTCGCGCAATGGCCCGAGGATCTCTTCCACGTGGCCGACAACGTGCGTCGCACCGACGCGTTGCTCGGCCATGGCTTGGCTCCGGGCGACCCGATCAGGGCGGCGCTGCGACGCGGCTCCCAGGGACGCCCGGAACAGCCGGCGAACCAGCGCTCCTGGCGCGAGGCCTACGTCGGCGCGGCGCTCGGCCCTCTCGCGACGCTGGAGGAAATCAAGCGCTCGAACCTGCGCGGCCGCGGCGGTGCGGGGTTTACGACGGGGACGAAGTGGGAGGCCTGCCGGCACGCGACAGGCCAGGCGCGCTACGTCGTCTGCAATGCGGACGAGGGCGAGCCGGGCACGTTCAAGGACCGAGTCCTGCTCGCGCGGCACGCCGACCTGCTCTTCGACGGCATGACGGTTGCCGCCTATGCGGTCGGGGCCGGCCGTGGCCTCGTCTACCTGCGCGGCGAATACCGCTACCTGCTCGAGCCGCTCGAGGCGACGCTCGCCAGGCGCCGCGCGGAGCATCTCCTCGGCGACGCCATCTGCGGCCAGCCGGGCTTCGATTTCGACATCGAGATCCACGTGGGCGCGGGATCATACGTGTGCGGCGAGGAATCGGCGCTCCTCGAATCGCTCGAAGGCAAGCGCGGCGTGCCGCGCAACCGTCCGCCGTTTCCGGTCACGCACGGCTACCTGCAGCAACCGACGATCGTGAACAACGTGGAGACCCTGTGCGCGGCCGCGCTCGTCTCGGTGTACGGCGGCGACTGGTATCGCGGGCTCGGCACCCTGAAATCTTCCGGCACGAAGCTGCTCTCCGTCGCGGGCGACGTCGTGCGCCCGGGCATCTACGAATATCCGTTCGGCGTGCCGGTGCGCGAGGTGCTCGAGGACGCCGGCGCGACGGACCCGCAGGCGGTGCAGATCGGCGGTCCGTCCGGCATCTGCATCGCCGCGCACGAGTTCGACCGGCGTATCGCGTTCGAGGACCTGCCGACCGCCGGCGCGTTCACGGTGTTCGACGCGAGCCGCGACATGTTCGAGGTGGCGCGCAACTACACGCGCTTCTTCGCGCACGAGAGCTGCGGCTTCTGCACACCGTGCCGCGTCGGCACGGTCGATGCTCGCGGCGGCGATGGACAAGATCCACGCCGGCAACGGGACGCCGCGCGACCTCGAGCAGATCGGCGCGCTGAACCGCGTGCTGCTGTTGTCGGCGCACTGCGGGCTCGGGCACACCGCCTGCAATCCGGTGCTCGACACGCTCGAGCGCTTCCGGCCCGCGTACGACCGCAAGCTCAAGTCGCTCGATTTCAGTCCCGCCTTCGATCTCGACGGCGCGCTTGCGCGCGCGCGCCAGATGACCGGTCGCGACGACGCGGGGGCGCACCTGGCGAACATTCCATGAACGAGCGTCCCTGCTTCCTGCTCGACGGCGTCGAAGTACCGTTCGACCCGGGCCAGTCCGTGCTGCAGGCGGCGCTCGCGGCCGGCCGCTACATCCCGCACCTCTGCTATCACCCGGAATTCACGGGCCACGGCAGTTGCAAGCTGTGCACGACCCGCGTCGATGGCCGCACGGTCGCGGCGTGCACGACGCCGGCGGAGTCGGTCGCGGAGGTCGTGAGCGAGACCGACGAGTTGAACGACCTGCGACGCACGCTGGTGCAGATGCTCTTTGCGGAGGGCAACCACTTCTGCCCGTCGTGCGAGCGCAGCGGCATGTGCGTGTTGCAGGCGCTCGGTTACGACCTCGGCGTGATGACCGCGGGCTTCCGCCACTTCTTTCCCGACCGGCCCGTCGACGCGTCGCATCCGGCCATCTGGCTCGACCTGAACCGTTGCGTACTCTGCGAACTGTGCGTGCGCGCCTCGCGCGACGTCGACGGCAAGCACGTGTTCGCGCTCGGCGGGCGGGGCGTCACGAAGCACCTGATCGTGAACGCCGAATCCGGCCGTCTCGCGGACACGGATGTCGCAGTGACTGACAAGGCGATCGACGTGTGCCCGGTCGGCGCGATCCTGAGGAAGCGCGTCGGATTCGCCGTGCCGATCGGGAGCCGCCGCTACGATTCGCGACCGATCAGCACCCAGGCACTCGACGACGCGCCGCGCGCGCCCGGACCACGGCCATGACCGCCGACGCCGCACCGCGCGCCAGGTTGCGCGTCGCGACCACGTCGCTCGCCGGCTGCTTCGGCTGCCACATGTCGTTGCTCGACATCGACGAGCGGCTGTTTCCGCTGCTGGACCTCGTCGAGTTCGACCGCTCGCCGCTCACGGACATCAAGCGCTGCGGTCCCTGCGACATCGGCCTCGTGGAAGGCGGGCTCTGCAACGCCGAGAACATCCACGTGTTGCGCGAGTTCCGCGCGAACTGCAAGGTGCTCGTCGCGGTCGGCGCGTGCGCGGTCACCGGCGGCCTGCCGGCGCAACGCAACCATCTCGACCTCGGGCAGTGCCTGCAGGAGGTCTATCTCACGGAGCCGAGCGTGGCGCAGGGCATGATCCCCAATGATCCGGAGCTGCCGCTGCCGCTCGACAAGGTGCACCCGCTGCACGAGGTGGTGCGGGTGGATTACTTCGTGCCGGGCTGCCCGCCGTCGGCGGACACGCTGTGGCGCTTCCTCACGGACCTCATCGCGGGCCGCGAGCCGCAACTCGACTACTCCCTGATCCGGTACGACTGAACGACATGAACGAACCCGCACTGGAAACCGCCGTCGCGACCGGTCCCCTGCGCCGCGTAGTGATCGAACCGCTCTCGCGCGTCGAGGGCCATGGCAAGGTGACACTGCTGCTCGACGCGGACGGTCACGTCGCCCAGGCGCGGCTGCACATCGTCGAATTTCGCGCCTTCGAGAAGTTCATACAGGGACGGCCCTACTGGGAAGTGCCGGTCATGGTGCAGAGGCTCTGCGGAATCTGCCCGGTGAGCCACCATCTCGCGGCGTGCAAGGCGCTCGACCAGGTAGTCGGCGCGAAGTCCCTCACGCCGACCGCCGAGAAGATCCGCCGCCTGATGCACTACGGCCAGATCCTGCAGTCGCACGCGCTGCATTTCTTTCACCTGGCGTCACCCGACCTGCTCTTCGGCTTCGACTCCGACGTCGCTCGACGCAACATCGTCGGCGTCGCGGCGGAGTATCCCGACATCGCCCGCCAGGGCGTCCTGCTCAGGAAGTACGGGCAGGAAGTGATCCGGCACACGGCCGGCAAGCGCATCCACGGCACAGGCGCCGTGCCGGGTGGCGTCAACAAGAACCTGGCACCGGCCGAGCGCGACGCGCTGCTCGAGGACATCTACCAGGTCATCGCGTGGAGCCGCGACGCCGTGCGGCTGGTGCGACGGCTCTACGAGCAGAGCCCGGACACCTATCGCGAGTTCGCGAGCTTTCCCGCGAACACGCTGAGCCTCGTGCGGGCGGACGGCGCCATGGATCTCTATCACGGCGGGCTGCGCGCACGCGATGCCGCGAACGGCGTCATTTTCGACCACCTCGACTACGGCCATTACTGGGAGCAGATCGCCGAGGAAGTGAAAGCGTGGTCGTACATGAAGTTTCCATACCTCAAGGCGCTCGGCGCGGAGGACGGCTGGTATCGCGTCGGGCCGCTCACGCGCGTCGCAAGCTGTGATTTCATCCCGACGCCGCTGGCCGACCGGGAACGACGCGAGTTCCTCGCGTACGACGACGGCCGCGCGGCGAATGCCACGCTGGGATTCCACTGGGCACGCATGATCGAGATGCTGCACGCGGCGGAGTCGATCAAGGAGCTGCTCCACGACGACGACCTGCTCGGCAACGACCTCATGGCGGGCGGCTCGCGCGAAGCACGCGGCGTGGGCGTGATCGAGGCGCCGCGCGGCACTTTGATCCACCATTACCGCGTCGACGAGCACGACCTGGTCGTGCGCGCGAACCTCATCGTGGCGACGACGCACAACAACCAGGCGATGAACGTCGCCATTCGCTCGGTCGCGCGGCGCTACCTCGACGGCCGGGAGCTGACCGAGGGCCTGCTGAACCACATCGAGGTCGCCGTGCGGGCCTTCGATCCGTGCCTGTCGTGCGCCACGCACGCGGTCGGCAAGATGCCGCTCGCCGTGCAGCTCGTCGATGCGGACGGCACGGTCATCGACTCGAGAACACGAGGATGAGCAGCGTCCCGGCGCCGGCACCAGTGCTGGTTTTCGCGGTCGGGAACCCGAGCCGTGGCGACGACGCGGCTGGTCCGCGGCTCGCCGAGCGATTGGCTGCGGCCAGGCTGCCCGGCGTCGAGGTGCTGACCGATTTCCAGTGGCAGATCGAGCACGCGCTCGACCTCGAGGGGCGCAAGCGCGTGATCTTCGTGGACGCGGCCTGCGGCGCCGACACGGCGGTCACGGTGCGGACAGTGGTGCCGGAGGAGCGCTGGCTGCACACGAGCCACGCCATTGGACCCGGGCAGGTGCTCGCGACGTATCGACGCATCACCGGCCGCGAACCCCCGCCCGCGGTGCTGCTCGGCGTACGTGCGACGTGTTTCGAACTCGGTGCGGAAATGTCGGCCCCGGCGCAGCGTGACTGCGCCGAGGCCTGGGACCGGCTGCTCGAACTCTGCGCCTGACCTGCGCCGCTAGTTGCCTGGAAAATCGATCCGGGCGAGCCCTGTATTGAACGAATAGACGCAAGTTGCCGTCCGCATGCCGGATGGCCGCGTCTGCAGCACCAGGTCCATGCGGTAACCGCCGGGCACGGGACGCGCGGCATACTGCTGCGAGACGCGGTATTCGCGGCGCCGCACTTCGTCGAGACAGGCTGCTTCGGCGGCAGCAGCGCCACCCGGGCCCGATCCGCCGCCGCTGCCGCGCACGCGCTGGAACTGCCCGCGACAGCCGGCCGTCACCCAGACGACGCCGTTACGCGTGCCCCAGGTCGAATCGTGACGGCAGCGATTGTTGCTGTATTCGCGCACCAGGCGCGCGGTGTAGCCGGGGCCGACCGCGCACTCGCGATAGCGCTGGTTGTCCGAGTTGCAGTCGATGAACCCGCCGCCGGCGTTGCCGCCGCCGCCACGCGTGACCTGGAACCGCGCCCGGCAACCGTGGTCGACCCAGACGAGGTCGCGACGCTGGCCCCAGCTCTGGCCCTCGACGCAGCGCGCGTCGGACAGGCGTTTCACCAGCACCGCGCGGCCGTCCACCGGCAACTGGCACTCACGGTAGCGCGTCTCGACCGACGCGCACACGAATTCGATCGAGCTCTGTCCGCCCCAGTCGTCGCCCCAGCCGAAGCCGTACAGGCTGACCTCGCCCGTGCGCGACACGACGAAGCACGTGCCCGAAGCCATGCGCCCGCGGCGGTCGCGCACGCGCAGGTCGATCGACCAGCCCTCGTTGGACTGCCTGAAGTTGCCGGTATCGAGCACCGCGAAACCGCGCCGGTTCGCCTCGCTCACGCAGTCGCCCTGGGCCGAGCGCTGTTGCGGCATGTCGTGCTGCTTCAACGCCGGCTGCTGCAGCTTCGGCTGCGCCTGCGTCGTTTCCGGGGCTTGCGCATCTGCTCGCGGCGCACCCATGACCACGGCCAGGCACAGGAGTGCGGCGACCCGGGTCGGGAGCTGTGTCGGTCTCGAGTGAAATTGCATCGTGCCCTCCGGGCGAATCGGCACGGGGATCCTAATGCACGAGCCGGCCCGCCGTTGACAACCTGGACGTGACGTAACGGGGCGCCGGATGCCGGACCCGGGGCCGGCACGAGCGCGGGCCCTGGCGCCTGCCCCGGGGCGTCGCCGCACGAAAATGGCCCGGACCCGGCCTGGCCAGCCAGGTGAGGGCCTGGAAACTCCTCTTTGGATCAATTACTTGCAGATAGCACTGCGCAGGGTTGGCCCCTCCGCTAGACTAAACAACCTTTGTCTGCCTCGACCCCTCCCTGGCACACGGTAGTTCCGATGCAAAATTCGACCCCGTCCGCGACCCACCCGCAAGTGAACGAAGAGCACGCACCGATCAACTGGGTGACGGCCATCCTGTTCACGTTGCTGCCCCTGGCCGCGCTGATCTGCGTGCCCTGGTATGGCATCGCGCACGGCTACGGCACAGCGTCGATCGTATTGTTCTTCGTGTTCCTCTGGGCCGGCGGCGTGTCCATCACCGCGGGATATCACCGCCTCTGGGCCCACCGCGCCTACAGCGCGCACTGGTCCGTGCGCCTGTTCTTCATGCTCTTCGGCGCGATGTCGCTGCAGAACAGCATCCTGATCTGGGCCTCGCAGCATCGCACGCACCACCGCTTCGTGGACGACGTCGAGCGCGACCCTTACAGCGCGAAGCGCGGTTTCTGGTTCTCGCACATGGGCTGGATCCTGCGCAATTACAAGAGCGGCGAGAACGACTTCTCGAACGCCCGCGACCTTGAGCGCGACCCGATGGTCATGTTCCAGCACAGGTATTACCTGCCGATCACGCTCGCGATGAACATCCCGCTGCCGCTTGCGATCGGCTGGGCCGTCGGCGACATGTGGGGCGTGTTCCTGCTGGCCGGCATCCTGCGTCTGGTCGTGAACCATCACTTCACCTGGTTCATCAACTCGCTGGCGCACATGTGGGGCTCGCAGCCGTACACGGACGAGAACACCGCGCGCGACAATGGCTGGCTCGCCTTCCTGACCTACGGCGAGGGCTATCACAACTTCCACCACATCTTCCAGAACGACTACCGCAACGGCGTGCGCTGGTGGCAGTGGGATCCGACGAAGTGGGTCATCTCGGCGTTGTCGGCCGTCAGGCTCGCCAGCGGGCTGAAGCGCGTGCCGGACCTCTGGATCCAGCGGGCGCAGCTCGCGATGCAGTTCAAGCGCGTCGAAGCAGCGCTCGAGGCGCGTCGCAACGCGGGCACCGGCCTGGACGAGCACCGCGAGCGGCTGAAGGCGCGCGTGGCCGAGGAGTACGCGGCGTTCAAGGTCTCGCTCGAGGAATGGGCCAGGGTCCGCGACGAGTGGGTCGCCGACCGCAAGCAGCGCCTGCTGCTGCGCTGGGAAGAAACGAGCTTCCGGCTGCGCCTGAAGGGCATCGAGCAGGGCCTGCGCATGCAGCGCCGGCGCCTGCGCGCGATGAGCAAGGCCTACCAGGGCCGGAACGCGTACGCCTGACGCGGGGCGGACAGGACGGGCGCGATGCCGCCCGATCGCCTGCAGAGAAGGAGGGGCCGTTCGCGGCCCCTTTTTCATGGCGCGGAGGTCAGTCCCGGAAGTTCGTGAACTGCAGTGGCAGGTCGAAGCTGCCCTTGCGCACGAGCGCGATCACCGACTGCAGGTCGTCACGGCTCTTGCCGGTCACGCGCAGTTGCTTGTCCTGGATCGCGGCCTGGACCTTGAGCTTCGAGTCCTTGATCGTCCGCTGCAGCTTCCTGCCGAGGTCGGCGTCGACGCCATGCCGCAGCGTGACCACCTGGCGGGCGGTCTGGCCCGTCGTCACGGGCTCGTCGACTTTCAGGCAGGCGATGTCGATACCTCGCTTTGCAAGCTTGAGCTTCAGGATCTCGAGCATCTGCTTCAGCTGAAAGTCCGCGGCGGCCGCGAGGGTCACGACGGCCTCCTTCACCTCGAACTTGGCGTTGGTGCCCTTGAAATCGAACCGCTGGTCAACCTCCCGGCTGGCCTGGTCGACCGCGTTGGTGAGTTCGTGAAGGTTGATCTCGGAAACGATGTCGAATGAAGGCATGGACGGCAGGTGCTCGCGTTGGTGTGAGTGCCGATGGCGGGCCGCATGATGAACAGGACAGCCGCGTTAGTGAAGTGCCGGGCCATGCAGCACGCCTGGCTGCTGTCCTCTGCGTTTAATGTGCAGTAAATACGAGTGAGCCGCATTTACATTCGCATCTGGGGGATCATAGAGTCCGCCTCGCTCGCCGTCGGAAGCTACGATTCTGAGACCGTCTCCGCGAGCAGGCTCTCGACGAGGTCCGTGAACTCGTGCACGAGCGCCGCGTTGTGCGTACCGGTCGCAGGCCCGGCGAACCCCGCGTGGATCCTCCGCACGTGGCCGGAGCGGTCGATGAAGATCGTGGTCGGGAAAGCGTGGATGCCCGTGAGTTGCGGCAGACGAGTCGCCGCTTCGTCGCGGTCGGAAGTGCCCGCAATCAAGGTCGGGTAGTCGATCCCGAGCCCGGTGCGGAACCGCCGCGTCGCGGCGGCCGCGCGCTCGAAGTCGCCGTGGTGCTCGAACATCAGTGAGACGATTTCCAGGCCCTGCGCGCGATAGCGACGGTACAGCTCCGCGAGCAGCCGTGCCTCGTCGTGGCAGTTCGGGCACCAGCTGCCGGCGAGCACGACGATCACGGCCTTGCCGGCGAACGGCGGGTCCGACAGCGAGACCGGCCTGCCGTCGAGATCGGGAAACGTGAAATCGAGGTGTGCGCCCGGTTCGCGCACGTCCGTCTCGACGGTGGACGTATCGAGTTCGGCGTCCGGGTTGCGCCTCGCGACGAACCGCAGATGCACGGTCTTGCCGGACCAGTACTCGCCCTCGAGTTCGCCACGCCCGTTGACCGCGGCGTGATACAGATAGGCGGAGCCGCCATCGAACCGCGACAGTCGCAACTCGTCGCCGTGCACCTCGCCCGCGAGATAGCGCTGGTCGCCCGTGGCCAGCAGCACCGTGCCCGTGACCACCTCGAATGACTGCGCGAACTCGGCGACCCCGCGTGTCTCACGGCCCGCGTCGTCGGAGTAGGTGATCTCCCAGCGGCCATCGACATCCGCGTTGTCCGCGAGCGGCTGCTCGTAGAAGCGCCAGGTCTGGCCGAGGCTCGCGGTGAACGCGAACGACTGCGTCTCGCCGCCGGCTCGAGTCAGAGTCACCTCGCCGTCGAGGCGCTTGCCTGCCACGCGCGCGGAGAGCTTCGTCTCGAACCCTGGCACCGAGCCCGTCACGGTGCCGTCCTGTGCCACCGCGAGCGGCACGCGGACCCGCTCTTCGCCATTGACCAGGTAACCGGCGAAGCCGCTTTCCTCCCGCGCGACGTCGAAGCCGAACGGCAACTCGCCACCGGCAAGCGTGAGCGTGGCGCGATAACTGCCCGGCTGCAGGTCGCGGTTGAAGCGTTCGCAGCCGGCACCCAGCATTGCGGCAACCGCAAGGAGGCCGAGCGTGATTCCGGCACTGGCCAGCCGCGGCTCGATCGCGCGTTGGATGGATTTCATGCCGGGGCGGTCTGCGCCAACGGTCTCAGATCTTGAGCGCGACGCGCACCTTGTCGACGAGGTCTTCGCCCCCGTGCTCGCGCACGTATTCGATCACGATCGGCCCGAATTTCTTCGCGGTGTCCAGGTCGACGCCGAGTTCGGTGAACGACGCGGCGAGTCCCGCCCAGCGCCCGGCTCCGCCCGAGCGACCGCCGAGCAGTGCGCCGAACCCGCCCGCCAGCGAACTGAGTGTGCTCGGCGGCGGCGCGCGCGCGAGCAGCTTGTCGGCGCCGGGAATGTCGTTCAGGAACGACTGGAAATCCGTCCGGCTCAGGTTCTGCTGGCCGGCACGCAGCAGCGCGACGAGGCCGCCGCGTGCCTGGGTCTTGTCGACGCCGAGGTCCTTAGTGAGCTTCCTGATCAGGTCTTCCATGGCACCCACTCACCGTTGCGTGACGGCGGATTCTACGTCAAGCAGGCTGCCAGACGAGGGCCAGCTGGTCCACCGAGATGTCGGTCTTGCGAGGCTTGATTGGGACCGCTTCGATCCGCGCGGCCGCAGGATCGAACTGCGCCTCGAGTTCGCGAATCGCCGACTCGACCTCCGCGCCCAGGGCGGCGTATTGCTCGCGCAGTGCCGCGGCGTCGGCCTCCGCCTGGGCCACGTCGGCGCGTTCCTTGCCCGCGCGGCTGACGCTGCGCGCCGCCGTCCCCGCCTTGCCGAACATGCTCGACCGACGCCGGCCCCCGCCGAACAGGGCCCCGAGCAGGCTGCCGCCCACGTCGAGCGCGGACGAGACCGCCTGGCTGCCGGCCTGTTCCCGTTCGCGGCCGATCTTCTGCTCGGCGCGCCGCAGGCGGTCCTCGAGCGTGGCTAGCCGCGCCGCGTACCTGCGGCGCAGCGCGGCCACCGCGTCGTCGCGCTGCTCGCGCAGCGTCTGCGCGACGCGCGCGCGAAACTCGACTTCATCGCCTCCCGGCACCGAATTCATCTTCAGCGCGGGGCAGCGCAACAGCGACATCGTCGCCGAGCGATAGACGTGGTCCTCGAGGGTCTTTGCATTCGCCTTGAGAGCGCGGGCGGACAGCACCGACGCGGGTGCGTTCGCGAAGCCCGCACCCGCAACCGGTGCGTCGTGCAATTCGAAGTCGCCCGCGGGGCCCGACTGTGCCGCAGCCCAGTCGGCGCCATTGCCGGTGACGGGTGCGAGGTAGTACGTGGTTTCCCAGGCGTCCAGCCCGGCTTTCGCATCGACGAAATGCGCGCGTACCTGCGCCCCGAGTCGCGGCTCGTATTGCACCGTGGTTGCGCCGGTCGCGGCTGGCAGGAAACGCTCGGTCACGTCCGCCGGCAGGATGGGACGCGCAGTCGACGTGCGCGTGGAACCTGCGGCGCGTGCGCCGGCAGCAGCGGTGACCGAGATTGCTGCGCCGGACCCCGATGCAAGCGGTGCGATGGCCGCTGCGCCGCTCCCCGCTCCGGTCGAGACGGCCGAGACTGTATCCGTACGCTTGAGCTTGCCGATCTCGGCCAGTGTCAGCGGGCCGCGCAGGTAGGACAGCGCCCAGCGCGTTCGCAGCAGGACCGGCGTGTCGTCGTGCACGTTGCGCATCAGGAACGTGCGCTGCGACAGGTTCGACACGAGCGCCTCGAGCTGGGCCTTGTCCATGCCCCCGGAGGCGTCGCTGCCCAGCAGGCCTTCGATGACGCGCAGCTTGTCACGTTCCGTCTGCAGGCGGCCGATGAACCAGGTGCCGGCATTGCCGAGTCCCTTGTAGTCGATGTCCACCGGATTCTGGGTTGCCAGCACGACGCCGAGCCCGAAGGCGCGGGCCTGCTTCATCAGCGTCAGCAGGGGGGGTTTCGAGGGCGGCATGGCCGACGGCGGGAAATAGCCGAACACCTCGTCCATGTAGAAGAGCGCCCGCAGGCTCGTCGTGCCCGGCTGGCGCCGCATCCAGGCGACCAGCTCGTTCGCGAGCAGCGTGACCACGAACATCCGCTCCGCGTCGTTCAGGTGCGCGATCGAGACGATGGCGATGCGCGGCTTGCCGGCGGCGTCGAAGAGCAGGTGCTGGACGTCGAGCGCGTCGCCCTCGAGCCAGGCCTCGAAGCCCGGCGAGGCCAGCAGGCCGTTCATGCGGAGCGCAAGCTCTGTGCGATCCCTGGCCGGGTAGAACGTTTCCAGGTCGAATACGCCAACCTTGTCGAAAGGGGGCTTCTGCACCGCCTGGATCAGTGCGGCGAGGTCGAGGCCCTGGCCCTGGCGCCATGCGGCGTCGAGCACGCCGCAGAGCAGCTGGTATTCGCGGCTGCGCATCGGATCGGCCTCGATGCCGAGCAGCCCCAGCAGGCCACCCACGGCGGCGCCGATGCGTTCCTTCAGTGCCGTGGCGTCGCCCGCGACGGCCGTGTCCGGCGCGCCGAATGAGCGCAGGATCGACAACGGCCGGCCGGACGTGGACCCCGGCGTATAGATCGTGACTTCCGCAGCCGCCTGCAGCCGCGCGATCCGTGCTCCGTCCTGGCCCCACTCCTCGAGACCCTTGCGCCAGCTGGCGGCGGTCGCGGCGGCGAACTCGTCCACCGACTGTCCTTTGCGAGCGGCTTCGCCCGCGTCGACCCATGGCCGGAAGTCCGCGGGCGACAGCGCCGGGAACGCGAGCGCGAGATTGGCGATGTCGCCCTTGGGATCGATCGCGATCACGGGCACGCCGTCGAGGGCCGCCTCCTCGAGCAGGGAGAGGCACAAGCCGGTCTTGCCGCTGCCCGTCATGCCGATGCAGACCGCGTGCGTCGTCAGGTCGCGCGAGTCGTAGAGGATTTCCGCGCCGAGTTGCTGCGTTGCCGGGTCGAATTCCCGGCCGAGGTAGAACACGCCGAGTCTTTCGTAGGCGGGCAGGCTCATGGTGTTCGTTTCCTGTTCCTGAGTGGGCAACGGCGCGGCGGAATACTGACGAGCGGCGGGTCGTGCGCGCAAGGCTTCGAGCGTCATCCGCGTCGGCTGCACCTGCGGTTCAGGTTCGGATCAAGTACCTGGTGGCGAGACGCCCCGGACCCGTGCTGCCAATCCGGCTCGGCAGACCGTCACGCGGCAGGGACGCCGCGTGCGAGCCTGCAGGGACGCATTCACGGCGTGTCTGCCGAACCGGATTGGCGGCTCGGAGCCGGGGTACGCGCACTGTCCGAACCCGAGCCTTGCTCTGCGGCGCACCGATGTCACCGCTTTGTGACCACGAGGCGACTGACATCGTCACCGGCCCTCCCTAGCATGACCGCCTCGTTCCCAAGCGCAGCCTCATTTAACAGTATGTCCATCGCACTCGACCAGGTGACCAAACGGTACCAAGCCGTGCCAGTCGTCAACGACGTGTCGCTCAAGGTCGAGCAAGGCGAGTTCCTGGTGCTGCTGGGGCCGAGCGGCAGCGGCAAAAGCACGCTGCTGCGCGCGATCGCCGGCCTCACCGAGATCGACCACGGCTGCGTGTCGCTGCACGGACGCGACGTCACCCACGTGACCGCGCGCGATCGCCAGGTCGGCTTCGTATTCCAGCACTATGCGTTGTTCCGCCACATGTCGATCGGCGACAACATCGAGTTCGCGCTGCGCGTGCGCAAGGTGAAGGCGGCGGAGCGCCGCGCCCGGCGCAAGGAATTGCTGCGGCTCGTCGCGCTGGACGGCATGGACGACCGGTTGCCGGCCCAGCTCTCGGGCGGCCAGCAGCAGCGCATCGCGGTGGCCCGGGCGCTGGCGCACCGGCCCCAGGTGCTGCTGATGGACGAGCCGTTCGGCGCGCTCGACGCGAAGATCCGCGAAGAACTGCGCCGCACGATCCGCCAGATCCAGCGCGAACTCGGCATCACGACGATCCTGGTCACGCACGACCAGGAAGAAGCGTTCGCGCTCGCCGATCGCATCGGCGTGATGCACCAGGGCCGCCTGCTCGAGTGCGGCCGCCCGGACGACCTCTACACGCGCCCGGCGACGCGCTTCGTGTCCACGTTCCTCGGTGCCGCCAACCTGCTGCTCGGCTACAAGTCCGCGCGCGGAGTGCGGTTCAACGCGCACGACGCAAGCCCGGGCCTCGCGCCGCGCGAAGTGGTCGCGGTGCTGCGCCCGGAAGAGGTCGAGCTCGGTGTCGACGAGCAGCGCATGCGCTCGAATTTCGTGGGTCACGGTCGCGTCGAGGAGCTGCTCTTCGCGGGTGCCGTCGAACGGCTGCGCGTACGGATGGCGAGCGACGGGCCCGTGCCCGTCGCGCCGGACCGCGAAGGTGCGACCGAGCTCGGCTCGTTGCTCGAGGTTTCACGCACGCTGCCCGAACAGCGCGACTTTCCGGTGGTGCCGGGCCAGAGCGTGGCGGTCGGCGCGCGCAACATCCACGTGCTGCCGACACCCATATCCAGTTTCACGGCGGTGGCGGCCTCCGAGGACGCGGCGCGCGAACTCTGCAACTCGCCGCTCCTGTCGACGCTCGGCACGCGCATGCAGACGCGGGTCGCTTGGCGCGTGGGCCGTGGCGACTGCGCACCGCCCGGCATGCCCGTGGTCGCGACCGGGCCCGGCGCCGCGGAAGCGGCCGCCTGGCAGTTGCGGCACGGCGCCGTGCAACTGCTCTGCGTGCCACCGACCGAACCGCTGCCGTCGCACGTCGTGATCCACACGCTCGACGGCGCTTCGCAGCGCGCGACGCTCGCGGTGGCCGCGAGCCTGTTGCGCCACGTCGCCGCACAGGCCGTCTACCTCGGGATTCACCCCGCCGTGGCGCAGGGCCGGGAACAGGCGGGGCGAATGCGCAAGCTGCTCGACGCGCGTTCCGTGGCGCTCGCCGAGCACGGGCTCGACATGCGGACCGAACTGCGACCCGGCGACGTCGCCGGCGAACTGCAGAAGGAACTGGCCCTCAACCCGCACAGCATGCTCGTGCTCGGCACGTCCGACCCGGCGGCGCTCGGCTGGGACTGGCTCGCGGAGCTGATCGAGGGACCGTCGCCGCGACCGGTCCTGATCGTGAACGCCGCGCGCGCCGGTCTCGACCTGGAGGACTGAGCGCATGGCCGCAAGCTGGTTTCGACAACCGAGCATCCTGCCCGGCTTCGGGCTGACCCTCGGCTTCACGACGTTCTTCCTGAGCGCGCTCGTGCTGCTGCCGCTCGCGGCACTGGTCTTCAAGACGGCGTCGCTCACCTGGCCCGAGTTCCTCGCGATCCTGTTCGACGAACGCGCGGTGGCCTCCTATCGGCTCACGTTCGGCGCCGCGCTGCTCGCGGCGACCATCAACGCGATCTTCGGCTTCATCGTCGCGTGGTCGCTCGTGCGCTACGAGTTCCCGGGCCGCCGTCTCGTCGATGCGCTGATCGACCTGCCGTTCGCGCTGCCGACGGCGGTGTCTGGCATCGCGCTCGCCGCGGTATTCGCGCCGGCCGGCTGGCTCGGGACGAAGCTGGCGCTGGCCGGGGTGCAGGTGGCCTACACGTGGCTCGGCGTGGTCGTCGCACTGATCCTGATCGGCCTGCCGTTCGTCGTGCGCTCGGTGCAGCCGGCACTCGTCGAGGCGCAGCGCGACCTCGAGGAAGCCGCCGAGACCCTCGGCGCGAGCCCGTTCTACGTGTTCCGGCGCATCGTCTTCCCGGCCGTGCTGCCGGCGCTCGTGACGGGATTCACGATGGCGTTCGCGCGCGGCATCGGCGAATACGGCTCGGTCGTCTTCATCTCCGGCAACCTGCCGTTCAAGACCGAGATCACGCCGCTCCTGATCGTGATCAAGCTCGAGCAGTTCGATTACAACGGCGCCGCCGCGCTCGGCTTCATCATGCTCGTCGTCTCGTTCGTGATGCTCTTCACGATCAACCTCGCGCAGGCGTGGAGCCGGCGCCGCCTGGTCGGGTCGGGGCGCTGATGGCCGGCGCAGGACCTCGCGTGGAGCAGCGCAGGAACGTGTCGGCCGGCGCGCGCGTCGGCCGCGTGGCGCTGATCACGATCGCAATCGCGTTCCTGGGCCTGCTGTTGCTTGCGCCGCTCGGCGCGGTGCTGGCGCAGGCGCTGGAACAGGGCTTCCGAGTCTACGCCGAGACCTTCCTCGATCCCGACACGCAGGCGGCGATCCGCCTGACCCTGCTCACGGCCGCGATCGTCGTGCCGGTGAACACGCTGTTCGGCATCGCGGCAGCCTGGGCCATCGCGAAGTTCGAGTTCCGCGGCAAGAGCATGCTGATCACGCTGATCGACCTGCCGTTCGCGGTGTCGCCCGTCATCGCGGGCCTCGTCTTCATCATGCTGTTCGGGGCGCACGGCTGGTTCGGCACGTGGCTGCAGGACCGGGACATCCAGATCGTGTTCGCCGTGCCGGGCATCGTGCTCGCGACGATGTTCGTGACGTTTCCCTACGTCGCGCGCGAACTGATCCCGCTCATGCAGCAGCAGGGCAGCGAGGAGGAGGAGGCCGCGATCACGCTCGGTGCGGGCGCCTGGATGACGTTCATGCGGGTCACGTTGCCAAAGATCCGCTGGGGCCTGCTGTACGGGGTCATCCTGTGCAACGCGCGCGCCATGGGCGAGTTCGGCGCGGTCTCCGTGGTCTCCGGGCACATTCGCGGCCTGACGACGACGATGCCACTGCAGGTCGAAATCCTCTACAACGAGTACCTGTTCGTGGCAGCCTTCGCGGTTGCGTCGCTGCTCGCGCTGCTCGCGATCGTGACGCTGGTGATCAAGACGTTCGTGGAATGGCGCGCCGACAGGCGCACGGGTTGACCAGGCACATGACGGCGACAATCAAGGAATGGCTCACGAGCCTGCGGCGACTGGCGGCGGGGCCGCAGTCGCTCGAGCGCTCGCTTGCGCTGACGCTCGGCGGGCTCGTGCTGGCCGCGATCCTGCTGCTGGCGTTGAGCGCCGTGGGCCTGTTGCGCAAGCAGGCCGAGCAGCAGGCGCTGGCGCGCGTGCAACTGGCGGGCATCGCCGCGCGCGAGGAGATCCGCCGTCGCGGCGAGGACGGCCTCACGGCCACGCGCAGCATCGCGTCGCGCCAGCCGCTCCCGCGCCTGATCCGGGCCGGCAATCGCGCACAGCTCGAGCTGTTCCTGCGTCGCGCCTGCGAGGGCGCGGGCAACAGTGCGTGCGCAGTCGCTGTCGGCTCGACCGTCATCGCGAGCACGGGCCCTGGCGTCGAGTGGTCCGACGCGCTCGTCGCAAGCGAAGACCAGGGCGAGCGCTTCCTGCTCGCGCCCAGGTGGCAGCCCGACGGCCTGCAGGGTGCCATTGCGCCCGTGCCCGGCATGGTCGACACGAGGGTGGTGGCGCTCGACTATTTCGACGCCGATCTCGAGCGGGCCCTGACCGAGCGCACCGGCATGCGCGTGCGCCTGGTCCGCCTGTCGAACTGGCTCGACAACGTCGAACCCGCGTTCAAGGCGCTGCATTCGACCGCGCTCTCGCGTGCCGAGATCGCGGCCGACCGCATCGACGAGCGCGAACTCTACGCCTCGAGCACGCCGCTCTTCGCCTCGACGGGCGAGGGCATCGCCCTGCTCGAGGTGCGACTGCCGGCGTCGGAGAGCGACTCCGCAGTCGCGGGCTTCGTGCGCCGGCTCGGCTGGACGGTACTGCTGCTGAGCGCGCTCGCGATCGCCGCCGCGCTGTTGCTCGCGCGGCGCATCGTGCGGCCGCTGCAGTCACTGGCGGAATCCGCGACGCTGCTGGGCCGCGGCGACTTCTCGACGTCCATACCCGTCTCCGGCGGGCCCGAGACGGCGGCGCTCGCGCGCACGCTCGAGGACATGCGCCGGCACCTCGTCGAGTTGACCGCCGCGCTGCGGCGGCGCGAGGCGGATGCGCAGGCCATGTTGCGAGGCGTCGTCGAGGGCGTGTTCGCCGTGGACGCCAACCGCCACCTGCGCTACCTGAACCCCCAGGCCGAGCGCATGCTCGGTCCGGACGCGGCGGGCGCGATCGGCCGATTCTGTGGCGACGTCCTGAAACCCTGTGCAGTGGGTGGCCAGGCCCGGCCCTGCGAGACAGCCTGCCCGATCGTCGCAGCGCGCGAGCGCGGCCAGGCGCAGGCAACCGAGTTCCTGCTCGCACCGGACGGCACCAAGCGCACGGTGATCATCACCAGTGCACGGATGGTGGACGGCGTGCAGGTGCAGGTCATGCGCGACGAGACCGAGCTCGAGTCCGTGCGGCGCGCGCGCGACTCGATTCTCGCCAACATCTCGCACGAGTTCCGCACCCCGCTGGCGGCCCAGCTCGCGTCGATCGAACTGCTGCAGGAGAACCTGCACGGCCTGCCGCGCGCGCAACTCGAGGAGCTGGTGGCCTCCCTGCAGCGCGGCACGCTGCGCCTCACGCGCCTGATCGACAACCTGCTCGAGAGCGTGCGCATCGAGTCGGGACAGCTCGGCATCCGCCGGCAGAATGTGCAGCTCGCCGAAGTGGTGCGCGATGCGGCGGAACTGGTCGGGAGCCTCCTGCCGCAGCGCGGGCAGGCGCTCGAGATCGACGTGGCGGACGACCTGCCCGAGGTCGTCGGCGACGGTGCCCGGCTCACGCAGGTGTTCGTGAACCTGCTCGCCAACGCGAACAAGTTCGGGCCCGAGGGCAGCACCATCCGCGTCGCGGCACGCCGCGCCGACGGTGCAGTGCAGGCCTGGGTCGAGGACGAAGGTCCCGGTGTGATCGAGGACGACCGCGGCTCGATCTTCGAGCGCTTCCATCGGTCGAGCGACGCGGAGCCGGAACCGCGCGGGCTCGGGCTCGGGCTCTGGATCGTCAAGTCGATCGTCGACCGCCACGGCGGCCAGGTGGTCGCGGGACGCACCGAGGCGGGCCGTACCCGCTTCACGCTGACGCTGCCCACCGCCGGGACCGCCGGCTGATGAAGATCCTGATCGTCGACGACGATGCCGACCTGCTCGCGCTGGTCGCCTTCGCGCTGACGCAAGCGGGGTTCGCCGTAGTCAAGGGCGTCGACGTGGCGTCGGCACTCAGGACTTTCGCCATCGAATCACCCGACCTCGCGATCCTGGACATCAACCTGCCCGGCGGCAGCGGCTTCGACATCTGCGAGGCCATCCGCAAGCAGTCGCGAATCCCGGTGATGATGCTGACCGCACGTGGCGAGGAGGAAGACCTCGTGCGGGCGCTCGACCTCGGTGCCGACGATTACCTCATCAAGCCCTTCAGCCCGCGCACGCTGCTCGCGCGCGTGCGGGCGTTGCTGCGCCGGGCGGGTCTCGAGGTGGGCAGCGCCATGCACGTCGGCGCGTTCAACCTTGACATCGAGGCCAACTCGCTGCGCATGCACGAGGGTGCGCCGGTCAAGCTGACGAAGCTCGAAACGCGGTTGCTGCAGATCCTGCTCGCGAACGCCGGCCACGTGGTGGGGACGGAGCGGCTGCTGACGCACGTCTGGGGACACCGCGGCAGCGGCGACCGGCAGCTGCTGAAGCAGCTCGTGCACCGCTTGCGCCAGAAGATCGAAGAGGATCCCGCGGTGCCGCGGCACCTGCAGACCGAGTCGGGTGCTGGCTACCGGCTGGCAGGGGCTGGTACGGGGCCCGCGGACTAGGGAGAGACCTCAGAGCGCCGCGATCGTCGCCACGATGAGGACCCAGAGTGGCGCGACGAACGCGAAGCCGTAGACCAGGCCGCGAGCGAACCTCGCTCCGTCCACCGCCTCGTCTTCGCAGGCACGGTCCGCATCGTCCTGGACGGCGATGAGCGCGATGATCTGCAGGTTCGTGGTCGACATGGCTTTCTCCGGGTTTCAGCAGCGGACCGGTGGCGCAAGCGAGCCGGGCAGCAGGCAACATATTCCGTGCTGCAATGCTGCGCGCGTGGTGGTTTCGCCGTCAGTCGAGACTCGGTGACAAAGCGGTTGCGACTGGCCGCTCAGCGGTAGCCCTTCGCCTGCAGCGCGAACAACTGCGCGTAGTGGCCGTTCAGTTGCATGAGCGCCTCGTGGCTGCCGCGCTCGAGTACGCGTCCGCCTTCGATCACGAGGATCTGGTCGGCCATGCGTACCGTGGAGAAGCGGTGCGAGATCAGGATCACCATCCGGTCGCGGGCGAGCGCCTGGAACTGCTCGAAGACCTGCGCCTCGGCGCGTGCGTCCATCGCGGCTGTCGGTTCGTCCAGCACGAGGAGATCGGCGCTCTCGCGCATGAACGCGCGCGACAGCGCGATCTTCTGCCATTGGCCGCCGGAGAGTTCGCGGCCGTCCCTGAACCACTTGCCGAGTTGCGTCGCGTATCCCGCGGGCAGTTCGTCGATGAACGGCGCGGCCATGCCGAGGCCGGCCGCCTCGCGCCAGCGCGCTTCGTCCTCGAAGTGCGCGACGTCGCCGGCGCCGATGTTCTCGCCGACCTTGAGCTGGTAGCGCGCGAAGTCCTGGAAAATCACGCCGATCCGCTGGCGCAGCGCCGCGGGCTGCCATTCGGCCAGGTCGAGCCCGTCGAGCGTGATGCGGCCGGAGCCCGGGCTGTAGAGCCGCGTCAACAGCTTGATCAGCGTCGTCTTGCCGGACCCGTTCTCGCCGACGAGCGCGAGACTCTCGCCGGGTCGCAGCTCGAAGCTCACGTCGTCCACGGCCGGAGCGCCGGCACCCGGGTACGTGAAGCTCACGTGCTCGAAGCGAACGCCCGTGCCGGGCGCGGGCCCGGCCGTCGCAACGCCCGCGGGCGCGTCCACGGGCGTGTCGAGATAATCGTAGAGCGTCGAAAGGTACAGGTTGTCCTCGTACATGCCGCCAATCGCGGCCAGGCTCGCCGACACGGCCGCCTGGCCCTGGCGGAACAGCAGCACGTACATGGTCATCTGCCCGAGCGTGATGCGGCCCTGCACGGCGCTGACGGCGACCCACGCATAGGCCGCGTAAAAGGCGGCCGTGCTGACCAGGCCCAGGAAGAACCCCCAGGTGTCACGACGGATCGTGAGCGCGCGATCTTCCTTGAAGACCTTGCGGAATATCGCGCGGTAGCGCTCGAGCAGGCGCGGCCCGAGCCCGAACAGCTTCACCTCCTTCGCGTGATCCTCGCGCGCGAGCACGGTTTCGAGGTAGAGCTGCATGCGCGTCTCGGGCGAGCGCCAGCGGAACAGTCGGAACGCGTCACCCGAGAACTTCGCCTCCGCGACGAAGGACGGCAGGCCGGCCAGCAGCAGCACGGCGACCGCCCACGGCGAGAAGCGGAAGAGCAGGGTGCCGAAGCTCAGCAGCGCGATGCCGTTCTGCACGAGCCCGAAGCTGCTCATGACCAGCGCCAGCGGGCGGCTCGAGGCTTCGCGGCGCGCGCGCGTCAGCTTGTCGTAGAACTCCGAGTCCTCGAAATGCCGCAGGTCGAGCGTGAGTGCCTTCGCGAGGATCATCTCGTTGACACGCTGGCCGAGTTGCGCCCGCAGCAGCGACTGGCAGGTGGACAGGCCGCGTTGCGTCGCCGCGAGCGACGCCACGAGCAGCGCCTCGAGCGCCACGTAACCGAGCACCACGGAGAGGTCCGCTGCCCCCGCCTGCTCGTGCGCCGTCATCGCGCGGACGACCGCGTCCACGATCAGGGCGCCGACGTAAGCCACTGCGGCAGGCAGGACGCCGGCCGTGACCGTCAACAGCCCCAGGGCGACGGTCAGCCGGCGGCTGGTGGCCCAGACGAGATCGAGCGCATGGCGCGTGTATCGAAAGACTTCGGGCAGCGCGCGCAGCGCGGCCACGCCTTCGGTGACCGGAGGCGCCGTGGCGGGACGTGCCCCGGAGCCGCTGCCGCTGGCGTGGCTGCTGCGGGGATTGAGTCGTCGGCCGGCCACCATGCCGGCAGCTTGCCACAGGTGTCCGCCGACGGCCCGTCCGTGGACCGCCGGGGACAGGCGAACACGCGGCTACTGCCGCGCGTAGATCTTGTCGAAGACGCCGCCGTCCGCGAAGTGCGTCGCCTGGGCCTTCGCCCAGCCGCCGAAGTCGGCAATCGTCACGAGATTGACCTTCGTAAACACGTTCGCGTACTTCGCGGCCACTTCGGGATCGCGCGGCCGGTAATAGTGCCGGGCGACGATTTCCTGGCCTTCCTTCGAATACAGGTATTCGAGGTACTCGCGCGCCACGTCCGACGTGCCGCGACGGATCGCGACCTTGTCGACAACTGCGACCGGCGGCTCGGCCAGGATGCTGAGCGACGGCACCACGATCTGGAACTTGTCCTTCTCGAGGTCCTTGGTGGCGAGGAACGCCTCGTTTTCCCAGGAGATGAACACGTCGCCGATCCCGCGCTGCGCAAAGGTCGTGAGCGCGCCGCGGGCGCCGGTGTCGAGCACCGGCACGTTCTTGTACAGCTTGCCGACGAACGCTTCGGCCGTGGCCGGGCTGCCGCCCGGCTGCTTGAGTGCCCAGGCCCACGCAGCGAGATAGTTCCAGCGCGCGCCGCCCGAAGTCTTCGGGTTCGGGGTGATGACGGACACCCCCGGCTTCACGAGGTCGCCCCAGTCCTTGATGCCTTTCGGGTTGCCCTTGCGCACCAGGAAGACGACGGTCGACGTGTACGGCGAGCTGTTGTTCGGCAGCCGGCCCTGCCAGTTGGCCGGCAGCAGCTTGCCTTGCGTGACGAGCGCGTCGATGTCGTAACCGAGCGCGAGCGTCACGACGTCCGCCGGGAGTCCGTCGATCACCGTGCGCGCCTGCTTGCCCGACCCGCCGTGCGACTGGCGGATCGAGACGTCCTTCCCTGTCTTTTGCTTCCAGTGCTGCGCGAAGGCCTTGTTGTAGTCGTCGTAGAGTTCCCGCGTCGGGTCATAGGACACGTTGAGGAGCGTCGTAGTGGCCGCCTGTGCCGCCGGCGCCGCCAGCATCGAGGTCACCAATGCCGCCGCGGCCAGTCGTTTCAGGAATCGATCCAATGTCATGGTCATGTCTCCGTTCAGAATCCGACCGCGACGCGCGTCAGGAACACTTCTTCGTCGTCGCGGTCCGCGCCACCGGCCGCGCCGCCCTCGAAGCTCGTGCGCTCGTAATCGAGCACCCATTTCAGGTTCTCGTTAAGATACCAGTTGACGCCCACGCCGTACGCGCTCGCCTGGCTCGGCGATGCCGCGGGGTCCGCGAACGAGTTGGCGCCGCCCGCAAAGGCCTCGTCGCTGACTTCCATCTCGTGGTAACGAGCGACGAGTTCGAAGGCGCCCCAGGTGCCGTCCTCGAGTGAGAACACGTTGTTCGGCTTGAAGCCCTTGAACGACTGTTCTTCTCCGGTCAGGAACCAGTGCGCGGCGAGCTGCCAGGCCGAGACGTCCACGCGTGTCGCTGAACGCGCCCGCCGTCGTGGTGCGGGAAACGTCCTGCGAGACCTGCGCGTATTCACCGAGCAGCCCGAACGTCCCCACGGAGTAATAGAACTGGGGCGACCAGCGCAGTCTTTCGCCGTCGGCGTAGGTGGCGCCGGCGGGCAGCGTCGTCGAGCCGGCGCGATAGCGGAAGAACGTCTGCTGGCCCGGCGTGCGATACGTCGGAAGCAGTGGATTGGCGGCGGTGCCGCTCACGTCCACGTACGTGCCGCCGATGCCGAAGCCGATTCCGCGCAGTGCGAAGCTGTCGGAGTTCGCGAACGGATTCAGCCACACTCGTGCTGCGTAGTCGCCCTCGGTGTCGGTTTCGACGTCACCGATCGCATCGCTGCTGCCGCCGTCGGTGACGCCGTTGTAATACCCGAGCGAGTAACTTGCCACGCCGTCGAGCACGTCGCCCCCGACCGAGACGCCGAGGTCGCGGTTCGGCAGGAGCCCGGTCGGAAAGGCGCGCTCGACGAAACGGATGTCGTTGGCCGACTGCAGGCGCTCGAGGCCCACCGGCACCTTGAACTTGCCTGCCGTGATGGCGAGCCACGGTTTGAGCCGTGCGGCGGCGAACGCATCGAGAATGATCGACCGGCCGCCGGCGAAGTCGGGTGTGAAGCGGAAGTCGTAGATGCCGCCGAGCGTGCCTTCGATCGTCGGGCGGACGCGACGCAGGAGCCAGGTGTCCGCCGTCTCGGGCGTGACGTCGTCGGAGAAGTACCGGCCGTCGTAGTGCAGCGTGCCGCGCAGCTTGACGACGTTCTTTGCGTCGGCGGACTGCAGGCTGAATCCCTTCGGGCTCGCCTTCACCACGGGGGTGGTCGTCTTGGCCGTCGCGGCGGCCTCGTCGGTGATCTCGAGCTTGCGCTCGAGCACGAGCACTTTCTGGCTCAGCTCGTCGATGCGCTGCAGGAGTTCGGCGGTGGACGGCTCGGCGCCGGTGGCCGCAATTGGCAACATTGCCGCGATGGCCGCCGCGAAGCTGCGCCGCTGACTGAATGACGAATGCATCTATCGCTCCCGGAAATATCCGAATTGGGAAGCGACAAGATATGGAGCAGGCAGTCACGCAGTCAGTCGAATGGCGGTGACAAAGCGGTCATGATCGGCGTGATCCGGTTTCGTTCCGGCCGCGACGCGGTTTCACCTGCGCCTGCTGGTAGAGCCGGTCGAAGACGCCGCCCTCGGCGAAATGCGTCGGCCTGGGCTTTCGGCCAGCCGCCGAAGTCCGCGATCGTCGCGAGTTCAATCGCCGGAAACCGGGCCGCATGGCGTGCCGCGACGGCGGGATCGCGCGGACGGTAATAGTGGCGCGCGATGGTTTCCTGCGCGGCCGGCGTGTAGAGGTACTCGAGATATGCGCGGGCCACGTCTGCGGTGCCACGGCGTATGGCCACCTTGTCCACGACCGCGACCGGCGGCTCGGCCAGGATGCTGATCGACGGCGTCACGAGTTCCAGTTGCCCCTTGCCGAAACGCGTCACGGCGAGGATCGCCTCGCTCTCCCACGCCACCAGCACGTCGCCGATGCCGCGCTGGCCGAACGTCGTGAGCGCGGCGCGTGCACCCGTGTCGAGCACCGGCACGTTCTTGAACACCTTGCGCAGGAAGGTTTCGGCCGTCGCGGGCGAGCCGCCGGGCTGCCGCAGCGCCCAGGTCCAGGCCGCGAGGTAATTCCAGCGCGCGCCGCCCGAAGTCTTCGGGTTCGGGGTGATGACCGACACGCCCGGGCGCGCGAGGTCGCCCCAGTCGCGGATTCCCTTGGGATTGCCCTTGCGCACGACGAAGACGATCGTCGAGGTGTAGGGCGAGCTGTTGTAGGGCAACCGCGCCTGCCAGTTCGAAGGCAGCAGCTTGCCTTGCGTGACGAGCGCGTTGATGTCGTGCGCCAGCGCGAGCGTCACGACGTCCGCCGGCAACCCGTCGATCACCGTGCGCGCCTGCTTGCCGGAGCCGCCGTGTGACTGCCGGATCGCGATCTTCTCGCCGGTGCGCGTCTTCCAGTCGGCGATGAAGTCACGGTCGAGGTCGGAGTAGAGCTCGCGCGTCGCGTCGTACGACACGTTGAGCAGCGTACGTCCGGCGCCGTGGGCGGCGGGCGAGAGCCACGCGCAGGACAGCACGAGGGCCGCCAGCAGCCGCGGCAGGCAGCGCCGCAGCCTCGGGATCCTTGTCATCGTGGGCATCGTGCCGGTGTCCTTGCGGGTTCGTTCGAGGGCGCAGGTTGCCGTCCGGCGCGCCGCGTGCGTCGCGACGCGCGGCGTCATTTCAGCGGCAACTCCAGCGTGGCGGTCAGTTCGTCCACGTCGGCCTGCGTCGACGCGCTGGCGGCGCGTTCGATCGTCCGGCGCGTCAGGTGCGGCGCGAAGAGCTGGATGAAGTCGAGCTGGTACTTGCGCAGCAGGCCGCCGCGCCGGAAGCCGATCCAGGTCGTGTGCGCGGGAAAGAGGTCGGAGGTGTCGATGTGCACGAGATCCGCGTCCTCCTGCTCCTCGATGGCCATGCTCGCCACGATGCCGACGCCGAGCCCGAGGCGCACGTAGGTCTTGATCACGTCGGCATCGCGCGCGGTCAGCACCACGTTCGGCACGAGGCCCTCGCGCGAGAAGATGTCGTGCAGCGAGGACGGCCCGGCGAAGCTGAACACGTAGGTGATGATCGGGTGCGCGGCCAGGTGCTTGATCGTCGAGCTTCTTGACGCGGGCGAGCGGGTGGTTGCGCGGCACCACGACGTGGCGGTGCCAGCGATAGCACGGCAGCAGCGAAAAGCCGTCGTAGAGCGACTGCGAGCCCGTGGCGATCGCGAAGTCGATGCGATCGAGCGCGGCCATCTCGGCGATCTGCTCGGAGGTGCCCTGGTGCAGGTGCAGGCGCACCTCCGGGTACTTCTCGCGGAACTGCTTGATGACCTCCGGCAGCACGTAGCGCGCCTGTGTGTGCGTGGTCGCGATCGACAGCGAGCCACGCTCCTCGTCCTTGAGATCGTCGGAAAGGCGCTTGATGTTCTGCACCTCGCGCAGGATCCTGACCGCGCGGTCGATGACCTGCTGCCCGGCGGGAGTGACGCGCGTCAGGTTGCGGCCGTCGCGGACGAAGATCTGGAAACCGAGCTCGTCCTCGAGCAGCTTGATCTGCTTGCTGACGCCCGGCTGCGACGTGTGCAGCTTCTCGGCCGCCGCCGTGATGTTGAGGCCGGTCTGGGCGACCGCGGCGAGGTAGCGCAACTGGTGCAGTTTCATCGCCACATTCTATGCGAATGCGGGGCATTCGCGGATTGACCGTCACGGCAGCGGCAGGGGATACCGGTGCGCCCGGCAACCCGAGATCCACGCATGACGCTCGCCACCACGTTGAGCCGCACGCTGCAGGGTCTCGAGGCGCCCTTGGTGCGCGTCGAGGTGGACGTCGGCAACGGGTTGCCGGCGTTCTCGGTCGTCGGTCTGCTGGAGACGGCGGTCAAGGAGAGCAAGGACCGCGTGCGTGCAGCACTGGCCAACTGCGGGTTCGAGTTTCCGGCGGGCCGTGTCACCGTCAATCTCGCGCCGGCCGACCTGCCGAAGGACGGTGGCCGCTTCGACCTTGCGATCGCGGTCGGCATCCTCGTCGCGGCCGGGCACCTGCCGCCCGAGCCATTCACCGGACTCGAGCTCTTCGGCGAACTCTCGCTCGGCGGCGAACTGCACGGCATTCGCGGCGTCCTGCCGAGCGCGCTGCAGGCGGCCCGCCTCGGGCACACCATCGTCACGCCAGCCGTCAATGGCGCCGAGGCTTCCCTCGCACGCACGGCGCGCGTGCTCGTCGCCACGCATCTGCGCGAGGTGTGCGCGCACGCGCGTGGCCAGTGCAGCCTGCCGGTCGCGGCCGGTCCGCCGGCATCGTCGACACGGAGTTCCGTGCCGGACCTGCAGGACGTTCGCGGCCAGCCGGGCGCGCGCCGCGCGCTCGAAATCGCCGCGGCCGGCGAACACAGCCTGTTGTTGATCGGCCCGCCCGGCAGCGGCAAGAGCATGCTCGCGCAACGGCTGCCTGGCCTGCTGCCCCCGCTCGGGGAGGCCGAGGCGATCGAGACCGCTGCCATACGCTCGCTGTCGGTGCACGGGTTGCGACTCGACGACTGGTGCCGCAGGCCGTTCCGTGCGCCGCACCACACGGCGTCGGCCGTTGCACTCGTGGGTGGCGGCAGCCGGCCGCGGCCGGGCGAGATCTCGCTGGCGCACAACGGCGTGCTGTTTCTCGACGAGCTGCCGGAATACGACCGCCACGTCCTCGAGGTGCTGCGCGAACCGCTTGAAAGCGGCCACGTAGTCCTCTCGCGCGCCGCGCGCCAGGCCGAGTTCCCGGCCCGGTTTCAGCTCGTCGCCGCGATGAACCCGTGCCCTTGCGGGCATTTCGGCGATGCGCGCGGGCAGTGCCGGTGCCCGCCGGAGCGCGTCGAAGCCTATCGCAGCCGCGTGTCGGGGCCGTTGCTGGATCGAATCGACCTGCACGTCGAGTGCGGCCGTGTTGCACTGGACGAACTCGCCGGCGCGACGCTGCCGGAGAGCACCGAGAGTGTGGCCGGCCGCGTTGCGCGCGCACGCACGCGCCAGGCCGAGAGGCAAGGCATGACCAATGCGCGGCTCGGCGTCGACGGCATTGGCCGGCACTGCGCTGCCGCTCCCGCCGCGCTCGCCCTGCTGGCGCGCGCGATGCGGCAGCTCGGGCTGTCGGCGCGCGGATACCACCGCGTGCTGCGGGTCGCCCGGTCGATTGCCGACCTCGCGGGCGCTGATGCCGTGGGCATCGAGCACGTCGCCGAGGCCGTCACGCTGCGGCAACTCGACAGGCGCGTCGCCGAGGCGCCTGCCGCAGCCATTTCGACCTGAAGGCACACGATTGCCACGCCGACTCCACGGTTGCGGCGCGCGACGATGGCGGCAGACAGTCGTCGGGGAGGATCAGCGATGAACACTCGTGAGACAGCGCTGCACTGCGCACTGCTCTGGCTCGGACTCGCCGGCAGCGTGCTGGCCTGGGACGCCGAGGGGCGCGCGCGACGCGCGGACGCGGCAGAACCCGGCTCCGTCAGCGCGCGGCGTGGACGCGACTCGCCCGGGCGTCGCGAACACTCCCGCTCCTGCCGGTCGCGGCGCCGTACGGCTTTGCGTGCCGGCGCCGCCACGGCCAGTCCGGTGCGGCGACGCGCTGGTTCGCCCGCGCTCGCAGCGCTGAATCGGCCGCGAGGTGTGGGCGCACGATGCAGTGGCTTGCGCCCCGCTGTAGTACGCTTCGGCGGCATGATGACGGCGATTCGTGCAGGCTTTTCCGGCAGCGTGGGCAACACGCCGCTGATCCGCCTGGATCGCTTCAGCGACGAGACCGGGTGCGAAATCCTGGGCAAGGCCGAGTTCATGAACCCCGGAGGCTCGGTCAAGGACCGCGCCGCGCGTGGCATCCTCGACGATGCCGAGCGACACGGGCGCATCGCGCCGGGAGGCACGCTCGTCGAGGGCACGGCTGGCAACACCGGCATCGGCTTCGCGCATCTCTGCAATGCGCGCGGCTACCGTTGCGTGATCGTGATGCCGGACAACCAGTCCGCGGAAAAGGCCGCGTTGCTGCGGACGCTCGGCGCCGAAGTGCACGTCGTGAAATCGGTGCCCTACAGCGACCCGAACCACTACCAGAAACTCGCGGCCCGCATGGCGGACGCGCTGCCGGGCGCGTGCTGGGGCAACCAGTTCGACAACACCGCCAACCGCGATGCGCACTACGCGACGACCGGTCCCGAGATCTGGAACGACACCGGCGGGCGTCTCGACGCCTTCGTGTGCGCGACCGGCACGGGCGGCACGCTCGGTGGCGTGGCTCGCTATTTCGGCGGGCAGGCGCGCACGCCGGCCGTGCGCTGCGTGCTCGCCGACCCCATGGGAAGCGCCCTGTACCACTGGGTGCAGCACGGCGAACTCAAGTCCGTGGGATCGAGTGTCGTGACCGAAGGCATCGGCATAGGACGCGTGACGGCCAACCTGCAGGGGACGCCGCTCGATGCGGCGGTGCAGGTCGACGACCCGGAAGTCGTGCGCACGACATATCGCCTGTTGCACGAAGAAGGGCTGTTCCTCGGCAGCACGAGCGGGGTCAACGTCGCGGCGGCCGTGCAGGTGGCGCGCGACCTCGGGCGGGGACACGTGGTCGTGACCATCCTCTGCGACGGCGGACAGAAATACCTGTCGCGCTTCTATCGCAGGGAATGGCTCGAGGAACGCGGGCTGGCGCAGTTCCTGCCGCCTTCCGCCGGCCTGCTTCGAATCGAACCCTGAGCGTCAGACCGTGCAGGCGCGCGTGGACTCGCGACGTCGCCCGGACCGGGCGGTATCACGCCAAGACAGCAGGCACTGTCGCCGAATCGTGTTGGTCGCCTCGAGGGGATTGACCCAAAGAGCAGACATCCGCGAAAGGCAAGTGTCGGCCAGGGGACTAAACCGCTTTCGCGGTAGGGGTGCTTTGATTGAGGTCAGTGGGTAGCTGAGTCCTTGGGCTCTGTTTCGTATGTTGCGAAGTGAGGCGATCCGCCTCGCATCGCAACCGGAGCAGAGCCATGAACACCGCGACCCCAGTGATTTCGCCGCTGCGTCAGCGCATGATCGAAGACATGCGGATGCGCAAGCTCGCGCCCAAGACGCAGGTCGGTTACATCCGTGCGGTACGGCATTTCGCCGGGTACCTGCGCCGCTCGCCCGACACGGCCAGTGCCGAGGACCTCCGCCGCTATCAGCTGCACTGCGTCGATCGAGGCGTCTCGCCGATCACGCTCAACGCGACGATTACCGGGCTGAAGTTCTTCTTCGAGGTCACCCTCGGTCGCGCCGAGCTGATGTCGAAGATGCGCCCGGTGCGCGTGGCGCAGACGCTGCCGGTGATTCTCAGCCGCGAGGAGGTGGGCCGGCTGATCGAGTCGACGCGCAACCTCAAGCATCGGACCGCGTTGTCGGTGGCGTATGGCGCGGGCCTGCGCGCCAGCGAGGTCATCGCGCTGAAGGTCGGCGACGTCGACAGCACGCGCATGGTGCTGCGCGTCGAACAGGGCAAGGGCCGCAAGGATCGCTACGCCTTGCTGCCGCCGCTGCTGCTCGAGCGGCTGCGCGCCTGGTGGCGAGCGGGCCGCGCCGAGGGCAAGCTGCTGCCGAACGGCTGGCTGTTCCCGGGGCGCGATCCGCTGGATCCCATGACGCACCCGGCAACTGAACCGCGTCGTGCACGAGGCCGCTGCCCTCGCGCGCATCGACAAGCGCGTCTCGATGCACACGCTCAGGCACTGCTTCGCGACCCATCTGCTCGAGCAGAAGGAAGATATCCGGGTGATCCAGGTGCTGCTCGGGCACAAGAAGCTCGAGACCACCGCGCTGTATACGCAGGTGGCCACGGAGACCCTGCGCGAGGTGATCAGTCCTCTGGAGAGCACCCGACCCGCGTAGGGCACGCTCGTGCTGGAGGTCGCGGATATCTTCCGCGCCCACGGTCCGAGCTGGCGGCACGAGCAGCGGGGTCACTTCAGTGTCGGCCAGCTCAAGGTCATGTCGGCGATCGAGGGCTGTCGCAGCGCGGCCCTCGGCGGCCACGCGCTGCGCTGTTCGGCCTGCGCGCAGCCCCAGATCGCCTACAACTCCTGCCGCAACCGACACTGCCCCAAGTGCCAGTCGAGCGCCGCGCAACGCTGGCTCGACGCGCGGCAGGCCGACCTGCTGCCCGTGGACTATTACCACGTGGTCTTCACCTTGCCGGCGCCCATCAGCGCCATCGCCTACACCAACAAGGAGATCGCTCTATGGCCTGCTGTTTGATCTCGCCGCCGAGACGCTGCGCACGATCGCCGCCGATCCGAAGCACCTCGGCGCCCGCATCGGCCTGACCCTGGTGCTGCACACCTGGGGCTCGGCGCTGACCCACCATCCGCACGTGCACGGCATCGTGCCCGGCGGCGGCCTCGCGCTCGATGCCGATCGCTGGGTCCGCTGCAAGCCGGGGTTCTTCCTGCCGGTGCGCGTGCTCTCGCGCCTGTTCCGGCGTCGCTTCCTCGAAGAGCTGACCGCGGCCCATGGCCGCGGACAGCTGCAGCTTCTTCGGTGAGCACGCCGCTCTGGCCGACCCGGCCACCTTCGCCGCACTGGCTCGCGCCGCTGCGCCAGTGCGAGTGGGTCGTCTACGCCAAGCGCCCGTTCGCAGGCCCCGCGGCCGTGCTCGCCTATCTGTCGCGCTACACCCACCGCGTCGCGATCTCCAACAGCCGGCTGCTGGCCTTGGACGAGCGCGGCGTCACCTTCCGCTGGAAGGACTACCGGGCCGAGGGCCGCACGCGCCACAAGACCATGAGCTTGAGCCCCGCCGAGTTCATGCGCCGCTTCCTGCTGCACGTGCTGCCGGGCGGCTTTCACCGCATCCGCCACTACGGGCTGCTCGCCGAACGCCCGCCGCAAGACCAACCTCGCCACCGCACGCACGCTACTGCACCAGCCGGCACCGGCAGTTCGCGCTCCACTCCAGCGAGGCCACCCACCGGCACGGGCTCCGCCCGGCCCACGTTCCGCTGCCGACACTGCGGCGCACCCATGCTCATCCTCGAGACCTTGGCACGCGTACCGCACATCCGCGGACCGCCCGCCTCGGGCGCAGCCCCATGAGTGCACGCCGCTCGCCACCACCAATCGCTTCGTCGGTGCTTCATCAGACCGTGCCGACGCAAACACCCGTGGCCAGGCGCCGCGCACCGCACCCCAATGACACCCGCCCACGGCAACGAGCGCGTCCGCTACTGCGCCGGCACCGCGCTCCAGCGCGCCGTCACCGTCGCGTCCATCGTCGCTATCGTCGCTGTCGTCACTGCACGCTGCACCGCGCCCGCTCAAATCCCCATAGCTCAGCGCCGTTCCTGACTCGCCTCAGTTCAGCCCCGCGGTTTCCTCCCTTGAGGATTGTGCGACGCCCGCCACTGCGATCTTTGGCGACCTCACATCGTTGCGCGCCGGCGGGCGGGCATCGCTTCTCAACAGAAGCAGCGAGCGACCATGGACAGCAGCCCGGTCGCGCGCGATTCGGCCGCAACCCTCGTGCTGCCGGTCGTGGCGTTCGCGAACGGCGCATGCCCGCGCGCAGCTCGATCAGTCCGGGACGCCATCAGCGGCCGCGAAGACGTCGGGAGCTAAGGGACCCATGACGCACGAACAGACGATCAGTGTTCGCGGCACCGTGGCGGCGATCGACCGAAAGACGCGACTCGTCATGTTGAAGACCGAAGATGGCCGGACGTTTGACGTGCAGGCAGGCGACGAGGTGAAGAATTTCGACAAGGTCGCAGTAGGTGGTACATCGTCAAGGCACCGGTACACCGAGTCGGTTGTCTTCCTGACTCGTGCCGAACGGCGGAGACCCGGGGCGGAGCGACGCAGAGGTGGATCTCCATCACTGGCGGTGCGAAGGCCGATCAGCAGGTGACATCCTGTGCGAGGTTACCGCCGTTCGATCCGATACCCAATGAAAATCGCCACGGCGAAACTTGAGATCGAAGCTAAGCATACGGCAACTGATGATCGAGGTAGCCGAGGCGCCGTTCGGCACGGCGGGTCATCCAGTGGCTGACAGCCAGCGCGACGACGGCCAGCGCGATCGATAGGACCGCGAGGCGCATGGCGGCGGCGTCGCCGTCCGGCAGCTGCATGAAACTGTATATGGCGAGCGGCAGCGTGCGGGTTTCGCCGGGAATATTGCCGACGAAGGCCATCGTCGCGCCAAACTCGCCCAGGCTGCGCGAGAAGCAAAGCACGGCGCCAGCCAGCACTCCGGGCAGCGCCAGCGGCAACGCGACAGTCAGGAAGGCGTTCCAGGGGGTCGCGCCGAGTGTCGTCGCCGCTTGCTCGAGCCGCGTGTCGATCATCCGAAAGGCGACACGTACAGGCTGCACCAGCAGGGGAAACGCCATGACGGCGGAAGCAACCACGGCGCCCTTCCAGGTGAAGGCGAGCACGATGCCAAACGTTGCCTCGAGCCAATGTCCGATCGGACCGCGCGCCCCGAGCAACAACAGGAGCGCGTACCCCGGCACGACGGGAGGCAGGACCATCGGCAGCTGCACCAGGGCTTCGACGAAGAACTTACCGCGGAAATTGCGTCGGGCCAGCAACCAGCCGACGAGCGTGCCCGCTGGAATGCAGACCAGCGTGGCGCACAGCGCGACCCGGGCCGAGAGTCGGAGCGCCTCCCATTCCTGCGGTGTCAGGATGGAATTCATGTGCGAGGCTGCACGGGGTGGCGTCTACGCGACCCGTCAGAAGCTGAACTGCGACCGAACCGCATAGACGTCCAGGGTCTGGCCGATCTCGACGCCGAGCGGTGGCGTGGCCGGGGACGGGCCGAACGGCGCCAGATTGCCGGGCCCGCCGGGTTCAAGTCGATCCACGTCGATGTGCAGGTAGTTGAACATCAGCTTGACGTTGGTGTTCAGGTACCAGTTCACGCCCGCCGCGAGAATCGACTGCTCACCGCCGCGCACACTCCCAACCGGCGCAGCGACTCCCGCGAGCCCTTCGTGATGGTTCAGGTCCGTGCGGCTGTAGCGCAGCGCCAATTCCCACGCGCCCCAGCCGCCTTGACCGTCGAACGGGATGCGCGGTCGCGGCGCCTGGAACGCGGCGCTGGCCGGGGCGTAGCGCCGACTTTCGCCGGTCGGAATCCAGCTCGCCTCGACGTAATAGCCGCCGAAATCCGGATCCGGCAGCGTCGAGTTGCGTCGCTCGATCCCGTACCAGAAGTTCTCGCCCTGCAGCAGGAAGTTCTTCCAGTTCGCCGCGAACTCGACGCCCGCGGAATAGGCGCCGTCGGCCTCGACGTTGCCCGTGTCCACGCAGCCTCGGCGTGCTGTCGACACGGATCTCCGGCCGGTCCCGGAAACGGATCCCGTAGCGCGAAGCGCCGGCGAGCGCCGACTGTGCCGGCTCGACGACGTAGGTGCCGTTCGCCCCGAGGTGAACGTTGTAATCGAGCGAAGTGGCAACGAGCCCGCCGAGTCGGCCGACGATCGGCGTCGCTGCGAGTCGAACGACCTCCGCGTCGTTGACGGTGCGACCCGTGAACGTCAGCGCCCCGAGCCACCGCGGCCCGCCGACGCGCATGCCGATGCCGAGCCGGCCGTCGGCGCCGCCCAGCGCGCGTGACAACTCCGCGGGCGTCGAACGTTCGATGAACAGCAGGTCGTCCGTCGAGGTGCCGTCGGCGAGGTTGGCGGGCGGCGAGAACGCGCCGAGCTGGAAGGTGAACGGTGCGAAACCGGTGTAGGCAACGTAGGCATCATTGATGCGCGCGGGCCCTTCCGTCCCGGAGCCACCGAACTCAAGGAGGAAGCGATAGGCGAAATCCCGGGCGATGACTGCCCTCGACGCCGATACGCGCGCGCCGGAAATACGCACCGTCGCTGAGGTCGCGCGCGGCGTCGGTCTCGCGCGAGCCGACCGCGCCGACCGATCCGCGACGATAGTCGCTGGCCAGGGGCCCCGCCGGAGCCTGGTCGTAGTGAGCCATGTCCAGCTGCACGCTGCCGCGGACCGCGAGCGAGGCCCGTCCGTCCGCGCTCGTGACCGCAGGTCGATTGGCGGTCATGCGCACGACGGGGGCTTCCTGTGCAGCGACTTTCGCCTGGGCCGCCGACCGCTCGAGGTCGTCGATTCGCTCTCGGTCCGCATCGACGGCGACGGTCGCAGGTGCGGGCGCCGGCTCGGCTGGTACGACCCCGCAACGCGTCGATCTCCGCACGCTGGGTCTCCAATTGCTGCTTCTGCGCATCGAGCTGCGTCTGCTGGTGCTCGACGATCTGGCGCAATGCCTGGATCTGCGCCTCGACACTGTCATTGGATGCCGCGACCACGGGCGCCGCGACGGATCCGATGAGAACGGCAAGTCCCGCCGCGCGACCGATCACACGTGGTTGCATGGACGTTCTCCTTCAGCGCAGGACGATGAAGCCGAAGCTCTCGAACGCCGAGCGCGCGGCTTCGCCGCGGATGAAGTCGAGAAACCGGGCTGCATCCGTGCTCGCCCCGGCGGTCAACGCGACCGGGTATGTGATCGGCAAGTGCGATTCGGCCGGGAACAGCCCGACCAGACGCACGCGTTTGTCGATCCGGGCATCGGTTTCGTAGACGATGCCGAGCGGCACTTCCCCGCGAGCGACGAACATGAGTGCGTGGCGGACATCCTCGGCGCGCACCAGCCGGTCCGCGACATCGTTCCACACGCCGAGGGTGGTCAGCGCTTGCCGCGCATAGCGGCCGACGGGGACGCTGTCCGGATCTCCCGTCGCAAGGCGCCCCTTGCCGAGCGCGCTCGCCAGCGGAAATCCAGGTGCGATCTTCAGGTCGAGTCTTGCTGTCCGCCGGGGCGATCAGCGCAAGTCGGTTACCGAGCAGGTGCGGCGCGAGGATTTCTGGACCCGGC
Source organism: uncultured Gammaproteobacteria bacterium (assembly GCA_963786705.1). Classification (GTDB taxonomy): domain Bacteria; phylum Pseudomonadota; class Gammaproteobacteria; order Steroidobacterales; family Steroidobacteraceae; genus RPQJ01. The sequence goes on from CAWBAG010000027.1 coordinate 170,165, forward strand.
CCCGCTGTTCCAGGTAGTCCATCCACTCCTGGTCCGCAGAGAGGAACACGTCGGCCCCCGCGCCGGCCTCGACTTGCCTCGCGAGGATAGAACTCGCCGCGAAGGAAAGTCGAACGGGCACCCCGGTGGACTTCGTGAAGTCGTCCCCGAGCTTGTCAAGTACGTTGGTCAGCGATGCAGCGGCGAATACTGTCACTGGTCGAGGTGCAGGTTCGGCGGACAGCGCGGCACTGCACGCCAGGGCCGCAACCATCGCGAGGATCGTTCGTTGGCGGAGCATCTGTCCTCCCGAAGCCATTCGCTATGTAGCGGACTATATACCGGACCCGATTTGAGCGCTCTGCGAATCCAATTGCCTCGGATTCCGCAGGTTCGTTCCGGGCAGCGGCGGGCGGTCGGGAGGCGTGGGGGCCGGGCCCACGTCAGTACCTTTGGCACCAACATCGCAAGGCGGAACGGTCGGCGATTGCTGGTCGCCTTGCGAGGTTCGTGATCGTCCGCCGTTCCGGATCGCGACAGGCCACAAAGGATCGAACGCTGTAGATCGACGCCAGATTGCCAGGCCAAATTTGACGTTTCAGCTGAAGCGTCTGGATGCGGCCGATAGCGGACGTCGGTGCCCGACTCAAAGGCGCACGTTTGTTTCGATGTATTCAGGCGCAGCGCGCCAAAGGCCAACGACATCGTTGTATTTCGAGTTCCGGGGACGAACAATAACTCGCGTCATGCATGTGCCACGTTTGTCCCAGTACCTGTCCGGCGTTGCCTGTTTTGCGTGCGAAACGCCGCACGACCCGCGCCAGCTCCTCACCGTGTGCACGAAATGCGGGTTGCCCCTGCGCGTGAATTTCGACCTTTCGCGCGTGCGTTTACGCCTCAAAGACCTGTTGGATCGACCACCGACGCTGTGGCGCTATCGCGAGGTGCTGCCGCTGGAGCCGGGCGATGAGGTCTCGCTGGCGGAGGGCTTCACGCCGTTGCTGCCCGTCGAACGCAACGTCTGGGTGAAGGACGAAGCACGAAATCCGACCGGGTCGTTCAAGGCGCGCGGCATGGCAGTCGCCATTTCCATGGCCCGGCACCTCGGTGCGCGAGCGCTGTCCGCGCCGTCGGCCGGCAATGCCGCAGGCGCGCTTGCTGCATACGGCGCTCGAGCAGGCCTGCCCGTCACGGTAGCGATGCCCGACGACACGCCGGCACCATTCTTCAACGAGTGCGAGCTCTACGGCGCGACCGTTCACAAGGTGCACGGCACGATCGCCGACGCCGGCAAGCTCCTGCGCGAACTCGGTCTGAAGGACACGTTCGACGTGTCCACCTTGCGCGAGCCGTACCGCATCGAAGGCAAGAAGACGATGGCCTACGAACTCGTCGAGCAGATGGACGGGGAGGTGCCGGACATCGTGCTGTATCCCACGGGGGGCGGCACCGGACTCATCGGCATGTGGAAGGCATTTCGGGAGATGGGGCAGCTCGGGTGGATTGCGCCCGACCGACAGCCGCGTTTCGTTTCCGTGCAGGCCGCAGGCTGTGCGCCGGTGGCCAAGGCCTTTCACGAAGGCGCGGAGCGCACGGAGCCCTGGCTCAATCCGCGCACGAAAGCGTACGGCTTGCGGGTGCCGTCGCCGCTCGGCGGTTTCCTGTGCGTGCGCGTCCTGCGGGAAACGAACGGCACCGCGGTCACGGTCACCGAGGACGAGACGGAACGCGCCACGTGTGCGCTCGCATCGAAGACGGGAATCGACGTGTGCCCGGAAGGCGGCGCCGCATGGGCCGTCGCTCGCCAAGCTGCGCGAGAGCGGCTTCGTCCGCCCCGACGACAGGGTGGTCGTCTTCAACACGGGTACCGGACTCAAGTATCGCTAGCGCGCGGGGCGAGCTCCGATTGAGCATGCTTTCGTGTCCGCGATGTCCTCAACACGGAGCCTACGATCACCAGTGGGAACCCGATCGCCATTCCCAGCGTCAGCGGCTCAGACAACACGACTGCGCCCAACACGATCGCGACCGCCGACGTCCGCTTCGGGGTCGCACGCATTCGATCGACGCCACATTACCAAGCTGGATTTGACGTTGCAGCTGAAACGTCTGGGTGCAGTCGGAAGCGGCCGGTCGTTGCCCTCAGTAGACTGATGAGAACCGGACAAATGTGACGAGCGGTGCGCATGACGCCAAACCAACAACATAGGGCCGCACGCTCGAACCACGTGGGCACCGTCGCCGAACGAGGCACAGCGAGGTCCGACGTCCCGAAAGCCGACAGTCCGGACCGGACGTTCAGGATCGTTCTCTGCTGGACGACGTCCGCTTTCGGCGCGCCGCTTGGCAGACTATGTATCACCAGCACAAATTGGTGACAGAGCCAAACCGCATCAGGGCAGTGGTGTCTCGACGACGGGGGTGACGGGCGGCGCGTTGATCTCGGCTTCGGCCAGCTTGGCGCGGATGCGTTCGAGGTCGTCCACCGTGGCGATCGGACCGATGCGCACGCGGTACCAGGTCTCGTCCTCGACCGAGGCGCGCTGGATCTTCGACTCGATCCCGTAGAGCGCCAGGTTGGCGACCATTTTCTCCGCTTCGGTGGACTGCTTGAACGAGCCCGCCTGCAGCACGACATCGCCACTCGGCATGCTGCTGGCCGGGGCGTCGCCGCGCGAGGCGCCGGCGCGCTGGCTGGCCGGCACTTCCACTTCCTGCTTCGGCAGCATGTCGTAGAAATCGAAGTCCGGCGGTGTCGGCGTCGATTCGCCGGGCACGACGGACGACTCGTCGGTGGCCGTCGCCGACGCGGGAGGCTGCGCGGGCACGGGAATCGGCTCGGCCGGTGACTCGGCCTGGTTCCGGTAATGCAGGTGCACCGCAAGCGCCACCGACAGGCCGAGCCCGAGGCCGATGCAGAGCCCGGCCCAGCCGCTGAACGGCTGGCCGGGAGTGCCGGGCGAGTGCCTGCGGACGTGCTTGAAATCACGGCTCAGCGTGCGTCCGGCCCCGTTCGATGCCTGGCCAGCCATCACATCGCCTCCGGCGCCGAGACGCCGAGCAGCCCGAGCCCGTTGCACACCACCTGGCGCAGGCCCTGGATCAGCACGAGCCGCGCGTCGCGCAACGCGTCGTCGGCGACGAGGAACTGGTGGGCGTTGTAGTACGCGTGGAAGTCGGTCGCGAGTTCGCGCAGGTAGTGCACCAGCGCGTGCGGCGCGCGCTGCAGCGCTGCCAGTTCCACGACCTCCGGAAAGCGGCTCAGCGACGCGAGCAACGCCTGTTCGTGCGGTTCGACGAGCCGCGCCAGGCTCGCGTGACCTCGCGCCGCATCCTGCTGGAAACCCTTCTCGCGCATCTGCCGCAGCACGCTGCACACGCGGGCGTGCGCGTACTGGATGTAGTACACGGGATTCTCGTTCGAGCGCGACGTCGCCAGCTGCATGTCGAAATCGAGGTGCTGCTCGTTGCTGCGCATCACGTAGAAGAAGCGCGCGGCGTCGTTGCCGACCTCGCGGCGCAGTTCCCGCAGCGTGATGAACTCGCCGGAGCGCGTGGACATCTGCACCTTCTCGCCGCCGCGATACAGCGTGACGAACTGCATCAGGCGGACGTCGAGGCAGTCCGCCGGCTGGCCCATCGCCACGAGCCCCGCGCGCACGCGCGCGATGTAGCCGTGGTGATCCGAGCCGAGCACGTCGATCAACTGGTCGAAGCCGCGCTCGCGCTTGTGCAGGTGATAGGCGATGTCCGACGCGAAATACGTCTTCATGCCGTTCTCGCGCACGACGACACGGTCCTTCTCGTCGCCGAAGTCGGTCGCGCGGAACCACTGCGCGCCCGCCTTCTCGTACACCACTCCGTTGGCGCGGAGGAGGTCGAGCGCGTGGTCGATCGCACCGCCGTCGGCGAGGCTGCGCTCGCTGAACCAGCAGTCGTAGTGCACGCCGAATTCCGCGAGATCGTCGCGGATGTCGGCGAGGATGTCGCCGAGCGCCAGGTCGAACGCGCGACGGAAGCCGTCGGCACCGAGCAGCGCCTTGGCGCGCGCGATCACGGCGTCGATGTACTCGTCCTGGTCGCCCGCCGGGGCGTCGTGCGGCAGTCCGGCGAAAATGTCGGCTGCGGGCCGGACCAGCGTGCGCCCCGCGCGCTCCACGAGTTTCGCCGCGATGGGGTGGATGTAGTCGCCGCGATAACCGTTGCTCGGGAAACGGGAACTGCTCGCCGAAGCACTCGAGGTAGCGCAGCCACACGCTCGCCGCGAGGATCTCCATCTGCCGGCCGGCGTCGTTGATGTAGTACTCGCGCTGCACCGCGAAGCCCGCGGCATCGAGCAGGTTCGCGAGCGTGGCGCCGAACGCGGCGTGTCGCCCGTGGCCCACGTGCAGCGGCCCGGTCGGGTTCGCAGAGACGAACTCGAGGAGCACGCGCTTGCCTGCGCCTGCCTGCGTACGGCCGTATGCGCGACCTTCCGTCGCCACGCGCAGGAGTTCGGCGTGGTACGCCGCCGGTGCGAGGTAGAAGTTGACGAAGCCGGGCCCGGCGACCTGGACCTTCGCGACGAGTTCGCTGGCGGGCAGGGCAGCCACGATCGCCTCGGCGAGTTCGCGCGGCTTGCGTCGCGCGGCCTTCGCCAGCTGCAACGCGACGTTCGAGGCGAAGTCGCCGTGAGTGGCGTCGCGTGTCCGTTCGACGGTGATCGCGGAGGCGCCCGGCGCGGCAGTGGCCCGCAGTTCCCCCGGCAGGGCCGCGAGCGCGTCCTGCAGTAATTTTGCTATCAGATTCTTCAATCTATTGCCGTCAGGAAGCGCAGATCGGCGTGGGGCGCCAGTCTAGGGAATTCACGACGCGGATGCGAGCCGGTGAATCCCTACCCGTGTCGCCGATCATCGGCGGAGGCCGGCGGCATGTCGATGCTCTCCGGGCAGTTCGCGAACCCCGCCGGTCCCGCTAGAAGAGTTCGAGCGGGTCGACGTCCAGTGCCCAGCGCACCTTGCGGGCCGCGGGCGCCGACTCGAGCGCGGGCAGCCAGTGGGTGAACAGTCGCTGCAACGGCGCGTGCGTCGCTGCGTGCAGCAGCAGCTGGGCACGGAAATGCCCGGCACGCCGCTCCATGGGGGCGGCGGCGGGGCCCAGTATCTCCACACCCGCGACGTCGCAGCCTGCGGCGAGTTCGCGCGCAACTTCCAGGAATTCCATGGGTGCGTCACGACCCGCCGCTTCGGCGCGCAACACCGCGACGCGCGCGAACGGCGGCCATCGAGCCTGCTGGCGTTCGACCAGCGCCGCCCTGGCAAAGGCGTCGTAACCGCCCTGCACGAGCTGTTGCAGCAGCGGGTGCTCGGGATACTCGGTCTGGATGATCACTTCGCCGGGGCGTTCGGCACGCCCTGCGCGGCCGGATACCTGCACGATCGTCTGTGCCAGCCGTTCCGCCGCGCGAAAGTCCGTGCCGAAGAGTCCCTGGTCCGCGTTCAACACGACGACGAGGCTCACGTCCGGAAAATGATGCCCCTTGGTCAGCATCTGCGTGCCGACCAGCAGGCGCAGCTCGCCCGCATGCACGCGCCGCAGGATTTCTTCCAGCACGCCGCGCCGCCGCATCGCGTCGCGGTCGATGCGCGCGAGCGGCACGCCTGGACAGAGCGTGGCCAGCGTTTCCTCGATGCGCTCGGTGCCCTGCCCGACGGGCTTGACCTCCGTGCCGCAGCCGGGGCACGTGGCGGGCAGCGCGCGCTGCGCGCCGCAGTGATGGCAGTGCAGTGCGTGTTCTCTCAGGTGCACGGTGAGTCGTGCGTCGCAGCGCGGGCACGGCGCGACCCACCCGCAGCCCGGGCAGAAGAGCGACGGCGCGTAGCCGCGCCGGTTCAAATAGACCAGGACCTGGCCGCCGGCCGCGAGGTGGCGCTTGATCGCGAGGAGCGTGGGCGTGGCGATGCCCTGCACGCCCGCGTGCGCGCGCAGGTCCACCAGCTTGAGCGCGGGTGGCCGCGCCCCGGCGGTGCGATTCGGCAGCTCGAGCAGCGTGGTGCGCCCGGCCCGCACGCGTTCGAGACTTTCCAGCGACGGGGTGGCGGAGCCGAGCACGACAGGGACCTGGTGCCGCTGCGCGCGGGCCAGGGCGAGGTCGCGCGCCGAATAACGGAATCCTTCCTGCTGCTTGTAGGACGCGTCGTGCTCCTCGTCGACGACGATGAGTCCCGGCCTGGCGAGCGGCGCGAATATCGCGGAACGGGTTCCGATCACGACGGGAGCCGTGCCGCTGCGGGCCGCGCGCCACGCGTGCAACCGGTCGGCGTCGCTGAGCCCGGAGTGCAGGACCGCAAGCGGCGCAGCGAAGCGCGCCGCGAATCGTTCCACGAGTTGCGGCGTGAGCGAAATCTCTGGCACCAGCACCAGCGCCTGCTCGCCGCGCGCCACTACGCGCGCAATCGCCTGCAGGTACACCTCCGTCTTGCCGCTGCCCGTCACGCCGTGCAGCAGGAACGGCGCGCTGCGTCCTCGCGCAGCCGCAATGGCCTCGACCGCCCGATGCTGTTCCGGCGTCAGTTCCGGTCCGCGCTGCGACGGCTGCGTGCCCTGCGCCGGCGCCGCGGTCAGGTCGTGCCGCAATCGCGTCACCCAGCCGCGCTTTTCGAGCTCGCGCAGGTGCTCGCGCCAGCGCGTCGAGACCGGTGCGAGCTCGGCGGCGCCAGCGCTGTCGCGCGACTCGAGCCATGCGGCCAGTGAGCGCAGCTTGTGTGCCCTCGCCGGGAGCGGCGGGAGAGCGCCCGTGCGCGCGGCGGCACTCAAGGTCCAGCGCTCGGCCGTGGCTGCGGCATCCGCACCCGAGCGCAACGCGGCGGGCAGTGCCGCGGCGATCACCTCACCGGGCGGGTGGCGATAGTACTCGGCGGACCATCGCAGCAGTCCGAGCAGTACCGGGTCGAGGACCGGTTCGGCATCGATCAGCGCGAGTGCGCTGCGCAGCTTCTGCGCCGGCACGTCCGACGTCGAGCGCAGCTCCACGATCGTGCCGACGGTCTTGCGCCTGCCGAATGGCACCCAGACGCGCTGGCCGGGCGCGAGAGATGCCGCCGGGACCTGCGGTGGCGCGCGATAGTCGAAAAGGCGACGCAATGGGGCGTCCACGGCCACGCCGAGGATGAGCCCGGTCATGCCAGGGCCCCAGGGGAGGTTTTCCACAAAGCCTGTGGATAACTCTGTGGATGGCCTGCGTGAATATCGTCCAAGTGCCGAATCCGTCGAGGAGTTTTACAGAATGATTACAATTTAGCCGCTTGCACTAACGGCATTTTGAATCAATGACTTAGCAGCGTCTCGAGCGAATCGGCTGGACTCGGTCCAGGGTTTTCGGGGAGCTTGACAGGAGCGGGCCGGTGCAAAGCGGCATCGTGCACATCTTTTTTCAGGCCGCGCGTCAACCCCCGGGCCGACGCGGCGTTCATGCTTTCGAGGAACACCTTCGTCGCGAGGCGGCGAGTCTACGCGCATGCCCACGTCTGCTAGTCTCGATTGCGTTCTGCTGCGGCTCGCGGACGCGGAGCCCTGCCAGGAAGAGGATACCCGCCTGGACCCGACCCGAGCCCGCGCGCTGGACCGCTTTCTGGCCTCCGTCGAGAGACGTGCGTTCCGCATCGCCCAGCTCTCGCTGCGCGACGCGGACGACGCGCTCGACGCCGTGCAGGGCGCGATGCTGCGGCTTGCCCAGAGTTACGCGGACCGGTCGAGCGAGGAGTGGCCACCGCTTTTTTACCGGATCCTCCAGAATGGCATTCGTGACGCGCAACGCAGGCGTGGCGTCCGCAAGCGGTATTTCGGCTTCCTGCCCGGCGCCGCACGCGACGACGACCTGGAATTGCCGGACCCGCTCGAGCAGGTACGCGATCCGGGCCCGGGACCCGGCGAGCACCTCGAGACGGGCGAAGCGATGGCGCGGCTCGAGAGGGCGCTGGCGACGCTGCCGGTTCGGCAGCGCGAGGCGTTCCTGCTGCGTTGCCTCGAGGGGCTGGACGTGGCTGCCACGGCACAGGCGATGGGTTGTTCCGAGGGCAGCGTGAAGACGCATTATTTTCGTGCGCTGCAGGCGTTGCGCGCACAGTTGGCCGAGGTGTGGCTATGACCGACTCAAGCAGGGACCAGGTAACGCAGTTCGAGCGCCGCGCGCGCGAATTGTTTGCCGAAAGCGTCGATGGCGTCGACGGCACGACCCGGTCGCGGCTCAACCAGGCACGGCAGCGGGCGCTCGCGTCGGCGGCACGCACACCGCGCACACGCGGCTGGCGCACGTGGCTCCCTGCGGGCGCGTTGGCTGCCAGTTGCGTGCTCGCCGCGACGCTCCTGTGGCGCATGCCGCCGGACGACACAGGCAATGTTGCCGCGCCGGTCGCCCAGGCTCCTGCGGCATCCGTCGATGCCGTCGAGTTGCTGGGTGCGGGCGAAGATCTCGACCTGGCGGCGGAGGCCGATCTCGAGTTCTACGCATGGGTCGAGCTCGCGAGCGACGCGACGAACGACGGGAACGGCTGACTTGCGGCATGACCGCCGGCTCGCGTGGTCGGTCGCCTGCATGCGCGGCGTGATGGCGGCACCCGTGGCCGGGCGTGCGGCGACGAATCGCAGGACACCCGGGACGGACGCGGCGCACGCGCTGCCGGAGGAGCGAAGCAGATGAATCATCTCGTCAGGATCGCCGTGCTGCTCGGGGCCGCCTGGTCGCTCGTCACGGCGCCACTGTCGCACGCGGACGAACAGTCGGCCGTGCCGGCGCAGGGCGGGGCACTTGCGTGGCCAGAGCTGTCGCCGCAACAGCAGCAGGTGCTGGCGCCTTATCGCGACCGCTGGGAGCAGTTGCCTGCCGACAAGCAGCAGGCTCTCGCGCGCGGCGCGGAACGCTGGCAGGAGATGTCTCCGGAGCAGCGCGCCGATGCGCAACGCCGCTACAAGCAGTGGCAGGACCTGCCCCCGGACCAGCGTGAGCAGGTGCGCGAGCGCTATTCCACGTTCAAGCAGATGCCGCCCGACGAGCAGGAACGCCTGCGGCAGGCATTCCGTCACTACCGCGACCTGCCCCCGGAGCGGCGCGACGAATTGCGCGGGCGGTGGCAGGAACTGTCGCCCGAGCAGCGCGAGCAGCTGCGCGAGCGGTGGCGCAACGCCTCGCCCGAAGAGCGCGAGCGCCTGCGCCAGCGCAACAAGTCCGGCAATTCTGGAAATTCTGGCGATTCGGACGATTCCGGCGATTCCGGCAAGTCTGGCAAGCCGGGCAAGTCCGGCAAATCGGACAAGTCGGACCAGGAGCGGGACTAGGCGCGGCCTGGTCTCCGCCGAGTCGATGCCGGTGCGATCCAGCACGAGCCGCGCTGGTCAGCGCCTCAAGTCGACGAACACCTCGTCGAGCATCTTCTTCGCATCGCCGAAGAGCATGCGATTGTTTTCCTTGTAGAACAGCGGATTGTCGACGCCGGCGTAGCCCGAGGCCATCGAACGCTTCATCACGATCGAGGTCTTCGACTTCCACACCTGCAGCACGGGCATGCCCGCGATCGGGCTCGTCGGATCGTCCTCGGCGGCCGGGTTCACGATGTCGTTGGCGCCGATCACCATCGAGACGTCGGTGTCCGGGAAGTCGTCGTTGAGTTCGTCCATCTCGAACACGATGTCGTAGGGCACCTTGGCCTCGGCGAGCAGCACGTTCATGTGCCCCGGCATGCGGCCCGCGACCGGATGGATGCCGAAGCGCACGTTCACGCCTTTCTCGCGCAGCAGCTTGGTGATTTCGTACACGGTGTGCTGCGCCTGCGCGACCGCCATGCCGTAGCCCGGTACGATGATCACGTTCTTGGCATCGCGCAGCATCTCCGCGGTCTCGGCCGCGCTGATCGCGGTCACCTCGCCGGCCGGCTGCGCGCCTGCCGCGGCCGGTGCCGAGCCACCGCCGGTGCCGAAGCCGCCGGCGATGACGCTGATGAAGTTGCGATTCATCGCGCGGCACATGATGTAGGACAGGATCGCGCCCGAGGAGCCGACGAGCGCCCCGGTAACGATCAGGAGATCGTTGGAGAGCATGAAACCGGTCGCCGCTGCGGCCCAGCCGGAGTAGCTGTTGAGCATGGAGACCACGACCGGCATGTCGGCACCGCCGATCGCCATCACCATGTGCACGCCGAAGAGCAGTGCGATCGCCGTCATCACCGCGAGTGGCACCATGCCCGCACCGATGTCGTGTGCCTGCAGGAACTGCACGCCGAACCAGATCACGCCGAGCAGCCCTGCGAGATTCAGCCAGTGCCGCGCGGGCAGGAGCATCGGCTTGCCGCCGATCCTGGCGGACAACTTGCCGAAGGCGATGACCGAACCCGAGAACGTGACCGCACCGATCAGGATGCCGAGGTAGATCTCGACTTCGTGGATTGACTTCTCGGCGCCGGTCAGGACGATCGAGGTGTCGACGTAGCTCGCGTAGCCGACGATGCACGCAGCGAGACCGACCAGGCTGTGCATGATCGCGACGAGCTCCGGCATCTGCGTCATCTGTACCTTGCGAGCCGCGTACAGGCCGATGGCGCCGCCAACGGCGAGTGAACCGACGATCCAGGGAATGCCCGCTGCAGTTACGCGTGGTCCGAGCACCGTCGCGAGCACCGCAATCGCCATGCCGATGATGCCGTAGAGGTTCCCGCGTCGCGAGGATTCGGGACTCGAGAGGCCACCCAGGCTGAGGATGAACAGGATGGTGGCGGCGACGTAGGCCACCGCGGCGATATTTGCGGACATGCCTGCGCTCCCCCTACTTCCGGAACATCGCCAGCATGCGACGGGTGACGGCGAAGCCGCCGAACATGTTGATCGCGGTGAGCGTGAGCGCAGCGACCGCAAGACCGAGGATCAGCGCCGTCGGCCGCCCGTCCGTCCCGGCACCGAGCGGAGGCGCCACCTGGATCAGCGCACCGACCGCGATGATGCTGGAGATCGCGTTGGTCACGCTCATCAGCGGCGTGTGCAGCGCAGGCGTGACGTTCCAGATCACCATGTAGCCGATGAAGCAGGCCAGCACGAAGACGGTGAAGTGCGAAAGGAACGAGGCCGGCGCGAACGCTCCGACCAGCCAGAAGAGCAGCGCGCCGACGCCGAAGATGACGGCCAGGCTCTTGCCCGAGGCGGGCTCGCCGGCGCCGTGCCCGGATTTCTTCGCGGGCACAGCCGGAGTTGCGGCAGGCTTCGCCTGCGGCGGTGCGGCCGGCAACTTCGGCGCCGGTGGCGGCCAGGTGATGCCGCCATCCTTGATGACGGTCAGGCCGCGGATGGCTTCGTCGTCCATGTTGACGTTGATGACGCCGTCCTTGGTCTTGCAGAGCTCCTCGGTCAGGCGCAGCAGGTTGGTCGAATACAGGGTCGACGACTGCTTGGCCAGACGGCTGACCAGGTCGGTGTAGCCGATGATCGTGACGCCGTGCCTGATCACGGCCTGGCCGGGCTCGGTCAGCTCGCAGTTGCCGCCCTGCTCACCCGCCATGTCGACGATGACGCTACCCGGCTTCATGCTCTTCACCATCTCGGCGGTGATGAGCTTCGGTGCAGGCTTGCCCGGAATCAGGGCGGTGGTGATGATGATGTCCGCATCCTTGGCCTGCTTGGCGTACATCTCGCGCTGGGCCTGCTGGAAGCCCTCGCTCATCACCTTGGCGTAGCCGCCGCCACCTGAGCCTTCTTCCTCGTAGTCGACCTTGACGAACTCGCCACCCAGCGACACGACCTGGTCGGCGACCTCGGCGCGCGTGTCGTTGGCGCGCACGATGGCGCCCAGGTTGGCGGCCGTGCCGATGGCGGCCAGGCCGGCGACACCGGCACCGGCTACGAAGACCTTGGCCGGCGGAATCTTGCCGGCGGCGGTGACCTGACCGTTGAAGAAGCGGCCGAAGGCGTTGGCGGCCTCGATCACGGCGCGGTAACCGCTGATGCTGGCCATGGAGGTGAGCGCGTCCATCTTCTGGGCGCGGGAGAGCTGGCGCGGCAAGGAGTCGATGGCCAGCACGGTGAGCCTGCGATCCGCCAGCTGCTGCATCAGCTGCGGATTCTGCGCCGGCCAGATGAAGCTGATGAGCGTGGTGCCCGGCTTCATCAGCGCGATTTCGTCGACCGTCGGCGCGCGCACCTTGAAGACGATGTCCGAGCCGTCATACAGCGCGGCCGCGCTGCTGGCGACCTGCGCGCCGGCGGCCTCGAAGGAGGCGTCGTCGAAGTTCGCGGCGGCCCCCGCATTCGTCTCGACCCGGACGGCGAAGCCCAGCTTGATCAGTTTTTCGACCACCTCAGGCACGGCGGCAACACGTTTCTCGCCTGCAACGATCTCGCGCGGCACTCCGATCGTGATGGACATCTGGAACGACCCTCCCGCGGAACCCGGGCTCGCGTGTAAGCCGCTGCCCTGACAGGAATTTCTGGTGTTGGTCTTGGGCGAAGCGGTGGATTATTGCACAGCACTACCGTATCTTCACCGGATGCATGCGCTGTCTCAGGAAGTCCTGCGCACGGACGTCTCGGGAATGCCCCTGGAGTGGATCGATTACAGGGATGCCGTCCGTTTGCATTTCATGGGCCAGGTGGCCTACGCGTTCGGGCAGACTCTCTTTGCGCTGCGCGGCGGCGTCAACGCGCGCACGGGTACGCGCACGGAAGTGCGCGTGTGCTCGATCGTCGCGACGACGGGGCACAGCCACAACCCGGGCAATCGCCATCACGGTTACGTGCCGCCGCTCAACAACGAAACGCTGTTCCGGCGCGACGCGCACCTGTGCCTCTATTGCGCACAGCGCTTTCCGTCGAGCCAGTTGTCGCGAGACCACGTGACGCCGCTGTCGCGCGGCGGCAAGGACACCTGGACCAACGTGGTCACGGCCTGCCGGCGCTGCAACAACCTGAAGGCATGGCGCACGCCCGAGCAGGCGAAGCTGCAATTGATCGCGGTGCCGTTCACGCCGAGCTACGCCGAGTACATCTACCTGAAGGGCCGTCGCGTGCTGGCGGACCAGATGGAGTACCTGCGAGCGCACTTCCCGCGCACCAGTCCGCTGCACGACCGGCTCAAGGTCAACGAACGGTTGAGCTGACAGCCCTGACGCCTCGTGGCGCAGGTGTCGATGTCGAAAGGCTCAATTGGAGGCCCGGCGCGGCCGTCGAGCGCGTAGCCGGGAAGAATAACTTGCCGAGGTGGGCTGAAGTAGCAGGGGGAGTGCCCCCCAGGCCACCCCGGCAAGTTCCCTTGCGGGACGGTTCAGACTCTACGTTGTTTGCTGCACTGCGACAAACAAAGTCTCGTCATTCGATGGTTGATCGTTCGTCACCCGCGCTCACCCCACGACGCGGAACTGCTCGATCGTCCAGCGGCTGAGCGCCTCGACCTCGGGCCGGGCGACGTCTTCGCGCCGCGCGACGAGGTGATAGGCTTCCTCGCTCACGTATTCGAACCCGTCGACCTGGGCGAGCGCGCCGCTCGCGAACCACGGCTCGCAGACCAGCGCCGGCATCAAGGCGATGCCCGCACCGCGCTCGGCCGCACGCGCCACGGCGAACATGCTGTCGAACTCGGCCACGTTCTTCACCTTGGCCAGGTCGAGTCCGACTTGTGCGAGCCAGCGGTCCCAGATGTCGGCGCGGAAATGCCTGTGCATGATCAACGCCTGGTTCTCCAGCGCGTGCCTGCCTGTCTTGCCCGCAAGCGACGCCGCGAGCGCCTTCGACGCCACCGCGACCAGTCGCAGCGGCAGCAGGCGCACGGATTCGAGCTCGTCACTGGCCGGTGCACGGTCTGCCAGCACGACGGACAAGTCGCTGAAGTTCGAGTGCTGGATCGGCCGCGGGTCGCGGGAGTCGATCTGCAGGTCGATGTTCGGGTTGCGGTCGTGGAAGTCCTGCAGGCGCGGCGCAAACAGCTCGCTCGCGAAAAATGGCGGCATGACGACGTGGAGCTGGCGCCTCGAGTTCGCCACTCGAGCCGTGCGTGCAATTGCGTCGTTGAGGGCTTCGAGTGCTGGCTCGAGGTCGTCGAGCAGTTGCCGGCCGGTGACCGTCAGTTCAACGGCACGAGTGCGGCGACGGAACAGTGTGACGCCGAGTTGCGCCTCGAGCTCCTTGACCTGGTGGCTGACCGCGGACGGCGTCAACGCCAGCCGGTCGGCCGCGTCCTTGAAGCTCGAATGGCGTGCCGCCAGGCAGAACGCGCGCAACAAGCGCAGTGGCGGTGTCTTGACTTGGGAGACCATGGTGACATTTGTCCAGTGGCAGACCAAAGCAAGCGGCATGCCAGTGGCTGTCTGCCAAAAATTCATCTTTTAAAACAAAGGGCTATGCCGGTCTGTGCGAATTTCGCAGTCGACCATCTTGCGGCAGTGCACCATTATACGTCCTGTCGACGCGCCGCCCTGCACCGTTGCGGCAATTTCGTACGTCAGGGTTCGATCGCGACGATCGTGTTGTCTACGTCGCCGATCCGGACCCGATCGCCCGGCTCGCGCCCGAGCAGCGCCGCCGCGAGCGGCGAGACGTAGGAAATGCGCCCGGCCGCAGGCGCGGCCTCATCCTCGCCGACGATCCGGTAGGTGATCCGGTCCCCGTCCGCGCGTTCGAGCGTCACGGCGCACCCGAACCTGACCTTGCTGGCGTCGGTCGTGGGCCGCACCACCTGGGCCGAAGCACGCCGGGCCACCCAGTAACGCAGGTCCCGCGCGTGGCGGGCGGTTGCCGCCGTGTCACCGGCGGTGCGGGCGGTCGCGAGTTCCACCTCGGACTTCTGGGCGGACGCCTCGATCAGGGCCAGCCCGGCTGCCGTGACCAGGTTGCGGTGCTCGCTGAGCCGCAGCTCGGGCAGATCCCGGTCGGCCTCGGCGCCGTCCGACTCCTTGACGAACGCACGGCTCACTGCCGCGTCCTCATGCGAGCCGCGCCATGAGCAGCGCGTCGTGGTCGACGCCAGCCACCTGCATGTAGCGCTTGCAGACGCCCTCGACCTCGAAGCCGAAGCGGCGATAGAGCGCGATGGCGGCGAGATTGTCCGCCCGCACGATCAGCTCGGCCCGCCGGAGGCCGCGTTCACCCGCCATTTCCAGGCTCATGGCCAGCATGCGCGCACCGATGCCGCGGCCGCGGTGACCCTGCATGACCCCCATGCCTAATAGCGCGCTGTGCGCCAGGGTCACTGTGGATTTCGGGCGCAGGTCGCACCAGCCGACGACTTCGTGATGTGCCAGGGCGACGATGTGCACGGCCCCGTTGGCGAGGCTGTCCAGCACGAAGCGGCGGGTTCGCGCCAGCGTCGGCGCGGCCTGGATGGCCAGGTACCTGCCCTCCCGCGCCACACTGTCCAGCGCGGCGTGAAAGCCCGCGATGTGTGTGCGCGCGAGCGGCACCAGCACGTACGCCACGGGCTGGTCTGGTGCGGAGTTGGCGGCGGCGAATGACATGATTGCCAATCCTCGCATGCCTCGCGGGTGCCGTCGCGGCGCCTTTGGCCTGCCATGCTGTCGCCCAATCTCTTATTCTTCGCGGTCATGACCTACATGCGCCCCGACAGCCCGCCCTTTGCGGGCATCACCGGCTCTACAGGCACGCAGCCGGAACCGGACGCCTAGGCAGCCCGCCGTCCATGCTCTACCTCGTCGACGCCAGCGTCTTCATTTTCCGCGCGTACTATTCCGTGCCGGTCGAGATCGCCGACCGCGACGGCAATCCCGTCAACGCGGTGCACGGCTTCGCGCGGTTCCTCGCGGACCTGCTCGAGCGCGAGTTGCCCGCGCAGATCGCCGTCGCGTTCGACGAAAGTCTCGAAACGAGCTACCGCAACGAGATCTACCCGGCCTACAAGGCCAACCGCGAGCCCGCGCCCGCCGAGCTGAAGCGCCAGTTCGCGCTCTGCCGGGAGATCTGCACGGCGCTCGGGCTCGCACAGTACGGCAGCTCGCGCTACGAAGCCGACGACATCATCGGCACGCTGGCCCGGCGCGCGCAGGCGGCGGGCATGCCGGTCACGATCGTGAGCCGCGACAAGGACCTGACGCAGTTGCTGTCCGCGCGCGACACTTACTGGGATGCGATCGCCGACGTGCGCTACCGGCACGCCGACATCGAGGAACGATTTGGCGCAACGCCCGAGCGCATGGCGGATTTCCTGGCCTTGATGGGCGACGCCGTGGACAACATTCCCGGCGTGCCGGGCGTCGGCCGCAAGACTGCGCAGAAGCTGTTGAAGCACTTCGACACGTTGCCCGGGGTGTTCGCGAACCTCGATGCCGTGAAGCTGTTGAAGTTCCGCGGCGCGTCGTTCGTAGCCGACAGCCTCCGCGAGCACCGCGACGACGCGTTCATGTCGCGGCAACTGACCGGCATCGCCTGCGACATGCCGCTCGCCTGCGAACTGGACGAACTGCGGCGCCGCCCCCCGGACCTCGCACGCGTGGACGCGTTCTGCGAGCTGCAGAATTTCGGCCGCATGCTGCGCGACCAGGCGCGGCGCATCCACGCCCGCTGCCCGGCCTGAGACGCGACCTCCCCTGGCCACGAGCCGTCGGACGGCGCGCTCAGGGACTCGCGACCGAGACACGCACCGCGTGTTGCCCATCGGGCACGGCGAGGAAATCGAGCAGCGCGTATATGAAGGCCACGAGGCCGGTCATCTCCAGGACCTCCTCGCCGGCCACGATGAACGAATACGTCAGGTCTTCGAGGTCGTCGTGTCGCGACATGTACCAGCCGCCGAGCAACTCGAAGCCCAGCGCGCCTGCGATGTACAGCGCGCCGGCCACGATGAACAGGTTGCGTGTCCTCGTGCGCAACGACAGCACGAACCTGAGGTAGAGCACGCCGATCGCCAGCACTGCCAACCCGTATGGGACGACCCACGCGAAGCGGAGTACGCCGGAAGCCGGCAGGACTTCGCGCACGGGGTCGATCAACAGCTCGTGCAGCGAGGCGTCCTCGTCCAGCGCGAGGAAGAGGAACAGCACTGCCAGCGACTTCCAGTGGATGGCGTCGCGGCCATGACCTGCGGACCTCAGTGCGATCACGGCAAGCAGCGTGGCGCAGGTCACGAGCAGCATGGTTGCGAAGAACGTCGGGACGTTGTTCTCGAAATTGAGGTCGAACGTGTCGACGAGGCCCCAGCCGTTTTCGATGCCCAGCGCGTAACGAAGGATCGAGGCGACTACGTGCGCCGCCGCCAGGAGCAGTACGACGGCCTGCAGGCAGGTCGCCGTCTTGCGCGCATCGATCCGGATCTCCACTATTTCCACGCGGCTGCTTAGTAACATGCCTTGAACGACCACGCACGCATTGCCGAATGGCTGCACGCGCAGACTGGAACGCGCTTCACGGTGCAACCGGCGGCACGCGTCGCCGGCGGCAGCATGAGCGAGTGCCTGCGCTGGGACGGCAGCGGCGGCGATGCGTGCTTCGTCAAGCTGGCGCCGCGTGACGACCTGGCGATGTTCGAGTCCGAAGCGGCCGGCCTGCGCGACCTGGCGGACGCCGACGCGCTGCGCGTGCCCCGCGTGCTCGGGGTCGGGGTCGCGGGCGAGCGGGCCGTGCTCGCGCTCGAGTGGCTCGACCTGCGCCCGGCGGCGTTGAATGACGCGCGCGTCCAGTCGGAACTCGGCACGCGCCTCGCAATGCAACACCGTGTCTCGGCCCGGGACTTCGGCTGGTCGCGCGACAACTCGATCGGACGCACGCCGCAGCCGAACGCATGGAGCAGCGACTGGGTGCGCTTTTTCGGCGAGCACAGGCTCGGGCACCAGTTGTCGCTTGCGGCTGCCGCAGGACTCGATCCACGGATCGTCGAGCGCGGCCGGCGCCTGGTGGAGCAATGCGGCGCGTTCTTCTCGAGCTACCGCCCCGTGCCGTCGCTGCTGCACGGTGATCTCTGGGGCGGCAACTGGGCCGTGCTCGCGCCGCAGCACGAACCCGTGATCTTCGACCCGGCGGTCTATTACGGCGATCGCGAGGCCGACATCGCGATGACCCGGCTATTCGGCGGATTCGGGCCGCGGTTCCATGCCGCATACCAGGCCGCCTGGCCGCTCGACCAGGCCGCCGGCACGCGGCGCACGCTGTACAACCTCTATCACGTGCTGAATCACTGGAACCTGTTCGGCGGCGCCTACGCGACCCAGGCCGCGGCGATGATCGACCAGCTGCTCGCCGAATTCGGCTGACAGGCGGCTCACGGCACGCGCACGCTGCCCTTGACGTCGTGGACGATCACCTCGCCCGACGAATCGGCGAGCAGTTCCACGTCGCGACCGACTCCCGAGATCCGGATGTCGCCCGAGGAATCCTGGTCGATGCGCACGCCGCCCGTGACGCGTTCGATCTCGATGTCGCCCGAGCTGTCGCTCGGGATCTCGACGTCGCGTGCGCCACGCACGATGATGTCGCCGGAGCTGTCGTTGATCCGCACGCGCCCCGCGGTGTCCTCGACTCGCACCTCACCCGAGCTGTCGCGGATGTCGATGTCGCCTCGCATGCCGTGCAGCCGGATGTCGCCCGAGCTGTCCGTGAGGTGCGTGATGTGCAGGTCCCGTCCGGTCAGGTCCCCGCTGGTGTCGGTGACCTGCACCGGCAGTCCCGCAGGCACTGCGACGGCCAGGTCGAGTGTGGCGTAGACCATGCCGATGCCCTTCATTTCGTCCGGCGTCTGCACGTACACGCGGACGACGTCGCCGTCGCGGCGCGCATGGACGCGCGTCTGCGCCAGGTATTCCTCGCTCGAGGCAGCACGCGGTGCCGGTTGCCGTCACGACGCTGCCCGCGCCAGGCCGCAGGTCGAGATCGCCGGCGCGGGCCGACGATCTCGATGCGCTGCGCTCCGCTCGTGTCGGCGCTGGCGGTGCGTTCCGCCGTGTAACGGCAGTCGAACGGAGCGGCGCTCGCCGGAGCCGCGAGCAGGACCAGGGCGAGGCCGGAAAGTACGGGGCGACACGGCGCGTGCGTGCGGGCATGGACTGGCGTCCCTCGGTGTGGAGATGGGCCGGTTGAGGCGTCGCAACGCCCGTATTGCCTGTTGGATGCGTGGCGGCAGCCCAGGGTTGCAACCCGCCATGCCGCGGAACCGAAAGAGGGGCTCTGTCAACGAATCGTATTGGGTGGTTAGATGGCAGGGAAGCGGACATTCGCGAACGCGAAAGATCGGCCACAAACGGACGGTCAGTTTGACGGCCCGCAGGAACGGTGATTCAGTCTCAGCCAAGGGTCCCAAGGAGTGTGACCCAGCAATGACGCGACTACTCGCAGTCGTCTTGAAACCGCAATCGGCCGGCTTGCGGCGTTTAGCCGATACGCATAACAGGTGTCGGCATAATTTCTGTCGGCCTAATAGAAGTTAGGCCGCACACAGGCTTCACGACCGCCATCAATTCCCAGAAGGAGCACCATGGCCAAGTACCTGATCTCTTTTCCAAGCGCGGCGATGGTTGTGCCCGATGGCGAATGGGGAGCGGTGGGCCGCGACGCACACGCTGTGATTGATGAGGCGAAAGCCGCCGGTGTTTACGTCTTCGGCGGCGGAATCGACGAAGACGTACCGCCCATACTCGTCTCTGCTGACGGCGCGGTTGCAATGGGCGGCTATCCTTGGGCGCCCACGCTCGACGGCGGCTTCACCGTGTTGGAACTGCCTTCGCGCGATGAGGCCATCGCGTGGGCGGCGCGCATCGCCAAGGCCTGTCGCTGCGACCAAGAACTGCGCGTCTTCGGGTTCGACCCGCAGTCCTAAGGGCAGCACTGAAATGGCGCGGCAAGTGCGGCCTAACAATTCATTCAAGCCGAACCCGCTTCGCGGGTCGGCTTAATTCAGGCGTTAGCCGGGTAACCGCTTCGGGTCGTTATTCACCGTCGAGCGACTGCTTTGGGAAGCGCTCCGCCGCGAACGCGAAGACAGAAGCTCGTGAATCGGTAAGATCGGCCAGGAGCGGCCGCGGAGGTTCAGCCCGGCGGCCGATCGAGTCGCTGCAACACCTCTCTCGCCTGGAACACGCGGCCCCACTGCCGCTCGTTGACCAGGCTCACGATGCCCGCCTTGAGCATGTTGTTGAGCGCGATGTTAGCCGCGGGCACCGAGACGCCAAGCCCTTTCGCTGCCTGCTGCACCGAGAGCACGGGGTGGCCGATCAGAAACCGCGGCAGCCGGCGCGTCGCAGAATCGACGCGGTACTCGCGCACCTGCGATTCCCAGCGCTCGACAAGCGCGAGCAGGTCGAGCGCGATCGAAATGGAATCCTGGCAGGCATCGACTACCGACCGCCCAAGCAGCTCGAGCCACGGGCCCCAGTTGCCCCGCAGCTGCACGTCGGCGAGGGCCGCGTAGTACCGGGTCCGCGCGCGCAGCAATGCTCCGGAGAGATAGAGGGGCGGGAACCCCTCCGCAGCCAGGATGAGCGGCAGGAGCAACCGGCCGGTCCGGCCGTTGCCATCGTGAAATGGATGGATGGTCTCGAACTGGGCGTGCGCGATCGCAAGCTGCGCGAGCACGGAGAGCGCCGTCTGCTCATCCTCGCGCGGTGCGTACTGCAGGATGCCTGCGGCCATCTCCGTCATGCAGCCAGCGATCTCGGCCGGCGGCGTCGGCACGAAGGTGGCATCCTCGATCCGCGCGGCCGAGCCGATCCACGCCTGGTGCTCCCGATACGCGCCGCTCGGATGCGCGGCGTCATCGTCCTGCATCAAGATGGCGTGCAGTTCGTCGATGAGTGCCAGGGTGAGCGCGCGGCGGCCGTCCGTGCGCACGCGATCGAGGCCATGCTGAAGCGCCGTGACGTAGCGCTCGGTGACCCGCACGTCCGACGGCAGGCCGCTGGTGCCCTGCGTCGCCTCGTAGGTGAGGAGCTGCGACAAGTCGGTCTTCGTGCCCTCGATTTGCGAGCTCCTGACGGCCTCGCGGCGCGCGAGCGTGCGCGTCACCATGTCGACGTTGGGAATCCTGTTGAGCGTGCCCTGCAGTCGGCCGAGGGCCGCGTGGGCCTCGGCGAAACCAGCCTCGTGCGACCGGTCCAGCGGGATGACGCGCGGTGTGGGCGGGGCGACGAGTGCGCACACGTGCGGGTGCCCGAGCGCGGGCACCAGGTACGGCTGGCGGTCGATCGCAACATCCTCGCGGCGCATCTCTTCCCTCCAGGCAGAGCCTTACAGCGCTCCACTTTCTTATAAATGATAGCGCACTAACCTTTATAAGCGCAGTATTTCAGAAAGGTTCCGTGGCTATCCTTTAAAAGGCTGCACCACTTTTAAAGGATACTGGCGCCGCGGTTCGGAAGCGGCAGCAGGCGGCGGGCACCAGAGGCGGCATTCGGAGGAGAAGTGTGGCGCGATGCGGTCATGGGCGCGTGCAAGCCCGCTGTGCGCCGGTGACGCCGCGGCTACCCAAAGACCGCGAGAAGAAGGGTGCCGACGGCGACGGCCCTGCGATTCGGCTGGGACGAGACGGAGAGAATTAACAAGGGGGTGCTCGCCTGGAGCGGTTGAGGCGTCAGAACCAGCGCTAGGCCAACGTGAGGTGCACTTCTTCGCACAGCCGACGCTCCGAACGGATGCCGAAGCAGTAACCGACCAGCAGCATCCGCGCCATCAGCTCCGTATCGATCGAGGGACGACCCGTGTGACTGTAGAACGGGGCAAGGTGCCGCCGAAGACCGGAGAGATCGAGGAACTGATCAATGCCGCGGAGCAGATGATCGGCAGGAACGTGCGCGTCGAGGTTGAAGGAATAAAACAGTCGGTCCTGGTTGCCGCCGTGTTGCCCCATCATGCCGCTGCGTTCTCCCTGCCACCCGAATCTTGTGACCGTGAAAACAGCTGCACATTCAGGGGTTCTTCAACAAAATAAGTCGATTTTCCCCGTTGACCGCTCGCTATCGGAACGGCCTTGGTGACGTACCAACACGAATCGGTGACAGAGCCAAAAAAAAACCGGAGCAGGGGGGAATCTGCTCCGGTCGGTCGACGTCCCGCATTGAGGGCTTAGCGCGTCCGTCCCTGCTGCCTTAAATCGGCTGACGCTGCCTCGCTGCGTTCGGTCGTTGCCGCGCCTGACGATTACGAGTCGGCGCGCGACGGTCGTATGCTGCAACGGATTCGTCGCCAATGCTGTGACAGGTTCGTGAAATATCCATTGCGACTCGTAACACGTGCGACAGGGTGACGCCGCAAGTCACTGCCGGCGCAACGATTACACGCCAGTGCGGCACGGTAACGCCGCAAGTCATTGCCGGCGCGACGATTGCACGCCAGCGCGTCAGAGTTTCGCCATCACGTGGCGCACGACGGAATAGTCCTCGAGCGCATACGCGGAGAGATCCTTCCCGTAACCCGAGCGCTTCAGGCCGCCGTGCGGCATCTCGCTCACGAGCATGAAGTGCGTGTTGACCCAGGTGCACCCGTATTGCAGGCGCGACGCTACGGTGAGGGCCTTGCCCACGTCCTGCGTCCAGACGGACGACGCGAGCCCGTATTCCGAATCGTTGGCCCAGCGGATCGCGTCGTCGCTGTCCTTGAAGCGCGTGACCGACACGACCGGGCCGAACACCTCGCGTTGCACGATCTCGTCCGACTGGCGTGCGTTGGCGATCACCGTCGGCTCGAAGAAGAACCCGCCGCCGGTGCCCGCGTTACCACCCGCCGTGACCTCGATGTGTTTCTGTTTCCTCGCGCGTGCGACGAATCCCGCGACGCGGTCGCGCTGCTCTGCGCTGATCAGCGGGCCCATCTCGACGCCCGCCGAGGTCTGCGCGCCCGTCTTGATCGTGCTCACGGCCGACGAGAGTTCGGCCACGAGCCGGTCGTACACCTTGGCGCCCGCGTAGATGCGGCAGGCGGCGGTGCAGTCCTGGCCGGCGTTGTAATAGCCGAAGGTACGCACCCCCTCGACCACGCTCGCGACGTCGGCGTCGTCGAACACGATCACCGGGGCCTTGCCGCCGAGTTCGAGGTGCGTGCGCTTGATGCCCCGTGCGGCCTGGGCGAGGATCTTCTCGCCGGTAGCGACGTCGCCCGTGAGCGAGATCATGCGCACCAGCGGATGCCGCGTCAGGGGCGCGCCGACGCTCGCGCCACGGCCCGTGACGATGTTGACCACGCCTGCCGGGAACATGCTCCGCGAGCAACTCGCCCAGTTTCAATGCGGTGAGCGGCGTCTGCTCCGATGGCTTCAGCACGACGGTGTTGCCAGCCGCGAGCGCGGGCCCGAGCTTCCAGGCCGCCATCATCAGCGGATAGTTCCACGGCGCGATCGAGGCGACGACGCCGATGGGGTCGCGCCGGATCATGCTCGTGTAGCCGGCGAGGTATTCTCCCGCGACGGTGCCCGTCAGCGAGCGGCAGGCGCCGGCGAAGAACCGGAACACGTCGGCGATGGCCGGTATCTCGTCATTCAGCGCGGCGGCGAGCGGCTTGCCGCAATTCTGCGACTCGACCTTCGCGAACGCGGCTGCGTCGGCTTCGATGCGGTCCGCCAGCTTCAGCAGCAGGTACGCGCGGTCCTTCGGCGCGGTGCGCGACCAGCCGTCGAATGCCGCGGCGGCCGCGCGCACCGCCGCATCGACCTGCGGGCGCGACGCCTCCGGCACACGCGCGAGCACCTTGCCCGTGGCCGGGTTCAGCACGTCCTCGACCTTGCCCGCGCCCGCGACCAGCTTGCCGTCGATCAGTAGTTTGGTCTGCATGGGATGCCGCCTCGTTGATTGCCTGGATTCTAGTTCGCGCCCCTACGCGCCGGCACCCTGTTCGTCCGGCCGCGTCAGGTAGTACGCGAGCAGGATCGGCACCAGCGTCACGAGGATCACGATGACCGCGACGACGTTCGTGACGGGACGCTCGCGCGGCCTGAACAGCTCGCTGTAGAACCAGATCGGCAGCGTCTGCTGGTGCCCGGCCGTGAACAGCGTGACGATGATCTCGTCGAACGACAACGCGAACGCGAGCATGCCGCCCGCGAGCAGGGCCGTGGCGATCTGCGGCAGGAGCACGTAGCGGAACGTCTGGTGGCCGCGGGCGCCGAGGTCCATCGATGCCTCGACCCAGCTCGGCGGAATGCGCCGCAGCCGGGCCACCACGTTGTTGTAGACGATCACGAGACAGAACGTCGCGTGGCCGGCGACGATGGTCCAGAACCCGGGCTCGAGTCCGAGCGTGCGGATGCCGGCGAGCAGCGCGAGGCCGGTCAGGATCCCGGGCAATGCGATCGGCAGCACGAAGAGCAGCGTGATCGATTCCTTGCCGGTGAACTGACGCCGCGCCAGCGCAAAGGCGGCCAGCGACCCGAGCACGATCGCGAGCAGCGTGGCCGTGGCGGCGACGAGCAGCGAGAGGCGCATCGCGGCCCAGATGTCCGGCCGCGCAAACGCGACGTCGAACCAGTGCAGCGTGAGACCGGGCGGCGGGAACTGGTAGGTGCGGTCCTCGGTCGTGAACGCGTAGAGCACGATGACCCAGACCGGCGCGTGCAGGAACAGCGAGCCCGAACGCCGCCGCGACCTTCATGCCGGTCGACGCGCGATCCCAGGGCCGGGGACGCCTAGAGCGCATCGAAGGCCCCGAGCCGGCGCGCGAGCGCGAGGTAGCAGCCGATCAGCACGATCGGCACGACGGAGAACGCGGCCGCGAGCGGCAGGTTGCCCGCGGTTCCCTGCTGCTGGTAGACCATCATGCCGATGAAGTACCCGGGAGCGCCGACCACGCTCGGGATGATGTAGTCGCCGAGCGTCAGCGAGAACGTGAAGATCGAGCCCGCCGCGAGCCCCGGCAACGCGAGCGGCAGCACCACGTGCCGGAACGTCTGGCCGGGACGGGCGCCGAGATCGGCCGAAGCCTGCAGCAGCGAGGCGGGCACCCGCTCGAGTGCCGCCGCGAGCGGCAGGATCATGAACGGCAGCCACATGTAGACGAAGACGACGAACATGCCGAGGTACGACGAGGAGAGCGACGGTCCGCCGACCACCGGCACGGACAGCGCCTGGTCGAGCACGCCGGTGAGGCCCGGCGCTCTCGAACGCCCAGCTCGCGATGCCCTGCTTCGCGAGGATCAACCGCCACGCGTAGACCTTGACGAGGTAGCTGGTCCACATCGGCAGCATGATGCCGACGTAGAAGAACGCCTTCAGGCGCGGTCCCGCGTAACGCGCCATGTAGAGCGCGACCGGAAATGCAATCACGGCTGCGGCGACCGTCACGGCGACCGCCATCAGCAGCGTGCGCAGCACGATGTCGATGTGCGCCGGCTGGGTCAGCAACTGCCGGTACGTCTGCAGCGTGACCTGCGGCACGACGCGCGCCGTGAACTCGTCGATCGCGTAGAAGCTCTGCAGCAGCAGCGTGAGGAGCGACCCGAGGTAGACGATGCCGAGCCATAGCAGCGGCGGCGCCAGCAGCAACGCGAAATAGAACGCGTTGCGGCCGGCGAGCGAGATGGCGGGTCTGCGCATGCGCACCTGCGGCCGTCAGCCCTGCAGCAGCACCGCGTGCTCCGGCCGCCACGCGAGCCGCACGCTGGCGCCGGCCGCGAGCGGCGCCGTGGCCGACGCTGCCGACTCGGGCCGCGCGATCGCGAGCGTGGTCCGCTCGTCGAGGCGCACGTGGCAGCGGCTGCTCGCGCCGTGGTACAGCACGTCGAGCAGGTGGCCCTCGCAGTGCACGCTGCCGTCCGGAACGGCGGTGCCGGGCGCGAGCAGGTCGATCATCTCCGGCCGGATGGCGAAGGGTTGCGCGCGGCCGGTCAGTCGCCCGGCGAGTTCCGCATCGATCACGTTGGCGCTGCCGACGAAGCTTGCCACGAAAGCGGTGCGCGGGCGGTTGTAGAGTTCGCGCGGCGTGTCGAGCTGCTCGATGCGCCCCTGGCTGAAGACCGCGACGCGGTCGGCCATGCTGAGCGCCTCGCCCTGGTCGTGCGTCACGAACACGAACGTGATGCCGAGCCGCTGCTGCAGCGACTTCAGCTCCGCCTGCATTTCCTCGCGCAGCTTCAGGTCGAGCGCGCCGAGTGGCTCGTCGAGCAGCAGGACCTTCGGCTGGTTGATCAGCGCGCGCGCGAGCGCGACGCGTTGCTTCTGGCCACCGGAGAGCTGCGCCGGCCTGCGCGCGCCGAAACCACCGAGCTGGACGAGGTCGAGCATCTGCCGCGCGCGCGACTGGCGCTCGGCCGCGGCGATGCCGCGCACCCGCAGCCCGTACGCGACGTTCTCGGCCACGGACATGTGCGGAAACAGCGCGTAATCCTGGAACACGGTGTTGACGTTGCGATCGAACGGCGGCACGTGGGTCACGTCCGTGCCGTCGAGCAGTACCTGCCCGGCGTCCGGCTGGTCGAAACCCGCGATGAGGCGCAGCGACGTGGTCTTGCCGGAACCCGACGGCCCGAGCAACGCGAAGAACTCGCCCGGCGCGATCGTGAGCGACACGCGATCGAGTGCGATCACCGCACCGAAGGCGCGCGTGGCCTCGCGCAGTTCGATCGCGGCCGTCATGGCGTGGCGCGTCGGCCGCGCGCGGCGCGGGCCATCCGCCGGCGCCGCGCGCGACGTTGCGGGCTCGCTCTCAGCGGCCGCCCATCACGGCCACGTAGTCCGTGGCCCAGCGGCTGTACGGCACGCAGGTGCCCTGGCGCAGGCGGCCTCCGGCGTGCGCCAGAAGTGGATCCTGTCGAAGTTGTCGAAGCCGTTCGTGGTGCAACCGGCGTCGCCGAGCAATGCGTTGCCCTTGCACGCGGCGGGCACTGCGGGCACGGAGCCGAACCAGGCCGCCACGTCGCCCTGCACCTTCGCGTTCAGCGACCACTCCATCCACTTGTATGCGCAGTTCGGGTGCTTCGCGCCGGCGGCGAGCATCGTCGTGTCGGCCCAACCCGTGGCGCCTTCCTCCGGGATCGTGCTCGCGACCGGCTGGCCGTTCGCGACGAGCGTGTTGACCTGGAACGGCCACGAACCCGAGGCGACGACGCCTTCGTTGGTGAAATCCTGCACGGCGACGTTCGCGTCGTGCCAGTAGCGGTGCACGAGCGGCTGCTGCTTGCGCAACACCTCGAGCACGGCGGCGTACTGTTCCTCGCTCAGCGCGTACGGGTCCTTGATGCCGAGTTCGGGCTTCTTCGCCATCAGGTACGTCGCCGCGTCGGCGATGTAGATCGGCCCGTCGTACGCCTGGATGCGGCCCTTGTTGCTCTTGCCGTCGGGCAGCTTCCGGTCCTCGAAGACGACCGACCAGGACTTCGGCGCGGACGGGAACACCTTCGTGTTGTACATCAGCACGTTCGGGCCCCACTGGTAGGGGGTCCCGTAGTGCTTGCCGTCGACGAAATGCCACGGCGCTTCCTTCAGCCGGTCGTCGACGTTCGCGTAGCTCGGCACGCGGGCGATGTCGATCGGCTGCACCGTGCCGCCGCGGATCAGGCGCACCGACGCGTCGCCCGACGCCGTCACGAGGTCGTAGCCGCCCTGCGTCATCAGGGACACCATCTCGTCGGAAGTGCCGGCGGTCTTGATGTTGACCTTGCAACCCGTGTCCGTCTCGAAGGCCGTGACCCAGTCGTAATTCTTGTCGGTCGCGCCGCGCTCGAGGTAACCCGGCCACGCGACGACGTCGACCTGGCCCTCGAGTGCATCGGTGGCGGCTGCGGTGGCCGCCGGCGACGCTGCTTCCGGGGCTTCCGCCGCCGGCTCCGGCTTCTTCTGGCAACCTGCGAGCCCCAGTGCGATGGCAGCCGCCAGCACCAGACGCCGATCCTGCATCGTGAACCGCAATGACATGATGGAAACTCCCGTTTCGAGTTGTCGAAGGTGGCCCCGCCGCGATCGTCGCAGCAATGGGAATTCTAAGCCCGATCAGGCGGCCGACGCATGCTAAAGCGCACTGCGCCGGGCCGGACGACGGCACGGTCAGGGAGTGCGCCGCAGGCTCAGGTCGAATTCGACGCGCACTTCGTCGGCGATCCATTCCGTGTCCTGCCAGTCGCCCTGCCCGACGCCGAAGGCGAGTCGCCGCACCCGGGTGCTGCCCTTGAGTCGCGCGTCGGTGCCCGCCGCCGCTGCAAACTCGAAAGGCACGCGGATTTCGCGCGTCACGTCGCGTAACCGCAGCTTTCCTTGCGCCTCGAAACGTCCCGGGCCGGTCGCCCGGATACTGGTGGCTTCGAAATGCGCGTGCGGCCAGCGCGCGATCGCGAGAAAATCCGGCCCCTTCAGCGCATCGTCACGCTCGGCGTCGCCTGACGCGGCGGAGCCCAGGTCCACATCGACGGCCAGGTGCGACTGCGCGAGGTCGGCCGGGTCGAAGGCGATCGTCGCCTCGAAGCGCTCGAACCGGCCCGTGAATTCCCCGCCTGCAACCGTGGGCACGAACGTCAGCCGGCTCCGCTCGCGGTCGACCTGCCAGGCTGTGGCGGCGTGGCCGGCACCCGGCGCGAGCGCGAGCCAGGCCGCCGGCAGGGCCGTGAGCAGCCAGCGTTTCACGCGGCGGGCCTTACGAAGGGCAGCATGCGCCGCAGCACGTTGTCCTTCAGCACCACGTGGTGATAGATCGCCGCGGCGACGTGCACGACGGCTATGCCCAGCAGCGTGAAGAACAGGAACTCATGCACCTCCTCGAATGCTTCGTGCAGATCGTGGTTCTCGGCGACGATGGCCGGGAACTGGAACCACCCGAACAGCGTGACCGGGGCATTGCCGGACGACGACACGATCCAGCCGGTCAGCGGTTGCAGCAGGATCAGCAGGTACAGCAGGCCGTGACCGGCCGCCGCCGCCTTGCGCTGCCAGGCCTCGCCGACCGGCGCGGGGTGCGGCCGGTTGACGACTTTCCACGCGAGCCGCGCGACGGCGAGCAGCAACACCGTCATGCCGATCGACTTGTGCCACGACATGACTTGCAGCCGCTCGAGGCTGCCCTTCGGCAGTGCTTCGGCGGCCTCGACCAGGAAGTACTGCGGCAGGATCAGCAACACGATGGCCCAGTGCAGGAACTTGGCGAGACTTCCGTAGGCTTCGGCGGTATTGCGCAACGGCATGAAGTGCGGTCCTGTGGGATGATCGGTGCATGTTAACCCAGCCGCGTGCAGGCACAGTTTGCGCGGCGACGCGCCGTTGCGCGAGGCTGGTCCTGCTCGCCTTGCTCGCGGCCGGCTGCGCGCCGGCGCCGCAACGCCCGCCGGCGACGGAGCCCGCCAGGCCGCCAGGCACCGGGACGCAGCGCATACCGGACGGCGCGCAGCGATTCGCGATCGACCCGGCGCAGACGGTGGTTACCGTGATCGTGCGTAGAGCGGGCCCGTTCGCGCGTCTCGGCCACGATCACGTGGTCACGTCGGCGGACGAATCGGGCGAGGCTTGGCTTGCCGCGACGCCAGCCGCCTCCGGATTCGTGCTGCGGCTGCCGGTCGAACGATTCGAGGTCGACCTGCCCGCCGCCCGGGCCGCGGCGGGGCCGGAATTCGCGACCGCCGTGCCGGACAGCGCCCGCGCGGGCACACGGCAGAACATGCTTCGCGCCGAGGTCCTCGACGCGGCGCACCAGCCGGTGATCGAGATTCGTTCGCTGGGCGCCGACGGCCCATGGCCCAATCCGCTCGTGCGGATCGGCATCGTGGTCCGCGGCGTCGAGAGCCAGGTGGAGGCGCCCGTCGTCGTCGAGCGCACGCCCGGAGCGTTTACCGCGCGCGGTACCCTGCAGGTGCGCCAGACTGATCTCGGAATGACGCCGTTCGCCGTCGCCGGCGGTGCGGTCCAGGTGGCCGACGCGCTCGAGATCCGGTTCGAGATCGCCGCGGTCGCGCGCGACTGAACTCGCTCAGCCGTCGCCCGACGACAACAACAGCAGTTCCGTGCCCTCGGGGGCCCGCAGCAGCGCCGCGCTGCGTGCGTCGAGACCGCGCGGCAGCCGGCTCGTGAAGTCGTGTCCCTGGTCGCGCAGCGCCGCGACCCGTTCGGGCATGGCGGGATCGGTGAAGGTCAGCACCGGTCCGCGCAGGTCGAGGCCATAGAGCCCGAGGTTCAGGTCGCGGCACGCGACGACGATCTTCAGGAACGGCTCGCGCTCCGGCTCGAACACCACGAAGCCCAGCCGGTCCCAGAAGGCGCTCGCGGTCGCGAGGTCGGTTGCGGGCAGCCCGTACTCCGCGAAATAGCCGAGCGCGGTCGAGTGCGTGGGCGCGAGTGCGGGCGGCGAGAACGTGCGGGCCTCGAGCAGCGACACGGGCTGGTTCGAGGGATCGAGGAAGCAGGCCTCGTGGAACGACACGTCGTCCACGCGCGCATACTCGAATTCGATGCCGAGCGCGGCCAGCCCGGCGAGCCGCTGCGCGAGACCCGGCAATACCCAGGTAAGCGTGGGTGAGCGCAGGTCGTCCCGCTGGTGCAGGCCGATGCAGAGCCGCCCATCGGTGACCACGGCGTACGGGTGGGGCCACGCTTCCCCGACCCTGGCCTGCACGAAGCCGAGCGATTCATAGAACGCGAGCGACGCCGCCACGTCGCTGGCCGCGATGCTGACTTCGAGGAAGCGGCCGAGCGGCATCTGCTCAGCGCGGCGCGCCGAGGGCGAGTGCCCGCTCGCGTGCCGCGGCCAGTGGCTGCGGATCGAGTGGCGTACCCGCGAACTCCGGCCAGCCCTGCGTGTGGCTCAACACGATGTCCTCGAGCGCCGCGACGTGACCGGCACTCGAATTCAGGCACGGCACGTAGTCGAACGCCTCACCGCCGTGCCCGAGGAACATCTCCCGGTTCTGCATGTCGATCTCCTCCAGCGTCTCGAGGCAGTCGGTGGCGAAACCGGGGCACACGAGCGTGACGCTCTTCGGGCCCTGGTGCGAGTAGTCGTGCAGCAGCACGTCCACGTACGGCTGCAGCCATTCCTCGCGGCCGAACCGCGACTGGAACCCGAGCGACCATTCCGATGGCGCGAGACCGAGGCGTGCAGCGACCTCGCGCGCGGTCGCCTGGCAGAAGCAGTGGTACGGATCGCCCGCGAGCAGGTAGCGCTTCGGGATCGAGTGGAACGAGAACACGAGGTGCTTGCGGCCGTGAACGCGCCAGTGGTTCGCGATGCTCTCGGCGATCGCTGCGAGGTAGCGCTCGTGCTGCCAGTACTGGTTCACGAAGCGCAGTTCGGGCATCCAGCGCCAGCGCGAGAGTTCGCGGGTGACGAACTCGAAGATGCTTCCCGTCGTGGTCGACGAATACTGGGGATAGAGCGGCAGGACGACGAGGCGGCGCACGTTGCGCTCGCGGAAGCGCTCGAGGACGCTCGCGATCGACGGCTGCCCGTAGCTCATGGCGAGGTCGACGACGACCTGGTCGCCGCAGCGGCGGCCGAGTTGCGCCGCGAGGCCGAGCGCGAGCCGTTGCGACTCGACCAGCAGCGGCGAGCCCTGCGGCGTCCAGATCTTCCGGTACGCGCGCGCGCTGCGCCGCGGCCGCACGCGCAGGATGACGCCGTGCAGGACCAGCCACCACAGCGCGCGCGGCATCTCGATCACGCGCGGATCGGCGAGGAACTCGGCGAGGTACTTGCGCACGGCCCGCGGCGACGGGTCCGCTGGAGTGCCGAGGTTGACGAGCAGGACGCCGGCCCGGGCCGGTGTGCCGTGCGCGTAGTCGGGCGTGCCGAGGAACTGGGTCATGCAGGAGCCGTGGCATCGAGGACGCGGGACGATATCACGATCGCGATCGGCCACCGTTGCGCAAACCGCAGCGCGCGGCGCACGCCGGCCGGTGGCAGGGGATCAACGCGCGCCGGCTTCGATGCGTGGCGACAGCCAGAGCACCGCAAGCTGCACGACGCTCGCGCCGGCGCAGAACAGCAGCATCGGCACGGGCGTATCGGTCGCCTGCACGGCCATCGCCTGCACGCTGATCGCGCCGATCACCTGCTGCAGGAAACCGATGGTGCTCGAGCCGACGCCCGCGTGCTGCGGGGCGAGGCTCACCGCGATCGCCGTCATGTTGGGCGCAAAGAGGCCCTGCCCGACGAACAGCACCGCGATCGGTGCGAAGATCCAGAGCGGATGACGCAGCCCGGCCGCGACGAACGCGAGCGCAGCCAGCGCACCCGCGGCCTGCAGGCAGCCGCCGACCACCACCATCCAGTGCGGTCCGCGCGCCGCGAGCCGTCCGACCGACCAGTTGCCGAGCACGTACCCGATCGCGATGAAGAGGTAGTAGAACCCGTACTCGGTCTGCGGACGCCCGAGCGCGGAAATCATCACGTACGGCGCGAGCGAAATGAACACGAGGAACGCGGAATACGCCGCGGCCATCTGCAGCACGCAGCTCGCGTACACCGGGTGCCGCACGAGCCGGCCCGCGACCCGCACCATCTCGCGCGGCCGCGGCGGCGTCTGCGTGGCGGGCCGTGTTTCCGGCAGGTAGCGCCACGTGAACCAGGCGGTGGCGGACGTCGCCGCGAGCACCGCGCCGAACACCGACCGCCAGCCGAAGCCCGCGGTCAGCAGGCCGCCCACGATCGGCGCGAGCCCGTTCGCCATGACCGAGACGATCGCGAGCTGCGCCAGCGTGCGCGCCATGCGTTCCGTCGGAAACCGGTCGCTCACGACCGCGCGCGCAACGGCGATGCCGGTCGCCGTGCCGAACGCCTGCACCGCGCGGCCGCAAACCAGCCAGCCGAGGCTCGTGGCCGTCATGCCGATCGTGGCGCCCGCGATCACGATCGTCATTCCCGACAGGATGGCGGTGCGCCGGCCATAGCGGTCGGAGATCGGGCCCCAGACGAGGATGCCGATCGCGAACGTGACCAGGGACACCGCGAACGTGGCCTGGACCTCGGCGACACCTGCGTCGAAGTACTCCCGTACCGCCGGCAGGGCCGGGATGTACATGTTCGTCGCGACGGACCCGAGCGTGACCATCGCTGCCAGCAGGTAGACCAGTGCGCGGTCGTTCAACCCTCGATGCCACCGACGCACAGGTACTTGAGTTCGGTGTAGTCGAGGATGCCGTACTTCGAGCCTTCGCGGCCCGTGCCCGACTCCTTGATGCCGCCGAACGGCGCCACCTCGGTCGAAATGAGGCCGGTGTTGAGGCCGACGATCCCGTATTCGAGGCCTTCCGCGACGCGCCACGAGCGCGCCAGGTCGCGCGTGTAGAAATACGACGCGAGCCCGAACTCGGTGTCGTTGGCCATGCGGAGCGCCTCCTTCTCGTCGCGGAACGAGAACACCGGCGCGACCGGGCCGAACGTCTCCTCCCGCGCGACCAGCATGTCCGGCTTCACCTGCGTGATCACGGTCGGCTCGAAGAAGGTGCCGCCGAGCGCGTGACGTGCGCCGCCGAGCGCGATCTTGCCGCCTTTCGCGAGCGCGTCGGCGATGTGCTCCTCGACCTTCGCGACCGCCTTCGCGTCGATCAGGGGCCCCTGGTCGGTGGCGCCCTGGAGGCCGTCGCCGACGCGCAACTGGCGCACGGCGTCGACGAGCTTGGCCACGAAGCGGTCGTAGACGCCCTCCTGCACGAGCAGCCGGTTGGCGCAGACGCAGGTCTGGCCGGTGTTGCGGTACTTGCTCGCGATGGCGCCCTGCACGGCGAGGTCGAGGTCCGCGTCGTCGAACACGATGAACGGCGCGTTGCCGCCCAGCTCGAGCGAGACCTTCTTCATCGTGCCAGCGCACTGCGCCATGAGTTTCTTGCCGATCTCGGTCGAGCCCGTGAACGTCACCTTGCGCACGCTCGGGTTCGAGGTCAGCTCGCCGCCGAGCACGCTCGCCTGGCCGGTGATCACGTTGAAGACACCCGGCGGTATGCCGGCGCGCTGCGCGAGCTCGGCCATCGCGAGCGCCGAGTAGGGCGTCAGCATCGCGGGCTTGCAGACGAACGTGCAGCCCGCGGCGAGTGCAGGCCCGGCCTTGCGCGTGATCATCGCGGCCGGGAAGTTCCAGGGCGTGATCGCGGCCACGACGCCGACCGGCTGGCGCAGCACGACGATGCGCTTGTCGGGTGCGTGGCCGGGGATTACGTCGCCATAGACGCGCTTGCCTTCCTCGGCGAACCACTCGATGAACGACGCGGCATAGCCGATCTCGCCCCTCGCCTCGGCAAGCGGCTTGCCCTGCTCGGCGGTCATCAGGATCGCAAGGTCGTCCGCGTGCTGCAGCATGAGGTCGTGCCAGCGGCGCAGCAGGCCCGCACGGTCCTTGGCCGTGCGCGCGGCCCAGGCCGGGAACGCCGTGGCCGCAGCCGCGATCGCCGCGCGGGTCTCCTCGAGACCGAGGCTCGGCACCGAGCCGATCACCGCACCGGTCGCCGGGTTCGTCACATTGACCGTGGCGCGCGACGCCGCGTCGATCCAGCGCCCGCCCACATGGCACTGCTGGCGCAGCAGCGTGCCGTCCTTGAGTTTCAAAGTCATTGTTTTAGCCTACGTGTTTGCGGAAGAATTGCAGCGTCCGGTCGAAGGCGACACCGGCCGCCGCCGCATCGAAGCTCGGGCGATCCGCGCAGTTGAAGCCGTGGCCGGCCGCGTACAGGTGGTACTCGCCTGCCGGGAACGCGGCACGGATGCGCGCGACGTCGTCGAGTGGAATGTGTGTGTCGAGCTCGCCGAAGTGAAACAGCATCGGGCAGCGGGGTGTCTCGTCGAGCAGCGTGGCGATGCCGCCGCCGTAGTACACAACGCCCGCGGTGATGTTGGTGCGGCAGCCGGCGACATAGGTCACCGCGCCGCCCCAGCAGAAACCCACCATGCCGACGGCGCCGGCGTGCGTCGCCGCGCCGACCGTGGCGACGAGATCGGCGATGAGCCCGGCCCGGTCGACTTTCAGCATGTATGCCATGCCGCGCGCCACGCCGTCGTCGTCGTAGGGCAGGTTCACGCCGCGCTCCTGCCGGTCGAAGAGCGCGGGTGCGACCGCGAGATACCCCTGTGCAGCGTATTGCTCGGCCACTCGTTCAATGTGGCCGGTCACGCCGAAGATCTCCTGGATCACGACGATCGCGCCGCGCGCCTTGCCTTCGGGCTTCGCCACGTAGGCCGAGAACGTCTGGCCGTCGGCTGCTCTCAGTTGCAGATGGCTCATGGCGCGGGCTCCGCGATGCCGGATCGAGGTACGTGCGGGATCGCGCAAGGATAACAGGGCCGACCAGTCCCGGCCGGATCGCGACGGCCGCCGGGTGAGCGCCGCGATCGATCCCTGTACCCTGAGCGCCTCGCCCAGCACGCCAGGGAGGCGACCCATGCTCGCCGGAACCGTCCTGCGCCGCGTCGCCATCGTCGGCGGCGCCCGGATACCATTCGCCCGCTCCATGGGCGCCTACGCGGAGTGCTCGAACCAGCAGATGCTGACGGCCGCGCTGCAGGCGGTCGTCGACAAGTTCGGGCTCGGGGGCGAGATCCTCGGCGACGTCGGGGCCGGCGCGGTGCTGAAGCACTCGCGCGACTTCAATCTCACGCGCGAAGCCGTGCTCGGGACGACCCTCGATGCGCGCACGCCGGCGTTCGACCTGCAGCGGGCCTGCGGCACGAGCCTCGAAACGGCGATCCTGCTCGGGCTCAAGATTGCGTCCGGCCAGATCGACAACGCCATCGCCGCGGGCGTCGACACGGCCAGCGACGCGCCGATCGGCGTCAACGAGGAATTGCGCCGGCTCATGTTGCGCAGTGCGCGCGGCCGCACGTCCGGCGCGCGCGCGGCACCGTGGCTCGGCGTACGGCCGCGTCACCTGAGGCCGGAGCTGCCGGCGGTCCTGGAGCCGCGGACCGGCCTCACGATGGGTCAGAGCTGCGAACTCATGGCGCGGCGCTGGAACGTGTCGCGCGACGAGCAGGACCGGCTCGCGCTCGAGAGCCACCGAACGCGCCGCGGCCGCCTACGACGAGGGGTTCTTCGCGGACCTGGTCGTCGAGTTCCGGGGCTTGCGGCAGGACGACAACCTGCGGCGCGACACGACGCTCGAGAAACTCGCGACGCTGCGCCCGTCGTTCCCGATGGACGGCAGCGCGACGCTGACGGCGGGCAACTCCACGCCGATGACCGACGGCGCCGCCGCGGTGCTGCTCGCGGACGAGGCCTGGGCGCGCGCGCGGAACCTGCCCGTCCAGGCCTGCCTCACGTACGGCAAGGTGGCCGCGGTGGACTTCGTGCAGGACGAGGGCCTGTTGATGGCGCCGGCGTACGCCGTGCCGCGCATGCTCGCCGACGCCGGCCAGGCGCTGCAGGACTTCGACTTCTACGAGATCCACGAGGCGTTCGCGGCCCAGGTGCTCTGCACGCTCAAGGCGTGGGAGTCGGCGGAGTTCTGCCGCGAGCGGCTCGGGCTCGACCGGCCGCTCGGCGCGATCGACCGCGCGCGGCTCAACGTGAAGGGCGGCAGTCTCGCGGTCGGTCATCCGTTCGGCGCGACCGGGGCGCGGATCCTCGCCACGCTCGCCAGGCTGCTGGAGCAGCGCGGGGCGGGACGCGGGCTCGTCTCGATCTGCACTGCCGGCGGCATGGGTGTGACGGCCATCGTCGAGCGCAGCGGGCCCCTATAATCGCCGCCTCGACCGAAACCGGCAGGAATACAAGCCCATGTCTCTGCGCTCCGCGATCGTCCTCGCCCTGACCGTGCCCGTACTCGCGTCGGGCTGCGCCTCGCAGCCGGCGCCGCCGGCCACATCGACCGCCGCCGCCACGGCGACCACCGCCCCGGCATCGCCCGACGCCGCGCAGGTTGCGGCGAAACAGCAACTCGATGCGCTCTTCGAGCGCTACTTCGAGGACCTGCTGGTGCTGAGCCCCGTGCTCGCGACGTTCATCGGCGACAACCGCTACAACGACCGGTTGCCGAACTCGATCGGCCCGGAATTCATGGCGCAGGAGCGCGCGATGAACAAGCAATACCTCGACGAAGTGCGCGCGATCGACCCCGCCCTGCTGGCATCCGCCGATCGCATCTCGTACGACATCTTCCTGCGCGAGCGCCTGCGCAGCGTCGCTTCGGACCGATTCCCCTCGGAACTGCTGCCGCTCAACCAGGCCGGCGGGCTGCTGACCTTGATGCCTGCGCTCGGCTCAGGCAGCAACGCGCAGCCGTTCGCGACGGTACGGGACTACGAGAACTGGTTGCGCCGGCTCGACGGGCTCGTCGTCTGGATGGACCAGGCCATCGTCAACATGCGCCAGGGCCTGCGGACCGGGGTCGTCCAGCCGCGCGCGGTCATGGAGAAAGTGCTGCCGCAGCTCGACACGATGCTCGTGGCGCGCGCGGCGGACAGCCAGTACTTCGCGCCGGTCAAGCAGTTTCCGGACGCGATCGGCGCGGCCGACCGGCAGCGGCTGACGTCCGAGTACACGCAGGCGCTCGAGGGCAAGGTGCTGCCCGCGTATCGCCGGTTGCGCGATTTCGTGCGCGACGAGTACCTGCCCGGCGCGCGCACCAGCGTCGCGTGGACGGCGCTGCCGGACGGCCAGGCGTGGTACGCGTTCTACGTGCAGGAGCACACGACCACGGACATGACCCCCGCAGCGATCCACGCGCTGGGCCTGAGCGAGGTCGCGCGCATCCGCGGCGAGATGGACAAGGTGCGCGAGCAGGTCGGCTTCGCCGGGCGACCTGCCTGCGTTCTTCGATCACCTGGAGACCGACCCGGCGTTCTATTTCACGAACGGAGCCGACCTGCTGAACGGCTATCGCGTGCTCAAGACACGTATCGACGCGGCACTGCCGCAGCTGTTCTCGGTGTTCCCGAAGGCGGATTACGAAGTACGCGAGGTCGAGGCGTTCCGCGCCGAGTCCGCCGCCGGTGCCTACTACCAGCAGCCGTCGGCCGACGGCTCGCGTCCCGGCATCTTCTACGTCAACACGTTCAACCTGAAGGCGCAGCCAAGATTCGGCATGGAGACGCTGTCGCTGCACGAAGCCGCTCCGGGGCACCACTTCCAGGTATCGATCCAGCAGGAGCTCGAAGGCGTGCCGAGATTCCGTCGTTTCGGCGGGGACTACACCGCCTACGTGGAAGGCTGGGCCTTGTATGCGGAATCGCTCGGCAAGGAACTCGGGCTCTTTACGGACCCGTACCAGTGGTTCGGCCGGTTGAACGACGAGATGTTGCGCGCGATGCGGCTCGTCGTGGACACGGGCCTGCACGCGCAAGGCTGGAGCCGCGAGCGCGCGATCCGGTTCATGCTCGACAACTCGACGCTCGCCGAATCGGACGTCGTCTCGGAAGTGGAGCGGTACATCGCGTGGCCGGGCCAGGCGCTCGGCTACAAGGTGGGCGACATTCACATCCAGGGCCTGCGACGCGAGGCCGAAGGCGCGCTGGGCCCGAAATTCGACCTGCGCGATTTCCACCGCGAGGTGCTCGGCGACGGCGCCGTGCCACTCGACGTGCTGGACGGCAAGATCGAGCGCTGGACCGCGGCGCGTCGTTGATCGCCACCACGGGTTGCGGCATGCGCGCAGCAGGGGTCATGGCTCTCGTCGTCACGGCGGCGTGGCTCGCGGCCTGCGACCGGGAGGTCGCAACCGGGCCGTCGCCGGCGGGCCCCGTCGGCACGGCGGACGCGCCCGAGGGTTTGCGCGCCTCGAACGACGAGGCCGGCAAGCTGCACCGCATCGCCGAGGAATACTTCGACCGGTACCTCGAGTTGAACCCGCTGCGCGCCACCGAACTGGGCGATCACCGGTACGACGATCGCTACGGCGACTACGCGAGCCCGAGCTGGATGGCGGACTCCCTCGGTATCGAACAGGAGTCGCTCGAAAAGCTCGCTGCGGTCGATCCCGGGCAACTGAGCGGCGAGGAACTGGTCACGTACGCCGCCTTCAAGCGGCAGCGCGAGATCAACATCGCCGGCTATCGCTACCCGACCGAGTTGCTTCCGATCGACCCGTTCCTCGACCTGCCGGGCGAGTTCGCGACGCTCGGCTCGGGACTCGGCGCGCACCCGTTTCGCACGACGCGCGACTACGACAATTTCCTGAAGCGCATGGACGGGTTCGTCGCCTGGGTGGAGCAGGCGATCAACAACATGCGGGCGGGTGTGACGAAGGGCGTCGTGCTGCCCAGGGTCGTGGTCGAACGCGCGCTGCCGCGCCTGGACGCGATCGCCGGGGTCGAGGATCCGCGAGCGAGCGTGTTCTGGCGGCCACTGCTCAGTTTTCCGGCGGCGCCATCCGTGGCCGATCGACGCCGGTTGCTCCAGGCGTACGAACAGAAGCTGCGTACGCAGGTCTTGCCCGCCTATCGCCGCCTGCGCGACTACCTGGCGCGGGACTACCTGCCGCAGGCACGCCTCACTGTCGGCTGGTCCGCGTTGCCCGGTGGCGAGTTCTGGTATGCGCAACTCGTCCAGCAATACACGTCGGCCGAGGTCACTCCCGAGGAGGCCCACGAACTCGGCCTGCGCGAGGTCGCGCGGTTGCGCGTCGCAGTCGATGTCCTGCGCAGCGAGCCCGGTGGCGCGAGCAGCGGCCGCGTGCCGGCGCGGGCTCAACCTGGCCAAGCGAACCCGCCGGCGGCCGATCCCCGGCAACTGCTGGGCCGCTACGCGGCGCTGCACGCGCGCATCGCGCCGCGCCTGCCATCCCTGTTTGCGCGCGTGCCGCAGGCCACGCTCGAATTTCGCGCAGCGCAGCCGATGCCCGGCGATCCGCCCGTGTGGTACCGCCCGCCCGGTTCGGATGGCGGGCGGCCGGGCGTGCTCTATGTCGATACACGCGCGGCGCCATCGAGCGCGGCGTGGTTCGTCGAGGCGCAATACCTGCACGAGGCGGTGCCGGGACGGCATCTGCAGGCCGCGCTGGCCCGGGAGGCGCAGGCACTGCCGCGCTTTCGCCGCTTCGGCACCGACCCGGCGTTCGTCGAAGGCTGGGCTGCGTACGCGGCGACGCTCGGAGACGAGCTGGACGCATACGTCGAGCCTGAGGCGCGCGTCGGGATCGCGGCGATGGCGCTGACGCGCGCAGCGCGCATGGTGGTAGATACTGGCGTGCATGCCCGCGGGTGGTCGCGGCAGCAGGCGATCGACTACCTGCGCACGCACACGATGCTGGACGAGTCCGCGAGCGCCCTGGAAGTGGACCGCTGCATTGCCCAGCCCGGGGCCGGGCTCGCCGGGCCCGTGGGCGAGCGCAAGATCC
Source organism: uncultured Gammaproteobacteria bacterium (assembly GCA_963786705.1). GTDB lineage: Bacteria > Pseudomonadota > Gammaproteobacteria > Steroidobacterales > Steroidobacteraceae > RPQJ01. Next base: position 210,244 of record CAWBAG010000027.1, read on the forward strand.
TCGACCTGCGCCGTCGCGCCGAGGCGCAACTCGGTGCGGACTTCGACTTGCGTGAGTTCCACGAACAGGTGGTGGGCGGCGGCGCGCTGCCCCTGCCCGTGCTGGAGCTGAAGCTCCGGCGCTGGATGGAGCGTCGCCGCAGGTGAACGGCTCGCGCCCGGTCCGGGGCCGCACCGTCGCCGCCACGATCGCATCCGCGAGGGGCGCTCAGTAGCCGTACCCGTCGGTGCGTATTTCGACCAGCTCGTCGCCGACGAAGCGCAACTTGCGCAACAACTTGTGCGGGCCGAGGTTGTACGTCCAGACCTCGACGGGCAGGTCGAGCCACGACGCGCCGAGGACGGGGTAATCGTAGTCGTAGCGGCCGTAGCTCCCGTATCCGTGGCGCCGGATCACGCCGCGCAATGCCACGTCGGTCGGGTCGCCGCAAAGCGTGCGCACCTTGTCCATGCCGTCGCCTGTGCTCACGAGGCGGCTGCCGCACCGTATGGAATCTTCGGCGGCGGCCGGGACCATCACACCGCACGCGGCCAGCGCGAGCGCGACGCCGAAGCGGCGATGCCGTCCTGGAATCTGCATATGGCTAGCATAAACCCTCTCCCGTAGCCGCGGGTGGGCCGCCCGACCGTGCCTGCAGGTGCGACCACATGTGGTTTGCAGGCCAATAGAAACAGGCAGTTATCGACTTTCGGCGACGGCGGTTCGGTACGCGGCAGCAGCGCACGCGGGCGACGCTCGCGACGCCGCAGGTGCCGGTCGGAACCGTGGCATCCGCGCGTTCCGGACCCGCCGGGAGGTTGGGCGTCGGTCGTCGCGAACTGGTCTGCTACGCTAGCGGCCCGATTCCTGACCCTCGCCCTCATGCCACTGGATCGAGTATTCGAGAAACGACTGGCCGGGCTGGTCAACGGTCGCTCCGCCGGCGCCCTGCAGGGCGGGCTGAAGGGCGTCGAAAAAGAGTCGCTGCGCGTCCGGCCGCAGGGCGAGGTGTCGCAACGCCCGCATCCGCTCGCGCTCGGGTCGGCGCTCACCAACGAGCACATCACCACCGATTACTCCGAGGCGCTGATCGAACTGGTCACGCCGCCGTTCGCGCAGACCTGGGAACTGGTCCAGTACCTCTGCGACCTGCACCAGTTCGTGTACGGCCGCCTCGAGGACGACGAGATGCTGTGGGCGACCAGCATGCCGTGTGCCGTGCGCGGGGACGACAGCATTCCGATCGCCGGGTACGGCACGTCGAACGTCGGCCGCATGAAGACCGTGTACCGGCGGGGCCTCGGCCTGAGGTACGGGCGCGTCATGCAGGCCATCTCGGGCGTGCATTTCAACTACTCGTTTCCGGAGCACTACTGGCCGGTCCACGCGGAGTTGCTGCAGTCGCGCGTTGCGGGCGACGCATTCCGCTCGGAGACCTATTTCGCGCTGCTGCGCAATTACCGGCGGCACGGCTGGATCGTGCTGTACCTGTTCGGGAATTCACCGGCGGTGTGCGAGAGCTTCCTGCAGGGACGCCACGTTCCGGGACTCGACGAACTGATGCCGGGGACGCTGTACGCGCCGTACGCGACGTCGCTGCGCATGAGCGATCTCGGTTATCGCAACAAGAGCCAGGCCGGGCTCAGCATCTCGGTCAACAGCCTCGAGCACTACGTCCGCGACCTGTCGCGCGCCGTTCCACGCCGCACCCGAGCCGTACGAGCGGATCGGCGTCAAGGTCGACGGCGAGTACCGGCAGCTGAACGCGAACCTGCTGCAGATCGAGAACGAGTACTACAGCTTCATCCGGCCGAAGCGCGTGACGCTGTCGGGCGAGCGGCCGACACGCGCGCTGCAGCGCGCCGGCGTGCAGTACGTCGAGATGCGCTCGCTCGACGTGAGCGCGTTCGATCCGGTCGGGGTCAACCAGAGCAAGCTGCGCTTCCTCGAGGCGTTTGCCGCGTTCTGCGTGCTGCGCGAGAGCCCGCCGATCGGGCCCTCCGAGCAGGAGGAGCTCGACGGCAACCACGCGGTCGTGGCCCGGCGAAGGGCGCAGGCCGGGTCTCGCGTTGCGTCGTGACGGGCGCGACGCGCCCCTGCGGGACTGGGCGCTCGAGATCATGGACACGATGCGCGGCGTTTGCGATCTGCTCGATACGGGCGATCCGCAGCGGCCCTACGCGACCGCCCTCGAGGCGCAGGAGGCGAAGGTGCGCGACGCCGCGCTGACGCCTGCCGCGCGTTCGCTGCACGAAATGCAGGTCAACGAGGAGTCGTTCTTCAGGTTCGGGCTGCGCATGTCGAAGCTGCACCGGTCGTATTTCACGGAGCTTTTTGCGCCGAACGCGGAGCGCCTGCAGGAATTCGCCGCCGAGGCGCAGGAATCGCTCGAGGCGCAGGCGCGGATCGAGGCTGCGGACCGGCTCTCGTTCGACGAATACCTCGAGCGCTACTTCGCAAAGTGACCGGCGCCCGCGCCGTTCCCGCGGGCGCCCGGGGTTTCCGGTCCGCCGGCGGGTGCTGCGGACGCTAGAGGATCCCGGTGGTCATGTCGCCCTGCGAGTCGATCGAGCCACGCAGCATGCCCTGCGAATTGAAGGGCATGGCGATCGAGCCGTCGCGCGCGATCGCGATCACGCCGCCTTCGCCGCCGAGCCGAGGCAACTGCTCGTGCACCACTACGTCCGCCGCCTCGGCGAGGGTGCGGCCGCGTGTAACGCACGAGCGCGGCGATCTCGTGGGCCACGGCCGCGCGGATGAAGTACTCGCCGTGGCCGGTGGCCGAGACGGCGCAAGCGTCGTTCGCGGCGTAGGTCCCGGCGCCGATGAGCGGCGAGTCGCCGACCCGGCCCCAGCGCTTGCCGGTCATGCCGCCGGTGGACGTTGCCGCCGCGAGGTTGCCGCCGGCGTCGAGCGCGACGGCGCCCACGGTGCCCGATCAGTGGCTCGCGTCCACTGCCCGCCGTGCCGTGCAGCACGGCGTCGAGCTCCCGCTGCCTGCGCTCGGTCGACGAAGTAACGGTTCGGCACCGGCTCGAGCCCGTGTTCGAGCGCGAACTCCTCCGCGCCGGGCCCGGCCAGCATCACGTGCGGCGATTGCTCCATGACCAGGCGCGCGAGGTCGATCGGACTGCGCACGTGGCGCACGCCGGTGACCGCACCCGCGCGCAGGTCGCGTCCGTCCATGAGCGACGCGTCCAGTTCGCAGATGCCGTTCGCCGCGATCACGGCGCCACGGCCCGCGTTGAAGAGCGGGTCGTCCTCGAGCACCTGCACCGCGGCCACGACGGCATCCAGGCTCGAACCGCCGGCACCGAGTATGGCCTGCCCGGCCCGCAGCGCCCGCTCGAGACCTGCGCGATACGGCCGATTCGCGTTCGGGGGTGAGTTCGGCCGGCGGGATGTCGCCGGCGCCGCCGTGTACCGCAATTGCGTGCATGCCGCCACCACCCGTCGTCAGCTGAAGTGCGGCGGCAAGATACCAGACACGCGTGGGCGCACATCATCTTTACGATTGACACCGACCCACCCGTCGGACTCAATGTTCCGGTCCCTCGCCCTCCGGCACGACCCCGACCCTCGAGCGATGCGTTCATGCGCCAGCCCCGCACGATAAAGACCCTGCTCGTCGCGAACCGCGGCGAGATCGCGATCCGCGTCATGCGTGCGGCCGACGAGCTGGGCATCCGCACGGTCTCGATCTACTCGCAGGAGGACCGCTTCTCGCTGCACCGCATGAAGGCGGACGAGAGCTACCTGGTCGGCGAGGGCAAGGGCCCGGTCGAGGCCTACCTCGACATCGACGACATCGTGCGCATCGCCGTCGAGGCCGGCGCCGATGCCATCCATCCGGGCTACGGCTTCCTGTCGGAGAACCCGGAGTTCGCCGAGGCCTGCGCCGCGGCCGGGATCGTGTTCATCGGCCCGACGCCCGAGATGATGCGCAGCCTCGGCAACAAGGTCACGGCGCGCAACCTCGCGCGTCGCGCCGGCGTGCCGGTCATGCCCGCGACGCCGCCGCTGCCGGCCGACGACGCGCGGAAGCCGCGCGCCTCGCGCGCAGGCGTCGGCTACCCGGTGATGCTCAAGGCGAGCTGGGGCGGCGGCGGCCGCGGCATGCGCGTCGATCGAGGAAGCGATCGCAACTGGCCGAGATGGTGGCCGCCGCGCGTCGCGAGGCGAAGGCGGCGTTCGGCAACGACGAGGTGTACCTCGAGAAGCTGGTGCGCCGCGCGCGGCACGTCGAGGTGCAGATCCTCGGCGATCGCGCACGGCAACCTCGTGCACCTGTTCGAGCGCGACTGCACGGTGCAGCGGCGCAACCAGAAGGTCGTCGAGCGCGCGCCGGCCGTGTTCCTCGACGACGCCGCAGCGCAACGAGCTCTGCGAACTCGGCGCTGCGCATCGGCCGCGCGGTCGGGCTACCTGCAACGCCGGCACGGTCGAGTTCCTGCAGGATGCCGACACCGGCCAGTTCTACTTCATCGAGGTCAACCCGCGCATCCAGGTCGAGCACACGGTCACCGAGGTCGTCACCGGCATCGACATCGTCAAGGCGCAGATCCGCATCGCCGACGGCGCGGCGATCGGCGACGCCCGCAGAGCGGCGTGCCGGCGCAGGACGAGATCCGCATCAACGGGCCACGCGATGCAGTGCCGCGTGACGACCGAGGACCCGGAGAACAACTTCATCCCGGACTACGGCCGCATCACCGCGTACCGCAGCCCGGCGGGCTTCGGCATCCGGCTCGACGCGGGCACGGCCTACACCGGTGCGTTCATCACGCGCTCGTACGATTCGCTGCTCGTCAAGGTGACCGCGTGGGCGCCGACGGCGGACGAGACCATCGCGCGCATGCATCGCGCGCTGCGGGAGTTCCGCGTGCGCGGCGTCGTGACCAACCTGCGCTTCCTCGACCAGGTGATCGTGCATCCGAACGTTCGCGAGCGGCGCGTACACGACCCGGTTCATCGACCAGACGCCGGAGCTGTTCCGGCTTCCCGCGCAAGCGCGACCGCGCGACGCGCCTGCTGCGCTTCGTCGGCGACGTGATCGTCAACGGCAACCCGGAGGTCGCCGGTCGCGCACGCCCGCTGCGCAACGTCGAGGCGCGGCCGCCGAAGCTGCCACTGGCGCCGCCGCCGCCCGGCACGAAGCAGAAGCTCGACGAGCTCGGCGCGGACCGGTTCGCGCAATGGATGCTGGCGCAGCCGCAGGTGCTGCTGACCGACACGACCTTGCGCGACGCGCACCAGTCGCTGCTCGCCACGCGCTTGCGCACGCGCGACATGGCGGCGATCGCGCCCGATTACGCGCACCTCGCGCCCGAAGCTGTTCTCGGTCGAGTGCTGGGGCGGCGCCACGTTCGACGTCGCGATGCGCTTCCTGCGCGAGTACCCCTGGGACCGCCTGATCGCGTTCCGCGAGGCGATGCCGAACCTGCTGCTGCAGATGCTGCTGCGCTCGGCGAACGCCGTCGGCTACACGAACTACCCGGACAACGTCGTGCGTTACTTCGTGCGGCAGGCGGCGGCGCAGGGCATCGACGTGTTCCGCGTGTTCGACTCGCTGAACTGGGTCGAGAACATGCGCGTCGCGATCGACGCCGTGCGCGAATCGGGCAGGCTGTGCGAGGCGGCGATCTGCTACACGGGCAACCTGAACGATCCGCGCCAGACGAAGTACGACCTGAAGTACTACGTCGGCATGGCGCAGCGAGCTGGAGACGAGCCGGCGCGCACATCCTCGGCATCAAGGACATGGCGGGCCTCTGCCAGCCGCGCGCCGCCCACACGCTGGTGAAGGCGCTGAAGGACGAGATCGGCCTGCCGGTGCATTTCCACACGCACGACACGAGCGGCATTGCGGCCGCGAGCGTGCTGGTGGCGATCGAGGCCGGGTGCGACGCGGTGGACGGCGCGCTCGACGCGATGAGCGGCCTCACCTCGCAGCCCAATCTCGGCTCGATCGTCGAGGCGCTCAGGTTCGGGCCGCGCGACTCGGGCCTCGACCCGGACAAGCTGCGCATTCTCTCCAACTACTGGGAACAGGTGCGCCACGGTTACGCGGCGTTCGAGAGCGACATGCGCTCCGGCGCGTCCGAGGTGTACGTGCACGGCATGCCGGGCGGCCAGTACACCAACCTGCGCGAGCAGGCGCGCTCGCTCGGCATCGACGACACGCGCTGGCACGAGGTCGCGCGGGCCTACGCGCAGGTCAACGAGATGTTCGGCGACATCGTGAAGGTCACGCCGTCGTCCAAGGTCGTCGGCGACATGGCGATCATGATGGTGACGAGCGGGCTCACGGCGGAAGCCGTGCTCGACCCTGGCGTCGAGGTGGCGTTTCCTGAATCCGTCGTGTCGCTGTTCCGCGGCGACATCGGCCAGCCGCACGGCGGCTTCCCGCGTGAATTGCAGCGCAAGGTTCTCGGCGGCGTGCGGCCGGACGAGACGCGGCCCGGCGAGCGGCTCGCGCCCGTCGATCTCGACCAGGGCGCGCGGCGAGCTGCAGGCGCGAGATGCCGCGCGCAATCACGGACCACGAGTTCGCGTCGTGGCTCATGTACCCGAAGGTCTTCACCGAGTACATGACCGACCGGCAGATTTTCGGCGACGTGAGCGTGCTGCCGACCCGCACGTTCTTCTACGGGCTCGAGCCCGGCGAGGAGATCACGGTCGACCTCGAGAAGGGCAAGCACCTGATCATCCGCTTCGTCGCGACCAGCGACGTGCACGACGACGGCACGCGCACGGTGTTCTTCGAGCTGAACGGCCAGCCGCGGTCCGTGAAGGTGACCGATCGCAGCAAGGTGGCCAGGCGCCCGCCGCGCCGCAAGGCCGAGGCCGACCATCCCGAACGAGGTCGGCGCGCCCGATGCCGGGCACGATCGCGACGGTCAACGTGATCGCCGGGCATGCCGTCGCCCGCGGCGACGTGCTCGTGACGATCGAGGCGATGAAGATGGAGACGAGCGTGCGCGCCGAGCGCGACGGTGTGATCGGCGAGGTCGTCGCGCGGCCCGGGCAGCAGGTCGACGCGAAGGACCTCCTTGTCGTGCTCGAGACGGCCCCGGGCGCGGCTTGATCGAGGCGCACGACGCGGCCGCGCTGCGGAACGTCGCTGCGGGCAACTGCAAGCCTGTGCAGGCTCGTGCTGCCGCCCACTCGCCTTGCGCGTAGGCGGGTCGTTCCGAAATGCGTCAGCTCGGGCTTGGAGAATGCTTTTGTCGACGCATATACTCCGGCCCAGGAGATGGCATTCCTCCCCGAACCGCCGCATTTCTCGGCTGATGATGCCTACGCGAACCCCTCCGGGAAGGTGTAGGCACATCCAGCACCCTGTCCCGTGAAACGTCGAGGACAGGAGCATGTGGAAATCCGTGATTGCGATCTGCGTCGGCGCCAGCCTCGGCGCGTTGCTGCGCTGGTGGCTGGGCTCGCAGTTCAACGCCGTGTTTCCGACGATTCCGCCGGGAACGCTGCTCGCAAATCTCGTCGGCGCATACATCGTCGGCCTCGCCATCGCATTCTTCGCCACCTACGCGGCAATTTCACCGGAGTGGCGTCTGCTCGTGATCACCGGCTTCTGCGGAGGCCTGACGACGTTCTCCACCTTCTCCGCGGAGCTCGTTACGCTGCTCCAGCAGGGCCGCACGCTCTGGGCCTGCGGGGCGGCCGCGGCACACCTGGCGGGATCGGTGCTCATGACCGTGGCGGGCATCGGGACCGTGGCCTGGCTGAGAAGTTGAATATCCAGGGGAGGCTGCCGAATGGACGGTTCATTTCTGCGGTTCTACGTGCACGAGAGCGACCGGGTGCATGGTCGACTCGCGTGGGAGTGGCTCCTCGAGCAGGCCAACAAGCTGGGCATCCGCGGCGGCTCGGCATTCCGTGCGATGGCCGGTTTCGGCCGCCACCACGTATTGCACGAGCAGACCTTTTTCGAGCTGGCCGGGACCTTGACCGTGGAGGTCGAGTTCACTGTCACGGACGACGAGGCGGAGCGGGTGCTCGAGCTCGTGAAGAAGGAAAAGTTGCGGCTGTTCTATGCGCGCATTCCCGCCCGGTTCGGGGTCATCAATCCCGATGCCATGGACTGAGGCCACCTCGGCGGGCACTGCTCGCAGGTGGCGACACATGGCTGAAGTTCCTCGCCTGCGCCGGGTCGACTCCAGCCCGATGTGGCTCCTGCCCCGCGGCGTCAATGGGCACTTCCCGGCGGCGGTCTCTGCGACAAGCGGCCCCGGATCTGCGCTATTTGTGCGCGTCCAGACGTTCCTCCACCGTCGGCGACGTCAACGGATCATTCCGTCCTCGTCATGAGATGCTTCTTCGCCGCGATTCGATCCGGAGGGATACCGATGCGTCGCATGATCGTGACGAAACGCGGGTCGCCGCGCAGGAAGTCGAACTCCTCGTCGTCGGCGAGAAATGGCAGGAAGCCGTCGCGTGTCGCGACCGCCTGCTCGAGGTAGCCGATCGTACCGTCGCGATCGCCAAGGCCGGCGGTGATGCGCGCGCGCTCGAGCGCCGAGACGAAGTGCGTCCGGCTCTCATTCTCGAGCCGGGCGAGCAGCGCACGCGCTTCGTCGGAATGACCCGTCGCGCCCAGGCACAAGCCCAGGGTTGCCCTGCCATGAAGATTGTCCGGATTCGCGGCCACCAGCCTGCGCGCCTCGACGAGGGCCTCGTCTCGGCGACCCTCGGCAAGCAACTGGCGCGCCAGTTCGCGACGGGTACGAGGGAACCCCGGATCGAGTGCCAATGCGTCCTGCAATTCGGCAAGCGCTTCATCGCGACGACCGGCAATGGCCAGCGTCTGGGCCAGCGCGGCGCGGATGATCATTGAAAGTGGATCCAGCACACGGGCTTGCCGGATCCGCGTGAGCGCCCCGTCGAGGTCGCCCTCGAGCAGGAGTGGTTCCGAACCCCAGTGATAGGCCGTCGCGAATCCCGGCGCCAGTTCGATGGCGCGCTCATGCTCACGTTCGGACCCGGCCCAGTCCCAGTCGTAGTGAAACAGTATGTCGCCCAGCGAGGCATGAGGTTCGCCCGCGTCCGGGTCGAGCTCTATGGCGTGCTGCGCCGCTGCCTTGGCCAGCGGGATCGCTTCGCGCGGCGGGTCATAACCGTGCACCCCGAGGATGATGTAGGCATCTGCAAGTCCCGCGAAGCCCAGCGCGAATTCCGGTGCAATCTGCGTGGCATTCCGGAAGTGGATCAATGCCTCGCGCACCGCTGGTTCGGAGCGCTGGTTCCAGAGTGAGCGTCCGCGCAGGTATTCGTCGAACGCTCTTGGATCGACAGTCGACGATTTTGCGAGGCGCGCCGACTCCTCCGGGCTTAGACGCACTGCGATCGCCTTTGCGATTGCGCTGGCGACCTCGGCCTGCAACGCGAGGACGTCGCGTTCGTCGCGCTCGTAGCTTTCTGCCCAGAGAGTCGCTTCGGACCCGGCGGACACCAACTCCGCCGTGTAGCGCACGCGTCCCGCGGACCGCAAGACGGATCCCGTCACCAGTGTTTCGACACCAAGTTCGCTCCCGACCAGCGACGTCCGCTTGCCGGTCCCCTTGTAGTGCGCCGCCGAGGCTCGCGCGATCACCTTGAGCGCGGAAATCCGCGCAAGTGCGGTGGTCAACTCGTCCGTCAGGCCATCGGCGAAGTAATCCTGCGAGCGATCACCGGACCGATTGTCGAACGGCAAGACGGCGATCGATGAATAGACCTCGGCCTCGCGGGCCCTGGCCGTCGCCTGCGCGGCACCGGATCGTGTCGCAGCCGTGACGAGTGCCGCCTCACGATGCGGCAGGAGTATGAATCGGTCGAACCCGAAATAGCCCAGGGCCAATGCGAGCACGACCATTATCGTGCGATCCATGCGGCGCGCGGCCTGCGACGCTGTCGATTTTTCCGTACCCGTTTCGGCGTCGCGCTTGAGCCCTGCCGGCGTCAGCTCGAATACCCAGGCAAACACCAGGACCGGCAGGAAGCCGATCGCCAGGACGAGCACGATGCTGCGCGGCAGCCACGCCGGCGCGCCGAACATGGGTAGCACCGTACTTGTCACCTGCGTAGCCAGCCATGCGCCAACCAGGTACAGGCCTGCCACGCGGAGGACATTGCGACGCCGGAGCTCGGCAAGAAACGACACGAAAGTACCTTTGGTCCGGAAGCGTGCCGAGCCTAGCAGGCTGCTTGCAGCCAGCACAGCAGAACCCCGCCGCCAGAAGTCATGTCATTTTCATTCGCACACAGGCCGCAACGGCGGGCTCATCTGCGCAGGGCCGTCACATGTCGACTTGCGACTGTACATTCGACCAAGGGAGTGCAGGCGCGCCAATCCGGTCAAACTGCGAGGCGGGTCGCTGGGGACGGGCCCCGGTCTCGACGCTGGACACAGCTCACGCGAAGCACCCGGCGAGGCGGGGCTCACGTGAGGTTGAACAATCTGGGCAAGGCGTCCAGCGCCAGCGCCTTCAGCGCAAGCGCGGCACCACCCAGTACGACCAGGCCGACGCCGAGCGCGCCGAGGCCGAGGAGCACCAACACTCCGTCCCTTTCCATCAACGCCAGCCCGAACGCGCACAGTGCCACTGCCGGCAGCAGGTTGCCGAACGGAATGGGCAGGACGACCATGGTTGCGGCGACGAGGCTGCACAAGCCGATGCCGCGTTCCGCCCAGGCCGACGTCAGGAACCGCAGTCGTGGTTTGAGAAGCTTCTCGAACCGCAGCAGCCGGGGCCGAATGGACGCGACGATTCGTGCAAAATCGCTGCGCTCCAGCGATCGCGCGCTGACCGAGCGGGGGAGCCAGGGACGCCGTGATCCGATCGAGACCTGGACCGACAAGAGCACGAGCGGCAGCCCCAGCAGCGTCGAAACTCCGGGAATGATTCCCACCACGCTGGCTGGAATGGCGAACACGAGGATCAAGGCACCGAATGTCCGATCGCCTACTGCCTCCAGCAGGCTGCCGAATTCAATGTGCTGGGAGTCACGCTCTTGCGCAAGCCGGTCGAGCAGGTCGGACAAGCGCTCACGACTGCGACTTGCACGCCGCCTCGGTAATCGTCCGGGGAGCGGCATCAGGTCGACCCTGCGGGCACGATGCGGGGGTCGAGCATGATCGCCACGTTGTCGACATGCCATGGAATGACGGCGAACCAAGAAAGATGCCGCACGTCAGGGCGGCTGCCAATGCCCATCGGGTGTCACTCCCGCGCCGACCGGGTGCGCGCCGGCGCGGACCATACCGGATCAGGCTCCAGCCGGTGGCACGGACCGACTCCACGCCCAGCTCGTCCAAGGCAGCTTTTGCCCAGTCGATCGGGCCATGTCATGGTTCGGGCCGGTTTGCTTCCGTGAGTCCCTCGCGCGAGAGGTGAACTCGGCCATAATCGCGTGGCACGCGGGATCGCCTTGGGTAATGATCAGTCCTGTTCCGGTGCCGGCCCCGCAAGACGCATCGAACCGCCCACGCCGACATAGAGGATGTATGAAGAAACGGCTATCCCCGCTGCTGCACATTCCGGCCCTGGCGGCTGCCCTGGCGCTGGGCGGCTGCGGCGACCGTGGGCACGATGAAAATACGCTGCGCATCGGAGCCATAGTCGAGATGACCGGCGACATGCCGGCGGTCGGGGCCTCCTCGCGCAATGCGGCCGAGTTGGCGGTCGATGAACTGAATGCGGCCGGCGGGATCAACGTCGGGGGGAAGGCCTACCAGGTCGAACTCGTCGTCGAGGACAACGCTGCCAAGCCCGATCAGTCGGCCGCAGCCGCGAACAAGCTCATCACCCAGGACAACGTGCTTGCCATTGTCGGCCCCAATGCCAGCATGGGAGCCATCCCCGCCGCAGAGATCGCGGAGGCCAGCCGGACGATGCTGATCACCCCGTGGTCCACCAATCCGAAGACCACTATCGACACGCGCACCGGACTGCCCAAGAAATACGTGTTCCGGGCCTGCTTCACCGATCCCTTTCAGGGCCAGGTCCTGGCGCGATTCATCATCGAGAAACTTGGCGCCAGGAGCGCGGCTGTGCTCTATGACGTCGCCTCGGAGGCGCCCAAGAGCCAGGCGGAGTTGTTCCGCCAGACGTTCGTGGAACTCGGCGGCACCGTCGTTGCATTCGAAACCTACACCACCGGCGACCGTGACTTTTCCGCCCAACTGACCAAGATCAAGAGCGCCGGCCCGGACGTGTTGTTCCTGCCCGCCTATTACAACGACGTGGGCCTGATCGCCCAGCAGGCACGCCGCCAGGGCATCACCCAGCCGCTCGTGGGCTCCGATTCCTGGAGCAGCCCCGAACTGATCAAGCTGTCTGGAGGGGCCGTCGAAGGCGACTATTTCGCGAACCATTACGCCTCCGATATCGCCACTCCTGCGGCGAAGAAATTCATCAGCGCGTACCAGCAGAAGTACGGCAACATTCCGGACGACGTGGCGGCTCTCACCTACGATTCCTTCGGGCTGCTGTTCGAGGCGCTGCGCAAGGCGTCGGCGCCGGAGCGTCAGGCGGTGCGCGACGCAATGGGCGCCATTTCCGGCTTCTCCGGCGTCACGGGCGACATACGCTTCAGCCCGGGTTCAGGTGATCCGGTAAAGAGCGCGGTGATCATGCAGGTGAAGGGCGACCGTTTCACCTGGGTGATGAACGCGGCTCCCTGATCGACATCGGCTGCCCGCCGCGCGTTTAGGCAAGGGAGTCTTCCCAGCTTGAGTCCGGAAAGCATCTACTGGCTGCAGCAGGCGCTCAACGCCCTGCAGCTGGGCAGCATCTATGCCCTGATCGCGCTGGGTTACACCATGGTTTACGGCATCCTGTCCATGATCAACTTCGCCCACGGCGATGTGTTCATGGTGGGCGCGTTCCTCTGCTTCCTGGCGGGCACGGCACTCGGACTGCCCTTCGTGCCGACCTTGCTGCTCTCGATGATCGGCGCGGCCCTGCTCGGCGTGGCAATCGAGCGGCTGGCCTACAAGCCGCTGCGCAATGCGCCGCGCGTATCCGCCATCATCACTGCGCTCGGGGTCGGGCTCTTTCTCGAAAACCTGATGCTCGCGTTCTATCCCTACCCCCAGCACGTGCCGAGACTCCTGGAGAACGTCACCTGGCACCTGGGCGGGTTGTCCGTCTCCTCGCTGCAACTGGCGATCATCGGCCTGTCCCTCGCGCTGATGCTGGTGCTCGACCATGTCGTGCATCGCACACCTGTGGGCATGGCGATGCGGGCGATTTCCTGGGACAAGACTTACGTCCCGCTGATGGGCATCCCGGTCGACCTGATCATCTCGATCACGTTCGCCATCGGCGCCGGACTGGCGGGGGCCGCTGGCACGATGTACGGCCTCGCCTACCCGGTCATCGACCCGTACATGGGCATCATGGTGGGCTGGAAAGCCTTCATTGCCGCGGTGGTCGGCGGCATCGGCAATATTCGCGGCGCCATGATCGGCGCATTCATCCTCGGCGGGGTGGAGATCATGGTGGTGGCGTTGCTGCCGTCCACCTACCGGGACCTGGTCGTATTCAGCCTGTTGCTGGTGCTGATCGTCATGCGCCCCCACGGCATTCTCGGTCAGCCCAGGGTGCAGAAGGTTTGATTCACGCCCTGCAACGACACTGGCAGCGGCTGGTGGACCAGGCCTGGTTCATGCCATTCCTGCTGGTCGGCGGATTGGTTCTCGCCTGCGCGATTCCGCAGTTCAATCTGTTCAACAATTACGTGCAGATGCTGCTGATGTACGTTGGCATCAACATCATCCTGGCCACGAGCCTCAACCTGGTGAACGGATACATGGGCGAGTTTTCCCTCGCTCATGCCGGGTTCATGGCGGTGGGCGCCTACACCTCGACCTTGCTGACCATGCACGTGCTGCCGCCGGACGCCCATGCCGCGATGTTTCCCCTTGCAGTCCTGGCGGCTGGCGCCGTGACTTCGTTGATGGGACTGCTGGTGGCCATTCCGTCCTTCAAGGTGCGCGGCGACTACCTGGCCATCATCACACTGGCCTTCCTCATGATCGTGAAGTCCGCGATCGAGAACATCGACGCCATCGGCGGGCCGCGAGGAATCCCCGGCATTCCGCGCCTGACGTCCCTGCCCTGGGTCTTCGCCTGGACGGTGGCCCTCGTCTGGCTGATCCGCAATTTCGTCTACTCGCGCTACGGGCGCGGAGTGCTCGCGATCCGCGAGGACGAGATCGCCAGCGAACTGATGAGCGTCGACACGCGCCGCGTGAAGATACTGGCCTTCATGCTTTCGGCGTTTTTCGCCGGGGTCGCGGGCGCGCTGTTCGCCCACCTGCTCCAGTTCATCAGTCCGCGGGTGTTCGATATCGTCAAGACCACCGAAGTCCTGATCATGGTCTACCTCGGCGGCATCGCTTCCATCGGCGGATCGATCCTCGGCGCCACCGTCTACACGCTGTTGCTCGAAGTCCTGCGGCCATCGACGGTAGCGTCATTGCTGTCATGGCTGCCGGCCGGGCTGTTCGATCCCCTGAACAAGTACGTCATCAGCCATCTTGGCGTCCTGCGCATGATCATCATGCCGCTGCTGCTCGTGCTGGTGATGCTCTACTGGCCCCGGGGCATCATGGGCAAGCGCGAGTTCCGCGGTTTCATTCCACGCCGGGACAGGGAAGCACATCGGCCAGAAACCACGACCGGGGGTGCGAGCGATCATGGCGCTGCTGACAGCCAGTAACGTCAGGCACCACTTCGGCGGCCTGCGCGCGATCGACGACTTCAACCTGGAACTGAACCAGGGGGAGCTGATGGGGCTGATCGGTCCCAACGGCGCCGGCAAGACCACTGTGTTCAACCTGATCACCGGCGTCTACCGGGCCAGCGCGGGCAGCATTCGCCTGCGCGACCTGGAGCTCGTGGGCCGCACGCCCCACGAGATCACGGCCCTGCGGATTGCCCGCACGTTTCAGAACATTCGACTGTTCCGCGACCTGTCGGTGCTCGACAACGTGCGCATCGCGCACTTTTCCCAGACGCGTTACTGGCCGATGGAAGCCCTGCTGCACGTGGGCCGCTTCCGCCGCGAGGAACAGCGCATCATCGGCCATTCGCGGGAACTGCTGGCCATCTTCAAGCTCGAGCACCTCGCCGGGGAACGCGCCAGCAGCCTCCCGTACGGCTCCCAGCGACGCCTGGAGATCGCCCGCGCGCTCGCGACCGGTCCGGAATTGCTGCTGCTCGACGAGCCCGCCGCAGGCATGAATCCGACGGAAATCGACCAGCTCATGGAATTCATCCGGTGGATTCACCGCGAATTCCAGCTGACGATCCTGCTGATCGAGCACCAGATGAAGCTCGTGATGGGCATCTGCGAGCGCATCAAGGTCCTGGACTTCGGCAAGACCCTGGCTGAGGGACCGCCGGAAGCCGTCAGAAACGATCCATCGGTGCTGGAAGCCTATCTCGGCGAGAAGGTGGCCGGATGAACGGCGCGGGAGCGAACGCGACCGGCGACTCCGCCGGCGGCATTCACCTCGAGGTGCGCGACCTGCGGGTGAACTACGATGGCATCCAGGCCGTGCATGGCGTCAGCTTCAGCGTGCCTCGCGGCGAGATCGTCACCCTGATCGGCGCCAACGGCGCCGGCAAGACCTCCATTCTCCGGGCCATCTCGGGGCTCATTCCCTACAGCGGCAGTGTCGCGTTCGCGGGCCATGACCTGCGCGGAGTACCGGCGCATCGCATCGTGGGCCTTGGCATGGCGCACGTCCCGGAGGGACGGGGCATCTTCGGCAACCTGACGGTGCGCGAGAACCTGCGCCTCGCCACGTGGCAGCGCCGGGATCGCCAGGCCATCGCAACGGACCTGGCCCGCGTGCTCGAGATTTTTCCGCGGCTCGGCGAACGTCTCGATCAAACCAGCGGCACCCTCTCCGGCGGCGAACAGCAGATGCTGGCGGTGGGCAGGGCGCTGATGAGCCGAGCTGGCCTGCTGTTGCTCGACGAGCCGTCGATGGGATTGTCACCCCGCCTGGTGCGAGAAATCTTCGGCGTCATCGAGGACATCAATCGCGCGGGCACGACCATCCTGCTGGTGGAGCAGAACGCCAACATGGCATTGCACATCGCATCGCGTGCCTGCGTCCTGGAGACGGGCCGCGTGATCCTGAGCGGCCTGGCAACCGAATTGCTCGGCGATCCACGTGTAAAGGACGCTTATCTGGGCGCGTAACCCGGTGCGCTCACGAGTCTTCGCAACGGCGTGTCGCCACCTGACCGCCCGCGCGCATCAACGGCGCAGCGGACCTTCGCGGGCACACCGCCTTCGCTCACGGGAACACGCGAGTGGCAACGAGGTCGAGCAGAAATTCCGCACCTGCGTCCAGCCGCAACGCTTGCGCCGGCGTGACTCGAGACCAGGTGGTCGATCAGGCGATCGCGGCCGCAAGCCAGCGCCGCAGCGTCGCCGGGTCCATGGCACCGGCCTGACGCGCGACCTCCTTGCCGCCGCGGAACACCATCAGGGTCGGGATGCTGCGGATCCCGTAGCGGGCCGCGATGTCCCGCGCCGCGTCGGTGTTCAACTTCGCGAAGCGCGCGGCAGGCTCCGTCGCGGCGGCGACCTGCTCGAACACGGGCGCCATTGTTCGGCACGGTCCGCACCAGGGCGCCCAGAAGTCGACGACCAGCGGCAAGTCGTTCCGGGCCACGTGACGGTCGAAGTTCTCCGCCGTCAGTTCGGCCGGGTGACCGGCGAACAGCGGCGTGTGGCAGCGTGGGCACTGGGGGGCGTCGGCGAGCCGTTGCTCGGGGACGCGCACGACTGCATCGCATTGCCGGCAGACGACCTGGCGCTGCGGCTGGGTACTGGTGCTGGACATGACGATCCATCCGTTCCTGGGGGCAAGAGCAGGCGTACATGGGGCCGGCCGGCCGCCCTGACAAGCCGGGCCTTGCATCGATCGCGGATCGCCACCAGATTGTGCGCAACGAACGGTGCAGCGCAGCCGGGCCTCGCGATGGCTTGCCCGGCGTTTCCTGCCGCCGACAAAGGACAGCAGGCCATGCGGTTCAAGGATTACTACGAGTTCATGGGCGTGCAGCGCGGTGCCACCCAGGACGAGATCAAGCGCGCCTATCGCAAGCTCGCCCGCAAATACCACCCGGACGTCAGCAAGGAACCCCAGGCCGAGGAACGCTTCAAGGAACTGCAGGAGGCATACGAGGTCCTGAAGGACCCGGAGAAGCGCGCCGCCTACGACCAGCTGGGGTCGAACTTCCGCCAGGGCCAGGAGTTCCGTCCGCCGCCCGACTGGGGCAAGGGCTTCGAATTCTCACGCGGGCGCGCGGGCCCGCGCGGTGGTGGCCCTGCCCAGGGCATGGATTTCAGCGACTTCTTTTCCGAGTTGTTCGGTGCGCGCAGCCCGTTCGGCGACACGCGCGGACCGGGAGCTGGTCGTGCCGGCGCCCACAGCTTTTCCGCGCCCGGCCAGGATCACGTGGCACGGGTCGAGATCGACCTCGAGGATGCCTACCGGGGCGGCGCGCGCACGATCGACCTGCGCACGCCGGAGATCTCGCCGGACGGCCACGTGATCGTCAAGCCACGCAAATTACGCGTCGCGATCCCGGCGGGCGTCGTCGAGGGACAACAGATCCGGCTCGCAGGGCAGGGCAGCCCGGGCACCGGCGGCGGGCCGGCCGGCGATCTCTACCTCGAGGTCAACCTTCGGCCGCACCCGCACTTCGTCGTAGATGGGCGCGACGTGACCGTGCAGTTGCCCGTGGCACCCTGGGAGGCGGCGCTCGGCGAGACAGTCGCGGTGCCGACGCTGGGCGGTTCCGTGGACATGAAGTTGCCCGTGGGAGCGCGCGCCGGTCAAAGGCTGCGCCTGCGCGGGCGTGGACTGCCCGGGCCGACGGCCGGAGATCAGTATGTGGTGCTGCGGATCGTCCTGCCGCCCGACAGCCCGCAGGCGCGGGAGTTCTTCAAGCGCATGAAGAGCGAACTCGCGTTCGACCCGCGCGCCGAACTCGGCGCGCAGGCGGCACGCGCGTGACGGCGGCGAGCGCAGGAGGCAACGGGCGTCATGACGAACGGTGACTGGATACTCGAAGGCGAGTTGCTCGACGAGACGGTGTGCGTGCGCATCGACGAGTTCTGCGCGCGCCTGCACGTCGCGGAGGAGTGGGTCGTCGAGCTCGTGGCGCTCGGCGCGCTCGAGCCCCGCTCGGGCGGCGAGCCCTCGGCCTGGGTGTTTGCGCTCACGGACCTGCCGCGGGCACGGGTCATCGCACGGCTCGTTGCGGAACTCGAAGTGAACCTGCCTGGTGCTGCGATCATCCTCGACCTGCTCGAGGACCGGCGACGTCTCGCGAGTCGCGTGCGTCAGCTCACGCGTTGAACGCGGGATCCGGGATCAGTTGATCGCCGCGCCGAGAGCCGCGCCGATCAGCCACGTGGCGAGGCCGGCGCCGCCGCCGATCAGCACCATGCGCAGGCCGCCGCGCAACGCGCTGCGTCCCGTAAAGAGGCTCAGCAGCGCGCCGACGCCGAACAGCGCGAGCGCAGCGACGGCAGCGGCAATCGCGACCGCACGGCCGACCGGCAGGCCGAAGAGGAACGGCGCGAGCGGCACGATCGCGCCGATCGCAAACGCGATGAACGACGAGATCGCGGCGCCCCACGGCGAACCGAGGTCGTCCGGGTTCAGGCCGAGCTCCTCGCGCGCGAGCGCGTCGAGCGCCGTCGCTTCGTGCTTCACGAGTTCGCGGCTGACGCGCCGGGCCTCCTCGAGGACCATGCCGCGCGCCTGGTAGATCAGCGCGAGTTCCTCGGCTTCTTCCTCCGGGTATTCCTGCAGTTCGTCGCGTTCGAGGCCGATCTGGTATTCGAACATCTCGCGCTGCGAGCGCATCGAGACGTACTCGCCCGCCGCCATCGAGAGCGCGCCCGCGAGCAGCCCCGCCACGCCGGTGGTCAGCACCGTCTGCGCGCTGGCCGCGGCGCCTGCCACGCCCATGATCAGGCTCGTGTTGGAGACGAGGCCGTCGTTGACGCCGAAGACGGCCGCGCGCAGGTTGCCGCCGCCGTAACCCTTGTGCCGGGCGCCGACGTCCGCGACCGACGTCGGCATGAGGTGCCCGGCAACGGAGCGCTGCGTATCGTAGGCGGAGAGCCCGCGCACCTTCATCGCCGCGAGCATGTGGCGCACGCGGCGCGGGCCGAGTGCGCGTGCCAGGCCGAGCGTGATGCGCGCTCGCGGCGACGGCTTGAATGCTGGCAGCGCGCTCCCCGCGGTCTCGGGGCGCCACTTGCCCGCCTGGAACTCCGCCGCCGCGGCGAGCGCGCGGAACAGCTCGGCGATCTTCGCGTCCGGCTCGCAACTCGCGAGCTCGCGATACAGCCAGGCCGATTGCTTCTCCTCGTACCAGCTCTCGAGCTTGCTCATGGACCGCCCGCGCGCACGAACCGGTCAGGCATGCATCGTGCCGCCATGGTCGCGCAGCAGCTTCTGCACCTGCTTCAGCACCGCGACGCCGCCGTACGGCTTCTCGATGAAATCCGTGGCGCCTTCGCGCATCGCCGCCACCGCGGTCGGCACGTCGGACTCGTCGGCGAGCAGGATCACGGGCACGTCGCTGCCGCCGCTGCGCAGCCTGCGCAACAGTTCGAGGCCCGACATTCCCGGCAGCAGCAGGTCGACGATCAGGCACGCGAGGTACTTGCCGTCACTCGCGAGCAGGAAGCTCTCGGCGCTGTCGAACGTGGCGACGTCCACCCCGACGGGCAGCAGCAACGTCTTGAGTCCCTCGCGTGCGACGGGGTCAGGATCGATGACACCGACCACCGGCGGTGCTTCGTGCACCGCAGATGCGTGTTTCTTGGGAGGGAGCGCGACCACAGAACCCAGCCAGCTCACGCAGAGCCGCAGGGAGGATCAGTTACGGGGAACCGCGCTGCGCAATGTGGTCGCATGGAGCGCAGTGTTCCCGGCAGCGGACACGCCGTAAAATCGGGGCTTATACCTAAACGAAAGTAATTCTCGTCTGATGCTGCAACGCAGCAAGCTATTCGTCGACGCGCTCGACCTCGAGCACCATGCGCACGAGGTGCGCCAGCGAGTGCGCCTCCATCTTTTCCATCACGCGGGCGCGGTGGATTTCGACGGTGCGCTGGCTCAGGTTCAGGTCGCCGGCGATGACCTTGTTGGCCTTGCCGGCGCACGACCAGGTCGAGCACTTCGCGCTCGCGCGGCGTCAGCGACTCGAGCCGCTTCCGGATCATGTTGCGCTCGGCGAGCATGCGGCGGCTGCCGGCGTCCTTCGTCGAGCGCCTGCGTTGATGCGGTCGAGCAGGTCCTGGTCGCGGAACGGCTTCTGGATGAAGTCGACCGCGCCTGCCTGCATCGCCTCGACCGCCATCGGCACGTCGCCGTGGCCGGTGATGAAGATGATCGGCAGGATCGAATGGCGCTCGTTCAGCTTCACCTGCAGCTCGAGGCCGCTCATGCCCGGCATGCGGATGTCGAGCACCAGGCAGCCGGGGCGGTCGTCGCGATCGGCGTCGAGGAATTCCTGGCCGGAATCGAACACCTCGACCGGCAGCCCGACGGACTTGAGCAGCATCCGCAGCGAATCACGCACCGCCGCATCGTCGTCGACGACGAAAACCGTAGGTTTGATTTCCTTGATCACTCGTCACTACTCCCCATGGGCCCCGGCGACACCGGCAGCGTGAAATGGAAGCGCGCGCCGGACACCTCGTTGGGAGTGTGCCACAGGCGCCCGCCGTGGGCGCGCACGATCGACCTGCTGATCGCGAGGCCGAGTCCCGTCCCGCCCGATTTCGTCGTGAAAAAAGGATTGAACAGGTGCTCGGCCGCCTCGGGCGCCAGTCCGGAGCCGTGATCGGCAACGACCACCTCGATCTCACCGTCCGGCGCCTTGCGCGTCGACAGCACGACTTCGCGCACGCCTTCCGGCATGTCCGCCATCGCGTCGATCGCGTTGCGCACGAGGTTGAGCACTACCTGCTGCAGCTGGATCGGGTCGGCGTACACGGTGGGCAGTCCCGCCTCGGCGTCGATGCGCAGCAGCACGTTGTGCAGCCGGGCATCGGTCTCCGCAAGCGTGCGCAGGTCCTCGAGCAGGCGGCTGCAGTCGACCGGCTCGCGCTTGACCTCGCGGTTCTTGACGAAGTTGCGCATCCGCCGGATCACCTCGCCGGCGCGCAACGCCTGCGCGTTGATCTGCTCGAGCGCCTCGAGCACGTCCGCGTCGTCGCGATGCGGCGAGCGCAGGAAGCGCTGGCACGCCTGCGCATAGGTGGCGATCGCCGCCAACGGCTGGTTGATCTCGTGGGCCAGGCCCGCCGCCATCTCGCCCATCGTGGACAGCCGGCTGAAATGCGTGAGGCGATCCTGCAGCTGGCGGGTCTCGTCCTCCGCGTGGCGGCGGTCCGTAACGTCGTGCACGGTGCCCACGTGCTTGACGACATTGCCCTGTTCGTCGCGCACGACCTGCGCGATGTGGTGCAGGTAACGCGTCGCGCCGTCGGGCAAGGTGACCCGGTACTCGATGTCGAACGAGCCATCGCTGCCGCGTTCGTCCAGTGCGCGCAGCGCCGCCTGCACTTTCTCCGCATCGGACCTGTGCGCGGTGCGGCCGAGCAGTGCCGCGAGCGGCCGGCTCTCGTCCGCGGCCGTCGCGCCGAGGATTTGGTACAGCTGCGGCGAGAAGTAATCGGGCTCGGTCCGGTCGAGGTGGATCACGTAGTTGCCTAGGTTCGCGAGTTCCTGCGCCAGGCGCAGTTCGGCCTCGCTGCGGCGCAGCCTCTCCTCGGATTGCTTGCGCAGCGTAGTGTCGCGGATGAAACCGACGAACCGGGGCGGCTCGACTCCGGCGACCTTGCCCACGGCCAGTTCGCACGGAAACTCGGTGCCGTCCTTGCGCTGCGCCCTCACTTCCCGGCCGATGCCGATGATGCGGGCTTCCTGCGTGGCGTGATAGCGCTCGAGGTAGCTGTCGTGTTCGCGGCGGTACGGCTCGGGCATTAGCGTCCGCACGTTCTGGCCGATGATCTCGTCGGCCGTGTAGCCGAACACGCGCTCGGCGGCCAGGCTGAACTGCTCGATCCGGCCGCGATGGTCGATCACGATGATTGCGTCCACCGCCGCGTCGAGCAGGGTGCGGAATTCGCGCTCGGCCTCGCTCGAGCGCTGGCTGCGCGAGTCTGCTGCGGCGACGTTGGTTGGCCTGCCCGGGTTCGCCAAGTGGATCCTGCGGTGTCCTTTTCGCGAAGTGCCAATCGTATGTGAAGGCGCGCCGCTGCACTAGGTATTACTGGAAAGCGCGCTAGGCAACGCTGCGAATCGCGGCGCCGGCCGCCGGGGCGCACAATTGATCCGAGGCCCCGGAATCCGGGGCGTTCGTTCTGCCTCTGGGAAACCCAAGGAGGGCGCCATGAAACTGATGCGTTGGGAACCGTTCCGCGAAGTGGACGAGTTCTTCAGGGGGTTCGGGCCGCTGCTCGGCCGCCTGCCGATCACCGGACGACCGCTCGAAGGCGTGGCCGAGTTCATGCCACTCGCCGACATCGTCGAGCGCGAGAAGGAATACCTGATCAAGATCGACCTGCCGGAGGTGCGCAAGGAAGACGCGAAGGTCTTCTTCGAGAACGGCATGCTCACGATCAAGGGTGAGCGCAAGGTCGAAAAGGACGTGAAGGGCGAGACCGTGCATCGCACCGAGCGTTATTACGGCGCGTTCGAGCGCCGGTTCGCGCTGCCCGACGACGTGGACGTGAAGACCATCCGGGCCGAGTCGAAGGACGGCGTGCTGACCGTCTACCTGCCGCGCGTGGCCGCCGAGAAGACGCGCCCGCTCGACATTACGATCCAGTGAGCGGAGCACGCCGGAGACTGTCAGGGGGTTGACGCGAAGATGGCGAGGCGGCGTTTGTGGCCATGGAGGCCGCGGGCGTCGCCATCGCCCGTCCCTGTGCGTTCAATGGTGGTGCTCGTGTCCGGCCACAGGTGTTTCCGGGGCGGCCGGTGCCGTGGTGTCCGGTGTCGTCGTGGCGGTCGAGTGCGTCGCGTGGTGCGCGTGGGCGAGCCCGTGGTAGAGCGCGTTGCCGGCCGTCCAGGCTCCGAACGCCAGCAGCAGCGTGCCTGCGACCGTCCGCAGGGAACTGCGTGACGCCAGCGCGCGTGCCGCGCGCTCAAAGGCGATCGTCGCGGTCAGCATCGAGGGCAGCGTGCCGAGCCCGAACGCGGCCATGGCCAGTGCACCCGTCGTCACGCTGGCGGTCGAGGCGGCCAGCAGCAGCATCGAATAAGTCAATCCGCAAGGCAGCCAGCCCCACGCCAGGCCGAGGCCGACGGCGCTGGCCAGGCCGCCGCGCCCGGCGTCGCGTCGCGGCCGGGGCACGACGCGGCGCCAGAGCGCCGCGCCGGCGGCCTCGATCGGATCGAGCAGGCGCCAGTTGAACAGCAGGCGACCGGCCACAGCGAACATGATCAGGCCCGCCGCGACGCGCAGCGCGATCGAGAGGGGCGCCACGTCCACGGCACGCAGCAGCGTCCGGCCGAGCAGGCCTGCCAGCGCACCCGCCATGGCGTAGCTCGTGATGCGCGACAGGTTGTAGGCGAGCGCCACAGCCACACGTGATGCGCCGCGCGCGGCCGGGTCCGCGGTCGTGCGGGCCCGCAAAGCCAGCGCGCCCGCGACGCCTCCGCACATGCCGAGGCAGTGTCCGCTACCGGCAATGCCGGCGACGAACGCGGCGCCGAGCGTGAGCGTGCCGGCATCGGGTCCCATCAGTGTTCTTCCTCTTCGCCTGCGTCCCTGGCCGGAGCGGCGGGCGGGTCCCTGGTCTCGGCGAGCACAGACCAGCCCGGGCTGTCGAGGTCGTCGAACTGGCCGCTGCCCACGGCCCAGAAGAAAGCCCAGAGCCCCAGCGCCACGAGCACGAGTCCGAGCGGGATCAGGATGAACAGGATGTTCATGTCAGGCCGTCTCCAGCGGGGTCGCACCCGTCCAGCCTTGCGGGCGGGCCGAGTTCGAACGGCGCCCGATGCGCGTCGCGTTCAGCACCACGAGCACCGAACTCAGCGACATGCCGATCGCCGCGAGCCACGCGGGGACGAGCCCGAGGGCGGCGAGCGGCAGGGCGGCGAGGTTGTAACCTATGGACCAGGCGAGATTCTGCCGCACGATGCGCTGCGACCGGCGCGCGAGCTGGATCGTCTCGGGCAGCTGGTCCAGCGAATCGCGCACGAGGATGAGGTCGGCGCTCGACTGCGCGAGCGCCGAGCCGCGGCCCATCGCGATCGCGACGTCGGCCCCGCGCAACAGGGGCGCGTCGTTGATGCCGTCGCCGATCGCGATCACGACGTGTCCCTCGGCCTGCACGGCCTGCAGCCGTTCCACCTTCGCCTGCGGCGCGAGGCGCGATGCAAAACGCTCGATGCCGCTGCGCGCGGCCACCTGCGAGACAGCGGGTTCCGCATCGCCGCTCACGATCTCCGACTCGAGGCCGAGCTGCGCGAGACGCGACACGCACGCGGCCGCTTCCAAGCGCAGGGGATCGGTGATCCGGAAGCCGGCGAGCAGTCCGTCCGCGCCGCCGAGATACACCCAGCTCGTACCCGGCTGCTCCGGGTCGGGGCCGGTCGCGACCGCTGCGGAGCCACCTGAGAGCCCGCGCGCATACTCGCGCGTGCCAATCCGCAGGCGAGCGCCGGCCACTTCGCCTTCGATGCCGCCCCCGGGCGTCACCGTAACGTCCCGCGCCGTCATCGCGCCGCCGTTCGACGAGGCGAGGAACGCCCGGGCGATCGGGTGCTCGGACATGCGCTCGAGCGCGACGGCGAGCTCGAGGCTTGCCTCGGCTCCGAGCGCCCCTGACGGCCGCACTTCCTCCACCCGCACCAGTCCGCGGGTCAGCGTGCCCGTCTTGTCCCAGAGCACGCGACTGGCCTTCGCGAGCGTCTCGAACGCATCCGAGTGGGCCACGAGCACGCCGCGCCGCGCCAGCTCCGCGGTCGCGGCCGCGAGCACGGCCGGCGTCGCGAGCGACAGCGCGCAGGGGCACGTAACGACGAGCACCGCGAGCGTCGCTGGAAATGCGCGTGACGGATCGACGAACCACCATGCCGCGAACACGAGTGCCGCGCCGACGAGGATGCGGCCCAGGAACCACGCGGCCGCGCGATCCGCCGCCCGCGCGAGGCGTGGGCGTTCCGCCTGCGCCCGTTCGAGCAATGCAACGATGCCTGCGAGTACCGTGTCGCCCGCGATCGCGTCCACGCGCACCCGCAACGGCACGCCCAGGTTCTGCGTGCCCGCATGCACCTGCGAGCCGCAGTCCTTGCCGATCGCGTTCGATTCGCCCGTCAGCATCGATTCGTCCACGCGACCCGCGGCGTCGCTCACGACGGTGCCGTCGGCGGCGAAGACTTCGCCCGCGCGTACGAGCAACTCGTCGCCCCGCGCGAGGTCCACCACCTGCACATCCTCGACGCGTCCCTCGCGCACCCGGCGTGCCGTGACAGGTGCGAGGCGCGCCAGCGCGTCGGCCACGCTGCCAGCCCGGTGCCGCGCCACCATCTCGACGTAGCGGCCGAGGGACAGGAAGAACACGAACATGGTGACCGAGTCGAAGTACACCTCGCCCTGCGCCGTCAATGCGTTCCAGACGCTGGCAACGAACGCCGTCACGATGCCGATCGCCACGGGCACGTCCATGTTGACGCTGCGCGCCCTGAGCGCGTGCCAGGCTCCCGTGTAGAACGGCCAGCCGGAATAGATCGCGACCGGGATCGACACCAGCATGCTGACGAGGCGGAAGAACTCGCGCATGCCGGGTTCCATGCCGGACGTGTCGCTCACGTAGAGCGGCAGCGCAAACATCATCACCTGCATCATGCCGAAGCCCGCGACCGCGAGCCGCTTGAGCGCGGCACGCCGTTCGCGCAGCGCCAGTTGCTCGGCCGGTTCGCCGGCGACCGGGTGCGGACGCAGACCCACGCGTTCGAGCACACGCAGGAGGTCGCCGAGACGCGCCTGGTCGGGATTCCAGACCAGCCGTGCGCGTGCGGTGGCGGGGTTCACGCTGACGTCGAGCACGCCGTGCTGCAGGTGCAGTGCCTTGTCGGCGAGCCAGCTGCAGGCCGAGCAGCGCAGCCCCTCGAGCAGCACGGTGATCGAGCGCGCCCCGCCGGCCTCCGCGCGCGTCAGCCGCGCGACGAGCTCCGGGCGGTCGTAGGCAGACCAGCGATCGGCCCGCGTCGGCTCGTCGGCCCGGGCGCCTGCTGCATCGCGGTACTTGTAGTAATCGTCGAGACCGGCATCCGTGATGAATTCCGCGACGGCCTTGCAGCCGTGGCAACAGACCGGTTCCTCACGTGCCTCGATGCGCGCGCGGATGCGCACGCCGGCCGGAATGGGCTCGCCGCAATGAAAGCAGGCTGAGCCCGCGGCCCGGGTCATGGGCTGCGCGGGGCAGCCTCGCCGCAGACCATCGTGGCGCCGTCGC
Organism: uncultured Gammaproteobacteria bacterium; assembly: GCA_963786705.1. Lineage (GTDB taxonomy): Bacteria > Pseudomonadota > Gammaproteobacteria > Steroidobacterales > Steroidobacteraceae > RPQJ01. The sequence continues at coordinate 236,746 of CAWBAG010000027.1, forward strand.
GCACGCAATCCTTGCGGACCAGCGCATCGGGGTGCGAGACCGCCAGGTAGAGCGTCAGCAGGCCGCCGATCACCGCGCCCACGGGCGGAATCATCAGCAGCCATGGCCAGTACTGGCGATACCAGGGTCGGGCTGGGGAGGTGCTCATGGTGGTTGCAGCCTATCAGTTCGTGGGGGCGAGGAAACGCGCCTTGCCGCTGGCCTGCAGCGCCCGCTGGTCCGCGGTGCGGATGGTCAACTGGATGTCGGCTCCACCGCGCAGTTCCGCACGCGGCACGCGGATGCGCACGGGCACGCTCTGCACCGCGCCGGGACCGACGTGCACCGGCTGCGTGCCGTACTCGAGCTGCAGGCCAGGCAGCCCGGTCGCTGAAATCACGAAGTCGTGCTCGACGCCGTCCTTGTTCAGGATCTTGACGTTGTAGACGTTCTCGATCAGCCCGTCCGGCCGTTCACGGAACAACGCGTTGCGGTCGCGGATGACATCCACGCCCACGACGTTGCGGTGCGTGATCGCCACGCCGAACCCGACCGTCAGCAGCGCGAGCAGCGTCGCATAGACCACCGTCCGCGGCCGGACCACGTGCTTCGCCGTGCCCTCGAGGCCGTGCTGCGTGTCGTAGCGGATCAATCCCCTCGGGTAGCCGACCTTGTCCATGACCTCGTCGCAGGCGTCGACGCAGGCGGCGCAGGCGATGCACTCGTACTGCAGCCCCTTGCGGATGTCGATGCCGGTCGGGCAGACCTGCACGCAGACCGTGCAGTCCACGCAGTCGCCGAGGCCCTTCGCCCTGTGGTCGACGCCCTTCTTGCGCGCGCCGCGCGGCTCGCCGCGCTTCTCGTCGTAGGTGACGATCAGCGTGTCCTTGTCGAACATCGCGCTCTGGAAACGCGCGTACGGACACATGTACTTGCAGACCTGCTCGCGCATGAAGCCGGCGTTGACATAGGTCGCGCCGCCGTAGAACAGGACCCAGAACGTCTCCCAGGGACCCGTCGAGAAGTGCGTGATCTTGCCGGCCAGCTCGGTGATCGGCGTGAAATACCCCACGAACGTGTAGCCGGTCCAGAGCGCGAACGCGATCCAGAGGAACTGCTTGGTGCCCTTGCGCAGCAGCTTCGACGCGGTCCACGGCGCCTGCGCGAGCTTCATCTGCTGCGAACGGCTGCCCTCGACCCAGCGTTCGATCCAGAGGAAAGTCTCGGTCCACACGGTCTGCGGGCAGGCATAGCCGCAGAACACACGGCCGGCGAGTGCCGTGACGAAGAACAGTGCGAGCGCCGCGATGATCAGCAGCCACGTCAGGAAGTAGAAATCCTGGGGCCAGAGCGTCAGCGAAAAAATGTGGAACTTGCGCGCGGGCAGGTCGAAGAGCACCGCCTGGCGCCCGTGCCAGGGCACCCACGGCAGCAGGTAATAAAGCCCGAGCAGGGCCCAGACCGAGTAGACGCGCAGGCGCTGGAAGCGGCCCGCGACCTCGCGTGGATAGATCTTCTGGCGGGCGGCGTACAGCCCGCCATCCAGTTGCGCTTCGGGTACGGTCATGGGACGCCCCGCGTCCCGTCGCTCCTGGCTGCTGCCGTGTCCGAGGGTTCAGGGTGCGCTGTCCGGACGAGATAAAGGGTCATCAGGCTCGAGAGAGCCGCGACGAGCCAGAAAAAGAAGAACCCGATCGCGTAACCCGTCATGCGTGTCGAAAATGCCGGCGGCGGGTAGTCGTCGTTGCCGACGAGCAGGGGATCGATGAACGCGAAGCAGACCATGGTCGCGACGCTCGCGACCAGGAATGATGGCCAGGTCACGATGGCCACGTCCTGTCCGAGGCGTGGCCACCGCAGGCGACCCTGGTATTCGTCAGTCTTCACCCGCACCGCTCATGCTGAGTCTCGTGGTGTACGCGGCCAGCAGCTTTACGCGCTGCTCGCCGAGCTTGTCGCCCCAGGCAGGCATCTGGCCGTTGCGGCCCGCGGCAATCGATTCCTTGAGCGTCGCGGCATCGCCGCCGTAGAGCCACGTCGAATCGGTGAGATCCGGCGCGCCGAGCAACGGGTTGCCCTTGCCGTCGATGCCGTGGCAGGCCGCGCAGAGCGTCTCGAAACGCGCCTGGCCGGCCGCCGCGAGCGCCGTATCAACCTGCTGGCCACTCAGCTTCTGCACGTAGGCGACCGATTCGTCAACCCCCTGCGCGCCGAGCACCGGGCCCCACGGCGGCATGGCCGCGACGCGGCCGCCGGCGATCGTGGCCACGACGGCATCGGCATCGCCGCCCCATTGCCAGCTCGCGTCGGCCAGGTTCGGGAAACCCTTGGCGCCGCCGCCATCGGAGCCGTGGCACTGCGCGCAATTCTGCTGGAACAGGTTGTGCGCCGTGGACATGGCCTGCGCATTGTTGACGAGGTCGGCGACGGGGAGCGCGGCGAGAGGCGCGAGCAACACCGCGGCCCTGGCTTCCACCACGGCCTTCTCCTGCTCGTACTGCGAGGCCTGCGACCAGCCCAGGGTGCCCGCAAAGTTGCCGAGGCCCGGGTAGAACACGAGATAGAGGAGGCCGAAGGCCACGCTGATGTAGAACACCCACAGCCACCACTTCGGCAGCGGGTTGTTGTACTCGCGCAGGTCCGTGTCCCAGACGTGCCCGGTGTCGGCGCCGCCGCCGATCTTCTCACCCGCCGCCTTCGGCTTGGACGTCCATCGGAGCAGCCACAGGCAGGCCGCGATATTGGCGATCGTCACGATGACGACGAAAAGGCTCCAACCACTAGTCATGGGGTCTTGCTCCCTTGATCCTTTACGGGCGGATCGTCCTCGAGCGGCATGTTCGCCAGCTTGTCGAAGTCCGCCTTGCGGCGCTTGCTCCAGGCCCAGAACACCAGCGCGACGAACGCCACGAGCAAGGCCAGCGTGACCAGTCCGCGCACCGTGCCGATGTCCATGACCTCAGCTTCCCGCCTTGATGTTCGTGCCGAGGCCCTGCAGGTAGGTCACGAGCGCGTCGAGCTCGGACTTGCCAGCCACTGCCGCCGCGGCACCCGCGATGTCTGCGTCCGTGTACGGCACGCCGATCCTGCGCAGGGCTGCCATCTTCTTTACGACCTCCGCGCCGTCGAGCTGGCCGTCGGCGAGCCACGGGAAGCGCGGCATGTTGGACTCGGGCACGACGTCGCGCGGGTTGAGCAGGTGCACGCGGTGCCAGTCGTCCGAGTAACGGCCGCCGACGCGCGCGAGGTCGGGGCCCGTGCGCTTCGAGCCGAACTGGAACGGGTGGTCGTACACGGACTCGCCGGGCAGCGAGTACGGCCCGTAGCGCTCCGTTTCCGAGCGGAACGGCCGGATCATCTGCGAGTGGCAGACGTAGCAGCCTTCGCGGATGTAGACGTCGCGGCCCGCGAGCCGCACGGCGTCGTAGGGCACGATGCCGGGTGCCGGTGCCGTCACCGTCTGCTGGAAGTACAGCGGGACGATCTCGACCAGGCCGCCCACGCTGATCACGAGCGCGATCAGCACGCCGAGCAGGCCCACCTTTTTTTCTACAGCTTCATGGTTCATGCGTATTCATCCTTTCAGGCGGGCTGCGCGACCGGGACGTCCGCGGTGCCGGTGCGCGCCGCGATGGTCTTCCAGACGTTCCAGGCCATGATGAACATGCCCGCGAGGACGAGCGTGCCGCCCGCGAGGCGTACTGCGTAGTACGGGTACGTCGACTTGATCGATTCCATGAACGCGTAGGTCAGCGTGCCGTCGGCGTTCGTCGCACGCCACATCAGGCCCTGCATGACGCCGGCGATCCACATCGAGGTGATGTAGAGCACCACGCCGACGGTCGTGATCCAGAAGTGGACGTCGATCGCCTTCACGCTGTGCATCTGCTCGCGGCCGAACAGCTTCGGTATCAGTGCGTACATCGTCCCGATCGAGATCATCGCGACCCAGCCGAGGGCGCCGGAGTGCACGTGGCCGATCGTCCAGTCGGTGTAGTGCGAAAGCGCGTTCACGGTCTTTATCGACATCATCGGGCCTTCGAAGGTCGACATGCCGTAGAACGAGAGCGACACGATCATGAACTTCAGGATCGGGTCGGTGCGCAGCTTATGCCACGCGCCGGAGAGCGTCATGATCCCGTTGATCATGCCGCCCCACGACGGCGCGAGCAGGATCAGCGAGAAGACCATGCCGAGCGACTGCGCCCAGTCGGGCAGCGTCGTGTAGTGCAGGTGGTGGGGGCCGGCCCACATGTACGTGGAAATCAGGGCCCAGAAGTGCACGACCGACAGCCGGTAGGAGTAGACCGGGCGTCCCGCCTGCTTCGGCACGAAGTAGTACATCATGCCGAGGAAGGCCGCGGTCAGGAAGAATCCGACCGCGTTGTGCCCGTACCACCACTGCACCATCGCGTCCACGACGCCGCCGTACACGCTGTACGACTTGGTGAGCGTCACCGGGACCGCCAGGCTGTTGGTGATGTGCAGCACGGCGATCGTGATGATGTACGCGGCGAAGAACCAGTTGGCCACGTAGATGTGCTTCACCCTGCGCAGCGCCAGCGTGCCGAAGAACACGACTGCATAGGCGACCCACACGACGGCGATCAGGATGTCGATCGGCCATTCGAGTTCCGCGTATTCCTTCGACGTCGTGATGCCGAGCGGCAACGTGACCGCGGCGAGCAGGATCACGAGCTGCCAGCCCCAGAACGTGAAGGCCGCGAGCTTGTCCCCGAAGAGCCGCACGTGGCACGTGCGCTGCACGATGTAGTAGGAGGTCGCGAACAGCGCCGAGCCGCCGAACGCGAAGATCACGGCGTTCGTGTGCAGGGGCCGCAGCCGGCCGTAGGACAGGAAGGACACCGGGGGCAGCAGGTCGGGCCAGAGCAGCTGTGCCGCGATCAGGACGCCGACGAGCATGCCGACGATTCCCCAGACCACGGTCATGATTGCAAACTGCCGGACCACCTTGTCGTTGTAGTGAGTGGCCGTCGTATTCATCGGTCGCCTCGAACAGGAGTGAAAAAGCAGTGCGCCGGGTGCCGCTGCACGCGACGCACGAATCCTAAGGATCGCACCTGATCGGGCACAGTAGGGACTGCGCCTCGCGTAACTACGTATTTTCCGCAACAAGAAACTTGCACGCATTGCGATGCGCCGCGCGCACCCGCACATTCGGGTGACGCGCGGCGAATCCAGGCGCCGCGAAAGGCTCGAGCATGCAGCGCATCGATCGCATCCTGGCCGTAGTCGATCCCACGGCCGATCAACAGCCCGGCGCCACGAAGGCAGCCCGCGTCGCGCGTGCGTGCGGCGCCAAACTCGAGCTCTTCGTCTGCGACTTCGACCCGTCGCTCACGGGGCGGCCGTTCTTCGACACCGACGCGCTGCGCCGGTTGCGCGACGAGTTCCTCGTGGAGCGCGGTGAACTGCTCGAGTCCCTCGCCGACGAACTGCGTGCGGGTGGCCTGGAGGTCGAGACGCACGTGCATTGGGACAACCCCCTGTACCGCGGGATACTGCGGCGGATCGAGGCCGTGAAGCCGGACCTGGTCGTGAAGGACACCCACTACCACTCCCTGGTGCGCCGCACGCTCGTGTCCAACACGGACTGGCAGCTCATCCGCAGTTGCCCGGTGCCGTTGCTGCTGACGAAGCCGAAGCCCTGGCCGGGCCGGCCGCGGCTCCTGGCGGCGCTCGACCCAGGGCACGCGGGCGACCGGACAGCGGCGCTCGATCACGACATCCTGGACATGGCGGTGTGGCTGGCCGCTCGCCTCGACGGCGACGCGGAGGCCGTTCACGCCTATTTCCCGACGGCGTTGCTGGCAGCGACGTTCGGCATGGCCGGCATGCCTGTCGCTGCGGACGTGGCCGCCATCGAACTGGTCGAGGCGGAGCGCGGCCGGGTGACCGAGGCCGCCCGTGAGCTCGCGGCAAAGCACGGGCTCGCGCCGGACTCGGTGCAGATCGTGCAGGGCGCCGCGACCGAGGCCCTCCCGAACTTCACGCGGGACCGGGCGACCGACGTCCTCGTGATGGGCGCCGTGTCGCGCAGCCGCCTGCAGGAAGCGTTCATCGGCAGCACGGCGGAACGGGTGCTCGACCGAATTCCCTGCGACGTGCTGGTTGTGAAGCCGGCTGATTTCCGGGAAGACCTGCCGTTCTGAGACACCCGTACACGTGACCGGGGGCCAGGGAGACGCGCGGCATCACATTTTTCGGCGCCGGGGCGGCCGTATACTCCGGCGCACATGTCTGCCGCAACCGTCCTGCTCATCAGCGCACAGCCTGCGGACAAGGCCCGCGTGGCCGACGCCCTGCAGTCGATCCGGGGCCAGCCCTACCGGCTGGAGGTGGCCTCGACGCTCACGGACGGCCTGGCCCGGATGAAGCTCGGCCGGGTGGATGCGGTGCTGCTCGACCTCAACCTGCCCGACAGCTCGGGCCTGACGACGTTCCTGCGGACACAGCCGAAGGCCACGCAGGTGCCCATCGTCGTGCTCATGCAACCCGACGAGGAAGACATCGGCCGCGACGCGGTGACCCGCGGCGCGCTCGACTACATCCTGCGAGATGCGCTGACGCCGCTGATGATCGAGAAGGTGCTGCGCTACGCGACCGAGCGAACCCACACGCTGCTGGCACTGAAGGCCTCCGAGCAACGCTATCGCGAGCTCTTCCAGAACGTGACGGCCGGAGTGTTCCAGACGACGTCGGACGGCAAGTTCATGGCGGCCAACCCTGCGCTCGTGCGCATGCTCGGTTACGCGTCCGAGGACGAGCTGCTCGAGCTCGACGTCGCGCGCGACGTCTACATGGATCCGGAGCACCGCGGCAACTGGGTCAAGGCGATGCTCGAGGGCGGCGAGGTGCGCAACGCCGAGCTGGTGCTGAAGCGCAAGGACGGCTCGAAAATCGTCGTGCTGGAGAATTCACGCGCCGTGCGCGACGCCGAGGGCCGCGTGATCTTCTACGAGGGCACGCTGACCGACATCACGGCGGCGCACGAGCTGTCGCAGCAGCTCTCCTACGACGCGAGCCACGACCCGCTCACGGGGCTGGCCAATCGCCGCGAGTTCGAGCTCAAGCTGCAGCACGCGCTCGAGATCACGCAGGCGACGGGCGTGACGCACGCCGTGCTGTACCTCGACCTCGACCGCTTCAAGACCGTGAACGACACCTGCGGCCACGTCGCGGGAGACGAGCTGCTGCGCCAGCTCGGCGAGGTGCTGCAGCAGCGCGTGCGTGCGGCGGACGTCGTGGCGCGACTCGGCGGCGACGAGTTCGCGATGCTGTTGCACAACTGCGGCCCCGACGACGCGCAGCTGGTGGCCAGCAACCTGTTGAAGGCCGTCGACGAGTTCGAGTTCATCTGGGGCACCAGCAAGTTCACGCTGGGCGTGAGCGTCGGCGTGGTCTCGATCGACAGCCACTTCAAGCGCATCGCGCACGTGCTGAACGCCGCCGATTCGGCGTGCTACGCGGCGAAGGACGCCGGGCGCAACCGCGCGCACGTCTACGTGGAGGACGCGCAGGTCACGCAGCGCCACAACGGCGAGCTGGACTGGGTCGCGCGCGCCAAGCGCGCGCTGGTCGAGAACCGCCTGTTCCTCGAGGCCCAGGTGATCCAGCCGCTGGCCCCGGCGGCCGACGGCAGCGAGCGCCTGCCGCACTACGAGCTGCTGGTGCGCATGCGTGACGAATCGGGCCGCGTCGTGCCGCCGGGCGCGTTCCTGCCGTCCGTCGAGCGCTACAACCTGTCCGTGCGCTACGACCGCTGGGTCATCGCGGCGGGCCTCAACTGGATCCGGAACCACCCGGATGCCGTGAAGCGGGTGTCGCGCTTTTTCATCAACCTGTCGCGCGACAGCGTGACCGACCCCGAGACGGGCGAATTCATTCGCCAGAGCCTCGCCTCGAGCGGCGTCGATCCGCGGCGGGTGGGGTTCGAGACGAGTGAGAGCATCGCTATCGCGAACCTCGGCAAGGCGAACCAGCTGATCACCGCTCTGCGCCGCATCGGCTGCGGGTTCGGCCTCGACGATTTCGGCAGCGGCGTCTCGTCGTTCGCCTATCTCAAGGCGCTCGGCGCCGACTACCTGAAGATCGACGGCATGTTCGTCGGCAACATCTCGCAGGACCGCGTGGATTACGCGATGGTGCGATCGATCAAGGACATCGGGCATGTCATGGGCAAGCAGGTCATCGCCGAATCGGTCGAGAGCGAGGGCGTACTCGAGAAGCTGCGCGAGATCGGCGTCGACTACGCGCAGGGCTTCGCCGTGGGCGCGCCGCGCCCCCTCGACGAGATCGGTACGGTAAGCGTCGCCGACTTGCTGGGCTGACGCAGCCCGGGACCCCACGATTCCGGACCAGCGCCGTCGTACGGGCCAGCGCAGCCGGCCGCTGGCATTAAATTATCCGAGTGGATAATATTGCCGCATGCCCGCGCCACGCCGTCGCCCCGCACGTGCAGCCCGGACCCGCCGCCCGGGCCGGCCGGCCGGCGGCGACGCCGCGGTGCGCGACGCACTGCTCGAGCACGCGCGGGCGTTGTTCCTGCAGCACGGCTTTGCCGAAGTCGGCACGCGGCGCATCGCGGCGGCGGCCGGCACCACGCCCGCGATGATCCGGTATTACTTTACCGACAAGCTCGGCCTGTACCGGGCGATGATCGACGAGGCCATGCGGCCGGTCATCGCCGGACTGCAGCGCTCCGTGACCGACCCGGCCGCCACGCCGGCCGGGATCGAGTCGATCATGCGGCTCTACATGCAGATGCTCGCCACGAATCCCTGGCTGCCCGGCCTGATCGTGCACGAGGTGCTCGACGAGGGCGGCCAGTTGCGCGAGCAGTTCATCGAGCACTTCGCCGGCCGTCTCGCACCGCTCGTCGTGGAGGTCCTGCGACGCGAACAGGCGCGCGGCACCGTGCGCGCGGACGTCGAGCCGGAACTCGCGGCGATCTCGGCGTTGAGCCTCTGCATCTTCCCGTTCGTGTCCCTGCCCGTGGCCAGCCGCGTGCTCGGCCTGTCGCTGCGCGACGCCGGCCTCGAGCGACTCGTGCGGCACACCACCAGCCTGTTCCGCGCAGGCCTGGCACCAAGCCCGGAGATCGGATCGTGAGAAGCCTGTTGCTCGTGCTGCCCGCAGCGGTCGTCCTGGCGGCCTGTTCGATGAACGACGAGCCGCTCGAGGTGCTCGGCACGATCGAGCGCGACCGCCTGGAACTCATCGCCGAGTCGAACGAGCGCATCGTCGAGGTGGCCGTGCGCGAAGGCGATCGCGTCGCGGCCGGCGCCGTACTGTTGCGGCAGGAGGCCGGCACGCAGCAGTCACGGCTCGACGCCGCGCGGGCCGCCCGCGCGGAAGCGGAGCGCAGGCTCGCGGATCTCGTCGAAGGGCCGCGCCGCCGCGAGATAGACGAGGCGCTCGCGGCACTCGATGGCGCCGAGAGCGCCCTGCGCACGGAACAACGCGAACTGGAGCGCGTGCAGTCGCTCGTGGAGCGGCGGCTGTTGAGCCAGTCCGAGGCCGACCAGGCGCTCTTGCGGCGCGATTCTGCGCGCGCCTCACGCGATGCAAGCCGGGCGCGGCTCGACCTGCTGCTGCAAGGCACCCGCCGGCAACAGGTGGCGGAAGCCCGGGCAGGCGTGGAGCGCGCGGCGGCGAACCTGGCCGAACTCGAAACGGTCTCGGCGCGCTACGTGATTCATGCGCCGCGCCCGGGCATCGTCGAGGCCCTGCCGTACGAACTCGGCGAGCGCCCGGCGGCTGGCCGGCCGCTCGTCATACTGCTGGCAGACGGGGCGCCTTACGCGCGGGTCTACGTGCCTGAGCCGTTGCGGTCACGGTTCGTCGCCGGTGCCCGCGTCGAGGCAACCGTCGACGGCGAGCCGCGGCGTTTTGCCGGCACGGTGCGTTACGTCTCGTCGGAGGCCGCGTTCACCCCGTATTTCGCGCTGACCCAGAAGGATCGTTCCCGCCTCAGCTATCTCGCCGAGATCACGCTCGACGACGCGGCCGCGGCGCGCCTGCCAGCCGGTGTTCCGGTGCAGGTGCACTTGCCGGCCGGATCGTGAGGTCCGGGAAACGCTAATGACCACCGCACGACGGAGCACCGAGACGGCAGTGTCCCCGGGTCCGGATACCGCGATCGTTGCACGCGGCCTCACGCGGCGGTTCGGCAAGCTGACCGCCGTGGACGGCGTCGATCTCGACATACCGCGTGCGCGGATCTACGGCTTCCTGGGCCCGAACGGGTCGGGCAAGTCCACGACGATTCGCATGCTCTGCGGCCTGTTGCGGCCGAGCGCGGGCACCGTGCAGGTGCTCGGCCACGAAATGCCGCGCGATGCCGAAAGACTGCGGGCGCGCCTCGGCTACATGACGCAGAAATTCTCGCTGTGGGACGATCTCACGGTGCGCGAGAACCTCGAGTTCATGGCCCGCGTGTTCGGCCTGGACCGGGAGGCCCGCGCCCGGCGGATCGGCAACGCCGGCACCGAATTCGATCTCGAGCAGCTCCACGACCAGCGCGCCGGCACGTTGAGCGGTGGCCAGCGGCAAAGGCTGGCGCTGGCAGCCGCGACGCTGCACGAGCCCGAACTGCTGCTGCTGGACGAGCCGACCAGCGCCGTGGACCCCCAGAGCCGGCGCGACTTCTGGGAAAGCCTGTTCGCGTTCGTGGCGCGCGGCGTGACGATCCTCGTCTCGACGCACTACATGGACGAGGCCGAGCGCTGCCACGAACTGGCGATCCTCGCCGACGGCAGGCTGGTCGCGCAGGGCGCGCCGCAGCGGCTCATGGCGGACATCGCGGCGACGGTCATCGAGGTCGAGGCGGACGACACGGTCGCCGCGCGACAGGCGCTGCAGGCGGACGCCGCCGTATTCAGCATTGCGCAACTCGGCACGCGCCTGCACGTGCTGCTCGACCCGTCGGCGGCCGCGCCGGAGGCGCGCATCGCGGCGCAGTTCGCGGCGGCCGGGGTCGTCGCGCGCGCGACGCGGGTGCCCGCGAGCCTCGAGGACGTGTTCGTGGCAGCGACGGGCTTTCGCCGCGCGCAGCACGCGGGGCAGGAGGCGTAGTCGCCGATGTCCGCGCTGTTGCAACGCGTGCTCGCCGTCATGCTGAAGGAAGTGCGCCAGCTCGCGCGCGATCGGCCGACGTTCGGCATGATCGTCGGCATCCCGTTGCTGCAGATCCTGCTCTTCGGCTACGCCATCAACTTCGACGTGCGCGAGCTGCGCGCCGCCGTGGTGGACGAGGCGCGGACTACTCACTCGCGCGCGCTGGTCGGCGACATGCAGGCGAGCGACGTCGTGCATGTTCCTGGCGCCGAGCCCGGGCGTCGCGGACCTGCGACGCCGGCTCGACTCCGGCGAGATCAGCGTCGGCGTCGTCATCCCCCCGGATTTCGAACGGCGACGGCTCGGCGGAGACCGGCCCGTCGCGCAATTGCTCATCGATGGATCCGAACCGATGGCCGACGGCGTGGCGCGCAGCCTCGCGACGATTCCGCTGCCCGAGCGGTCCGGGTTGCGCCGGGCCGGCGTCCCGGCGTTCGAGATCCGCACCGAGTACAACCCCGAGCGGCGCACGGCCGTGCAGGTCGTGCCCGCGCTGATCGGCGTGATCCTGAACATGACGATGGTGATCTTCACGGCGGTGGCGATCGTCCGCGAACGCGAACGCGGCAACCTCGAGCTCCTGATCACGACGCCGATCCGTTCCTGGGAACTGATGGCCGGCAAGCTGCTGCCCTACGTGCTGATCGGCCTCGTGCAGACGACGCTGATCCTGACCGTCGGGGCGTCGATCTTCGACGTACCGATCAACGGCAGCCTGCTCGACCTGTATCTCGCGGCCGCACTCTTCATCGCGGCGACGCTGACGCTCGGGCTCGTGATCTCGACGTTCGCGCGCACGCAGTTCCAGGCGTTCCAGTTGAGTTTCGTGACGCTGCTGCCGTCGATCCTGCTGTCGGGTTTCGTGTTCCCGTTCGACGGCATGCCGCCGCTCGCGCAATGGATCGCGCAGGTGCTGCCGCTCACGCACTTCGTCGAGATGATCCGCGGGATCCTGCTGCGCGGCGCGCCGCTCGCCGACATGGGGCGGCCTGCGCTCAAGCTCGGCGTGTTCCTCGTAGTGACGCTCGCGATCGCGACGCTGCGCTTCCACAAGCGGCTCGACTGACTGATCAATCGTCGATGCTGCCCGGCTCCGCCATCCGCGCGCGAAACGCGCCGGGCGGCTTCCGCACGTCGTCTTCAGATGGCGATGGGTTGAACCCAGCTGGACGTTTCACCTGAAACGTCAATTCCCGCTTAACTATCGCCCCCTTGAACGCCCGCCTCCGACCGAGGCGGTGTGAAGCCTCCGGCGCGGCAGGTAGGAGCTGATTAACGCTGTCGATTTGACGGTCGCACGTTGGATGCCGGGTGATTCGACAGTGCCAGCCCGGAAGTACCGAACTCTGGCGAGCGGTGGGGAATCCGACGTTGAGGCGACAGCCCGCTTGGTTGGCGGCCGCTCGGCTAGAGCCACCGCCGGACCGAAGCCTTGTATGGCAGGTACTCCGAGGGAAATCGCACTTCGAGGTAACGCTCTTCCCTGGGAATGACCACGAGCCACATGAGCGCAACGGCTGGAACGAGCGTAATCAGCAAGGCGAGACTGTTGACCCAGACAGAGAGACCGAGCTGAAGAAGCGAGAAGGCGAGATAGATGGGGTTCCGGCTGAAGCAGTAGGGCCCTGTTCGGACGATCGTTGTGGTGGGGCGGTTGCCTGGGATGGGCGTGCCAGCTGCCCGCAACGTGCGGACTGCGGAGACGAATAGGGCGATGGCCAGGACCGTGATCATGGCGCCCACTGGCGCGCTGACCGAAGAGGGGACGAGCCGTGCCGGCCCAAGGCGATGAAGGACAAGGCCGAGTGCGATCGAGCCCACGTAGACCAAAGGCGGACGGACGAGCCCAGGGTTTGCGACGTCCGGCACGGAGGTTCCGAGACTGCGATTATCTCGAGAATCGTTCACCACGCAGTGTCTCCGCGGCCGCCCAGCCGCCGCCAACTGCCGCGCGGTCGCTTTGACACTTCAGCGGTCCGCTGCGGCGCATGGTTAAGCTGCTCACCGATAGATGTCCTTGCGATGTCCTATCTTGTAGATAGTGACGCGACCGGCCTTGTCGTCGATTGCGTAGACGATCCGATAATTGCCCTGTCGAATACGGTACCGATCGTCGTAGCCGGCCAACTTCTCCGACGGTCCGTGCGGACGAGGGTCGTCCGAGAGACTGCGAACTTTTCCGATGATTCGGAGGCGGTCCGGCTTTGACCCAACCGCCTCCAACTCCTTCCCGGCAGAAGGCTTGATAAAGAGGCTATAGGAGGCCACGTTGCTTCATGCCCTGCACGAAGCTATCGAACGACACGCTGCGCTCACGCTTGCGCTTGTCGAAAGCAGCCAAGTCCATGGCATCTTCCGCAAGGGACGCCCGGACGGCCTCATTCACGATTTCCGAAATCGATTGATCGCTTACCGCGGCGCGCAACCGCAAAGCTTTGTGGACCTCAGGGTCGAAGTAGACGGTTGCGCGCTTGGGAGTGCTCATGGGGGGATTATGGCGCTATGACGTTAGAACGTCAAAGTGCCATGCGGGAGTCGCCTGACGTTTTGGCTAAACGGGCGACAGCGGCAGGACGCCAGGCCCGGGCTGACGAGAATGTACTGGAAGTCGTGGACGCAGCTTCTACGATTTCCCTACGCTAACGGTCGCTTCCGACCTATTCCGTTGAAAAACTCGGCACCAAATTTCCCGAGCGCGCGCCCTTCATTGCGATTCAGGTAGCCGATTCGTCCACTGAGCGGGTGCGGATGCGCCGGCGCTTCTCGTCATGTTGCTTCGATCGGCTTCATCATCGTCATCTGCTGCCAGCGCTTCGCCATTCGTCGTAAGTTCTGCGCCGTCGCGGCCAACAGGAACTCATCGCGGGCGCCTCGCCGACCTCGCAGTCGCAGCCGGTCAAGCTTCAGGATGCGCTTGAGATGCGCGAATAACACCTCGACCTTCTTGCGGTCTTTGCGCGACTGCCTGTAAGCGGCGGTCTCCGCGACTCTGCGCGCCGCCACGCGTGATGTCTCGTACAGGCTCCGCGCAATGTGTCGCGCCGGGGTGTTCGGGCAGCAGCGAGCCTTCAGCGGACACGCGCCGCAGGCCTGTTGGGACGCTCGATAGATGATCGTGTCGGCGAGCGTGACGTGGTGGCGTGGCTTGCTGAACGCACGCCATTCGCTGCGTAGTGGTTGACCGTGCGGACAGCGGTATTCATTGGCCCGCCACCACCGACCAGGCCTTCCTTGATGCAGCGCTCGACAACGGTCTCAAACAGCTGGCGGAACGCATCACTGTCGCGGAATCGTCCGTGCCGGTTCTTCGAGAAGCTCGAGTGATCCGGCACCGCGTCCTCGAGCCCCAGGCGACAGAACCAGCGGTAGGCCAGGTTGAGGTGCACTTCCTCGCACAGCCGTCGTTCCGAGCGGATGCCGAAGCAGTAGCCGACGAGCAGCATCCGCACCATCAGCTCCGGGTCGATCGACGGCCGACCCGTGTGGCTGTAGTACGGCGCGAGGTGTCGACGAAGCTCGGCGAGATCGAGGAATCGATCGATGCCGCGGAGCAGATGATCCGCAGGGACGTGCGCGTCGAAGTTGAAGGAGTAAAACAGTCGGTCTTGGTTGCCGCCGTGTTGTCCCATCATGCCGCTGCGATCTCCGTAACGGGCTTACCTTGAGACCGAAAATGCGGCTGCGCGTTCAGGAGTTTTTCAACAGAATAGACTCAGAGCGGTCATTCGTTAGCAGGACCTGCCGGCTACCGCGCGAGGTCGCGCGCCATCGCGCGCTTCATCTGGGACTGCTGCATGACGCTGCCTGAATCGGTGCCGTAGAGCGACTTAAGGAATGCTTGATCCCATGGGCTCAAGCCTTGCAGTCGTGCTGCACCGGTATCGTCAAACAAACGCAAGATCGTAGGGGCAGCGCCCAAGTCGGAGTTTCTGCGGATCTGAGCAAGGGAGATTAAGGCGATATAGTCTGTCAGCGGTTCGAGGTCCAGGGCTTTGATCTGCTCCGCATCGACAACGACGATGACGGAGTAGATCGCCCTGACGGCGCCCCGCGTAAGCTTGGAACCCAGTGTCCCGCTGCCGCATTGTGCCAGCACCCTCGGCGCGAATGTCGTTGTCAGGCCGGGGGGCACCGAGCATGCGTTGTAGAAGACGCGCACAGGTGCGTCTGTTCGAATCGTGCGCTCTATCGCAGCGACTCCCCGGTCCTGATTGAACAGCCGGTGCTGTTTGCGCCACCACTTCCGTATCAACACCTCGGGCTCTCGCGTTATCACCACCAAGAGGTTGGGCTTGCAGTCCTGCGAATCGAGTGGGATGCCGGTTTCACTTGCGACCTGCGAGACACGTTGAAATACAAACGTGCCCTTGTTGAATGGCAAACCCGCGACCAACGGGCAAATTGGCACCTGCCAACGCGCGAGCGAATCATTCCGGTTGTGGATCGTGATCGCTGAGACGAACGTGCTGATCTGGCGCTCAAGCTCCCGTAGCCTTTGGGCTTCGACGGTAATTGTCTCAAGTTCAGTATCGCCAGACTCGGCGGCGGATTGTTGGACGGCTTTCCGCTGCGGCTCCGCCGTTGCTCCGGCGGAGAGTATCGACAGGATCGTAACCGCAGTTGCGCAACAGGCGAGTCCATGCACGCCGTGAGAATCGATCGGCCGCCGATTAGGGCTCGCCAGCATGAGCACCCCTTTGTCGAACCCTGAGATCCAGTCCAACTACCGGCTGATGACTTCGATTTGTCTGGACCGACTATATGACTATTCAGCGCGCACAAGCGCAACCGGCCATGTCCGCTCTTGGCCGGCCGAACTTGGACGCTCCGCAGCGGTACTGCCCGCAAGCATTCTCGCTGAGTCCGCAGATCGCTCGAAGGCGCGTGCGTCGCTGGCGACTATCGCGCGAGCACGTACGTCCCCGGTGCATCGGCGAGCGGCGCGAGGCCCTTGCGTGACGCACCCATCGCGGGCGGCTTGACCTTCGTCGCGCTCGAGCGCTCCGCGAGCCAGGCCGCGAACGTCGGCCACCACGAGCCTGGCGTTGGGGCGACTTTCTCGAGGTACTGCGTGGGCGCGGGCAGCCGGGAACCGGCCCGGGTCGAGAGCACGCGATGGCGGCGCTTCGGATGCTGCGGCCCGCTGATGATGCCGGCGTTGTGGCCGCCGCTCGTGAGGCAGAACGTGTAGTCCTTCGAGTGCACGAGCTTGCCGATCTTGTAGACCGACGGCCACGGCGCCACGTGGTCGGTCTCGGTGCCGACGACGAACATCGGCACGGTGATGTCGCCCAAATCGAGCGTCATGCCCTGCGCGACGTAGCGTCCTTCCGCGAGATCGTTGTTCAGGTAGAGCTGGTGCAGGTAGTCCGTGTGCATGCGATAAGCCATGCGCGTGCCGTCCGCGTTCCAGGACATCAGGTCGTTGACGCCCGATCGCTCGCCCTTCAGGTACGTCTGCACCGACGGGCCCCAGATCAGGTCGTAGGTGCGCAGTGCCTGGAACGCGCCGCCCATCTGCCGGCTGTCGAGCACGCCGTTTTTCCACATCACTGCTTCGAGCATCGCGAGCTGCGCCGGGCTGATGAAGATCGAGAGCTCGCCCGGCTCGCTGAAATCGGTCTGCGCCGCGAACATCGTTACGCTCGCGAGCCGGTGGTCCTCCTGCTGCGCGAGTGCGGCGGCCGCGATCGCCAGCAAGGTGCCGCCGATGCAGTAGCCGATCCCGTGCACCTTGTGCTTCGGCACCACCTTGCCGACCGCGTCGAGGGCCGCGAGCACACCGAGGGACAGGTAGTCGTCCATGGCGACGTCGCGATCCTCGGCGGTCGGATTCTTCCACGAGATCATGAACACGGTGTGGCCGAGGTCGGTGAGATATTTCACCAGCGAGTTCTTCGGCGACAGGTCGAGGATGTAGTACTTCATGATCCAGGCCGGCACGATCAGCACCGGCTCGGCAAACACCTTGTCGGTGGTCGGCGCGTACTGGATCAGTTCCATCAGCGAATTGCGCAGGATCACCTTGCCGCGGCTCGTCGCGGTCTCCCGGCCGACCGTGTAGTGCTCGACGCCTACGGGACCCAGTCCCTTCAGCGAGCGCCGCACGTCCTCGGCAAAGTGCTTCGCGCCACGCAGCAGGTTCTGGCCGCGCTCGCGGCGCGTCTGGTCGAGCAGCTGCGGGTTGGTCGGCAGGTAATTGTCGGGCGCCAGGAACTCGAGGCCTTCGCGTACGGTAAACCCGACGATGTTCGCCGCGGCAGGGTCGGCCGCCGGCACGCGAGTGACGGTTTCACGCGCGAGCTCGGCCACGGTCAGGAACGACTGCGCGAGGACATTGAACGGAAACCGGCTCCATGCGGGATCGGCGAACCGGTGCGAATAGGGGGTCCCCGCCGCCTGCGGCGCATTGGATTCGCCGCCCTGCAGGGATTCCGCGGCGAACTGCGCGAGCCCGACCGATTTCTGCAGGAACGAGCGCGCGAGTTCGGCCTGCCGTCCCGGCGCAAGCGCCAGGCGCGACAGCACGTTCAGCCAGGCGCCGGTGAACGCTTCCGGCGCCATGCCGCCCGTCCACTTTGCAACCGCAGCAAGCCATGCGCGCGACGCATCGTCCGTCTCGAACGTGCTGCCCGGGTTGCTGATCACGCTCTTGCCCATGTTTGCCTCGGCTTGTCAGATGGATTTCAGGTCGACGGCCGGATCCGCAAGCCGCACCGGGTCCGGATGCTTGTGCTCGCCAATCCACTTCTTGCCCGTCATGAAGTCCTTGGCGCTGTTGATCGCATCGACCGCCAGCAGCTCGCCCCGGGCGAGGTAGTACAGCGCGAAGCGGCCGGACTCCGGATCGCCGCGCACGACCGTCTGGTCGTAACCATGGGTGAGACCCGCGATCTGCAGCTTCACGTCGTACTGGTCGGACCAGAACCAGGGCACGTGCGCGTGCCGCGCCGGCTTGCCGCAGATGTTGGTGGCCGCGGTGCGCGCCTGCTCGACGGCGTTGTCGACCGACTCGAGCCGGACGCGCCGGCCGTAACGGACGCTGGGGTGAAAGGTGCAGTCGCCGGCCGCGTAGACGTTCGGATCGGACGTCTGGCACTGTTCGTCCACCCAGATGCCGTTCTCGCAGCGCAGCCCGGCCGACGCCGCGAGCGTCGATTCCGGCAGGATGCCCACGCCGACGATGACGATGTCGGCCGGAAACTCGCGGTCGTCGCAGACGACCGCCTGGACATGTTCGCTCCCTGCAAAGGACGTGACGGACGTGTTGCAGAGGACGCGCACGCCCTCCTGTTCGTGGCGGCGCTGGTAGAACATCGACACTTCGGGCGCCACGACGCGGTTCATCGGCCGGTCCGCCATCTCCAGCACGGTCACGTCGAGCCCGAGGTGGCGCGCCGACGCCGCGGCCTCGAGGCCGATGTAGCCGGCGCCGACCACCACGAGGTTGCGCGCCCCCGCGAGATCGGCACGAATTGCGTCCACGTCCGCGATCGTGCGCAGGTAATGGATGCCGGCCAGGTCGTAACCCGGCACCTCGAGCAGCCGCGGCCGGCTCCCCAGGCAAAGCAGCAGCTTGTCGTAGCGCAGTTCGTCGCCGTCGCTCAGCCGCAGGCGCTGGTCCGTGCGGTCGATCGCCGTGACCCGCAAGCCGAGCTTCGTCGCGGTGTGCGACTGCTCATAGAACTGCGCGCTGCGCAGCAGCAGCCGCTCGCGGTCGAGTTCGCCCGAAAGGTACTTCTTCGATAGAGGAGGACGGTTGTAGGGCAGGTAAGGCTCGTCTCCGACCAGCACGATCGGGCCCTCGTGGCCCTCGCGACGCAACGTGTCGATGGCCTGCACCGATGCGTGGCTCGCTCCCACGATCACGATCGCGTCTGCTGACATGCGGTCCGTCCCTGCTGTGCGAAGCACCTATCATGCCGCAAAGCAACAACCACGTGGCAACCGGCCGCCCGCCGCGATGCGCGCGGGGCGAACTGGCGGACGACCATTGGGCGGTCGCGAACAGCTGCGGCGGGCACTCGGGCCACGTGTCAGCCGGCCCCGTCCGGCCGGTGCCGGCTCGAGGAGTGGGCGCACCCCGAAACGGCCGTGTCACACGACCTGATGCGCGCAGCACGGCGCATGGCTATGCTTGCGGCGGTCGTCGTCGGGATGGCCAGGCCGATGCGGCGCGCAGCAGCGCAAGCGAACACGAGGCCGCACCACGCCTGAGCAGCGCCCGGTGCGCGGCGCTCCAAGCTGGTGCGGTACCGGAGCGCGTTCGCGCGTATCCGCTCGCGAGCGGGGTCGGCACGGTTTCTGCATAAGGCAGCCGAAGCCCCCAATGTGCGGGGCAGGCGGCGCGGTGACAGTCGTTTCGGTTTCCACTACCGTGGGGCCGCGGCCGGCCGCCTGACAATGATCACGAGAACTAGGAGCCAGAGCCCATGAAGCTGATCAGCGCAATCATCAAACCCTTCAAGCTGGACGACGTGCGCGCCGCCCTGTCTGAACTCGGCGTGTCCGGCATGACGGTGACGGAGGTCAAGGGCTTCGGGCGTCAGCGCGGGCACACGGAGTTGTACCGTGGCGCCGAGTACGTCGTGGACTTCGTGCCGAAGACGCGCATCGAAGTGGCCGTGAAGGAATCGCTCGTCGACCAGGTCGTCGAGGCCATCGTCACGTCCGCGCGCACCGGCAAGGTCGGCGACGGCAAGATCTTCATATCCGACCTCGAGCGCGCAATTCGCATCCGCACTGGCGAGGCCGACGACCAGGCCCTCTGACACGGCGCGTGCAGGCGCGCTAGTCTTGGTTCCGACCATCGTCGGAACCGGAAACGTGCATGCCTGACCTTTCACTGCAGGAAGCGCTCGAGAGCGCCCGAGCCAAGCTGCATCTCGGACGGCAACGCCGGCACATGTTCCTCTGCGTGGCGGGGGGCAAGTGCGCCACCGTCGAGCGCTCCGAGGAAAGCTGGGCGTACCTGAAGCGGCGACTCAAGGAACTCGGGCTGCACGACGTCGACGGCGGCGTGCTCCGGACCAAGGCTGTGTGCCTGCGGATCTGCGTCGGGGGGCCCATCGCGGTCGTCTATCCGGACGGCGTCTGGTACCGCGACTGCACGCCGGAAAACCTTGAGCGCATACTCCAGTCGCACTTGATTGACGGCCAGCCGGTCACTGACCTCGTGATCGCCTCGGCGCCGCTCGGCGGCGGGTCATGGCAGCCCGCCGACGGCCTGCCCGTCTGACGCCCGTCAGTGGCGGCCGCGCGCAGGGCCGGGCAGCGGAACGCAGAACCTGTGAGGCGGTCCCTTCCGTAATGGCAGGCTCGTCGTCATCATCAACGCCCGTTTCACAATTGTGTGCATCGCCATGCCGAGTGTGATCCGCGTCCACCAGTTCGGTGGGCCCGAGGTGCTGCGTCACGAGACGGTAGCGTTGCCGGCACTGGGAACGGGCGAGGCGCTCGTCCGGCAGACCGCGGTCGGGCTCAACTTGATCGACGTCTACGAACGCACGGGCCTGTACCCGAATCCGCTGCCGACCGGCCTCGGGCACGAGGCGGCGGGCGTCGTCGAGGCAGTCGGCCGCGGCGTTCGCGTAGTTCGGGCTGGCGACCGCGTGGCCTACGCGACACCGGCGCCAGGTGCGTATGCCGACGCGCGCATCGTCGCCGCCGACCGGCTCGTGCCCGTTCCCGAAGGGGTGAGCGACCGCCTCGCGGCAGCCGCGATCCTCAAGGGCATGACGGCCGAGGTGCTGTTGAAGCGCACGTATCGCGTGCGCCGGGGCACGGTCGCCGTGATCCACGCGGCTGCGGGCGGCGTCGGCGCGATCGCCGCCCAGTGGGCGCGCCACCTCGGCGCCACGGTGATCGGCGTGGTCGGCAGCGAAGCGAAAGCGGATTTCGCACGCGCGCACGGCTGCCACGAGGTCGTGGTATCCGGCCGCGACGACCTGCCGGCGCGTGTCCGGGCGCTCACGCGCGGCCGTGGCGCGGACGTGGTCTACGACTCGATCGGCCAGGCTACGTTCTTTGCCTCCCTCGATTCACTCGCGCCGCTCGGGCTCATGGTCACCTACGGCAACGCGTCCGGACCCGTGCCGCCGGTCGCACCGCTCGAGCTTGCGCGTCGCGGCTCGCTCTACCTGACCCGGCCGGTCCTGTTCAACTACGTGGCACGTCGCGCCGACCTGCTGCGCGCGGCGCGGGACCTGTTCGACGTAATTGGGCGCGGCGTGGTGCGCATCGAGATCGGCCAGACCTACGCGCTGCGGGACGTCGCGCTTGCCCATCGCGACCTCGAGGCCAGGCGCACGCTGGGGTCCACGGTGCTGCTGCCCTGATGACGCGACGAGCGCCTCGGCAGTGGCGGGCACGCGGGGTGCTGCTGATGGCGCTCACTGCGCTGGTGGCGCCGGTGTCCGTCGCCGAAGACATCCGCAAGGTCGACCCGCGCCCGGCGTGGCCTGCGGGCATGCCGAGCGGCGGCGAGCTGGAAGCCGCGGGCGCCGTGATCGGCAAGGTGCAGGTCGTCGCGGGCGACGTCTTCGACACGAGCGTGCCCGGCGAAAGCAGCTGGGTATATCGCACGGCGAACAAGCTGCACATCAACACGCGCCGGCAGAGGATCCGCGACCAGCTCCTGTTCGCGCCCGGCCAGCCGTACGTGCACCGCATCGTGCAGGAGACGGAGCGCATCCTGCGCGCCAACGACTACCTGTACGACGCGATGATCCGTCCCGTTGCCTGGGACGGGCACACCGTGGATCTCGAGGTTCGCACGCGCGACACCTGGACGCTGAACCCGGGCATCAACTTCAGCCGGCAGGGCGGCGAGAACTCGACCGGCATCGAACTGGAAGAGAAGAACCTGCTCGGCAACGGCCAGGAGCTCTCGTTCGGCTGGCAGAACGATGTCGACCGCGAATCGCTGACGTTCAACTTCAGCGATCCGCACTTCCACTCCACGTGGACCAGGCTCGGGCTCACGTACCGCAACGCGGACGATGGCGATACGAAGGCCTTCCGCCTCGAGCGTCCGTTCTATGCGCTCGACACGCGTCGCGCGACGGGCACGCTTCTCTTCGACAGCATTCACATCGAGCCGCGCTACGCGGAGGGCGAGCGCGTCGGCGAGTTCGAGCAGGACGAGCAGTACTACGAGCTCTACCGGGGCTGGTCGCCGGGCTGGGCCGACGGCTGGGTCACGCGCTGGCGGGCGGGTGCAACTTACGAGCGGCACCGGTTCGAATCCGTTCCCGACGAGCCACTCGCGGGACCGCTGCCCGAGCCGCGCACGCTGGCGTACCCGTGGATCGGCGTTGACGTGATCGAAGACCGGTTCGAGGAGCGCATCAACCAGGACCAGATCCAGCGCACGGAGGACGTGCTGCTCGGCTTTCGCGCGGGCGCGCGCCTGGGATTCGCGGCCGACGCGCTCGGCTCCGACCGCGACGCGCTCATCTTCGGCGGTTACGCACAGGACGGATGGGACCTCGGGCCCGGCCGCTCGCTGTTCGTCACGGCCAACGCGTCCGGTCGCGTCGAGAGCGAAGGCCTGCGCAACGCCGTGCTGAGCGCCGAGGCGCGCTACTACCAGCGTACCTCCGAGAAGACGAAATTCTTCGCGACGGTGAACGGCTCGGTCAGCGAGCAACTCGATCTCGACCAGCAGCTGCTGCTCGGCGGCGACACCGGCCTGCGCGGCTATCCGCTGCGTTACCAGGCGGGCACCTCGCTCGCGCTGCTCACGCTCGAGGAGCGCTACTACACGGACTGGTATCCGTGGCGGCTGTTTCACGTAGCCGGTGCCGTTTTCTACGACATGGGCCGTACCTGGGGCACCGACGTCACCGGCGCCACGAGCGCCGGGCTGCTCACCGACGTGGGCCTGGGGCTACGGCTCGGGTCGAGCCGCTCCGCGTTCGGCAACGTGGTTCACATCGACCTCGCGTTCCCGCTGGACGGCGGCGCCGGCATCGACGGACGTGCAGTTCGTCGTCGAGACCAAGGGCCGTTTCTAGACCGGCGGCCGCGGCGAAATCACGGCAAGCCGCCGTCAAGCGCCGATCTCGATCACCTGGCGGATCGACGCGCCGGCCGCCAGCCGGTCGAATGCCGCGTTGATGTCGCCGAGCACGATGCGCTCGCTCAGCAGGCGGTCCACCGGCAGCCGCCCCGCGCGATACCACTCGATGTAACGCGGGATGTCGCGCTCCGGCACGCAGCTGCCGAGATAACTGCCCTTCAGCGTGCGCTCCTCCGCGACCAGGCTCACGTGCTGCAGCGAGAACTGCTGCTGCGGGTGCGGCAAGCCCGCGGACACCGTCGTGCCGCCGCGCCGGGTGATGCGGTAGGCGAGCTCGAGCGCGCGCGCCGAACCCGCCATCTCGAACGCGCAGGCGACGCCGCCGCCGCTCGCTTCGCGCACGCGCTCGGCGCACTGCGGGTCCGCCGCATTGAAGGTCGCGGTGGCGCCCAGGGCCCGCGCCGTCGCGAGCTTGGCTTCGTTCAGGTCGATCGCGATGACGGGGTCGGCATCCAGCATGCGCGCGGCGAGCAGCGCGGCGAGGCCCACGCCGCCGAGGCCGATCACCGCGAACGATGCGCCGCGCGGCATGGCGGCCGTGTTCACGACCGCGCCGACGCCGGTGATCACCGCGCAGCCGAAGAGCGCGGCTTCGGCGAACGGCAGTTCGGGATCGACGCGCACGAGCGACCGGCGCGACAGCGTCGCGAACTCCGCGAAGCCCGACACGCCGAGGTGGTGGTGTACGGGCGTGCCACGCTGCGCGAGGCGCCGTTCGCCCGCGAGCAGCGTGCCGGCCGTGTTCGCCGCGAGGCCCGGCTCGCAGAGCGCGGGGCGCCCGGTCGCGCAGGGCCCGCAGTGCCCGCAACTCGGCACGAAAGACGCCACGACGTGATCTCCGGGCCGCAGGTCGTGGACGCCTGTGCCCAGCTCCTCGACGACACCCGCCATCTCGTGGCCGAGCACCATCGGCAGCGGCCGTGGGCGATTGCCGTCGATCACGGAGAGGTCCGAGTGGCACAGCCCGGCGGCGCGCACCCGTACGAGCACCTCGCCGGGGCCCGGCGGCGCCAGGTCGACTTCCTCGACCGTGAGCGGACGCGACTCCGCATACGGGCCCGGCAGCGCCAGCTGGCGCAGGACGGCAGCCTTGATCTTCATGGGCCGAGGTTAGCCGATGCGTGCGTTCGGGCTCTACTGCGGATAATGTCGCGGCCTTGCAGCCGGCGGCGGCCGGGGAACCAGGGTAGTCATGACGTCACAGAACGACCTGCCGACGCGGCGCGGCGAGTTTCGCGCGCTGCGCGCCATCACGACGCGCTGGATGGACAACGACCAGTACGGGCACGTCAACAACGTCGTCTATTACTCGTATTTCGACACCGCCGTGAACGGCTTCCTGATCGAGGCGAGCGGTTGCGACGTGCGCCGGCTCCCTGCGATCGGCATCGTCGCCGAGACGAGTTGCCGGTTCCTGAAGGAGCTCACCTTTCCGGACACCGTGCACGCGGGACTCGCGCTCGAGAAGCTCGGTTCGTCGAGCGTGATCTACCGCATCGGCCTCTTCTGCAATGACGACCTCGAGCCGGCGGCGATCGGCCGCTTCGTGCACGTCTACGTGGACAACGCCACCCGCCGGCCGGTGCCGGTGCCGGCGGAAGTCCGCGCGGCGCTCGAGACGCTCGGTTAGCGCGCCGGGTTCACGACTCGAGGATCTCGCGGCCCTTCTGGATCGCGAGCGCGCCGCTGCGCACCACTTCGAGCACCTCGCCGAAGTTGGCGACCTCGGCGATGAAGCGGTGAATATCGGCTTCGCTGCTCGTGAGCTCGATCGTGAAACTGTCGGCCGCATCCCAGAGGACACGGCCGCCGGCACGTTGGGTCGCCGCCCAGAGCGACCCCACCTGCGCCGCCTTCGCCTTCACCTTGATGAGCAGCAGTTCGCGCTCGAAGTGCTCCTCGCGAGTTACGTCCTCGACGTCCACGACGTCCACGAGTTTCAGCGACTGCTGCGTGATCTGGTGGATCACGGCTTCGTTGCCGGTCGTCACGAGCGTCAGGCGCGAGACGGTCGGATCGTCGGTCGGCGCGACGTTCAGCGACTCGATGTTATAGCCACGCGTGGAGAAGAGGCCGGCGACCCGGGTCAGTGCGCCCGATTCGTTCTGGAGGGTGATCGCGATGATGTGGCGCATGGATGACACGGCAGGCTCCGGCAGGTCGCGGCAAGGGATTGCCTAAATAATTGATTCGAATAGGATTCGTAACGCCCGCAAGGCGTCGCGCCCCTGGCCCAGAATAGGGGATCGCGCCGGGGCCGCCTAGATGGACGGGTCGCAGGGCGACTGCTAGGCTCCGCTGCATCGCAACACGACTTTCCCGCCGCCCGATGGGTCCCGCCGTGAACACCAGCCACGCCAGCCTCCCGACGACAGTCGCCGCCGCGCATCCTCGCGCCGGCCAGGCCATGACCGGCGCGGAGATCATCGTCCAGGTATTGGCAGACGAGGGCGTGGACACGATTTTCGGCTACAGCGGCGGCGCGATCCTGCCCACGTACGATGCGATCTTCCGCTACAACGACGACCAGTCCCGTGTCGCGGGCGGCGGCAGTCCGATGCCCTTGATCGTGCCCGCGAACGAGCAGGGCGCGGCCTTCATGGCGGCAGGCTATGCGCGCGCGAGCGGCAAGGTCGGCGTCTGTGTCGTCACCTCGGGACCGGGCGCAACGAACACGGTCACGCCGGTCCGCGACTCGGCCGCCGACTCGGTGCCGATCGTCGTCATCTGCGGCCAGGTCGGCACCGCGGCGATCGGCTCGGACGCGTTCCAGGAGGCGCCGGTCGCGAACCTCATGGGTGCCGTCGCCAAGCATTGTTTCCTGGTCACGGATCCGGCACGGCTCGAAGCGACGGTGCGCACGGCGTTCGAGATCGCTCGCTCCGGGCGTCCGGGGCCCGTCGTGATCGACGTGCCGAAAGACGTCCAGAACTGGCAGGGCGTGTTCCAGGGCAGCGGCGGGTTGCCGATTCGCGGCTACCAGCAACGCATGGACGCACTCTACGACTGCACGCTCGGCGACGACGAAGTCGAGCGGCTGCTGGCCATGCTGGCCGACTCGGAACGGCCGCTGATCTATGCGGGCGGCGGCGTGATCAACGGCGAGGCCGCGCACGAGCTGCGGGCACTCGCGGACGAACTGGGCATACCGGTGGTCACGACGCTCATGGGCATCGGCGTCTTCGACACCACGCATCCGCTCGCGATGCGCATGCTCGGCATGCACGGCGCGGCATTCGCCAATTACGCGGTGGACGACTGCGACTTCCTGATCACGCTCGGCGCACGCTTCGACGATCGCGTCGCCGCCGTGCCCGCGAAGTTCGCGCCGCGCGCGAAGCGCATTGCCCAGTTCGACGTCGACGCCTCCGAGATCAACAAGGTGAAGCGGGTGCACTGGAGCCATGTCGGGCTCGTCGCGCCCGCGCTCGCGCGGGTGCGCGCCGCGGCCCGGCAGGCGGCGTTCGAACGCGACTGGGCGCCGTGGCACGCGCACCTGGCCGAGCTGAAGCGCCGCCACGCGATGAACTACGACCGCGAGAGCGAGCTGATCCAGCCGTATTACGTGATCGAGGAGATCAACCGGATCACACAGGGGCGCGCGCTCATCGCCACGGGCGTGGGGCAGCACCAGATGTGGGCCGCGCAGTATTTCGACTTCCGCGAGCCGCGGCTCTGGCTGACGTCGGGCAGCATGGGCACGATGGGTTTCGGCCTGCCTGCGGCCATCGGCGCGCAGTTCGCGCGCCGCGACCGGCTCGTGATCGACATCGACGGCGATGCGAGCATCCGCATGAACCTGGGCGAGCTCGAGACGGTCACGACCTACGACCTGCCCGTGAAGATCGTCGTGCTGAACAACTTCGGCGACGGCATGGTGAAGCAGTGGCAGAAGCTCTTCTTCAAGGGCCGCCTGTCGGCGAGCGACAAGTCGCTGCACAAGAAGGACTTCGTGAAGGCGGCGCAGGCCGACGGCTTCCGCTACGCCGTGCGGCTCGATCGCAAGGCCGACGTGCCGCGGGTCGTGGCCGAGTTCGTCGGCTTCCCGGGCCCCGCATTCCTCGAGGTCATCATCGACCCGGACGCGGGCGTGTACCCGATGGTCGGCCCGGGCCAGGCCTACGACGAGATGATCACGGGCGACTTCATCGAGTCCCGCTACGCCGCCCGCCCGACCACGCCGCCAGACACGTCGGAAATGTTCTGATGCCGCCGGTTGCCGGCGCGCCGCATGCAGCCGGCGTTCGCTGAGGCCGCGCGCTTCTGGGCGACGCTGGGATTCATTTCCTTCGGCGGACCGGCCGGCCAGATCGCGATCCTGCACCGCGAGGTCGTCGAACGGCGCGGCTGGATCGGCGAACGTGATTTCACCGACGCGCTGAACTTCTGCATGCTGCTGCCGGGTCCGGAGGCGCTGCAGCTCGCGATCTATATCGGCTGGAAGCTCCACGGCGTCCGCGGCGGGCTCACGGCAGGTCTCGGCTTCATCCTGCCGGCCGTGCTGTTGCTCGGCGTGCTGTCGTACGTCTATGCCGCGCACGGGCACGTCGCCTGGATCGCGGGGGCGCTGCAGGGACTGCAGGCAGCAGTCATTGCGCTGGTCGCGCAGGCCCTGCTCAGGATCGGGCGGCGGGCGCTGCGCACGCCGTTGCACGTCGCACTCGCAGTGGCGTCGTTCGTGGCCTTGCAGGCCGGTGTGCCGTTTCCGTGGCTGTTGCTCGTCGCCGCGGCTGCAGGTGCGCTCACGCCGCGCGATGCTCCGCGGCCGACGCGGCACACGACGCAAGCCGCGAACGCGCACAGTGCTCTGCGCACGCTCGCGGTGGGCTCGGTCCTCTGGGTCGCGCCTCTGGTATTGCTGGCCGCAACCCTGGGGCTCGACTCGATCTGGTCCCGCGCCTACCTGTTCTTCACCCAGGCTGCACTCGTCACGTTCGGCGGCGCGTATGCCGTGCTTGGCTACGTCACGACCGAACTCGTCGCGAACCTCGGGTGGGTGACCGCCGCGCAGTCGGTCGCCGGCCTGGCGCTGGCGGAAACCACGCCCGGGCCGCTCGTGATCGTGCTGCAGTTCCTCGGCTTCATGGCGGGCTGGAACCACCACGCGCCGCTCGCGCCGCTCGGGTCCGCCCTGCTCGCGAGCGCACTCGCGTCGTGGGCGACGTTCCTGCCGTCGTTCGTATTCATCTTCCTCGGCGCACCGCACCTCGAGCGCCTGACGCACGATGCCCGCATCGCAACGGCGCTTGCGGCGATCACGGCCGCGGTGGTCGGGGTCATCGCGACACTGGCGCTGTTGCTGGCACAGGTCGTGCTGTGGCCGCGAGGCTGGGCGGGCGCGTTCAACTGGAGCGCGCTCGCGATCGCCGCCGCGACCTGGTTCGCACTCGAGCGTGCACGCTGGCCGCTGCCGCCGGTACTCGCTGCGGCGGCAGCCGCCGGTTGGCTGCTGGCCAACCTGTGACGACCGCCGAGCTGCGAGTTTTCGGGATCCCCGGCGGGGCGGTACCATCCGTCGATCGCCCGGACCGTGCGCCGGACAGGAGGCCGCAGCGATGAAGTACCTGCACACGATGGTCCGGGTCACGCGATCTCGAGCGCTCGCTCAGGTTCTATTGCGATGCCCTCGGCCTCGTCGAGGTGCGGCGTCGCGAATATCCGCAGGGCCGCTACACGCTGGTGTTCCTCGCGGCGCCCGGTGACACGGACGCGCAGGTCGAACTCACCCACAATTGGGACCCCGAGGAGTACGGCATCGGCCGCGCGTTCGGGCACCTGGCCTACGAGGTCGACGACATCTACGCCGCGTGCAAGCGGCTGCAGGAACACGGCGTTACGATCAACCGGCCGCCGCGCGACGGTCGCATGGCGTTCGTGCGTTCGCCGGACCAGATCTCGGTCGAGTTGCTGCAGAAGGGCGCTGCGCTCGCGCCGGCGGAGCCCTGGGCCAGCATGCCGAATACAGGCGCCTGGTAACCGGCTGCGCTGCACCGTGTCGATCGAGGGCACCGACGGAATCGCCGGGCAGCGTGTGCGCCTCGGCGACTGACGATGGGCGGGGTCCGCTGCCGTCGCAGGGTGATGGCCGCGGCCTGGTGTGCAGCTGCTGCCGCGCCGGGCGCACACGCCTACGAGCTCGGGGTCGCCTGGACCGGCGATTTCCTTGCCGTGACGCAGGGCGGGCTCGAGCAGGGCGAAACCCACCTCGGAATGTTCGAGGCTAGCTTTCACACGTCGCTCGTCGCATGGGGCGGGCCGGAGATGCAGGTTCACCTGGTGGCCCAGCACACGTACGGCGGTGGCGTGTCGGACGAACTCGTGGGCGACCTGCAGACCGTCAGCAATATCGATGCCGAGCCGGGCACGCGTCTGCTCGAAGCGTGGGTGGACGTGCCGGTCACGACACGGTGGTCGGTCCGGCTCGGCAAGTACGACCTCAACACCGAATTCGATGCAATCGAGGCGGCCGGGCTGTTCCTGTCGAGTTCACAGGGCGTCGGCCCGGAGTTGTCGCAGAGCGGCGCCAGGGGCCCATCCATCTTTCCGCAGACCGCGTTCGGCTTGCGGGTCGAGCATCGGACGGACACGACGTCGTGGCGAGGGGCGCTGCTCGACGTCGCAGCCGAAGCAGGCACCGACCCGAGCGACTGGCCCTACGATCGCGATGCGATGCTCGCGGTCGAACTCGAGCGCGAGTCGGGCGCCAGCAAGTTCAAGCTGGGCGCGTGGGGATATGTGAACCCGCGTGCCACGATTCGCGATCCCCAGCGGGAGGAACCGGAATACGGCGGTTACGTGTCCGTCGTGCGTCCGCTCGCGGCCGGCTGGCAGGGCTATGCGCGCTGGGGCGCCGCGAATGCCGCCGTCGACCGCATCGGCCAGTACGCGGGCCTGGGACTCGTCGCGGAGCAAGGCCTGCTGCCGCGGCACGAGGACACGCTCGGCATGGCGCTCGGCTACGCCCGCAATGGCCGTGCGTGGCGCGACGCGGCGGCCGCGGCCGGCACGCCGGTCGATGCGGCCGAACTGGCCATCGAGGTTACTTGGCGCATCCCGGTCGGTGAGCACCTGTTCGTGCAACCGGACCTGCAGTACGTGCTGAATCCCAATACCGATCCGTCCATCGACGATGCCGTCGTCATCGGTGTCCGGATCGAAGCGGCCTTCGGCTATTCGCCGCGCGATTGATGCACGCGGGCGGCGCGCGATCAGAAGGTCGCGTCGACGATGCGCGGCTCGGGTTCGAGCCGCACGCCGAACGCAGCGTGCACGGAATCGGCCACGCGTCGCGCGACGCCGAGCAACTGCGCGCCGGTCGCGCCGCCGTGGTTGACGAGCACCAGTGCGTGTTGCGCCGACATGCCCGCCGCGCCTTCGCGGTAGCCGCGCCAGCCGGCCCGCTCGATGAGCCACGCGGCGGAGAGCTTGCGGGATCGCGCATCGCGGCCCGCGAACACGGGCATGTCCGGATGACGTTCGAGCAGCGCTGCCGCATGCTCCGCGGCGACGAGCGGATTCTTGAAGAAGCTGCCGGCGTTGCCGATCGCGGCCGGATCCGGCAGCTTGCGGCGGCGGATGCGCCTGACGGCGCCGGCCACGTGCACCGGTGTGGCCGTCAACCCACCCATCGCGACGAGTTCCTCGCGCAAGCCCGTGTAGGCGAGGTTGCACGCGCCGCCGCGCGGCAGCTTCAGCGTCACGGCGGTGACGATCCAGCGTTCGGGATCGCGCTTGAACGTGCTGTCGCGATAATCGAATGCGCAGTCGCCAGGCGCCAGGTTGCGCGCCTGCAGCGTCCTGCGATCGAAAGCCTCGACCGTGTCGATGAACTCCCCGACTTCGACGCCGTACGCCCCGATGTTCTGGATCGGGGCCGCGCCGGCGTGGCCCGGAATCAACGCGAGGTTTTCCAGCCCGCGGAATCCGCGCTCGAGCGTCCAGTCCACGAGCGGATCCCAGCGGCACGCCGCCTCGACGCGCACCAGCCCCGTCGTGCCCGTGTCGGCGACGACCTCGCAGGCAGCGAACGCGAGCCGCAGCACGATACCGTCGAAGCGTTCGTGCGCGAACAGCACGTTGCTGCCTTCGCCGAGCACCAGCACCGGCAGGTCGCGGACGCGCGGGTCGGCGAGCAGTGCCGGCAGCGCGGCCGGATCGTGCACCGTTGCGAGGCTGCGCGCGCGCACGTCGACGCGCAGCGTATTGAGGTCGCGCAGCGAGACTTCGTCGGCGATGGCGTACGCCGCGCTCATGAGGTGCCGCGCTTACCCGGAACGCAGCGACTGGAGGAAAGCGTCGACGGCCGGTTCGTAGCGGGCGAGGAACGCGCTCGTGAGCGGATCCCGCTGCATTGCCGACCACCAGCGTCCCAGCGTGCCGCCGCCGGTCGTCGGGTCGAGTGCGCCGAGCGCGGGCACGATCGTCCTGCGAGTGATCGTGACCGGCGGCAGCAGCACGCAATCGGCCAGCGACAGCGCCGCGCCGGCCGCAAACGGTGCGGCGGCGACGTAGTGACCGAGGAATCCGAGTGCCTCGGCGTACGCATCCTTCGCAGTCGCGACGGTCGACTCGTCGCGCGTGGCCGGGTTCATCGAACGGAACAGCACCGACACCTGCGGTGCGACGTACGTGTCGTAGACGCGCGCAATCGTGCGCGCCCGCGCGCGATCGAGTGGCGAGCCCGGCAGGCCGCCACGCCCCGGATGGAGATCCTCGAGCAACTCGCAGATCACTTCCGACTCGGCGATCGAGGCGCCGTCCACTTCGAGCACGGGCATCTTGCCCATCGGGTTCCGCGCAAGGAACGACGTCGACTTGAGCCCGCCTTCCGGCATCGCCGGATCGAGTTCGAGACCCTGCAGCCGCGCAAACAGCACGACGCGAGCGACGTAGGGCGAGGCGAGGGCACCGTAGAGCTGCATCGATTGGTCTCCGGGCGCCGGCGGGCGCGACGAGGCCCGTGAGCTTGCCACCTGGAACGCGCATCCGTCACTATGACTCGCCGCCACGACTCGCGACGGGCAGGTCCCCCTGATGATCGACCTTCGACGCCGGCCGGCGCGGAACGGCCACGTGATCACCGCGTCTCTCGTCCTGGCGTCCGCGCCGGAGCGCCGGCCATGACGATCGGCATCGATGCGCAGGGTGCGGACGAGGTGGCGCGAGGAGGCACCGGCCGGCCGGACGAAGCCGCCGCGTTCCTCGCCGCGAATCCGGATGTCGAAGCCGTGCAGCTCGTGCTCGACGGATGCCAACGGCGTCGGCCGCGGCAAGAACATCGCTCGCGAAGAACTGGCGGCACTCTACGCGCAGGGCCGCAACGTGGCGGGTTCCATCCTCGGCCTCGACATCACGGGCGAGGACGTCGAGGACACTGGCCTCGTGTGGGCGGTCGGCGACGCGGACCAGTGCTGCCGGCCCGTGGCGGGCACGCTCACGCGCGCGCCCTGGCTGCCTCGTCCTACGGCGCAGGTGCTCGGCACCATGTTCGAACTCGACGGTCGCGTCGCGCGGGCCGACCCGCGCCACGTGCTGGCGCGTGTCGTGCGACGCTGCGAGGCGGCGGGCTACCGGCCGGTCATCGCAGTCGAACTCGAGTTCTACCTGCTCGAGCGCGCCCCGGATGGCACTCTGCGCCCATCCGCGGGCCTCCTGACCGGCGCGCATGGCACGCGCATCGATGCCTACGGACTCGGGCGTCTCGACGACATGTCGCCGCTGTTCGACGACCTCTATGCCGCCGCGCGGGTGCAAGGCCTGCCGGTGCGCACGCTGATGTCCGAGTACGCGCCCGGCCAGTTCGAGATCACGCTGGAACACCGGCAGGATGCGCTGCGCGCGGTCGACGAAGCGATCCTCTTCAAGCGCGCCGTGCGCGGCGTCGCGGTCCACCACGGCCGCATCGCCAGCTTCATGGCCAAGCCGTTTGCCGACCTGGCCGGTTCGGGCATGCACCTGCACGCGAGCCTCGCCGGCCGCGACGGTCGCAATGCCTTCGAGGCCGACGACCCCGCGGGCACGCCTGCCCTGCGCCACGCGATCGGCGGGCTGCGGGAGACGCTGGCCGACGGCATGGCGGTGTTTGCGCCGCACGCCAATTCATATCGACGTTTCCGTTCCATGAGCTACGCGCCGGTTGCGCCGACCTGGGGCGTCAACAATCGAACGGTCAGCCTGCGTGTTCCAGCGGGGCCGCCGTCCAGCCGCCACCTGGAGCACCGTGTCGCGGGCGCCGACGCGAATCCCTACCTGGTCGCGGCGCTGGTGCTCGGCGGCATGCTGCGTGGGCTCGAGCGCGCCACCGACCCCGGTCCCCCGGTCGAAGGCAACGGCTATGCAGCAGGCGGTGCGCGGCGAACTGCCCACGCACTGGCCGGCCGCCCTCGAACGCATGGCCGCGTCGGAGTTCGTGGCCGACGTGCTCGGCGCGGAGTTCCGCGCCGTCTACCTTGCGATCAAGCGCCAGGAATGCGAAAAATTCGGGGGGCTCGTGACGGATCGCGACTACGAGTGGTACCTGGATACGGCTTGACGCTTCGCGACATAATTTTGCGCGCGGCGCAAACCGGGTTGGAGCCGGGGACATTAAGTCAGGTCGATCGCCGCGTTTGTGAGAGTTGAGTCAACGTGATGCCGGCGCTGCGCGCGGAGAATTCCGTGCATCGAGCCGCCGCTTCCGCCGAGGACCCAGCCCAGTGACCCGCATCACCGCCCGCACGATTGCCCGCAGCGCCGCCCTCTCGAGCAGGAAGCTCGCTTCCCGTGACCATTCATCTCCGCAAGATGTACGTCGATTGCCGCTTCGGGCAGTTGCACCTCCACACGGCCTTTCCGTCGAGCGGCGGATTCGACGAGCTGACGCCGCTGATCTGCATCGCGCCCCCGAGCCACACTGGCGGCGCGTGTTCCGGCCGCTGCTGCGTGACCTCGGTCGCGACCGGAGCGTCTACGCGCCGACCTGCCGGGTTGCGGCGAGTCGGACGCACCCGCGATGCAGGCTCCGTCGTGCCGACTACGCTGCGGCATTCGTCGACCTGGTCGACTCGCTGCGGTTGCGGCAGGTGGACGTGCTCGGCTACCAGGGCGGCACGCTCGGCGGCGATCGAGCTGGCGCTTGCGCGACCGGAACAGGTGCGCCGCGGTCACGTTGATCAGCGTCCCTGCTTCGGATGCCGGCTACCAGGTGGGCGAGCGGTTGCCGCTCGTGAAACAACCCGTCCTGATCATCCGCGCGCGCGACGACTTCTGGGAGTCGACGGCGCGCACAGAGTCCCTGTTGCGCGAGGCACGTCGCGTGGACCTGCCGAACCACGGCAGCGACCTGCTCGACGCGGGCGCGCTGGAAGTGGCGCGCCTCGCGCGCGACTTCCTGGATCGCTGACCGGCCAGCGCGCTGCCGCAGGGCGGTCTCGCCCTGCGCGAGGCCGTGGTACACCGACTTCCCGTCCTTGCGCCTGCGGGTCGCCAGCCGGCTCGCGTGCGCTGGACTCACGCCTGCTGCCGTTTACCCTGACCGGTACCAGACGAAAGCGCAGAGCAGGCCGACCGAAAGGCTCGCCACGAGCGCCTCGAGCACCTGCACGAGCGCGATCGCGCGCAGTTCGCGCAGCCGCAGCCACACCGCGCCGAGCGCAGGCAGCGCCGCGCTCGACCAAACGAGCAGGCCGAACAGCAGCCCGACCGCGGGCCACGAGATCGCGACGAGCGCGACGAGGCCCCAGCCCAGCCAGAACAGGAAGCCGGCGGCCGCGCCGCAAGTACCGTACAGCACGGCGCTCGCCAGGATGCGCGTCGCCGTCTCCGGCTGGAGATCCTGCGGACGCCGCGCACGCACGCGGCCGAGCAAGGGAGCCGAGACGAGTCCGCTCCATAGCGTGCCCGCGAGGCCGCCTGCGACACCCGCCAGCAGACTCATCAGCAGTTCGATTCGCAACGACGGCCCGCCGTGTTCTAGATGCGCCGCTGCACGGCGGCCACGCACCGGTCCAGGTCGGACAGGTCGGTTGCAGGATGCGCGCTGACACGAATGACGTCGAATGCCGCGCCGTGCCGCACGTGACCGACGGCGATGCGGTCTTCGCGCAGCAGCGCCTCGGCCAGCGCGCGCGAGTCGCGGTTCGGCACGCGGAACGACACGATGCCCGCGGCAAGTGCCGGGTGCGCCGGCGACACGATCTCGATCCCCGCGACCCGTGCCAGTGCGCCGCGCACGTGAGTGGCGAGTTCGCGGATGCGCGTGCCGATGCGCGCGCTGGTCACGGCGAACTGGCACTCGAACGCAACCGGCATGGCGGCGATGCTCGGCGCGCGGCGTGCGAGCGTGCCGCCGAAGCGCGCCTGCGCGACGAGCAGCGGGTCGGCGCCGGGCGCATCGGGGGCACCGAATCGATCGACTGCGTCCCAGCCGGCATTGCTCTCGGGCGTGACGGGCCACACGCGGGCCTGCGCATCGCGCCGCAGGTACAGCAGTCCGGTGCCGGCCGGGCCATTCAGCCACTTGTGCAGGCACGTGGCGTAGGCGTCGCAGCCGAGTTCGGGGATTCTGACGTCGACCTGCCCCGCGGCCTGCGCGCCGTCGACCACCGAGAAGACGCCGTTCGTGCGCGCCAGCATGCAGAGTTCGCGCACCGGCATGACGGTGCCGTCCGTGTACTGCACGTGCGACACCAGCAGCACCCTGGTGCGAGGCGTCATGGCCGCGGCGAAGCGACCGACGATGACCTCCGGTGTGGCGGGCGCCGGGGAGTGCGGCAACTGCACCACGCGGATGCCGCGGCGTTTCGCCTGCGCCAGCCACGCATACACGGCAGCCGGATGGTCGTGGTCCGTGGTCAGCACTTCGTCGCCCGGCTGCAGGTCGAGGCCTCCAGCGACGATCCCGAGCCCGGCGCGAGCGCCGCCGGTGAGCACGAGGTCGCCCGGGTCGGCACCGAGGAACCGTCCGGCCGCGACCAGCGCCTCGCGCGTGGCCGCCAGTGCGTCGACGTCGGCATAGCTGCGAAAATCCAGCGACTGCTGCTCGAGATTGCGGTACTCGCTGACCAGGGCCGCGCGCAACGTCGGACCGAAGGTCGCGGTGTCGAGCCACGCCAGGCCGGGATCGAGGACCAGTTGCGCACGCAGCCACTGCCAGAGCTCGCGCGAGAGCACGGGAACGCGGTCGGGCGTGAACGTGTCCGCGCCCGCGATGAGCGGCGCCGCCGTCGCCGCGACGCCTAGCGCGCCGAGCAGGGCGCGACGGGAAAGAAGGGGATCCATGGGCGAAAATGGTAACGTACCCGGCGGTACGCCAGACGATTGCCATGCAAGAAAGTTACATCGAACGCATCCTCAAGGCGCGCGTATACGACGTCGCCATCGAAACCCCGCTCGAGCCCGCGCCACGCCTCAGCCGGCGGCTCGGCAATGCCATCTTCTTCAAGCGCGAGGACCTGCAGCCGGTCTTCTCGTTCAAGCTGCGCGGGGCCTACAACAAGATCGCGAACCTCGACGATGAGACGGCGCAGCGCGGCGTGATCTGCGCGTCGGCGGGCAACCACGCGCAGGGCGTCGCGCTGGCCGCGCAGCGCAGGCGCATCACCGCGGTGATCGTGATGCCGCAGACCACGCCGCACATCAAGGTCCAGGCCGTGCTCGACCTCGGCGGCGACGTAGTGTTGCACGGCGACGACTTCGACCACGCCTACGAGCACGCGCTGGTCATCGCAGCGCAACGCAAGCTGACGTTCATCCATCCGTTCGACGACCCCGACGTCATCGCCGGGCAGGGCACGATCGGCATGGAAATCCTGCGCCAGATGTCGTCGCCTCCCGATGCGATCTTCGTCCCGATCGGCGGCGGTGGGCTGATCGCCGGCATCGCGACCTACGTCAAGTCGCTCTATCCGCTGGTGCGCGTCGTCGGCGTCGAGCCGGAAGACGCCGCGAGCATGCACGATTCGCTGCGCGCCGGGGAGCGCGTGACGCTCGAGCGCGTCGGCATCTTCGCGGACGGCGTGGCCGTGCGCCGCGTCGGCGAGGAGACCTTCCGGCTGGCGCAGCAGTACGTCGACGAGGTGCTGCTGCGTCAGTACGGACGAGATCTGCGCCGCCATCCAGGACATCTTCGAGGACAACCGCACGATCGCCGAGCCTGCGGGCGCGCTCGCCGTGGCCGGCATCAAGCGCTACGTGGCACGCGCCGACTGCCGCGGACGCACGCTGGTCGCGCTCAACTGCGGCGCCAACATGAACTTCGACCGCCTGCGGCACGTGGCCGAGCGTGCCGACATCGGCGCCCAGCGCGAGGCGCTGCTGGCCGTCGAGATCCCGGAGGAGCCCGGCAGCTTCCTGCGTTTCTGCCGGTTGCTCGGCCGGCGCAGCGTCACCGAGTTCAACTACCGCTACGACGACGCACGCTCCGCACGCATCTTCGCGGGCGTGGCCCTCGCCGACGGCCGGCGCGAGAAGGAGGCGCTGCTCGCGCTCGTCGCCGACGCCGGGTATCGCGTCTTCGACATGAGCGACGACGAGATGGCCAAGCTGCACGTGCGCTTCATGGTGGGCGGCCACGCGCACGGCCTCGCGCACGAGCGGCTGTTGCGCTTCGAGTTCCCGGAGCGGCCAGGGGCGCTGCTGCGCTTCCTGGAGGCGGTGGGCATGCACTGGAACATCAGCCTGTTCCATTACCGCAACCACGGTTCGGACTACGGACGCGTGCTGGCCGGCGTGCAGGTGCCGCCCGGGCAGGCGGAGCAGTTCGCGCAGCACCTGCGCGAACTGCGTTACGCCTACACGGAGGAAACAGACAACCCCGCGTACCGCATGTTCCTGGGAGACTGACCGAGGGCAGGCGCGCCGCAGTCGCGTGCCCGCGTGGATGCAATCGCCCCCGCGCTCAGCGGGAGGGCAGCGTCGCGAACCGTCGCGACGAGAACAGGCGAATGAACTCGCCGAACACGCGGTTGCCGAGCGGCTGTGCGACCGGCAGGTGCCGCCGCGTGGCATTGCGGATGCGTTCGATGCGACGCAAGTCCCAATACCGCTCGATCTCGGTACGGGAGCCGGGCAACTGCAGCCAGCGCTCGATCAGCGCGGCGTCCGCCTCGAGGTGGAACTGCAGGCCCCAGGCCGCGTCGCCGAGGCGATAGGCCTGTTGCCGGCAACTGCGCGTCCACGCGAGCGGCACCGCGCCCGGCGGCGGCTCGAACGCATACGCGTGCCACTGGAAGATGTGGCGCGGCGTGCGTTCGAAGTGGCGGAACAGCCGGTCGTCGTGGGCCTCCGGTCGCGTGTGCAACTGGTACCAGCCGATCTCCGGGACCGCGTTCGGCCGCACGTGGCCGCCCATCGCCGCCGCCAGCAGCTGGCCCCCGAGGCAGATGCCAAGCGTCGGCTTGCCTGCGAGCACCGCTTCGCGAATGACCGCCATCTCCGTTCGCAGGTGCGGGAACTTGGCGGCCTGGTCGACGTTCATCGGCCCGCCAAGCACGACCAGCCCGTCATAGCGGCGCACGTCGGGCTGCGCGTGCGGTTCGCGGCCGAAGTTGATGTAACGGATGCGGCAGCCGGATTCGCGGAGGAGCGGGTCAAGGTGCCCGAGCGGTTCGGAAACGACGTGCTGGAAAACGAGGAGCTTCGGCATGCCTGGGTCCCGGCGGCCATCGGCCCCTGGCGGCCGCGGTCGATCTGCCCATTTTGACTGTATTGGCGAAACAGCACCAACCGACGGTTGCTAGGATCCGACGGCACCAGACCTGCGCGGCGCGCGGCGATCCACCTGTAAGCAACCGTAACAACCATGCTCCCCGCCCGGTCCCGACCCTGGTTGTCGCTGATCTGCCCCGTCGCAGCGATCGACGGCGTGCCGGTGCCGTTGCGACCGGCGACAGGACGTTCGTGCATGCGATTGCCTGCCGGCGCGCCGGGTCCGCGCCGTGCCACGGCGATCATTCCGGGCCCGGCATGGCCGCGATGACGGAGCACACCACCGGGCAGGTCGACGCGGACCGTGCAGCGCGCACGAGCGAGGACCGCTACCGGGCGCTCACGGAGATTGCGCCGGTCGGCATCTTCCACGCCGACGCCGACGCCGACGCCGACGGCCAGCTCGCGGGCCACGTCGGCACGATCACCGACATCACGGCGCTCAAGGCGGCCCAGCAGGCACTGCAGGAAGCGCACGACCACCAGGCCGGGCGCGTGCAGGAGCGCACGGCGCAGTTGAACCAGGCGCGGGGCGTCGCCGAGCGTTCCGACCGCGTGACGACGGCCTTCGTCGCGACCATGTCCCACGAGTTGCGCACGCCGCTCAACTCGATCCTCGGCTTCACCGACGTGATCCTCGAGGGTTTTTCGGGACCGCTCACCGGCGAGCAGTTGCGCCAGCTCACGATCGTGCGCGAGTCGGCGGCGCACCTGCAGGCGCTGATCGAGGACGTGCTCGACGTCACGCGGATCGAGGCCGGGCAGATCGGCCTCGAATTCACCGAGGTCGACGTGCACGGACTCTGCGCGCGCCGCGTCGCCGCCTTCGAGGCCGCGGCCCTGCGCAAGGGCATCGCGCTCGAGCTGCGCGATCCGGGCCGGCCGCTGCGGATCCGCAGCGACGCCAGGCGTGCGGGCCAGATCGTCACGAACCTGCTCGCGAACGCGATGAAGTTCACCGATGCGGGCCGCGTGAGCGTGGAGATCCGCGAGCTCGCGAACCATGTCGAGATCGACGTGGCCGACACGGGCATCGGCATCTCGGCCGAGTCGCTTGCCCGGCTGTTCAAGCCGTTCACGCAGGTGGCTCGCCCGGGCCGCCGGCTGCACGACGGCACCGGGCTCGGCCTCGCGATCTCGCGGAACCTCGCGCGCGCGTTGGGCGGGGACATCACGGTCGCGAGCACCGAAGGCCGCGGCAGCTGTTTCACGCTCTGGCTGCCGCACGGCGACGGGACGCCGGCCGGCGCGAGCGTGACCGAAGCCTGACCGCGCCGCGACAAGGACATCCTATAATCCGTCCAGGTTCGACGGGGGAACAGGATGCCTGCCGGAAATTCGACCCCGGTCCGCTGGTTCGACGAACTGCGACGGCGCAAGGTGTTCCGCGTCGTGGCGGTCTACCTGGTCATCGCCTGGCTGGTGGTGCAGGTCGCCGACACGATCGTTGCGCCGCTCGGGCTGCCGGAGTGGTCG
This sequence comes from uncultured Gammaproteobacteria bacterium, assembly GCA_963786705.1. GTDB lineage: Bacteria > Pseudomonadota > Gammaproteobacteria > Steroidobacterales > Steroidobacteraceae > RPQJ01. The sequence continues at coordinate 277,106 of CAWBAG010000027.1, forward strand.
ACGACGCTCGTGATCGTGCTCGTCGCGCTGGGTTTTCCGCTCGCGTGCGGCCTCGCGTGGGCGTTCGACGTCACGGCGCAAGGCATCGAACGCACATCGCCGGCACCGACGCCGGACGCGGCGCGGACATCCGACGCGGCGCCGCGATCCGAGACAGCGTCGAGCACCTTGCCGCCCGCGCCAGCCGCGGCCTCGCCGTCGGTCGCAATCCTGCCTTTCCTGGACCTGAGTCCGGCGCGCGACCAGGAGTACTTCTGCGACGGCATCGCGGAGGAAATCATCAATGCACTGTGCTGCGTCCGCGACCTGCACGTGGCGTCGCGGACCTCGTCGTTCCAGTTCAAGGGCCGGCAGGCGGACGTGCGCGAAATCGGCCGCAATCTCGGCGTGGGCGCCGTGCTCGAAGGCAGCGTGCGCAAGTCCGGCGAGCGCGTCCGCATCACGGCGCAACTCGTCAACTCGGCCGATGGTTACCATCACTGGTCCGAGAGTTTCGATCGCCGTCTCGACGACGTGTTCGACATCCAGACCGAGATCGCGCGGCAACTCGTGCGCGCGCTGCGGCTTACGTTGACGCCGCTCGAGAACGCCTTGCTCGGTCGGGGCGGGACGGCCAACGCCGAGGCCTACGATCTCTACCTGCGTGGGCAGGCGCTGTTGCGCGACGGCACGGACACGACGTTGCCGCAGGCCGCGTTGCTGTTCCGCCAGGCCATCGAGCGCGATCCCGGGTTTGCGCAGGCGCTGGCCGGGCTCGCGAACGCACTCGCGATCAAGGGCGTCTGGCGGCTCGACCTCACCGAAGCGGAATTCGAGGAGGCTTTCAGCGTAAGCCGGCGCGCGCTCGAACTGCAGCCCCACATGCCGGAGGCTCACGTCGCGAGCGCCTGCCTGCTCTCGATGCAGGGACGTGCCGCGGAGGCGACGCTCGAGTTCGAGGCTGCATTGCGGTTGAATCCCGCGTCCTTCGAGGCCAACTACATGTATGCGCGGCACTGTTTCGCGCAGGGCGAGGCGGAGCAGGCACGACGCCTCTTCGAGGCCGCGCACCGGCTGCGCCCCGACGACTACCAGCCGCTATGCATGCTGCAGGGCGCGCTCGAGCAGCTCGGGTTCGCGGCGGAAATCACACGCGGCGGGCGAACGTGCGATGGCTGCGATCGAGGCCCGGTTGCAGACCGATCCCCAGGATGGGCGGGCCCTGCAACTCGGCGCCGTGCAGGCCGCAAAGCTCGGCGACGCGACACACGCGCGCGAGCTCGCGGGAAGGCGATGCTGGCGCGGCCCGGCTCTTTTGCGACGGCCTACAACCTGGCCTGCGCGTTTGCGGTGCTCGGCGACCGGGAACGGGCGCTCGAATATCTCGATGCGGCGGTGCGTTACGGTCGCGGCAATCTCGGCTGGATCGAGCACGACACCGATTTCGATGAGCCTGCGCGGCGATCCACGCTTCGAATCCATCGTCGATCGCCTGCGCAAGGCGGCACGACCGCAGGGAGCTGCCCGATGACGAGGATTGTCGCACCGGCGCCTGCCGGCAACCCTGCTCGGCGTCGTGCTGGCGGTACTCGCGTGGTCGGGCATCGGGCCGCACGACCGGCTGACCTGGTTCCTCGAGGTGGTGCCCGTCCTGCTGGCCGTGCCGTTGCTGCTCGCCACGGCGCGCAGTTTCCCGCTGACGCCGCTCGCGTACGTGCTGATCGCGCTGCACGCGCTGATCCTGATGTACGGCGGCCACTACACCTACGCGCTCACGCCTCTCGGCTTCTGGCTGCAGGACTCGGTCGATTTCACGCGCAACCACTACGACCGCATCGGCCACCTGATGCAGGGCTTCGGGCCCGGCGATCATCGCGCGCGAGCTGCTGCTGCGCACGTCGCCGCTGCGGCCCGGCAAGTGGCTGTTCACGATCGTCTGCCTGAGCATTCTCGGCGTCAGCGCGTGCTACGAATTCACCGAGTGGTGGGCCGCGCTCGCGGGCGGCGATGCCGCGGGCGCGTTTCTCGGCACGCAGGGCGACGTGTGGGACACGCAGTGGGACATGTTCCTCGCGGGTTGCGGCGCGATCGCGGCGCAGCTGCTGCTGGGGCGGGTGCACGACCGGCAACTCCTGGCCGTGGCGCCGGAAATATCCGGGAAATATGCCGCGCCCGCGGGATCAGCGCTCACCGCCTGAGCCGCGCACCTGTCGCGGCGCTCGCCGGGGCGTCCCGGACGCGGCTGGCGCACGGCATCGCCGTCGGCGAACGCCGCCGGCAGCGCCCGCGGTCACAGGTCCGGGAAGTATCGGCGGCACGTCACCGGATCGGTTCGTCGAACAGCAACGCGCGCGCATAGCGCACGGGCGGCGAACCGAACGACAGCAGGCCGTCGTGATACGCCTTCAGGTCGAAGCGCGCGCCGGCGCGGCGCTCGGCTTCGGCACGCGTGTCGGCATGCTCCTGGTAGCCGACGAAGTAGGTCGAAAGCTGCGCCGAGCTCAACTGCGCCCGAACCCACTTGCCTGCCGCCTCGCGTTCCTCCTGGAACCCGGTTTCCGTCATGAGCTGCAGCGCCTGGTCGCGCGTCATCCCGTCGACGTGCATGGCCGAATCCATGATCGCGTTGGTGATCGAGCGCAGGTACCACTTCAGCTGCACCAGCCGCATGAGCGGATCGTCCGCGCGGAAGCCCTGTTCCTGCATCACGCGCTCCGCGTACACCGCCCAGCCCTCGACGAACGGGCCCGAGCCCAGCATGGCCCTGAGCACCGACGGGTACCGGTTCGAATGCGCGATCTGCAGGTAATGCCCGGGCATCGCCTCGTGGATCGTCAGGTTTGCGATCGAGCGGGTGTTGTACTCGCGCAGGAACGAGTCCACCTGAGCCGGCGTCCAGTCGTCGGGGATCGGCGACACGGCGTAGAAGGTGCGCTGCCCCTTGTCGAGCGGACCCGGCGAGTCGCAGTACGCCACGGCGACGCCGCGCTGGAACTCCGGCATCAGGATGATGTCGAGCGGTTCGGCCGGCACCGTCACGAAGTTCTTCGCGCGCACGAACGCGGTCGTTTCGCCGAGCGTCGCGCGCGCGAGGTCGACGACGCCGTCGCGCGACGGCCTTGCCGTGTTCGCGACCTCGAGCGCGGCCTTGATCGCCGCCTGTTGCTCGGCCTCGGTCGGCGCGGCCGGCGTCGGCGGGGCACCGTCACGTCCGGCGAGCACCTGCCGGGCCACCTCGTACATCTTCGCGCGCGCCGTCGCGGCTTCGCGCGTCGCGCGCTGGCGGATCTCGTCCCGCGTCAGCGTCGACATCAACGCGAATGCAAGCTTCTCGTCGTAGAGTTCGCGGCCGATGCGGAACTCGCCCTGCGCCTGCGGCTGCAGTTCCTTCTCGAGCCAGAGCTGGTGCTTGCCGACGGCGTCGCGGGCGGCCGCGATCGCGCGCTCGAGGCGCGCGCGGTCGTCCGGCGCGAGCTGGCCGAGGTTGGGCACGACGAGCTCGTCCACGAGGCTCAGCACGCCCGGGTTCTGCTTGACCGCGGTCTCGGCGTGGATGGCCGGCACGCGGGCCGGCACGAGGTTGGCGCGCGTCTGCTCGAGCAGGCGCGGCAGGTGTTCGAGCCGGACTGTCAGCGAGCGCAGGCGCTCGGGCAGCGGCGCGAATTCGCGCGCCAGCAGTCCGTAGAGCGACTGCCCCGCCAGCTGCGTGTAGAGCAGCGGGTCCCAGGACCAGTCGCGGAACTTCTCCTCCGACCACACGGAGTAACGGAGCTGATTCTCGAGCATCGCCGCGTCGACCTGGTTGGCGCGCGACAACGCGGCGCGATCGATCCGCTGCAATTCGCCGAGGAGCTCCTTGACCCAGGCGAGCGTGCGGGCGCGGCCGGCGGCGCTCACGTCGTCGAGCTCTGCATCGAAGCGGTGATCGCCCAGCTGCGTGGCCGACACGGGTGCGTAGCGGCCGAACTCGTTCACGTAGCGCGCACCCAGGGCCTCGAAGCTTGCGTCCGCGCTGCCGGGCGCCGCGGCGGCGAAAACAGGTCCGGCAGCGGTGCAGGCCAGCACGGCCAGCAGCGCACGGACCGCGAGGGTCCGGAATATGTTCGGCATGCGTCGATCTCCGTGACCATGCGGCCGCCCAGGCCGCATTGCGAAGTCGCCGATTGTGGGCCGCGTGCGGCGACGGCGCCACCGGGCGCCGTGCCAGGGGCGGTCGCGCTCCGGTATCCTGCGGCGCACGCATGATTTCCAGTTTCGTCACCCGCACCGCATGAGCCGTCCCGCCGACGCACGGCTCGCGTTGCTGCGCAACGCGGATTTCACGCGTTACCTCGCTGCCCGATTCCTCGGTTCGCTCGCGGTGCAGATGCAGACCGTCGCGGTCGGCTGGCAGGTCTACGAGGTCACGCGCCGTCCCCTCGACCTGGGCCTCATCGGCCTGTCGCAGTTCCTGCCGTTCGTGCTGCTGATCCTGCCTGCCGGCCACCTCGCCGATTCACGCGACCGGCGCCGCATTCTCGTCGGTTGCTACGCACTGCTCACGATCTGCGCGTTGCTGTTGCTCGTGTTCGCGCATCGCGGCCTCGCGAGTGCCCTGCCCGTGTTCGGCGTCATGACGCTCTTCGGCATCGCGCGCGCACTCGCGATGCCTGCGAGCCAGGCGCTGCTGCCGAATCTCGTCGAACGGGAACATTTCGGCACCGCCGTCGCGCTCAACTCCTCGCTCTGGCAGGTGACGACGATTGCCGGCCCGGCGCTCGGCGGCTTGCTGTACCTTGCGGGCGCCGCGACGGTCTATGCAACCGTGGGTGCATTGCTGGCCGTGTCGGTCCTGCTCATGTTCACGCTGCAACGACGCGGCGAGCCGGCCCAGCCGGGGAGCGGGACCGGTTTCGATCGTGGCGCGTTGCTCGAGGGGTTGCGCTTCGTGCGACGCCGGCGCCCGGTGCTTGGCGCAATCTCGCTCGATCTCTTCGCCGTGCTCTTCGGCGGCGCGACCGCTTTGCTGCCGGTCTTCGCGGCGGACGTGCTGCACGTCGGACCGAGCGGATTCGGCTGGCTGCGCGCGGCGCCGGGCGTCGGCGCGGCGCTCTGCGGCGCCGCGCTGAGCATCAGCCCCGTCACCCGCAACGTCGGACGCTGGATGTTCGGCGGGGTTGCCGTCTTCGGTGTCGCGACCCTGGTGTTCGGCGTCTCCACGAGTTACTGGGTCTCGCTGGCCGCACTGACCCTGCTCGGCGCCGGCGACATGGTCAGCGTGTACATCCGTCACCTCCTGGTGCAGATCGAGACGCCGGACGCCATCCGCGGTCGCGTCAGCGCGGTGAATGGCGTATTCATCGGCGCATCGAACGAGCTGGGCGAGTTCGAGTCCGGTGTCGTCGCGGCGCTCGTCGGCGCGGTGCCGGCCGTCCTGATCGGCGGCACGGTCACGCTGGTGGTGGCGCTCCTCTGGGCCAGGTGGTTCCCCGAACTCTGGCGCATGGATCGATTTCCCGCCGGGCCGTGACAACTGTATATGCATACAGTATGCTCGGACCATGCGTCGAGCGGATCGTCACCAGCCGCAGAAGGGCCGCGGGGCCGTCACCAATCCCGCAGGACGGTTCGAGCACACGACGCTCGAACCCGTCGACGACGGCTGGGACGATCCCGAACTGCCGCCTGCGTCCACCGCGACCGTACTGATCGCCGAGCACCCTAAGCACGCGATCACGCGCAATCGTTCGCCCGACGTTCCGTTCGAGCAATCGCTGAACCCGTACCAGGGTTGCGAACACGGCTGCATCTACTGCTTTGCGCGGCCGGCCCACGCGTACCTCAACCTGAGTCCGGGCCTCGACTTCGAGACCCGGATATTTCACAAGCCGGACCTGGCCCGGTTGCTCGAGCAGGAAATATCCGCGCCGGGCTATACCTGCAAGCCGATCCACATCGGGGGCAATACCGATCCGTACCAGCCGGCCGAGCGTACGTTGCGCTCGACGCGCGCGGTGCTGGAACTGCTGCTCGAGCGCCGCCACCCGCTCACGTTGATCACCAAGGGCACGCTGATCCTGCGGGACCTGGACGTACTCCGCGAGCTTGCGGCGCACCGGCTCGTCTCCGTGTTCGTCAGCCTCACGAGCCTCGACGATGCCATCAAGCGCACGCTCGAACCGCGCGCAGCCGCGCCACAGGCCAGGCTGCGCGTCGTGCGCGAGCTGTGCGAGGCAAAGGTGCCGGTCGGTGTGATGATCGCGCCAGTCATCCCGGCGCTGACCGACCACGAAATCGAGCGCCTGCTCGAGGCCGCCGCGCAGGCCGGCGCGCGCCACGCCGGCTTCCTGATGCTGCGCCTGCCGTTCGAGGTGGCCGGGCTGTTCGAAGCCTGGCTCCGCGAGCACCATCCCGCGCGCGCGGATCGCGTGCTCAACCTGGTCCGCGAAATGCGCGGCGGGCGGCTGAACGATCCACGCTTCGGTCACCGGATGCGGGGGCAGGGAGCCTACGCCGGCATGATCGCGTCGCGCTTCGAAGTGGCCTGCGCCAGGCTCGGCCTCAATCGCGACGCGCGCGCGGGACTCGACACGACCGGGTTCATCTGCGACCCCCGGGCGCCGGTGCAGACGGAGCTCTTCGGTCCCACCGGCTGAGACTGCGACCCGCCGACATTGCAACGTCATGGGTTGACGTATACTCAGGGCCACCCCGGCAATTCCCGCGTCATTCTCTGCACGAGAACCTGCTGCCGGGTGGAGGCACGCCATGGACGTAATCGGCAGTGATCGCCCCCGGGCGATTGGCGGGTTCACGCGACTTGCGGCGGGAGTTGCACCGGCGAGCCTCGCGTTGCTGGCCGCCGGTTGCATGACGGCCAAAGTGGACGAGACGCGACAGGTGGCGACTGCGATCCAGGCGCACGAGTCCGTCGTGCTGCTGAAGAAGCCGAAACTGGAGGGCGTCGGCACGGAGGAGGTATTCCTCGACTGCGTGCAGGAGCGACTGGGCGGCGAACTCGTGCACCCGGAAGCCGGGCAGACCGCCATGGCAAGCAGGACATCGCGCGTCCCGTTCAGGATCTACGGCGAGCAGGAATTCACCGATGCGATGTTCCCGTGGTTCGAGCCGAGCACGGCTCCCGCGAACGCGGCCGGGTTGAAGGCGTTGTTGCAGCGCCCAGGCGTCACCGAGCGGCTGCAGCAGATCAACGTGCGGTACATCGTCTGGCTGGACGGCAACACCGTCAAGACGGACGGCGGCGGCAGTGTCGCCTGCGCCGCGGGTCCGGGCGGGGCGGGCTGCATCGGCGTCGGCTGGTGGGAGAAAGAGTCCGACTACGTGGCTTCGATCTGGGACATGCAGACGGCCGCGCAGATCGGGTCGGTCAGCACCGACGTCACCGGCACTTCGGTGTTGATCGGTGCGATCGCGCCGATTCCGATCATCACCCCGGTGCGGCGCGCCGCCTGCGACCGGCTGAGCAACCAGTTGCGCTCGTTCCTGGAGGGCAACGACATGCCCGCGGGTGCGGCCGCGCCCGCGGCCGGTGTCGCGGCGACCGGCGGAGCCGGCTCGCGCTAGCGGCCGGTTGAACCGCCAGCCGTCGCGCGAATCAAAGTTGAAGCACCGGTCGCAGGCGACGCCTGTGCGCCGTTGCCACTTGCGCAAGGAAAATACGATGGATCGCGTAAATGGAATGACGAGCATTGCCACGGCGGCAGCACTGCTGGCGCTGACGCTGGCGGGCTGCGCGATGTCGACCAGCTCATCGACGCAAATGCCGAGTGCGATCCCGCCCATGTCCCCAGGCGGCGGGTCGTCCTCGCCATCGTCTGCGCCGCCCTCATCGTCACCCTCCACGTCGTCTCCTTCCTCGTCCCCCTCATCGTCGCCGCCGTCCGGCTCACCCTCCTCGGGCAGCAGCGGTTCGGGCCCGCAGTCGCCTGGTCAGCCGACGAGCCAACCCTCCAGCCAGTCGCCCGGCGGCTCAGGATCCCCATCCTCGTCGTCGGGCGGCGCGCCGTCGACAGGTTCAGGCAGCGACGGAGGGGCCGCGGAGCCGAGTCCACAGGGATGGCCGACACCACCGGCGAGCACACCGGGCCCGAGCGGCGGCACACCGTCCACTGGCGCGCCGGGCAGCAGCGGCCAGCCTGCCGGTACGGCTGGTACACCTGGCGGCACACCGTCCACTGGCGCGCCGGGCAGCAGCGGCCAGCCTGCCGGTACGGCTGGTACACCTGGCGGTACACCGTCCACTGGCTCACAGGGCTCGACAGGTTCCGCAGGTGCACCTGGCGGCACACCCTCCACTGGCTCACAGGGTTCGACAGGTTCCGCAGGCGCACCTGGCGCATCGACGACCGCCCAGGGTGGCGCCCCAGGTGGCACCCAGGGTGGGTGGCGGGGCACGGTGTACGGATCGCGCCTGCTTCGCCGCGCGCCGGCGTTCTCGATCGTGGCGATCGCGTCGCTCGCGGTCGGCATCGGCGCGAACACCGCGATCTTCGAGGTGATCGACGCCGTCCGCCTGCGGACGCTTCCCGTCGCCCGTCCCGGCGAGTTGTTCGAGATCACTCCGGTGAGCATGGAGGGTGCGCGCGGCACGTTCAGCAGCTGGCGCCCGGCGCTGTCGAACCCGGTGTGGGAGCAGATTCGCGACCACCAGGACGCATTCAGCGGAACGATGGTGTACGGCGGCAGGACCTTCAACCTTGCGACCGGCGGGGAGGCGCGGCCCGCGCGCGGGCTGATGGTCAGCGGCGCCTTCTTCGACGTCCTCGAGGTCAGGCCCGAACGGGGCCGACTGCTGTCCACGGCCGACGATCGCCGCGGTTGCACGCCCCAGGCCGTTCTCAGTCACACGTTCTGGCAGCGCGAGTTTGGAGCGAACCCGGCCGTCGTCGGCACGACGCTGAACCTCGACTCGCACGCGGTCGAGATCGCCGGAGTGGCCCCGGCGTCGTTCTTTGGCCTCGAGGTCGGGCGCACGTTCGACGTCGCGGTTCCCATCTGCGCTGAGGCCGTGCTGACGGCGGCGCGCGATCGGCTGGACTCCGGCACCGACTGGTGGTTGATCGTGATGGGACGGCTGAAGCCGGGAACCACCGTCGGGCAGGCAAACGGGCATCTCACCTCGCTCTCTCCCGGCATCTTTCACGCGACACTCAAGCCCAACTATCCGGCCGTGAGCGTGCAGAAGTACCTGCACATGACGTTGCATGCGCTGCCTGCCGCGACGGGCGTCTCCCACCTGCGCGAACAGTACAACTCGCCGCTATGGCTGCTGCTCGCGCTCGCCGCGCTCATGCTCCTGATTGCGGGTGCCAACCTGGCCAACCTGATGCTGGTCCGGGCGAGCGCGCGCGCGCGCGAGATCGCGATCCGGCTCGGGCTGGGCGCGTCGCGAGGCCGCGTCGTGCGTCAGCTGCTGACGGAGGCCGTCATGCTGTCGGCTGCCGGGGCGGCGGGCGGATTCCTGCTCGCTCGCGTGCTGAGCAATGCGCTCGTGGCGTTCGCGGACGGCGACGAACACGAGGTGGTGCTGAACCTCGCGACCGACTGGCGCGCGCTGGCGTTCGTCGTGGGCCTCGCGGCGCTCACGGCGGTGTTCGTCGGGCTCGTGCCGGCGTTCCGCGCGACGCGCGTCGGCGTCGGCACGCTCATGAAGAGCTCGGGCCGCGGCCTGACCGCCACCCGCGAAGGGGCGGCGTTCCGCCGGGCGCTCGTTGTCGCGCAGGTCGCCGTCTCGGTGGTGCTCCTGTTCGGCGCCGTGCTGTTCACGCGCACGCTGCGCAACCTCGATGCGGTCGACACGGGCTTTGCGCGCGACGGCGTCGTCCTGACCGAGGTGGACTTCCGTCGCGTAGCGGTGGCTGCGAACCAGCGCATCGCCTACAAGCAAGCGATCGTCGAACGCGCGCGCGCCATTCCCGGCGTCGACGCCCGGCGTCTACGACGATCGTGCCGGTGAGCGGCGACGCTTGGGGCAACGACATCACGCTGCCGTCCGCGGGCGGCCCGAAGCAAGTCAACACGCGGTTGAACCGGGTCAGCCGGGGATACTTCGAGACGTTTCGGACGCCGTTCATCGCGGGACGCGACTTCGACCCTGCGCTCGATACCATGGCGTCACCACGGGTTGCCATCGTAAACCAGACGCTCATGGCGATGTTCGACGATGGCCGGCGCAGTCGGCGCACACTTCTCAGTGGAAGCGACGCCGACGCAGCCGTCGACCGACTACCTGGTCGTTGGGGTCGTTGCCGACTCGAGGTACCTGAGTTCGAGAGAGGAACGCGCTCCGTCGGCGTATTTCGCGGCATCCCAGGATCCGAGCCCCGGAAATGGGGCGCTCCTCGCGGCGCGTGGCCGCGTCGCGCCCACGGCCATGACCGCCTCGATGGTCCAGTCGTTCCGGGAGCTCAACCCCGGCATCGGCGTGTCGTTCACGATGCTCGACAAGTTCATCGACCACACGCTCGTCCTCGAGCGTCTGATGGCGACGCTGTCGTCATTCTTTGGGTCCATTGCCGTCGCGCTCGCCGTGATGGGCTGTGAACGGGGTCATCGCCTATACGGTGACGCGTCGAACCAATGAAATCGGAATCCGAATGGCCCTTGGCGCCTCTCGAGGGATGATCGCGTCGATGGTGCTGCGTGAAGCGGGCGGCCTCGTCGTCGTCGGCGTCGCGCTCGGTGCCGTGCTGGCAGCGATCAGCGGACCGTTCGCGCAGACGCTCCTCTTCGGCCTCGCCCCCGAAGATCCGCTCTCGATAGCTGCGGCCGCCGTGCTGCTTGGGACGGTTGCCCTCGTGGCCAGCTACGTTCCCGCCCGGGCCGCGGCCAGGATCGAGCCCACGGTCGCCCTCCGGGCCGAATAGAGCGCTGGTCCGCTTGGACAACGGTTACAACCAGACTCCCAGCGCGCGCCATCGGCACAGCGCAGTCTGTAGCGAAACGAAATTGGTCGCGACGGCCACGGACGAGGAGTCCGCCGGCGACGGGTCAGGCTCCCTCGCGCTCGTGAAAGAACTGCGCGAAGCGCGCTGAATCGACGGTATGAACCATCAGCAGGTCCGCGCGGCTCGCCGCGGCGACCGCGTCGTCGACGGTGGCCGCTCGCCGATTGGCCATGCACCGCAGCGCGATCTCGTTGCGCAGCACTGCATGACAGGTGCGCAGCCACTCGACGATGGTCCGCAGACCCCGTGACTGGTACGCGATCCAGTTCGCGAACAGGCGCGCGGCGAGCCCCGGTCGAAGCCGGGTCTGACCCTGGTCTGAGCCAGGTCGAAGCCAGGTCTGACCCCGGTCTGACCGGGGGCTGGCGAACGACTTCGCGCCCCCGATTGCCCAGCACATTCCCGAGGAGGCGTTCCCTGTCTCGGAATACGAAACGCGGCGACGCATCCGGATGGGACCCGCGCCCCTCTTATCCGCCTCCGGCCACAAAAGGCCAACAAAAAAGCAAGGTGCGGGGTTCATGAGGGATCCGGGCGCGATTTTCCGCTTATGTGAGTGCAGGCGCCTGTCTGAGGTGTCTGCAGACGACCAGGTTGGACAGGAGGAGATCATGAAAAGGCTCTGCCTCGCGTGCGTTACGGTCGGCATTTGGGTTCTGGCGCTCGCGGTCACGTCGGGAGCGCAGAAGAACGTGCTGCAGGTCCCTCACGAGTACCCGACGATTCAGGCCGCGGTGGACGCGGCGAGCCCCGGGGACCATATTCGCGTCGCCGCCGGCGTTTACATGGAGAACGTCCAGATCACCACCTCGGACCTCCGCCTGGAGGCGAGCAACCGCGTCGTGATCGACGGCACCGGCCTGCTGGGTCCCGGCGTGCGTATTGCGGGCACGGCGGCCCAGCCGTTGAGTGGGGTGGAACTGGCAGGCTTCGAGATCCGCGACTTCGAGCAAGGGATCGTTGTGGAACAGGCCGTTGCGGTGATGATCCACCGCAATTACATCCATCACAACGAGGACAAGGTGGCGCCTTTCAACTCTCTGACGGACGGGGTCGGCATCGACCTGCGAACCGTGCGCTTCAGCAATTTGAGCGAGAATTTCGTGCACCGCAATGGGGGCGGGGGCATCCACCTGCGCCTGGGGATATACCCGCAACGTCGTCCGCGGCAACCGGGTTGATGACAACGGTGGGCAGTTTATAGACCGAAGCAGCGCCGGCATCCTGGTGACGGGGAACCTGACCGACAACAACGATCTGCTGGAGAACGAGGTCATCGCCAACAACGGATGGGGCATCTTTATCACCAGGCCCACTGGTCTCCCCCTGACCGGCACCTTGGTTGCCCAGAACCGGGTCCACGGGAACATGCGCGCGGGCATTTCGGTGATGGGTTCGGTCGTCAGCGGCAACGCTGTCCTTCAGAACAACGCCACCGGCAACAGCATCGGAGGGATCACGACCTCTCCCTGCTATCCCTTCGACTTGTTCGACGATGCGCCGATCAACAACACGTGGGCACGAAACCACGGGACGGCCCCGGCGGGATTGGAGTGCGCAACCTGCGTCAAGTAAGGGCAACACAAGAAAGCAAGGTGCCGGGTTCGCGAGGGGCCCGGACGCGATCTCTGGACATGCGAGCCGGGCAACGCAGGCTGCGACAAGTCGCGCCTCGCGCCGAAAAGGCACGTTGATGACGGTCCCTTTCAACCTGGCTCGCATGGAAACCACGGGGCCGGGCCATGACGGTCGACGCCGGGCTCATGAGGACCTCAACTTCCCAATGTCCGACATGAGCTCTCGTGAAAATGCTGGACGTTAGAATCGGCATACGCCTCCAGCTATAACCGCTGCACTCGTTCCATCGTCGCCACCGGCACGCGTTTCGGACTCGGCTGCCGCCGCCGGTCGAACAGGCCGCTGTAGCCGTCCTCGTCAAAGCGCCGGCGCAACCCGCACCACCTGGCCCCCCTCCGCGCCGATACGTTATCCGCTCCTCCTCGAGCGGACATGTCACGTCCCCTCTTGACCGGACATTTCACGTACTACCAACAGGAGGGAAGAAACAGTCATGGAAGACGCGGCAGCGGGTGTAGAATCACGCACCATTCAAATTCGCGTTCCAACGAGGTGCTAAGCGCGTGGCTCCTGCGGATGTGACGCAACTGCTGATCTCCTGGCAGAAAGGCGACGCGGAGGCTCTCGAACGGCTGCTTCCTCTCGTCTACTCCGAATTGCGCCGCCTCGCGCATGCCCGGATGCGAGGCGAATGGGCCCTCCAGACCCTGCAGACAACCGCGCTCGTCCATGAGGCGTACGTCCGGCTGGTGGACGGTCCCCGGGTTCACTGGACCAACCGGGCGCACTTCTTCGCGGTCTGCGCCCGGCTGATGCGACGGATCCTGGTCGATCGCGCCCGGGCCCGCCAGTCGCACAAACGCGGCGGCGAGGCGCGTCCGATCAGCCTCCAGGACTGGATGGCGGCGCAGCCTGCCGACGATGCCGAGCGTGCTGGCGCTGGACGAGGCCTTGACCCGTCTGGCGGCACACGACACGCGCAGGAGCAAGGTGGTCGAGCTGCGCTACTTCGGCGGTCTCACCGGGGACGAAGTCGCGGCGGCGCTGGGCATATCGGCGGAGACGGTCAGGCGCGACTGGAAGGTGGCGCGGCTCTGGCTGCGGCACGAGTTGCGGAGTGGCGCGAACGGGACGCAGCCATGACGGCACCGGGCGTTCACGAGCTGTTGCAGCTGTGCGAAGAGGCGCTGGCCCACCCGACCGCCGAACGGGACGGCGTTTCTGGACCAGCGGTGCGCCGGCAATGCCGACCTGCGCCGTGCCGTGGCGGCGCTGCTGGCCGAGGAACCGGTCACGGCCGGCTTCCTCGAGACGCCGGCGTGGACGCCGGAACGGCTCCACCTGGTCGCAGGCGCCCGCCTCGGACCGTACGAGATCCAATCTCTGATCGGCATCGGAGGCATGGGCGAGGTGTACAAGGCGCGCGACACGCGTCTGGGCCGGACGGTCGCGATCAAGGTGCTGTCCGGCAGACCTGCGGGGACGCCGACCGTCGGCGACGGTTCGAGCAGGAAGCCCGCGCCGTCGCCGCGCTCAACCATCCGCACATCTGCACGCTTTACGACGTCGGCGAGCATGGCGGCTCGCTGTTCCTGGTCATGGAGCATCTCGATGGCGAGACGCTGGCGGCGCGCCTGGCCAAAGGGGCGCTGCCGATCGCGCAGGCGGTGGCGATCGGCGTCGAGATCACCGACGCGCTCGCTGTGGCTCACCGGCAGGGGATCGTCCATCGCGATCTGAAGCCGGCCAACGTGATGCTGACGAAGAGCGGGCGCGAAGCTGCTCGACTTCGGCCTGGCGAAGCTGACCGGGCAGGGGGAGGCGGCGGCGCTGCGCCTGCCGCAGGGGCCGACGCAATCGAACCCGCTGACCGGCGAAGGCGTCATCGTGGGCACGTTGCAGGACATGGCCCCGGAGCAGCTCGAGGGGAGTCCGGCGGACGCGCGAACGGACCTCTGGGCCGTGGGGGCGATCCTGTACGAGATGATCACGGGAAAGCGTGCCTTCGAGGGAACGAGCGCGGCAAGCGTGATGGGCGCGATTCTCGAGCGTGAGGTCGTGCCGTTGTCGAGGCAGCAACCGGTGACCCCACCCGGCCTCGACCGGCTGGTGCGGCGTTGTCTGGCAAAGCTGCCTGACGAATCGTCCCGACACCGCTCACGATCTCGCGAGTGAACTGCGCGGGATTCTGGACATCGGCTGGTGCGGCAATCACAAGTGCTCGGCCGACCGCGAGAGTCTGGCGGATACTCCGCGCAACCGCCCTCGTCATGGGCGGCGCTCTGCTCACCGGGGCTCTCGGCTCCTGGCTGTGGGCTCGCTCCCGTCCCCTCGTGTCTCCACCTCCTGTCACCCGGTCGGAGCTCAGCATCGCGCCCGCCGAGCAGGTCACCAGCACGTTCGGGCCATGTACTCCGATTGGAGGAACCACGAGAGCGCTCACGTGGACGCCGGACGGGCGATTGCTCGTGTTCGTCGGCCGCCGCGGCAATGGTGTGCGACAACTGTACGTTCGTGATCTCGGCGCCGCCGAGGCGCGCCCCCTGGCCGGAACTGAAGACGCCCAGCTCCCTGTCGTCTCAGCCGATGGCGCCTGGGTGGCGTTCTGGTCACCGGGTGGCCTCAAGAAGGTGCCGTTGCTCGGCGGTCCAGTCATGAAGGTGGCGTCTGTGGCTGACGTCCCGACTCGCGCTCCTGTGGGACGGGCGCGGCCGGATGTTCTTCGGCGTCGCTGCCGGCGGTATCTGGCAGATTGAACCCGGTGGTGCGCCCACGGAGCTCACGAGATTGACGGAAACGCAGCGCGGCCACATACCGTCGTCTGCACTCTCCTGGAGATCGAGGCATTCTCTATACGGCCCGAAAACGTCTGATGACCTGGGGCGATGAGGAGATCGTGGCGCTGGATCTTTCAACCGCACAGAGCAAGACCGTGTTGAAGACGGCCGAGGATGCGCGGTAACGTGCCGAGCGGGCATTTGGTATTTCTGCATCTCGGACAATTGTTCGCCCGTACGGTTCGACGTTGCGCGACTCGAGGTCGAAGGGCAACCAGTGGCCGTGTTGAACGGCGTCGCGCAGACGGTGAACGACCCCGATACGAGTCGGAACTCGGGTGCGGGGCAGTTCGCCATCGCGCCTGGTGGCGATCTCGCCTGGATTCAGGGCCCACTGGCGACGATCCGCAAGTCGGAGATCGTCACGGTCGATCTCCACGGCGAGGTCACGGCGTTGGAGGCGCCGGTAGAAGCTTATGGTGAGTCTCTGCGTCTGTCACGGGACCAACGGCGCCTAGTGCTGACGAAACTGAACATTGACGACTTCACCGACTTTGGCCTCTGGCTGTACGATCTCGACCGCCCGGGCATACTGACGTCGCTTCGCCGCACGGGAGAGGCCCAATACCCGCTGTGGTCACCCGACCGCAAACACGTGGTATTCCAGGGCCTCGCTGACGGCCGGTTTTCGCTCGAATCCTGGAGCGCTGACGAGAGCGCCCCGCCTGATGTGCGCGCCACGCCGGACTGGTCGCCGTCGTCCTGGACGGGCGATGGTCAGTTGCTCGCAGCGGGTCTCAACGACATTGTCGTCGGCACCTTCGACAAGGGAGCGGCTGGATTCACCCGATGGTCTCAGCCTGGCGAATCGGCGAGGTGGCCCGAGATGTCGCCGGACGGCCACTGGCTGGCATACGGAAAAAACACGACGGGACGTTTCGAAATCTACGTCCAGCCTTACCCCGGACGGGGGGAGCGCAGTGCCCGTGTCGGATGGCGGGGGGACGAACCCGGTGTGGCATCCGAACGGACGCGAATTGTTCTACGTCGTCATGGACCGCACCGACTCGGACTATCAGCAGCGGGTGATGGCTGTCGATTTCGAACCCGGGCCGCGCCCACGCATCGGAAAGCCGCGCGAGCTGTTCACGTTGTCAAGTGATTTCACCTTCTTCTGTTTTCCGGTGCGCTGCTATGACCTTGCGCCCGACGGCAAGCGGTTCTACACGTTCAAGAAGGCGCCAGTCCTCGCCATCGCACCGCTGGTCAGTTACATTAACCTCGTGCAGAACTGGCTCACCGAACTGCAAGCGAAAGTGCCCGTTGGGCGCGGCAAGTAGTCGCGGACTGGCCGGTGCGGCGTTCTGAAACGAATACTTGATCAAGAAGCGGACTGCT
This sequence comes from uncultured Gammaproteobacteria bacterium, assembly GCA_963786705.1. Classification (GTDB taxonomy): domain Bacteria; phylum Pseudomonadota; class Gammaproteobacteria; order Steroidobacterales; family Steroidobacteraceae; genus RPQJ01. Next base: position 293,784 of record CAWBAG010000027.1, read on the forward strand.
CGCCGTGGCATATAGCTGAGGGCTTCGCGGCGTAGTGGCCGTGGCGTCCACCACCAGCGGGTTGTAGCGCATGTCCCCGCCCGCGGCGATCTCCCGGTTCATCAACTGGAACGGGTCGAAACCCGCGAAGAACGTCGCATCGTCGAACGACAACGAGTCGCGGTTGATGGTCTGGTTGTAATCGGTGACCGTCTTCAGGTCGAACAGGTTCTCGATGTTGACGCCCAGGTTGATCTGTGTGGGTGCCCCGCGAACCGCACGTTGTGCTGCACGTACAGGTCGTATCGCTGCTGGAACGGCGTACGCCCGAGGCTGTCACGCGTGCTGATGAACACCGGGTAGCCCTGCCAGCTCACGAGCGCTCCGACCGGCACCCGCTTTGATACGTGGCGTTGAGGCCCACCATGGTTCCGAACTTGAAATCGTAGGTGGCCTGGAGCTTGACCTGGTGGGGGCGATCCGTGTACAGCGGCCCGAGGTTGGGATCGCCTTGCGCGTTCCAGCTCATGTAGGGCGCGTCGAAGTAGCGGCTCACGTTCGGGTCGGTGCGGCCCGTCGTATTTCGTCGGAGCTCGCCAGTCCCGAGTAGTTGCCGAATACAGCCGGCTCCACAGGTAGCTCGCATTCAGCGACCAGTTTCGGCGAACCGCTTCGTGGAGGCGCAGCTCCACGCCGTCGTAATCGCGCTGCGCGCGCGGGGTCTTGAACGACGGGAAATCGGGGTTCAGGACCTGGGTGAGGCCGTAGCCGGGTTGGAGATGAAGTACACCTCGATGCCGCTCGGGTTGTTCGCGGTGGGCAGCAGCTTCACGCCGACGTCCTCGATGGCGTAGATGCAGGCGCTTGCGGACGTAGCGGACGCCCACCGACATCGTCGGGTTCAGCTCGTGGTTCGACGCCGAACGTCAGCTCGTTCGGTCTTGTACGGCTTCATGTCCGGATCGATCGTGTTGTGAGGCGTGCCGCCGAAGTAGTCGGCGAGACGAGGATCCGCGATGCTCGGAGTTGAACCGGTAGTCGATCGATTCGATGACGGTGCCCGGCCCGCACTTGCCGGTGTGGACGACGTCGGCGGATTGCACTGTGATCTGGCTGAGGTCGAGCGTGTCGAGCGTGAAGAACCAGTCCTTCCACTTGGCCCCGCCGAACGACAGATCGGCAGCGACAGCTTCATCATAGCAATACGGTAACTGGGCGCAAGCAGCACGTACATAACACTACCATGTATTGCTATCGCGTCCCACTTCGTCTGCGCGGGGTCCTCCGGGGCGACGCGGACCTTCTCGGCCAGAGCGCCCAGGCCCGATTCGAGGCGCGACAGGAGGCTTTCGATGTCGTGCTCGATCAAGAGGCGCCGCGCGCGACCGTAGACCTGGGCGCGCGCCCAGGCCCGCCCGATCACTCGCGAAACGGCGCGTTCGGCTTCCGGCCCGTCGGCCCGGAAAAAAGCGCACGCGCCCTCCGCCAGCGATCAAGTCGGCCGAGAGTCTGGCCGTCCAGAACGCTTTCGGGGAGGAGCACCGCCCGCCATTGTACGCCTTGATGACAGAGTCGCCACTCATCCTCTTCCGGCTGCTCCTAGTGACAAGCGGACCGGGAGAGGGGTGACTGGGAGACTGGGTGAGGACTCCTTCAGCTTCTCCCAGTCCCCCAATCTCCCAGTCCCCCAGTCTCTCGGTAGGACAGGTCAACGCTAGAATCCGGGGCGGGAGGAAGCATGGCAAACGAAACGCTCGACAAGACCTCGGTCGTAGCCACCTTGAACCGGATCCTCGAGACGGAGCTCGCCGGCGTGGTCCGCTACACCCACTCCTCGCTGATGATCTTCGGCTACAACCGCATCCCGATCGTCTCCTGGATGCGGGCGCAGGCGACGGAATCCCTCGCGCACGCGCAGGACGCCGGCGAGAAGGTCACGCACCTCGGCGAACACCCCTCTCTTTCGATCGGGCCGCTGCTCGAGACCCACCGCCACGACATCGGCGACATCCTGCGCGAGTCGCTCGAGCACGAGAAGAGCGGCCTCGCTCTCTATCGGGAGCTCCTGACCCTCGTCGAGGGACGCTCCGTCTTTCTCGAAGAGTACGCGCGGCAGATGATCTTCGAAGAGGAGACGCACGTCGGTGAGGTCGAGAAGATGCTCCGGCGGCCAGCCTAGCCGCCGGCACTCGGATCATCGGCTTCCGGGTCATCGGCCAGCCTGCGTCCCGGGGTTTCGATCCGAAGAAATGAACGCCGCGGCCGCCACCCCGGCTCCGGGTCGTCCAGGATCCCGTCGCGCGGCCGCCGCGCCGCCCGTTTCAGACCATCCCCGAACCGGCGTCAGACCTTTCTTGGCGACATGGGTTCAAATACTCTTGACATCGGAGTAAACTCTGAAAGACTTTCTCCTAGCGAACTCTAATGGACGAGGCCGAACGCCTGTCCCGCGGCGGCGAGTTTCCAGGACCCGGACCGGCCCTGCGGGGAGGGCTTTCCGCGCCCGCTTCCGCGGGTACTTCGACGAAGATCCGGCCCTTGCTTGCCGCCGGACTCGAGGGAGGAAAGGAGAGTGACCCTCAAGAAAGGGATATCCGGCATCGCTTCTGAATTGAGCAAAGCTACACTCGACTGCCCAGGCAGTCGCAAGAAGGAGGAAATGATGCTACCCAGGTTGAGACGCCCCTTCGGTTTCGCCATCGCGGTGGGTCTCGCGCTCGCCCTGCTGCCCGACCCGGCGCGCGCGCAGGTGGTCGTCAAGGTCAATGACACCGTGAACTTCCGGCTCGGGTTCCAGCTCCAGTCCTGGGCGGAGTGGCTCCAGGATCCCATCAGCGAGGGCTACCAGCAGACCCTCTTCATCCGCCGGGTCCGGTTCATCGTGGCGGGCAACCTCGCCAAGAACGTGAGCTTCTTCTTCCAGACCGACAACCCGAACATGGGGAGGACGACCGGCACCACGGCGAAGGCGATCAACACCGGCTTCCTCGTGCAGGACGCGTTCGGCGAGTGGAAGCCGATGGGCAAGGACACGTTCATCCTGGACTTCGGCAAGATGCTGATGCCCCTTTCGCGCAACTCGCTCCAGCAGACCTCGAGCCACCTCGCGATCGACGGCGGCACGTTCACCTTCCTGGAGAGCGGCCCGCTCCAGAACGACGGCGGCCGCGACGTGGGGGTCCAGATGAAGAGCTATCTGGCCGATGAGCACCTCGAGTTCCGCGGCGGCGTCTTCGACGGGGTTCGCTTCCCGCCACCACCGCAGGAGCGGGCTCCGGAATAACTTCCGCTACATCGGCCGCGCCGTATTCAACTTCTGCGACTCGGAGAAGGGATACGTCCCGGTCGGCACCAACCTCGGAAAGAAGAAGATCATCGCGATCGGCGGCGGCTACGACACGCAGGGCAGCTACGAGGCCTACGCCGGCGATTTCATGCTGGACATTCCGTTCGGGAAGGTCGACCCCGTCAAGGGCCAGAACTCGTTGACGGCCCACGTCGATTACATCCACTTCGACGACGGCTGCGGCCTGAACGCGGCGGGAACGGTGCACGTGTCCAACTGCCTGCTCCCGAAACGCCCTGTTCGAGCAGGAGGAGATCTTCTCGGACCTCGGCTTCTACTTCGTCAACCTGCACCTTCAGCCGTGGGTCAAGTTCGAGTGGAATGGCTTCAAGGAGGAGATCGACTCGTTCAGGAACTCCCGCCGGTACGGGGTCGGCTTCAACTATTACGTGGCCCAGCAGAACCTGAAGATCACGCCGATGTTCGAGCGGATCGTGCCGAACGCCAAGGGCTCGGCGCTCTGGAAGACGAAGAACACGGACCACTACGTCGTCCAGTTCCAGTTCTATTACTTCTGAGGTTGTTTCGTCCCGGCCGGCCGCGCGGCGCCGCGAAAGCGGCTCGCGCGGCAGCCGCCGGGCATAACGAGGAGGGCCCATGTCGAAGAAAACTCACCGTGGGTTGACCCGCCGCGAGTTCGCCAGGATCACGGGCGCCGGGGCGCTCGCCACGGGCGTCGGCGCGAACTTCCTGTTCCCCGCCCGAGCGGCGGCCCAGCAGAAGACACTGAAGATCGTCCAGTGGAGCCACTTCGTGCCCGGGTACGACAAATGGTTCGACAACACGTACACGAAGGAATGGGGAGAGAAGAACAAGACCAACGTCGTCGTGGACCACATCGCGATCGGCGAGATCAACGCCCGCGCCGCGGCGGAGGTCGCGGCCAAGAAGGGGCACGACCTCTTCATGTTCCTGTCGCCGCCGGCGGCGTACGAGAAGCAGGTCATCGACCACCGCGAGATCTACGAGGCGTGCGAGAAGAAGCACGGCAAGAAGATCGACCTGGCGCACAAGTCCACCTACAACCCGAAGACGAAGAAATACTTCGCCTTCTCGGACTCCTACGTCCCCGACCCGGGCAACTACCGCAAGGACCTCTGGGAGAAGGTCGGGTTCCCCAACGGGCCGGACACCTGGGAGGACCTGCGCGTCGGCGGCAAGAAGATCAAGGACCAGTTCGGCAATCCCGTCGGGATCGGGCTCTCGCAGGAGCTCGACACGAACATGGCCATGCGCGCCGTGCTCTGGTCCTTCGGGGCCAGCGACCAGGACGACGACGGCAAGGTCACGATCAGCTCGAAGAACACGCTCGAGGCGATCAAGTACGTGCGCGCCCTGTTCAAGGAGTGCATGACCCCGGAGGTCTTCACCTGGGACCCGTCGTCGAACAACCGGGGGATCCTCGCCGGCAAGCTCTCCTTCGTCTGCAACGCGATCTCGGTGACGCGCTCGGCGGAGAAGGACAACCCCGAGATGTCGAAGGCGATCATGGTGGGCCCGGCGCTGAAGGGGCCCGTCCGCCGGATCGCGGCCGAGCACGTGATGGACTGCTATGTCGTCTGGGATTTCGCGGAGAACAAGGAAGGGGCCAAGCAGTTCCTCGCGGACTACATCGACAATTTCGGGTCGGGCTTCAAGGCGAGCGAGTTCTACAACTTCCCCTGCTTCCCGGCCACGGTGCCGGACATCAAGACGCAGCTCGCCAACGACCCGAAGGGCGTGCCGCCGGACAAGTACAAGGTCCTCGGCAACGTCCTGGAATGGGCGACGAACGTCGGTTATCCCGGCTACGCGACCGCCGGCATCGACGAGGTCTTCAATACGTTCGTGATCCCGACGATGTTCGCCAAGGCGGCGCGCGACGAGGCGACGCCCGAGGAAGCCATGGCGGCGGCGGACAAAGAGATCCGGCGAATCTTCGACAAGTGGAAGTAGGCTAGGTCCCCTCGCACTCTTCATGGGCACCCCGCCGCGTCACGGCGGGGTGCCCTATTGATATCTTCCCTCCCGTGATTGCAGCCGGGAGTCCCGTAGGTTGTCATCCTGAGCGAAGCGAAGGATCTGCTCCCGACTTTTTTCTGTTCCGGAGCAGATCCCTCGTCGCTCCGCTCCTCGGGATGACAGGGGAAACCGCTGCGCTCCTCGGGATGACAGGGGAAACCGCTTCGCTCCTCGGGATGACAGGGGAAACTGCTTCGCTCCTCGGGATGACAGGGGCTGCGCTCCTCGGGATGACACAGGACTGAAAATGGCGATCGTTCAGACTCGCCGGCTGACCAAGGTCTTCAAGAAGGGGGACGCCGGCGCCGTTGTCAACGTGGACCTGGAGAGCCGGGAGGGGGAGTTTCTCGTCCTCCTCGGCCCTTCCGGTTCGGGGAAGACGACCCTGCTCCGGATGATCGCCGGCCTCGAGGAGCCGACCTCCGGAGAGATCCTGATCGGCGGCATCGTCGTCAACGACATGACGCCCCGCGAGCGGCGGATCGCGATGGTCTTCCAGAGCTACGCGCTCTACCCCCACCTCTCGGTCCTGGGCAACATCTCGTTCCCCCTGAAGGCGCAGGGGGTGGCCGAGCCGGAGCGGCAGAAGAAAGTCGAGTGGGCGGCGGGACTGCTCGGGATCGGACATCTCCTCGCGCGCAAGCCCCGCGAGCTTTCCGGCGGCGAGCGCCAGCGGGTGGCGCTCGCGCGCGCGATCGTGCGGGAGCCGTCCCTCTTCCTGCTCGACGAGCCGCTCTCGAACCTCGACGCGAAGCTCCGCGCCTCGGCCCGCACCGAGCTCGAGCAGTTCCAGAGGCGCGTCGCCACGACGACGATCTACGTCACGCACGACCAGGTCGAGGCGATGGCGATGGGAGACCGCGTCGTCGTGATGGACAAGGGTTCCGTCCGCCAGATCGGAACGCCGGCGGAGGTGTACGACGACCCGGCGGACACCTTCGTCGCCACGTTCCTCGGCTCCCCGCCGATGAACCTGGCCGAGCACGGCGACGTCATCGTCGGGTTCCGGCCCGAGCACTTCTTCCCCGTGACGCACCTGGCCGGCGATGCGGCCGTCCCGGAGGACCTCCGCCTCGACGATCGCGGCGGAGGACCGTACCTTCCCCTGCGTTTTCGCGTCAGCCACGAGGAGTACCTGGGAGCCGAACGGATCCTTTACGGCGACGTCCAGGGCGGCCCCTTCGACGGGAAGAAGGTCATCTCGCGGATGTCCTCCACCCACGGGGCCCGGTTCGAGAGCGGCAGCCTGCACGCCTTCGCCGTCCGCGAGCAGGAGCTGAAGTTCTTCGACCGGGAAAAGGGGACGCGAACCGCGCCAGTGCGCCTGGATTCCGGCGGGGGACCTGGCGGTCCCCCGATCCCGGTCATGAGCCCGCTTGGCCGGCAGCGGTGGCTCGGACCGGCAATGTTCCTGCCGGCCATCCTGTATGTCGTCGCGCTCGTCGGCGTCCCCTTCGTGCTCGCGTTCTTCTACGCCGTCGGGGACGTCAAGGTGGGGAGCGTCGGCTACCACTTCGTCGGGCTGGCCAACTTCAAGTCCGTCCTCCAGAGCCCCGCCTTCCTGCGCGCCCTGCGCAACTCCTTCGTCTTCACGATCTGTTCCCAGATCCTCGTCTTGATCGGCGCGAACATCCTCGCGCTGGCGTTGAAGAACGCCTTCCCCGGCCGCAAGTTCGTGCGGTTCGTGATCCTCCTGCCGTGGGTCGCCCCCGTGTCGATCGGCTCGATCGGATGGAAGTGGATCCTCGACTCGCTCTACAGCGTCATCAACTGGGTGCTCATCCGGCTGCACCTGGCCAACGAGTTCTCGCCGCCGATGTGGCTCGGGGAGCCGTTCCTCGCGATGATGTCGGTGATCCTCGTCCACACGTGGCACATGCTCCCCTTCGCGACCGTGATCATCCTGGCGGGCTGGACGGCCATCCCCAAGGACATCCCGGAGGCGGCCGCGGTGGACGGAGCGCGTTTCTTCCGGCGGCTCTTCCAGATCGAGCTCCCGATGATGCTGCCGATCATCAACGTGGCCGTGCTCTTCGGAGTGATCTTCACGTTCACGGACATGACGGTCGTCTACATCCTGACGCGGGGCGGGCCCTACGACACGACCCAGGTCCTCCCCTCGCTCGCGTTCTTCACGGGAATCCTCGGCAGCGACCTCGCCGAAGGGGCGGCGATCTCCCTCTTCCTCGTCCCCGTTCTCGCCGTCGTCGCGTGGCTCATGCTGCGGACCGCGCACCGGGCGGAGATCACGTAGAAGAATTCGTGTTGTGATTTGTGATTTGTGATTTGTGATTTGCGAGTGCTGATGAACCGGGGAGCGGCGTAGGTCATGGCGCTGGGGAAGAAGGCCCGGAACTTTCTCGGCGGGATCGTGCACAAGAGCGTGCTCGTGGTCTTCTCCGTGCTGCTCGGATTCCCCTTCTACTGGATGTTCATCACGAGCTTCAAGAGGGGGCCGGACCTTTACAACCTGAAGAACAACCCGTTCATCTTCAACCAGATGCCGACGCTCGAGCACTTGAAGCTCCTCTTCGAGGAGACCCTCTTCCTTCGATGGCTCGGCAACACGCTGTTCGCCGGGATCGTCGTGGTCGCGATCACGCTGCTCCTCGCCGTGCCCGGCCGCCTACGCCCTGACGCGCCTGACCGGGCGCTGGGGCGGCCGCGTCGGAATCGCGCATCTTCCTGACGTACCTCGTCCCGCCGACCCTGCTCTTCATCCCGCTCTCGCGGATCGTGGCGCTCCTCGGCCTCCAGGACACGCTCTGGTCGATCATCGCTCGTCTACCCGACCTTCACGATCCCCTTCTCGATCTGGCTCCTGATGGGCTTCTTCAAGTCCATTCCGCGCGAGCTGGAGGACGCCGCGATGGTGGACGGCCTGACCCGCTTCCAGGCGTTCGTCAAGCTCGTGATCCCGATCTCGCTCTCCGGCATCCTGACCGTCGTGATCTTCACCTTCACGCTCGTGACGCAGGAGTTCGTCTACGCGCTGACGTTCATTTCCTCCGCGTCCCACGAAACGGTCGGCCTCGGCGTCCCGGTCTTCCTGGTGCGCGGCGACGTCTACTACTGGGGCTCGCTGATGGCGGCGTGCATCATCGCCTCGCTGCCGATCGCCGTCCTCTACAACCTGCTTCCTCGACCGCTTCATCGCCGGCTTCACCGTGGGCTCGGTCAAATGATCGGGTGATCGGGTGATCGAGCCATCGGATGATCGGAATGGGAGAGTTCCTCCTCAGATCGTTCGATCACCCGCCA
>CAWBAG010000028.1:0-206426 GCA_963786705.1 uncultured Gammaproteobacteria bacterium
AGTTACGAGCGCGGCCGCCAGCAGTGCGATTCGATATGGGGGCATACGCATGTTGTTGAAAAAGTGTGCGCAATCGCGCCGCGATCGTCAGTCCGCCAGCGCACGCTGGCGCGTTCGTGTCGACGCGGCCTCCCGGCCCCGCCGCGTACGCTGCCGCACAGACCGACGAGCCCACGTCACCTAGTCTTCCTGAAGGTCGAGGCCTGCATGGTCGCGGCCGACGCTTACTCATAGCCTCCACACATCGGCACGCGCTACGAGATCGCGGTGAGAATCCGCGTGGAGTGAGTCGGCGACTCGTCAGCCTGCAGCTCGACGGCGTGACATTGCCGGCGAACCAGGGACGGGTGCCGCTGGTCGATGACGGAACGACGCACCTGGTGCGCGCCGTCGTTGATTGATCAAACTCAACGGAACATCCGCATGACGAACACCCACTATCCTTTTGAACTGCCCCCGCTCCCCTATTCCGCCGACGCGCTCGAGCCCCATTTCGACGCAAGGACGATGCGCATCCACCATGACGAGCACCATCGCACTTATGTCGAGCGGCTGAACGCGGCGCTGAAGGACCATCCGTTGCTGCACGCCATGACCGTGGAGGAACTGCTCCGCGATCCCGGACGCATTCCCGAAGCCGTCCGCACCGCGGTGCGCGACAACGGTGGCGGTCACCTCAATCACAGTCTGCTCTGGACCCTGATCGAACCCCACAGGCAATCGGGGCCCACGGGTCGGTTGCTCGAGGCGATGAAGGCGAGTTTCGGCACCGTCGAGGCCTTCCGGAAGCGATTCGGTGAAGTCGCGACCGGGCACTTCGCCTCCGGCTGGGCGTTTCTAGTCGCGGACTCGAAGAGTCACGCTCTTGAGGTCGTTGCGCTGCCCAATCACCAGTGCGTGCTCGGTTCGCACGAGACGGTGCTTCTCGTCTGCGACGTCTGGGAACACGCGTACTACCTGAAGCACCAGAATCGTCGCCCGGAGTACCTGGACTGCTGGTGGTCCGTTGCGAACTGGCAGGCCGCCGAGCGGCGCTTAAGCATTCCACGGTGAGAAACCCAATCCGCCCGCATCGCGACGGCGCAATCCATTGAGGTTGCTGCGCTCCCGGGAGGGTCTCAAGCCGGGTGCTCCGCGCGCTGATGAACGCGATGATCGGCGCGCGCGAAGGAGCGGTCGACCGGGCATCGAAGTAATCCGCTTCTTCTCGGCACCGAGGGGTCGGCAGGATCCCACTGGCCCGGTGCTCGCAACGGATCAGCGCAAACCGAAAAATGACAGGTCGGCGATGACGACGACTGCGCCGATGATGTAGTTGAGCCCGTTCATGTGCTTTCCCTTCGAGTGAACTGCAGAAGTGAATCGATTGAGTAGATTCACCTCGATCCGATTCTGACGACACCTTGCCCGCCCTGGAGCTCCTGTACGCCAGGGCACACAGCATTCCCGCTCGGCGTGACGAGTTGCGCGTCGGTGCCGCGACCATTGGCACGGCCGCAATGACCAGGTCAACGAGGCGCCCCATCCTCAGCCGTGGCGCTCCCAATGCGCCCCACCGTACAGATCCGACGGCACTGACCGCGCACAGTCCGCGCTCGAGCCAGGCGACATGCGCCACGGCTCGTGCCCAGGCACGAATCAATCATCGAGGTCGAACGCAATGAACATGATCAACAACATGACGGCGATCGCACCGTCGCCCTGCTCCTGGCCGTCACCGGCTGCACCAGAGAGTCGACAGCCGAGACGCAGACCGACGTCGCGAAGGCGCAGACGGCTGGCGCCCAGGATGTGGCGGCGGTGCGCAACGAAGCCACCGACGAGATGGCGGATGCCCGCAAGGAAATGACGGACACGGAGAACGACGTGGCGCGCCAGGCCGCGGACTCCGCCCTGACTGTGGCACTGGCTGAGTCTGAAGCGACGTACAAAGTGGCAACCGAGCGCTGCGAGTCGCAATCCGGGGATGCGCGCACCAAGTGCAAGGACCAGGCCGACGTGGAGGCTGGCAGCCGCCAAGGAGCGCGCCGAGGCAGCCAAACAGGCTGCCTACCCGAAGGGCTGAATTCTGAACGGCGGTCCCGGGCCCCAATGCGTGGGGCGGGGCGCCGGCACGACGATTGCAGAACCCGCTCGAATCTGCGATTCGCTACGGGTGCATGGGGTGATTTCGACAAAGTGTGCGCATTCGCGCCGCAATCGTCTTTCTGCCAGCGCGCCGTAACGCGCTGCCGCAGGCATGACGCGGAGCGCCGCAGGGTACGCTTCCGCACAGACGGTCGCTTGGCCCGCAGTCAGCGTGAAGCACCCACCCACACACGAGCCTGAGCGCGCGCCGGCGCGCGGCCGAGACAGGAGATTGACCATGAGAGACGATACGGTCGAGCCGGGCTGGCAGCGCCTGCCTGGCTGGTTCAATCCGCCCTGGCGAAGGCCCGGCGGTCCAGCATCCGCTGCCGCGCCGAATGCGCCGGAGCGGCGTGCGTTGCGTGATGCGGAAGTAGTGACGGCCTGGGAGAACGAAGGCGGTGCGTCGGCACATCGCAGCACCGCTGGCGCAAGCGCCGTCCCAGCCCGACCGACCGACGCGACGAGTTGATGCAGTACATCCTGCGGCGACGGATTCGTCACTCGAGGCGGACTGCACATAGGCGACGAATCCTGCCCGCGATCTGAACCTGCGAGTTTATTCGGAGTCCGTAAGCGGACTCGCGATTGACGGCGCTGTGCACGCCTGTTGGGCACACGACAGCAACGCATCGCCATGCGCTTCCTCGGTTCGATCACTCCACGATTCGGAGGTGATGCACCACCGGTGTTGCGTCTGTGGGCCGATGACTTGGAAACACTCGCAAACGATGCGATACGCGACCGCACGGGTTTCCGTACGGATTCCGTATTTCCATACGAAGATACTCGTAGGTGATTGATTTGATGGCGCTCCCAGAGGGATTCGAACCCTCGTACCAGCCTTGAGAGGGCTGTGTCCTGGGCCTCTAGACGATGGGAGCGTGCCGGGGAGCCGGTGGACTAACCGGGACCATGAGCGGGCGCGTATTATACTCAGCCGTTTGCACCGGTCCAGCGGAAGTCCACGTTCTTGTTTTCCTTCTCGAAACTGTTTCGATCGCGTCCCGAACCACAGGTGGACGATGCCCCCGCGGGGCCCCCTCAGCCGACGATCGTGGGGCGCTCCGATCACTCCATCTCGCGCGCGAACATCTCGCCGAGCGCCCTCAAGGTGCTCTATCGACTTGCGTGATGCGGGATACCAGGCGTTCCTGGTGGGCGGCGCCGTGCGCGACCTGCTGCTCGGCCTGCATCCGAAGGATTTCGACATCGCGACCGACGCGGAGCCCGAGGACGTCCGGCGGCATCTTCCGCAATTGCCGCCTGATCGGGCGCCGGTTCCGCCTGGCGCACGTGCGCTTCGGCCACGAGATCATCGAAGTCGCGACGTTTCGCGCGGCGCACACCGAGGTGGACGAAGACCACGCGGTGGACGAGGTCGAGCATCGCGCGCACGACGAGCACGGCCGCATCCTGCGCGACAATCTCTACGGCACGATCGACGAAGACGTCTGGCGCCGCGACTTCACCGCGAACGCGCTCTACTACAACATCGAGGACTTCTCGATCTGGGACTACGTCGGCGGCGTCCAGGACGCCGGCGACCGCGTCGCTCCGCATGATCGGCGATCCCGAGACGCGCTATCGCGAGGACCCGGTGCGCATGCTGCGAGCCGTGCGTTTCGCCGCGAAGCTCGACTTCACGCTGCATCCCGAGCACCGAGGCGCCGATCCATCGCCTGGCCTACATGCTCGACGCGATGCCCTCCGCGCGGCTCTTCGACGAGATCCTGAAGATGTTGCTGGCCGGCCACGCCGTGGCCTCCTTCGAATGGCTCTGCAAGCTCGGGCTGCTGCGACCACCTGATGCCCGACGTCGCGGCGGCGTTGCAGGCGGACCCGGACGGTCCCTCCGCGCGCCTGCTCGCAACTCGGCCTCGAAGGCACCGACGCACGCGTCGCGGCCGACCAGTCGGTGACCCCGACATTCCTGTTCGCGGTGCTGCTGTGGCCGGCCATCCTGCGCGAGGCGGGTGCCGGGAGCGGCTCACTGCCGGAAGACCCGCAGGACCTGCTCGCCGCATGCGACGACGTCATGGGCCGGCAGCACCGCCGCATCGCGTTACCGAAGCGCTTCTCGATCCCGATGCGCGAGCTCGTGATGCTGCAGACGCGTTTCGAACGGCGCTCCGGCCGGCGCGCGTTGCGCCTGCTCGAGCATCCACGCTTCCGCGCCGCCTACGATTTCCTGCTGCTGCGGGCCGAGGCCGGCGAGATCGACCAGGAACTCGGCGGACTGGTGGACTCGGCTGCAGGAGATGTCGCCGGACGCGCGCGTCGCCGAAGTCGAAGGGCGCCCGGAATCGGAAGCTGCCGGCGACAAGGCGGTATCCGAGCCGCGCCGGCGTCGCCGTCGGCCGCGCCGGCGTCGTGCCCCGGGTCCGGCTTCGACCTCGTGAGCAGCGTCGCGGAGAGCCCGAATCCGGCCGCCGCGATGCGCTGGGTGCCGGCGTATGTCGCACTCGGCAGCAACCTCGACGAGCCGCAACGGCAGGTCGAACGTGCGCTTGCCGCGCTGGCGCAGTTGCCCGACACGCGCTTGGTCGCGCGTTCCGGCCTGTACCGTCCAGGCCGCTCGGCCCGATCGCGCAACCCGACTTCGTCAATGCCGTGCGCCGGACTCCTGACGCAGCCTCGACGCCCGCGCGCTGCTCGCGCGAATCGAAAGCGCTCGAGACCGCGATCGGCACGCGCGACCGCCGATCGTGCGCTGGGGGCCGCGCGTCATCGACCTCGACCTGCTGCTGCACGGAACCACGCGACTCGACGAACCGGAGATCGCCGTGCCGCACCCGGGCCTCGCGAACGCGAACTTCGTGCTGGTACCGCTCGCCGAGATCGCGCCGGCACTCGTGGTGCCGGGCTTGGTCGAGTGTCCGCGCTGGCGCAGCGACTCGACGCGCACGAGCTGGAGCGCCTCGGAGCATGACGGACGTTCGTGCGGGCGCGCCCGCCCGGCGGAGGAACCCGTTCGCACGGCGCATCGCTACGTGGTGATCGAGGGCCCGATCGGCGTCGGCAAGACCAGTCTCGCGCGCCGCCTGGCGCGCAGCTTCGGCAGCGAACTCGTGCTCGAGCAGGACGACGAGAACCCGTTTCTCGAGCGCTTCTATCGCAATCCGCGCGCAGCCGCGTTCCAGACGCAGCTGCATTTTCCTGTTCCAGCGCGCACGCCAGCTGCAGGACCTGCGCCAGGCGGACCTGTTCGAGACCGCTGCGCGTCGCCGATTACCTGCTCGACAAGGACCGGCTGTTCGCGCGCCTCACGCTCGACGAGCGAGGAGTTCACGCTCTACGAACAGGTTTACGCGCGCCTCGCGATCGACGCGCCGCGTGCCGGACCTCGTCGTGTACCTGCAGGCGCCGGTCGACGTGCTGCTCGAGCGCATCGCGCGCCGCGGCATCCGATACGAGCAGCACATCGAGCGGCGCTACCTCGAGCGCCTGGCCGAGGCGTACGCGCGGTTCTTCCATCAGTACGACGCCGCCCCGCTCCTGATCGTGAACGCGGCCGACGATCGATCCGGTCGGCGACGACGCGGACTACGCGGACCTGCTCGACGCGATCGTGCGCGACGCGCCGCGGCCGGCATTACTTCAATCCACTCAAGAACCTGCTGTAGGGCGGCCGGGCAGGCCGGCGTTGATGTTTGACGACGGCTGCTTCATCCTTGCCGCCTCGCGAAAGGCGTCCCATGTACACCCAACTGCAACTGCGCGATTCGACCCGCCCGCCGGTCAACGTGGCGACGCTCGGCGCAAGATGAAGAGCGAGGGCGAGAAGATCGCCTGCGATCACCTGCTACGACGCGAGCTTCGCCGCGCTGGTCGATGCAGCCGGGGCCGATGTCGTGCTGGTCGGCGACTCGCTCGGCATGGTGATCCAGGGTCACGACACGACGGTGCCGGTGACGATGGAGGACATCATCTATCACAGCCGCGCGGTGTCGCGCGGCCTGCTGCGCCCGTTCCTGATGGCCGACATGCCGTTCATGAGCTACACCTCGCGCGAGCAGGCGCTCAACAACGCCGTGCGGCTGATGCAGGAGGGCGGCGCCAAGATGGTCAAGCTCGAAGGCGGCGCGGGCCAGGTCCAGATCGTCGAGTTTCTCGCGAGCCACGACATTCCCGTCTGCGCGCACCTCGGGCTGCAGCCGCAGTCGGTGCACAAGACCGGCGGCTTTCGCGTGCAGGGCCGCGAGGAAGCGGCCGCGGAGCAGATGCGGCGCGACGCCAAGGCCCTGCAGGATGCGGGGGCGGACGTCGTGCTGCTCGAATGCATCCCGGCGGCGCTCGGCGCGCAGATCACCGCGGAACTGCACGTGCCGGTGATCGGCATCGGCGCCGGTCCGGACACGGACGGGCAGATCCTCGTGCTCTACGACGTGCTCGACATCACGCCCGGGCGCAAGCCGCGCTTCGTGCAGAATTTCATGCAGGGCCACGACAGCCCGCTCGCCGCGCTGGAAGCCTATGCGCAGGCGGTCACGTCACGCACCTACCCCGCTCCGGAGCATTGTTTCTGACGTCGCCGCGTGCCGTTCGAGGTTCCACCGCCCATGCAAACACTCACGCGGATCGCGGAGCTCCGCGAACAGGTCACGCACTGGCGCCTCAGCCGCGAGAGCATCGCGTTCGTGCCGACGATGGGCAATCTGCACATGGGGCACGCGAGCCTGATCGCCGCCGCGCACCTGCACGGACGGCGCGTGGTCTCGAGCGTGTTCGTGAATCCGTTGCAGTTCGGCCCGAGCGAGGACTACTCCGCGTATCCGCGCACGCTGCCGCGACGACACGCAGTTGCTGGACGAATACGGCGTGGACGCGCTGTTCCATCCGACGGTGGACGAGATGTACCCGGAAGGCAGCGCCGGCAGCACGGTCGTGGACGTGCCGGGCCTTCACGGACATCCTGTGCGGCGCGTTCCGGCCGGGACACTTCCAGGGTGTCGCGACCGTCGTCGTCAAGCTCTTCTGCCTCGTGCAGCCCGACGTCGCGATCTTCGGCGAGAAGGACTACCAGCAGCTCACGGTGATCCGCCGCGTCGTGCAGGATCTCAGCCTGCCGGTCACGATCGTCGGCGCGCCGACCGTGCGCGCCGAGGACGGCCTCGCGTTGAGCTCCCGCAACCGTTACCTGACGGCCGACGAGCGCGCGATCGCGCCGCAACTGTACCGGGCGCTCGACCGCGCGCGGCGGCGCATCGAGACGGGGGACGTGCGACGTGGCGGGCATCGAGGCCGAGGGACTCGCGGCGCTGCGCGCGGCCGGCATCCGGCCCGATTATTTCGAGGTGCGCACGGCCGATCACCTGGCGCGGCCCGCGGGCCAGGACCTGAACCTGTCGTGCTCGGCGCCGGCCGCTCGGCAAGGCGCGCCTCATCGACAACGTGCAGTGCCGCGGTCCGGGTCGTCGTGCAGGCGGCTGGCTAGAAACGTCCCGGCGTTCGCAGCGGCGTCGCTGCGCCGCGTGCAAGTGCGTGCTTACGCAGTGCGCGGGTTGCCCGCGGTGCCGGCGCCGCGCGCGCGCTGGCGCTGCGCCTCCAGCGCCCACTCGACGTGTTCCCGCACGAGTTCGCACGGGTGCGACGCGCGCGCCCGCATCGCGGCCAGCGACCGCGCTCGTGGGCCGGCGCGTTGCCGAGCGCGACGGCGACGTTGCGCAGCCAGCGCTCGTGGCCGATGCGCCGAATCGCGCTGCCCTGCGGTGCGTCGCAGGAATTCGCGCCTCGGTCCAGGCGAACAGGTCGACGAGCGCCGCGCCGTCGAGGCCGTGGCGCGCGCGAAAGTCCGGGCTCGGCCGTGAGCTGCGCGATAGCGGTTCCACGGGCACACGAGCTGGCAGTCGTCGCAGCCGTAGACGCGGTTGCCGATGCGCGGGCGGAACTCGCACGGGAATCGCGCCGTCGAGCTCGATCGTGAGGTAGGAAATGCAGCGCCGGGCATCGAGTCGGTACGGGCGCGACGATGGCCTGCGTCGGGCAGATGTCGATGCACGCGCGTGCAGCTCCCGCAATGCGACGTGGACGGGCGCATCGAGCGGCAGCGGCAGGTCGGTGTACATCTCGCCGAGGAAAAACCACGAGCCGTCGTGCCGGTCGAGCAGGTTGGTGTGCTTGCCGATCCAGCCGAGGCCGGCATTGCGGGCGAGCGCCTTCTCGAGCACGGGCGCGGTGTCCGCGAACACGCGATAGCCCGCCGTGCCGACCGCGGTGGCAATGCGCCGCGGCCAGGCGCGCGAGGCGCGGGCGCAGGATCTTGTGGTAATCGCGGCCGAGCGCGTAACGCGACACGTAGCCGAGCGCCGGTTCGTTCAGCACGGCCGCCGGGTCGGCACCTGCCGTGAGGTAGTCCATGCGAGCAGACATGACGCGCAGCGTTCCCGGGACCAGTTCGTGCGGCCGCGTGCGCCGCGTGCCGTGGCGCCGCATGTACGCCATCGTGCCGTGACGACCGGCCGCCAGCCATGCCTGCAGCCGTTGCTCGTCCGCGCACAGGTCCACGCCGGCAATGCCGAGCTTCTGGAAGCCGAGTTCCCGGCCCCAGGACTTGATCGACCGGGCGAGTGCGTCGAAGTCCATGCGGGATGCGCCAGACGGGGTGGAAGTGCGCGTCAGTATAATGCGGCCATGCAGTCGCTCCCCGCCGGCATCTATACCGCCTCCCAG
This sequence comes from uncultured Gammaproteobacteria bacterium, assembly GCA_963786705.1. GTDB lineage: Bacteria > Pseudomonadota > Gammaproteobacteria > Steroidobacterales > Steroidobacteraceae > RPQJ01. Next base: position 8,800 of record CAWBAG010000028.1, read on the forward strand.
GTGCGAGCGCTCGACCGCAACGCGATCGAACGCTTTGGCATGCCCGGGTACGAACTGATGACCCGCGCCGGGCATGCGGCGCTCAATGCGCTGCGCGCCGAGTGGCCCGATGCCCGCTCGCTCAGCGTGCTGTGCGGGCCGGGCAACAACGGCGGCGACGGGTACGTGCTTGCCCGCGTGGCCCGTGCGCAGGGCCTGCGCACGAGCGTGATTGCGCTCGGCGATGCGGCCGCGCTGACCGGCGATGCGCGTCGTGCCTGGGACGAGTTCGCCGCCGCGGGCGGCGCGTGCGAGCCGTGGCACGCGCAGGCGCTGCACGGCGCCGACGTGGTCGTCGACGCGCTCTTCGGCACCGGCCTCACACGCAACGTCGACGGGCTCGCCGAGCAGATGCTGCGCACCGCGAATGCCCACGGCCGGCCCTTGCTGGCCGTCGACATTCCCTCCGGTTTGAACGCGGACACCGGCGCAGTCCTGGGCATCGCAGCCCGCGCGGATCTCACCGTCACGTTCATCGGCCGCAAGGCCGGCTGCTATCTCGGCGCGGGCCCGGATCACGTCGGACGGCTGGTGTTCGACGACCTGGGGGTGCCACCCGGCACGTACCTGGATGTGCCGGGCGTGGCCCGTCTGCTCGACGCCACGATCGTCGCGAAAGCCTTGCCGCGGCGCGCGCGCAGCACGCACAAGGGCCGCAACGGGCACGTGCTGGTGATCGGCGGCGGCCCCGGCATGGCGGGCGCGACACGACTCGCGGGCGAGGCGGCGTTGCGCACCGGTGCAGGGCTCGTGACGGTCGCCGCGCACCCGCAGAGCATCCCGGCGCTGGCGGCGCGCCCGGAACTCATGAGCCTCGCGCTCGCGACGGCGGCCGACCTCCGGCACGCGATCGAGCGCGCCAGCGTGCTGGCGCTCGGCCCGGGCCTGGGCCAGTCGCCGTGGGCCATGGAGGCGATGGGTGCCGCGCTCGCTGCGGGCAAACCGCTGGTGGTCGACGCCGACGCGCTCAACCTGCTGGCGCACGCGCCGCAGCGATACGACGACTGGGTGTTGACACCGCACCCCGGCGAGGCGGCGCGGCTGCTCGGACTCGACGTCGCCGACGTGCAGCGCGACCGCCTGGGCACGGCGGCCGCGTTGCAGGCGCGCTATGGCGGCACGGTCGTGCTGAAAGGCGCGGGCTCGATCGTGCAGACCGCGGACAGCGGCGCGTGGATCTGCGACCGCGGCAATCCCGGCATGGCCGTCGCTGGCATGGGCGACGTGCTGACGGGCACGATCGCGGGCATCGCGGCGCAGTGCGGCGATCTCGCGGTCGGCGCGCGGGCGGGTGTGTTCGTGCACGCCGTCGCGGGTGATCGCGCCGCGGTGGCGGGCGAGCGCGGCATGCTCGCGGCCGACGTGATCGCCCAACTGCGCACCTGCGTGAATCCGGCGTGACGGTATTCCAGGCCGCGGACGCGGCAGGCACGAAGTCCCTGGGGGCGCGCCTGGCCGGTGCGCTGCGGGAGACCGATCCGGAGCGTCCCTTCGTCGTGACGCTGGCCGGGGACCTCGGCGCCGGCAAGACGACATTCGTGGCGGGATTGCTGGCAGCCCTGGGGCACGAAGGTCCCGTGCGCAGCCCGACCTACACGCTGATCGAGCCTTACCGGCTGGCCGGGCGCGACTGGCATCACTGCGACTTCTACCGGCTGCGCCACGCCGACGAGCTGGACGACATCGGCTGGCGCGACCTGCTGGCGCCGGGTGCGATCCTGCTCGTCGAGTGGCCCGAAAAGGCGGCTGGACGCCTGGGTCCCGTGGATCTCGCCATCGAGATCGAGTACGCGGACGATTGCGGACGTCGGGTGGAATTCCAGGGCGTTTCGGCCGCCGGCCTCGCCGTCGTGGATACGCTCTAAGAGCGCACCTCACAAAGGAATCGTATCTTCATCATTTCATTGAAATAACTGCACGCCTCGGAGTAGATTACGCGCCATGCGCGCGTCCCCGTCCCGTTTCCCTGCTGCCTGGCTTGCCTGCTCGATGGCATTCCTCGCGGCGTTTCCCGCGTGGGCGGGCGTCGCCAGGGTCACCGACGTGCGGCTCTGGGCGGGACCGGAGGGCACGCGCCTCGTGCTCGACTTGAGCGCTCCCGTCGAATACGACGTGTTCACGCTCGACAACCCGGACCGCATCGTCGTGGACCTCGCGAACACGCGGCTTGCAGTGCCGAAGGGGCTTCCCGATGGCCAGGGGCCAGTACGGCAGTTGCGGTCCGGCCCGCAGGCGGGCAACGGCCTCAGGCTCGTGCTCGACCTGAAATCCGCACAGAAACCTCGCAGCTTCGCCGTGGCACCGGACGGCACGGCCGGGCACCGATTGGTCGTGGAATTGCCAGGAGTTGCGGCCGGCGCCCCGGTCTTCGTGGCCGCACCCCCGGTTGCGACACCGGTCGCGACGCCGGATGCGGTCGTCGCGAAGGCGCCCGATCAGGCGCGCGCGGCCCCGAGCGGCACGCAGGTGCTCACGGCAACCGCCGCGACCGCCAGGGCGGTCGCACCGCCACCCGCCGCGGTCAACCCGGTCAAGACGCTGGCTGCGGCCACGCAGGGCCGCGACCTGGTCATCGCGATCGACGCCGGACACGGCGGCCAGGATCCGGGTGCGATCGGGCGCGGTGGTACGCGCGAGAAAGACGTGACGCTCGCGATCGCGCGGCGGCTCGCGGCGGAGATCGATGCGGAAGAGGGTATGCGCGCCGTGCTGATCCGCGACGGCGATTATTTCATCACGCTCGGCGGCCGCACGCGCAAGGCGCGCAAGCTCGGCGCCGACATGTTCGTCTCGGTCCACGCGGACTCGGTGCTGAATCGCGCGGTCAGCGGCTCGTCGGTGTACGTCCTGTCGCTGCGCGGCGCGAGCGACGAGGCGGCGCGCTGGCTCGCCGAGTCGGAGAACGCGGCCGACCTGAAGGGCGGCGTCTCGCTGGAGGACAAGGACGACGTGCTGGCCTCGGTCCTGCTCGACGTGACGCAGAAGGAAGCGGTGAGCGACAGTGTCGAGGCGGCGGACAGCCTGCTCGCTGCATTGCGCGGGGCCGGCAAGGTGCACGCCACGGGCGTCAAGCACGCGGGCTTCATCGTGCTCAAGTCGCCCGACATTCCGTCGGTACTGGTCGAGACGGCCTTCATCTCGAACGCCACGGACGAGCGGCGCCTGCGCGACACGCGGCAGCAGCAACGCATTGCCGAGGCGATCAGCACCGGCGTGCGCAACTACTGGGCTGAGAATCCGCCGCCCGGCACACGGTTCGCGGCGCTCGCGGCCGCGCGCCGCACGACCGGCTCGGCGCTCGCGACGCAGACACTCGCCGAGCGCTGAACGCGCGGGCTTTGCTATCCTCGCGGGCCATTCCGCGAGGCCTGCGTAGCGCCATGCCCATCCGGGTCCTCCCCGAGCAACTCGTGCACCAGATCGCGGCCGGCGAGGTCGTCGAGCGGCCGGCGTCCGTGATCAAGGAACTGGTCGAGAACAGCCTCGATGCCGGCGCAAGCGCGATCGAAATCGACGTCGAGAAGGGCGGCGCCGAACTCTGCCGGGTGCGCGACGATGGCACGGGATCGCGGCCGGCGAACTCGTGCTCGCGCTCGCACGTCACGCCACCAGCAAGATCGGCAGCATCGACGACCTGGAGGCCGTGCGTACGCTGGGCTTTCGCGGCGAGGCCCTGCCGAGCATCGGCTCGGTGTCGCGCATGCGGATGATTTCACGCCCGCGCGATGCGGACGTGGCGTATGCCGTCGCGACCGTGGACGGCGCAGTGACGGGGCCCGCGCCGCATCCGCATCCCCCCGGCACGACGGTCGAGGTGCGCGACCTCTTCTTCAACGTGCCGGCGCGCCGCAAGTTCCTGCGCGCCGAGCGTACCGAGCTCGCGCAGATCGAGCGGTTGGTGGAGCGCCTCGCGTTGAGCCGCTTCGACGCGGCGTTCCGCCTCGCATCGGCGCGGCGCGTGCTCGCCGACCATCCGCCGGCGCGGGACGAACGTGCACGCGACGCACGCGTCGCCGCAATCCTCGGCGACGACTTCATCGTCAACGCGATGAAGGTCGACCACGAGGGCTCCGGGATGCGCCTGCACGGCTGGTTCTGCCTGCCGACGTATGCGCGCAGCCAGCCCGACCAGCAGTACTTCTTCCTGAACGGCCGGCCGCTGCGCGACAAGCTCGTCGCGAGCGCAGTACGCCTCGCGTATCGCGACGTGCTGTTCCACGGCCGCCACGCCGCCTACGTGCTGTACCTCGAGATGGATCCGGCACGCGTGGACGTCAACGCGCATCCGCAGAAGCTCGAGGTGCGTTTCCGCGAGCCGGGACTCATCCACGACTTCCTGTTCCGCACGCTCGAGCGCGCGCTCGCGGAGACGCGCCCGATCGAGGCCGCGGCCGCTGCGATACCGGCCGCGCGCGCGCACTGGGCGCGCGCCTCGGAACCGGCGGGCAATGCGGTCTCGGCGCTCGACTTCTACGCGGCACTCGATCGCGGCGTGCGCGACGCGCCGCCCGTGGCGGAGTTCACGGACGCCGCGGCAATGCCAGGCCTGGCGCAGCCAGCGCTGCCTGGCGCGATTCCTGCCGGGCGGCACGATGCCGCTGACCAGCCCGCCGGCGACGCGCACGCCGCGCCCGCGGCTGCCGAGCATCCGCTGGGCTATGCGATCGCGCAATTGCACGGCGTGTACATCCTCGCCCAGGCGCAGGGCGGGCTCGTGCTCGTGGACATGCACGCGGCGCACGAACGCACGACTTACGAACGGCTCAAGGCCGCGCAGCAGGACGCGCGCCTGCCGAGCCAGCCGCTGCTGCTGCCGATCGTCGTCAACGTCTCGCTTGCGGACGCGGACGAGGCCGAGGCGCACGCGGCACTGTTCGCGAGTCTCGGGCTCGACTTCGACCGCGGCGGGCCGTCGCAGCTTTTCCTGCGCTCGACGCCCGCGTTGCTGCCCAACGCGGATCCCGCGACGCTGCTCAAGGACATGATTGCCGACCTGCGTGAGCAGGGGCGCGCCGCGGCCTCGCAAGCCTTCGATCGCGCGCTCGGCACGATGGCGTGTCACCAGGCGGTGCGCGCCAACCGTCGCCTGACGATGCCGGAGATGAACGCACTGCTGCGCGAAATGGAACGGACGGTACGCAGCGACCAGTGCGTGCACGGGCGTCCCACGTGGTCCTTCGTCCGCATGGACGAACTCGACCGTCTGTTCCTGCGCGGCCGGTGACGTCGAGCGGCGACATGCCCGGCGCGGGCGACGCTGGTGCCCCGGACGCGGTCTGCCTGATGGGACCGACGTGCACCGGCAAGACGGCGCTCGCGCTGGCGCTGGCCCGGTGCTATCCGCTCGAGATCGTGAGCGTGGACTCGGCGCACGTGTATCGGGGCATGGACATCGGCACGTCGAAGCCGTCGGCGGCGGAACGCCGCGCCGTGCCGCATCACCTGATCGACATCTGCGACCCGCGCGAGGCGTATTCCGCCGGGCGCTTTCGCAGCGCGACGCGCTCGCGGCGATCGCCGGCATCCGCGCCCGCGGCAAGCGTGCCGTTGCTGGTCGGCGGCACGATGCTCTATTTCCGGGCGCTGACGCACGGGCATCGCGCCGTTGCCGGAGGCCGATGCGCGCGTTCGTGCCGGGATCGAAGCGCGTGGCCGCGCGCAAGGCTGGGCCGCGCTGCATGCGGAACTCGCGCACCTCGATCCGGAGGCGGCCGCGCGCATCCGCCCGCACGACGCGCAACGCATCCAGCGCGCGTTGGAGGTCCAGGCCCTGACGGGCCGGCGCATCTCGGAATTGCAGCGGCAGGCCGCGCCGCGCGCCGCTCCGGCTGGCCCGGTTCGCACTGCTGCCGTTTGCGCGACCGGTGCTGTACGAGCGCATCGACGCGCGCTTCAAGGACATGCTCGACGCCGGCCTGCTCGATGAAGTGCGCGGGCTCGTCGCGCGGGGCGACCTGCATGCCGACCTGCCCAGCATGCGAGCGGTGGGTTACCGGCAGTTGTGGGCACACCTGGCGGGGCAGGCCGGGCTCGAAGCTGCCATGGCCGCGGCCCAGCGGGCGACGCGCAACCTGGCCAAGCGCCAGCTGACCTGGCTGCGGGCCGACCCGGCCATACGATGGCTGGCAAGCGTTGAAACCGCGGAACTCGTCCCGATATCCGACGCTCTCAATAGTGCTTGCGGAAAATTGGGGCAACGGGCCCTGTGTTAGACTGCTCTCGTTCTTGCTGGGTCCACACGACTACAGGCATACGGGCCGGTTCACGGAAGATTTCTGCAGGAACGCACGGCACCCAAGAAAAAGGAGACCCGACCATGGCCAAGGGCCAGTCCCTGCAGGATCCATTCCTGAATGCGCTGCGCAAGGAGCGCGTCCCCGTGTCCATCTATCTGGTCAACGGCATCAAGCTGCAGGGCCAGATCGATTCCTTCGACCAGTTCGTCGTGCTGCTCAGCAACAGCGTGAGCCAGATGGTCTACAAGCACGCCATTTCGACCGTCGTGCCGGCGCGCAACGTGCGCCTGCCGACCGACGAGGAACTGGCACGGCCGAGGACGCGGCGTCCGCCGAGCTGAAACGCGCGTGCGAGGGCAGGGCTGCCATTGTTTGAACGGCCCGGGCAGCGGCGAGCGCGCCGTGCTGGTCGGCGTCGGTCTCGGGCATCGCGCCGGAGCCCGACCGACGTCGAGGAGTTCGACGCGCTGGCGCAATCCGCCGGCGCGCACGTGCTCGAAGTCATGACTGGCGACGCGCAAGCGGCCGATCCGCGCTACTTCGTCGGTCGCGGCAAGGCCGAGGAGCTCAAGCGCCGCGTCGAGGCGCATCGACGCCGACCTGGTCGCTCGTCGATCACGCATTGAGCCCGAGCCAGGAGCGCAATCTCGAGAAGCGAACTCAAGCGCCGCGTGCTCGACCGCAACGGCCTGATCCTCGACATCTTCGCGCAGCGCGCGCGCAGCTTCGAAGGCAAGCTCCAGGTCGAGCTCGCGCAGCTGAAGCACATGTCGACGCGGCTGGTGCGCGGCTGGACCCACCTCGAACGCCAGGAAGGGCGGCATCGGCCTGCGCGGCCCCGGCGAAACGCAGCTCGAGACCGACCGGCGCCTGATCGGCAAGCGCATCAAGACGCTGAACGAGCGCCTCGACAAGGTGCTGCGGCAGCGCGAGACCGGACGCGCGCAGCGAGCGCAAGCGCGCCGGTGCCGACGGTCGCGCTCGTCGGCTACACGAATGCCGGCAAGTCGACGCTGTTCAACGCGCTGACCGGCGGCCGACGCCTACGTCGGCCGACCAGCTGTTCGCGACGCTGGATCCGACCGTGCGCCGCCTGCGGCTCGCCGCCCGGCCTCGAAGTCGTGCTCGCCGACACGGTCGGCTTCGTGCGCGACCTGCCGCACGAACTCGTCGCCGCGTTCCGCTCGACGCTGCAGGAGGCGCGCGAGGCCGATCCTGCTGCTGCACGTGATCGACGCCGCCGATCCGGAGCGCACCGACCGCATCGCGCAGGTGCAACGAGGTGCTCGAAGCGATCGGCGCGGGCGACGGTGCCGCAGATCGTCGTGTACAACAAGATCGACCGCACCGGCGAGGCGCCGCACGTCGAGCGTCGACGAGCAGGGTCGCGTCGACCGCGTGTGGCTGTCGGCGCACAGCGGCCTCGGCGTCGACCTGTTGCTCCGGGCCGTGCACGAACGCCTCGGCGCCGACCTGTGGCACTGCGTGCTCCGGATACCCCCGCGGGCAGGTCGCGCGCGGGCGCGCCTGTTCGAGGCCGGTGCCGTGCTGCGGCAGAGCGCAGCTCGACGACGGCACGTTCGAGGTCGAGGTTCGACTGCGCCGCCAGGACCTCGAACGAATCTGCCGCGACGACGGCCTCGAACTGCCCGGGCATGCGCGCCTTGTGCCGACGCAGGGCGGTTCCTACAATCCGCAGGGCTCGGGGCTGCCGGGGGTGCGGCGTGACCGCCGACACTCGCGTCCCGCGCCCGCGCCGCACCCGCCACCCCCTGATCGCTGAAGCATCCGGAGCAATCGAACCCATGGCCTGGAACGACCCAGGCAGGAATCGCAACCCCTGGGGCAATCGCCCCGACAAGGGCGCCGCCGACCTCGACGAGGCCCTGCGCAACCTGCAACGCAAATTGTCCGAATTGTTCGGCGGCGGCGGCGATGGCGGCCGTGACGACGGGCGTGGCGCCGGAGGCGGCAGCGGCAGTGGCGGCGCCATGCGCGGTTTCGGCTTCAGCACCGTGGCCCTCGTGCTGGTCGCGATCTGGGCGCTCACGGGCTTCTACCAGGTCGACGCCGCGGAGCGCGGCGTGGTGACCGCGCTTCGGCAAGTACGTCGCGGACGACCGAGCCCGGCCTGCGCTGGCACGTGCCGTGGCCGATCGAGGCGCGGCAGATCATCAACGTCGAGACGATCGAGAGCTTCAGCGACCAGACGCGCATGCTCACCTCCGACGAGAATCTCGTCGACATCAACATCGCCGTGCAGTACCGCCGCGCGGAGCCGGTCGACGTACGCTGTTCAACGTGCGCGACCCGGAGGCGACGCTCAGCGAGGTGAGCGAGAGCGCGATCCGCGAGGTCGTCGGCCGCAGCACGCTCGACTTCGTGCTCGAGCAGGGCCGCCAGGAGATCACCGAGCAAGACCAAGGAACTCATCCAGCGCACGCTCGACACCTACAAGACCGGGCATCGAGGTGACGCACCGTCAACCTGCAGGACGTCAGCGTGCCGGAGCAGGTGCAGAGCTCGCAGCGCGACGCGATCAAGGCGCGCGAGGACCGGGAGCGCCTCGCACTCGAGGCGCAGGCCTACGCGAACGACATCCTGCCGAAGGCCAAGGGCTCGGCGGCGCGCGCAGAGCGAGGACTCCAGGCCTACAAGGCGCAGCATCGTCGCGGACGCCGAGGGCGAAGCGCAGCGCTTCACGCAGCTGCTGCGACAGCTACGAGCGCGCGCCCGGCGGTCACGCGCCAGCGCCTGTACTACGAGACCATGGAAGAGGTGTTCGGCAACACGAACAAGGTGCTCGTCGACACGAAGGGCACGCCGGCAACCTGATCTACCTGCCGCTCGACAAGCTGATCGAAGGCCGGGCCCGCACGCTGACGCTCGACGAGCAGCGCCAGGTCCCGGCGACCGCGCCGGCCCGCGACGCGGCGCAGGCCGAGGTTCCGCCGCGAGCACGGTCGAATCGCCGCCGCGAGCGGGGGACACGCTGATGGGCAATCGTGGCTACCTGCCGTCGATCCTGGTCGCGTCGCGGCCGTGCTGCTGCTCTCGATGTCGGCCTTCACGGTGCGCGAGACCGAGCTCGCGCATCAAGTTCCGCTTCGGCGAGATCGTGCGCGCGGACTACAAGCCGGGCCTGCACTTCATGACGCCGATCGTCAACAACATCGCAAGTTCGACAAGCGCATCCTCACCGCAGGACTACCCGGCCGAGCAGTTCCTGACCAGCGAAGGCAAGATCCTGCGCATCGACTTCTACGTGAAGTGGCGCATCAGCGACGTGTCGCCGCTACTACACCTCGACGACCGGCGGCAGCGAGGAGGTCGGCGAACCGCCGCCTCGGCGAAATCGTCAAGGACGGCATCAAGGGCGTCGATCGCGCGCGCACCATCCAGCAGGTCGTCGCGGCGGAGCGCGCCGAGTTCACCGGCGAAGTGCTCAAGATCGCGCAGCGACGCAACGTCAGCGGAGCTCGGCATCGAGCTGGTCGACGTGCGCGTGAAGAGCATCGAGCTGCCCGAGCGAGGTGAGCGAGTCGGTGTTCAACCGCATGCGCGCAGGACTTCGCGCGCAGGCCGCGCAGCTGCGCGCCGAGGGCTCGCGGTCGTCCGAGCGGACGCGCGCCGAGGCCGATCGCAAGCGCACCGAGATCCTCGCCGACGCCGTACGCGCGACGCGCAGATCATGCGCGGCGAGGGCGACGCCGCCGCCGCGCGACATCTACGCGCAAGGCCTATGGCCGCAATCCGGAGTTCTACTCGTTCTACCGCAGCCTGCAGGCCTACCGGAGCTCGCTCGGGCAAGCAGGGCGACGTGCTGGTGCTCCGCCGGACGGCGAGTTCTTCAAGTACCTGAACGCAGCCGCGAGCGCGGCCGGCCGTCGCGTCATGCAGTGGTCCGACCTGCTGGCGGCGTTCGCCCTGTACCTCGTGCTCGAGGGCCTGATGCCGTTCCTGAACCCGGGCGGCATGAAGCGCGCGCTCTGCGCTTCGCGAGCATGCCGGACGTGCGCTCGGTCGCGGCCTCGCCAGCATGATCGCGGGGTCGGCCTGCTCTACTTCGTGCGCGGCTGAGCACTCGACAACCGTCCAACGATTCACTTCATGGCAAGAACGTAGTCGTCATCGGCGCCCAGTGGGGCGACGAGGGCAAGGGCAAGATCGTCGACCTGCTGACCGAGCGCGGCGCGCGCCGTGGTGCGCTTCCAGGGCGGCCACAACGCCGGCCACACGCTCGTGATCGACGGCCAGAAGACGATCCTGTCGCTGATCCCGTCCGGCATCCTGCACGCCGGCGTGCACTGCCTGATCGGCAACGGCGTGGTGCTGTCGCTCGAGGCGCTGTTTCGCGAAGTCGCAGACGCTGATCGACGCGCGGCGTGCCGGTGTTCGAGCGCCTGCGCATCTCGCCCGCACTGCCCGCTGATCCTGCCCTCGCACGTCGCGCTCGACCGCGCGCGCGAGCAGCGCGAGCGGCGCCAACGCGATCGGCACCACCGGCCGCGGCATCGGCCCGGCCTACGAGGACAAGGTGGCGCGCCGCGCGCGTGCGCGTCGCGGACCTGTTCCAGCGCGACCGCTTCGCCGCGCAAGCTCGGCGAGATGCTCGACTACCACAACTTCGTGCTGCAGCGCTACTTCAGCGCGGCAGCCGGTCGACTTCCAGCGCGACGCTGGACGACCTGCTCGCGCAGGCGAGCGCCTGCGGCCGCTGGTCGCGGACGTGACGCCGGCTGCTGCGCGGACGCATGCGCGACGGCGCGCAACGTGCTGTTCGAGGGCGCGCAGGGCGCGCTGCTCGACATCGACGTCGGCACCTATCCGTTCGTGACGTCGTCCAACACGATCGCCGGCGGCGCCGCCACGGGCACGGGCCTCGGCCCGCGCGACATCGCACGAGGTGCTCGGCATCGTGAAGGCCTACACGACGCGCGTCGGCGCGGGCCCGTTCCCGACCGAGCTCTTCGACGAGACGGCGAGCACCTCTCGCGCGTCGGCCACGAGTTCGGCTCGGTCACGGGCCGCGCCGCGCCGCTGCGGCTGGTTCGACGCGGTCGCGCTGCGCCGCGCGGTCGTGCACAACAGCGTCTCGGGCCTCGTGCGTGACCAAGCTCGACGTGCTCGACGGCCTCGACACGCTGCGCATCTGCACCGGCTATCGCATCGACGGCGAGGTTCGCGACGAGCCGCCGCTGTTGCCGCACCGGTTCGACGAGTGCGAGCCGGTCTACGAGGAACTGCCGGGCTGGACCGAAGCGACGGTCGGCATCAGCGGACTTCGCGCAGCTGCCCGCAACGCGCACGCGCTACCTCGCGCGCATCGAGGAGCTCGCCGGCGTGCCGATCGACATCGTCTCGACCGGCCCCGACCGCGACGAGACGATCGTGCTGCGCCACCCCTTCGGCGTGAGGCCCCGCCCAATACCATGAAGCCCTACGTATCCCCCTGGCTCGACGACGACCTGCACATGCTGCGCGACGCGATCTCGCGCTACGTCGAAGCGGAGATGCTGCCGCTCGACAGGAAGTGGCGCAAGCAGCACCACGTGGACAAGGAGGCCTGGCGCAAGATCGGCGCGGCCGGGTTCCTGTGCATCGACATCCCGGCGGAATACGGTGGCGGCGGCGGCGATTTCCGCCACGAGGCGCTGCTGTACGAGGAACTGAACCGTCGCGGCATTTCCGGCTTCGGCCAGGGCGTGCACAGCATCGCGGCGCACTACGTGCTGAACCACGGGTCGGAGGAGCAGAAGCAGCGCTGGCTGCCGCGCATGGCGCGTGGCGAACTGATCGGCGCCATCGGCATGACGGAGCCCGGCGCCGGCTCCGACCTCAAGGGCATCCGCACGCGGGCCGTGCGCGACGGCGACCACTACGTCGTGAACGGCTCCAAGATCTTCATCACGAACGGTTCGATCGCCGAACTGCTCATGCTCGTCGTGCGCACGGACCCCGACGACCGCAGTCGCGGCCTGTCGATCCTGATGGTCGAGACGCCCGGGCTCGAGGGTTACCGGGTGGGCAGCGTGCTCGACAAGATGGGGTTCCACGCGCAGGACACCGCGGAGCTCTTCTTCGAGAACGTGCGCGTGCCGGCAGACTGCCTGTTGCGCCAGGAAGGCAAGGGCATGCACATGCTGATGGGCGACCTGCCTTACGAGCGCGTGCTGATCGCGCTCGGCGGCGTCGCCGCGATGGAAGGCGCGGTCGAGGAGACGGTCAAGTACGTCAACGAGCGCCAGGCTTCGGCAAGCCGGTGAGCTCGTTCCAGAACACGAAGTTCAAGCTGGCCGAAGCAGCGACGCACACCCGCGTGGCGCGCGTGTTCATCGACCGCTGCATCGAGCAGCTGGTCGCGGGCACGCTCGACACCGGAGACCGCCGCGATGGCCAAGTGGTGGATCACCGACCATGCAGCAGAAGGTCATCGACGAGTGCCAGCAGCTCTTCGGCGGCTACGGCTACATGAACGACTACCTGGTCTGCCGCATGTTCGCGGATGCCCGCGTGCAGCGCATCTACGGCGGCACCAACGAAGTGATGAAGGAACTCATCTCCCGCGCGCTGTGAGCAAAGAAACCACCATGACCGACCGCATCGAGAAATTCGGCCTGCAGGGGCGCCGGCCGCTGCACGACCTGATCGAGCACGAGGCGCTGCCGCTGACCGGCGTCGCGCCGGACCAGTTCTGGAAGGGCTGTCCGATCTCGTGCACGGGCTCGGCCCGAAGAACCGCGCGTTGCTCGCCCGGCGCGACGAACTGCAGGCGTCGATCGACGCCTGGCATCGCGCCCGGCGCGGCGCGCCGCTCGATGCGGCTGCCTACCGGGCCTTTCTCACCGAGATCGGCTACCTGGTGCCGGAAGGACCGGATTTCACGATCGACACGGCCAACGTCGATCCCGAGCTCGCGAGCATTCCCGGCCCGCAGCTCGTGGTGCCGGTCATGAATGCGCGCTACGCCCTGAATGCCGCCAATGCGCGCTGGGGCAGCCTTTACGACGCGTTGTACGGCACCGATGCGATGGGCGACGCGCCGCCGGCGGGCGGCTACAGCGAGCACGCGGCGCGCGCGTGATCGCGTGGGCCAGGCGTTTTCTCGACTCGGTCGCGCCGCTCGGCGCCGGCAGTCATGCCGACGTCACGGCCTACCGGGTGCAGGGCGGGCAGTTGCTGGCCGACACGGCCGCGGGCTCGACCGCGCTCGCGACCCCGGCGCTCTTCGCGGGATACGCCGGCGAGGCGGGTGCGCCGGGTGCGATCCTGCTGCGGCACCACGGCCTGCACGTCGAGATCCAGCTCGACCGCAAGCATCGCATCGGCAGGACCGATCCCGCGGGCGTCGCGGACGTGCTGCTCGAGGCCGCGATCACGACGATCATGGACTGCGAGGATTCCGTGGCCGCGGTGGACGCGGAAGACAAGGCGCACGCCTATCGCAACTGGCTCGGCCTGATGCGCGGCGATCTCGTCGAGCCCGTCGAGAAGGGCGGCAAGCGCTTCGATCGCGCGATGAGCCCGGACCGCCGCTATCACGCGCCGGACGGCACGCCGCTCGTGCTGAAGGGCCGGGCGCTGATGCTCGTGCGCAACGTCGGCCACCTCATGACCAACCCGGCCGTGCTCGATCGCGACGGCAACGAGGCGTTCGAGGGCCTGCTCGACGCGATGTGCACCGTGCTGATCGCGTCGATCGACCTGCGCAAGCGCGACGGACTGCGCAACTCGACGCGTGGTTCGATCTACGTCGTCAAGCCCAAGATGCACGGCCCGGACGAAGTCGCGTTCACGGACGAGATCTTCACGCACGTCGAGCAGGCGCTCGGCCTGCCGCGCAACACGGTGAAGATCGGCATCATGGACGAGGAACGCCGCACGACGGTCAACCTGAAGGAATGCCTGCGCGCGGCGAAGTCGCGCGTCGCGTTCATCAACACCGGCTTCCTCGACCGCACCGGCGACGAGATCCACACGTCGATGGAAGCGGGCGCGATGGTGCGCAAGGCGGACATGAAGACGCAGAAGTGGATCGCGGCGTACGAGTTGTCCAACGTCGAGATCGGCCTCGCGTGCGGGTTGCCCGGCAAGGCGCAGATCGGCAAGGGCATGTGGGCCATGCCGGATCTCATGGCGGCGATGCTCGAGCAGAAGATCGGGCATCCGCGGGCGGGCGCCACGTGCGCCTGGGTGCCGAGCCCGACGGCAGCCACCCTGCACGCGACGCACTACCACGCGGTGGACGTCCCGGCGCGCCAGGCGGAGCTCGCGCGGGCTGGGCGGCGCGATCTGCTCACCGACATACTCACGATCCCCGTCGCGAAGGACACGCACTGGTCGGACGCCGAGAAGACCGCCGAGATCGAGAACAACGCGCAGGGCATCCTGGGTTACGTCGTGCGCTGGATCGACCAGGGCGTCGGCTGCTCGAAGGTGCCCGACATCAACGACGTCGGGTTGATGGAAGACCGGGCGACGTGCCGGATTTCCTCGCAGCACATCGCGAACTGGCTGCACCACGGCATCGTGACGCCGGAACAGGTGCGTGCCGTGATGCGGCGCATGGCTGCCGTCGTGGACGGGCAGAATGCCGGTGATCCGCTGTACCGGCCGATGGCGCCCGGCTACGACACGATCGCGTTCGAGGCCGCGTGCGACCTGGTGTTCAAGGGCACGCGGCAGCCGTCGGGCTACACCGAGCCGTTGCTGCACGCGCATCGGTTGCGCGGTGAAGCGCGGCCGGTAAGCAGCGCCCGGCCGGCCGTCGCCCCCGGCGCGGCAGCGATCGTGCCGGGCTGCCGGGACATCGACGCGTTCAGCGTGCCTGCATCCACTCGCGAAGCGATGCGGGCATGTCCGTCGCCGCCTTCGACGTGAATCGCGGCGCGCGCTTGTCGCGGAAGGCCTGCACGCCCTCGTGCCCGTCGCCCTGGCTCAGGTGGAACATCGCGAGCGAATCGACGCGATGCGCCTCGAGCGGATGCGACGCCGCGCAGTTTCGATAGACGAGCTGGCGCGAGATCCCGAGCGCGAGCGGCGAACGCCCGTCGACGAACCGGTGCGCGAGCCTGCGCGCCTCCTCGAGCAGTTGCGCCGCCGGCACCACGGCCTTGACGAGGCCGGCGCGCACGCCTTCGGCCGCATCGAACGGCTCGGCCGTGTAGATCCATTCGAGGGCCTGCGGGATGCCGACCAGCCGCGGCAGGAACCAGGTCGAGCACGCTTCCGGCGTGATGCCGAGCCGCCCGAACACGAAACCGATCTTCGCGCCTGCCGCGGCGAGCCGGATGTCCATCGGCAGCGTCATCGTCGCGCCGATGCCCACGGCCGCGCCGTTGATCGCGCCGATCACGGGCTTGAGGCAATCGTAGATCGCGAGCACGACGCGCCCGCCGGTGTCGCGCACGCCGCGCAGGATGGCCGGATCGTCGAGCCGGTCGTGCATGTCGGCGAGTGTCGGTTGCTGCGACTCGTCGAGGCCGAACACGTTGCCCGACGTGGCGAGGTCCATGCCGGCGCAGAACGCGCGGCCCGCGCCCGTCACGATGATCGCGCCGACGTCGTCCGCGGCGCTTGCGCGCCGGAAAGCGTGCTCGAGCTCGTCCGCCATCGTCACCGTGAATGCATTCAGCCGGTCGGGCCGGTTGAGCGTCAGCGTGAGGATGCGGTCTTCGACGCGGTAGTCGAGCGTGGTGTAGTCCATGGCGTTGTCCGGCGTGCGCCCTGGTGCGGGCGCGCCATTGTACGGCGGCACGCGCGGCGCGGCAGGCGGGAAACCCAAGGAAAACAGACGGTTGTGCGGCGGGAATGCTACAGTCCGGCCGCGCGGCCGGATGGTGCCCAGGAGAGGACTCGAACCTCGACAAGGTTCCCCTCTTTATTCAACACAAACAATATGTTGTAAGGGGCGCCGGTGCTCGCGCTCCACGGCGCCTCCACGTCGTCCCGTTGCGACACGGAGTTTGAACTCAAAATCAAGGACATGCTCGCCGATGTCTGAGACGAATTTTCATCCCAGAAGGTTCTGCAACTTCGCGAATTCGGCTTCGGCCAGCTTGGCGGCTTCGGCCATCTGCGCGCTCATCTCTGCTGCCCGCTTCTGATCAGCCTTGAACTGCGCTTCGGCGGCGGCGAGTTGCTTCTGCAGCTGCGGATCGCCTTCGATCAGGCGCTTGGCGGTCGCGGGTCTGAGCGCGTCGCGAACGGCAGCGTGATCGGACGCGCGCTGCTCGTCGACACGCCTCGCGCGAGCATCCAGATCCCGTAGGCCGGCGCGCAATCGGGCACCCAGGTCCGCAAGTGACTCCGCGCCCGCTGGCTCGCCGGCTCCGGCCTTGAGCTCCCGTGTATCGGGAAGAATCAACACCGTGCCCGCGGCCAGTTCTTGTGCCGCCGCGATCTGCGGGTTGAGCATCTTGACGCGTTCAAGCGCCGCCTCCGCCGTGCGCGCATTGCGCGCCAGGCTCGCTGCCAGTGTTGGCAGGTCCATGGCTCTCTTGGTGATCAGGATACGCATCAGAGCACCCTCACGTTGAATGGTGCCCAGGGAGTCGCTCCCAGGGCAGTTTGATTGACGACGATGTTTCCGGTAGTCGCGTTTCCGATCGCGGTAATGTGTTCAACCGGGGTCTTGACGAGCAGCGAAGTGTCGGCCCCGCCGCGAACAATGTTGGAGCTCACCACTGCGGCGCCGGATTCGAGCGTAACGGCCTCGACACGGCCGGTGAAATCACAGCGATTGTCGCCGAACTGAATGTCGGCGCCGCACTCGAGCGTGACGGCTGGGACCGCGCCGCGCGCTTGCAGCACGTTGCCGCGCATCGCGACCGTCGATCGTCGCGGCACGGGGGCCACTGGGTTGGCGAAATCGAGTGTCGCCTCTTCAGCAAACGCGTGTGTGCCGTCTAGCACCAGCATGCGTGCGGCCGTGAGATGCACCGCTGCGAAATCCGCGACGTGCACGATCGGCCGCATGCTGGACGGTTCACTGGTCAACACCGCCGACCATGCGGCTGCGTCGACTGCCGCCGAAACAACATCGCGTGCCACATGATTGCCGTTGATTTCGTTCTGCGCGTACGGACCGTGCAGGATGACTCCGCCAACCTCCGCACCCGGCAACGCACCGGGCGGGCCGACTTCGGCGATATCGTTGCCGGTCACGCAATTGCGACGCACGGCAAAGGCAACGATCGCTGCCACGCTTTCGATGCCGCGCGCCGCCTCGACACCGATACGCCGCAGCGTGTTGCCAACGATATTTGCAGATTCGGCTCGCCGCACGCCGATGCCGTGCACGAAGGAGCCGAGCTCCGGCGAAGGGCGCGCCGAGCCGATGTTGCGCAGGTGATTGTTCTCGATGGACACCGCACCCACGGGACCCGTGGGCAGCAGCAGGATGCCATTGCCACATCGTTCGATGATGTTGAGCTTGCAGATCAGATCCTGCACCGGGGACCTGATGAGAATGCCCGCGTCTGGAAAATCGCTGACCTGGTTGGCGAGCACCTGGCTCTGATCGCTGCCGGTGATATCGAAGCCGTTGAGGAGAGAGATGCCCGAGCCGCGCGGCGGCTGGTTGCCCAGCGCGGTTCCGGTGATGCGATTGGCCTCGATCCACGCGAAACCCAGGCTGCACACGATCCCCGGCCCGTTGACACTCAGGGTGTTGTTGTCGATGTGGTTCGACGAGCCGATCAGTCCGGATCCGAGCATTTCGATGGCGGCGTCGCGGCACCCCGAAATCTGATTGCCGGTGACGTAATTGCCGAGCATGTGCCAGACGGTCCCCGCAAAGGTCATGGCCTGGCGCTGGCAGATGAAGAGATTGTTCTCGATGCGCATCCCCATGCACATGAGAAAGCTCGCTCCGCCAGGCGCGGTGGAATCGATCGCGCGAATGCCGATCGGTGCGCCGATGACGTTGTCGCGGATGGTGAGCGTGGTAATCGTGCCGGAGAGCGCGATCGCCGCTGCGGGTGCGTCGATGTTTGCGAGTGCGACTACGATCATCAGGTCCTTGAGCGCGATGTTGAACCCCGTCCGCACCGAAATCGCCGGTTGTTTCCCCGTGCAAATCATCGCCAGGTTCTCGATGACCACTGAATTGCTGTCCTCGATGCTGAACACGCCGCCCGATGCCACGAGCAGGGTTGCCGGTCCGTGGCCCCTGATGCGCACGGAGTTCGCGCCGGTCACGCGCACCGGCGAACCCACCGCGTATTGGCCCGGACCGAGACACACGGTGCCACCGGTTTGCTGCACGCGCCGCACCGCTTCTTCGATGGTGAGCTGGCCGCTGATATGTGATTCAGGCGTGACGCACTGGGTGCAGGCGCAATCGTCGCCGCCCGCCGGTGGCCACTTGTTGCGGCAGTCGGTAGGCTCGGCGTTGCTCCCAGCGTCCCACAGCGCGAGTCGCGCATAGTGACGAGGAATGCCACGCGGTGGGGCCTGGTCGAGAATCTCCACGGATGCATCCGTGGTGCGCGCCGCAAATACCCAGAAATCCCCAGCGCGAAAACCCTTCTGGCCGGCAGTGCTGCTGAAGCTCACCGTCACGCCATTCTCGAGCAGCAGCGTGGTGCCGCTCGCGGGAACGGGGATGACTCCTTTCAAGGGAGGATCGTTCAGATCGTGGAACACCGCAGTGGCGCCGTTGCCGGCGGTAGACATCACCACCTCACGCTGGCTCCATAGCCGTATGCGCAGATTGCGCTGGCGCGGGAAGGTGCTGTCGGGGAACGAAGCGGGCAACATTTCCGCGGGCAGCGGTTCATGCAGCGTGATGTGTCGGTCCTTGCCTTCCTCGATGTTGATTCGCCGCATCTCGCCGGGGTGCTGCGAGAATTCGCGCGCGTCATCGATTATCTCCACCCAATCGTCCTGCTTGAAGCGGAGCACCTCGTCGCGCCCGAGAGTCTCCAGCTGCAATTCGGACGCCGAGATGCAGGCGACGACGCGGCTGCCGATGCTGGCGTTGTCGCGCGACCATTTGAACGTGGCAGTGCCGCCCGGCTCGCCCGCGTCATGAATTTCGACGCGATACAGCTGGTTTTCCAGGCCGCGGTAACCGCCGGTGGGGGGCAGCTCGCAGGGATCGGTCACCGCGGCAACCTCGTAGGTGCCGGTAGTCAGCCGACCCGTGGAAGGCGCGAGCAGGTCCGACCAGCCGGCAAGCTCGGCGTCGGGCGAGCCGCAGGTGGTACCGCTGCCGGCTTCCTCGTCCAGCACGCGCACCTGCCACACGGTTTGCAGCCGCGAGCTGGTTTCCACGCCTACCGCGGTCTCCACGAGGTCCGGACGCTCGAGGTGCGTGACCTCGCGATTCCACACGTCGAGGTACACCAGGTGTCGGCCCCCGCTTGGCAGCGGCGGTGGATTGGGTAGATAGGGCTGGGATTCATAGGGGATGGGCTGGCCGAAGGCGGGTTCGGCCATCAACGGATCGAATACGCGCTGTGCCGGATCCGGATTGCCATGGTTCTCCGCTAGCATCCCATCGACATATAGCCGTCCGGGCCCGATGAGCAGTGTCTGGGCGCCGGTGCTCGTCGTCCCCAGCGTGATGCGAAAGGCGTCCGGCGTGTTCGCCCCCACCGTGGCGCGGCCGAGTACGTCACTCGCGAGCGCGCGCAGGCGCCGATCGAAGATGGCGACCAGCTCGTTGGCGTCCGCATCCAGGAGCACCGCGCCCTGCTTGAGTTCCACGCCCGCGTAGTCGAGCAGTGGATTGGATCTCACTTTCGAGAAATCGGCGCCCATGGTCGTCTCCGTACAGAATCAGGTGGCGTAGAACAGGCCCGCGCGCAGGCCGAATCGGAGGTACTCATCCAGGCGGATGCGCAGGTTGGTTTCACGTTGTGGCTGGAGCAGCGGGTGCATCACGCCCATCTCGCCTCCGTCACTCGCGCCTTCGCGGATCACGCGCGCGGTGGCGGCGCGCAATTGGCAATAACCGGGCTCGCCGTATCGCAGCGAGGCGAAATTCGGCGGCACCTGCGGATGCGCGGCGTCGGGCTGGCAACGGAAACGCCGCGGCGTCAGCGATCCCTGCGGGACGAAGCTGAAGCGCATGCAGCCTTCCTGCCGGCGCGCAGCCACGACCGGCGAGGTGAAGATGCAGTTGCTGGCGAGGCGCACCAGGTGCGCGTGGATCGCACCGATCACGGTGCAGTCCTCCAGCGAGATTTCCGCGCCGGTCTCGCCGGCCGCATCCGCCGCGAACGCGATGCCGTCCTCGGCCGCGGCATCCACAACGCAATCGCTCAGTTTGACGATGACGTCCGACTTGCCGACGACGTGCAGAGCCCCGGTGATGCAGCGCTCGAGCACTATTTCGGCAAAGGGATGTTCGACGATCAGGCTGGGCGCGGCTGGCGTTCCGGGTTCTCCGTGCGCGTCGAGCGTGAGGCCGGGTACCAGCGTGCAATCCCGCAGCACCAGGGTGCGCTTTTCGTTGTCAGGCGCGGCGGGCAGGTGCAACGCCGCGCCCGAGATGACCAGGCCGTCCAGCACCAGTGTGCCGTTCGCGGCGATCTGCAGAGTCATCGGCGTACTCGCGGCGATCAGCGGGCGCACGCCATTGCTGGCGCCGACCACGGCACCGGGCCGCTCGGGGTCCGAATCGGCCGGGGCCTTGAACGTCGGCGACTCTTCATATTTGAGGCTGTCTTCGATCAAAAGTCGGCCGCCGGAAGCGCCTATCTGGTCGAGCATTGGTTGCAGGAGTTGCGCGCCGCTGGCCGTCAGCTCCAGTCCACCAGTTTCGGCCACTGCCGGCGTGCGCTCGTATTCGCCGCCGCCGATATCGCGCGAGAAGCCATAGTGAAATGTGGCCGTAAACGGGTCGCTGGCATGTTCGGCGACGCGATTCGTGCCCAGGAGCACGCGGCCGCGCTCTGGATCGAGGGCAATCTGGCCCGGCGCGATGTCGTCCTCGTGCGCCCAGCCGACGAAGGTACCGCCGCCGTCGAACACATCGCGAAGGTCAGCGATACGCACCACGAGTAAGGCGTCGGGATCGCCGGGTGGCGCGACGGTGCATCACGCAGGGGCAGATCCGCGCCGGCGCGCGACAGCACCACGCTGCGGCCGGCGCCGTAGTCGTCGCTCACCTTCACCTCGTCGATCGTGGCGGTGGCAGCACGCACCTGCAGTGCGAAGTCGCGGATACGCAGCGGATCCGGCACGCACTTCGGCGCGGCGATGTGGTCGATTTCCGTCTCGGCTTGCGGACTGCGGAACAGGCGCAGGTCCGCGCCCAGCGGATTCACGCGTTGACGACGTCCGCTGGCATCGCCCGGGTCGGCAACCAGCGGCAAGCGCGCGCAGTCGGTACGGTTGTAGGCGCCACAGGAAGATCCCGATGTTCGGAATGTTGTAGCGGCCACCCGCGTCCGGCCTTCTCACCTCGACGGTGTGCGCGACGGCATTAAAGGGCCCGTTCGCGGCCAGCATCGCGCGCTGCGAGCGCACCGCGGCGGTGGCCGGCGCATGCAGCCGCAGGTGGTTCATGTACTGCGTGGTCGCGAGCTGCTCGAAGAACTCCACGGCGCGCGCCGGCCAGTCGGTGACGTTGCGCGCCAGCTCCTCGAGCATCAGCGCCGTGCCTTTGCGCCGGCGATAGGCAATGGTGTTGGCCACTTCCGCGCGCGGTGAAGCCACCGCGGGCGACGCGCCGTGCAGCGAGCGGTAGCCGATCAGCTCGCCGATGTACGGCGCCACCCAGTCGGCACAGGTTTCGATGAACTGGTCGTCGTAGAGCTGCTCGAGGTTTTCCTCCAGCGCTTGCAGCTCGCGCGCGAAGGCGCCTATCAAGGCTCGCAGCGGCTCGTCGCGCGCGGCGTCGCGCACGCGGTAGACGGCGGGCAGAAGTCGATACAGCTTCTCGGCATCGAGACTCATGGCATTTCCTCGAGGCGCTCGAAGAGATCCGAATGCAGGGTCAGCACTTCATCCGGGATGAGCACGCCATCGCTGACGCTCATGCGATTGGCGAGCAGTCGTACCTGCAGGGAGCGCAACGTCTGCGACGCTGGCCGCGTGCCGCCGTAGAGAAAATCCAGGTCGACGGCGATGACGCCGCGCACGGCCTGCGCCGCGGCGATCACTTCCGACTGTTGCACCGGCTGCCCCGAGTGAGCGCGCATCGAAACTGAAAGGCGCGCGCAGTGCGCCTTCGACTTCGCGCAGTACCAGGCTGCTCTCGAAGTCCGGATCACACTTGACCCGCAGGCCGATGCGGAAAGTGCCCGGATGATGCGCCAGCAGCCGCACGGCGACGTGCGGATCGCCGTTGTCGGCCAGCGCCGCGGCGAGATTGATCCAGATGGGACTGTCGGGAGAGATCACGACTCCGCCGGGACCCGCGATGGTGATCGCGATCGTCGGTCCGGAAGCCAGTTGCAGCACCTGCGCGCGCGCCTTGGCTATTCCTGAGAAGGCGCGCGCGAAGTCCTCGTAGTCCAGCAGCGAGACCGCACGGCCGAGCGTGCGCGTCATGAGTGGCATGGTCTGTCGGGCCAGCTCCGCACTCTCGGGATCGGTGCCACCTTCGGCCGGCAACGGATTGCTGACGCCCTTCATGCCGAGCGGCCGTTGACGTGGGCTGCGTGAGGCTTTCCGCGGCCACGTTGCCCGCGGCACCCAGCCCCTTGCGGTAGGTCGCGCGCACATTGTTCACGCCGCTCGACGGCCGCGCGCCATGTAGGCCATCGCCGAAAGACACGAAGTTGCGGCCTTGTTCATCGGTCTGCAGCGTGAACACACGATCCCGAGGCTGCGTACCAAACAGGCTGTCGCGCGCCTTCCAGGCAATGTCGTCGACACGCACGGTGAGCTGCGGGCTTGCCCCGACCTCATTGGCCGCGGCGCGATACGTGAGCGGCAGCTGCTTGAGTTCGAAACGCTGAAACGGCGTCGCCGCGTTACCCGCGGCCAGGATCTGCGACACGGTTTCGCCATGCGTCGCCAGTGCGACATTGGCGTGCACCACCACCGACTCGCGACGCAAGGGCGCCGGCAATGGTGGATCGATAGTTAGATAGCTACGGTTGCTGCCCGCGGCGACGGCTGATACCAGCGTGGCGCCGTGGATGACAGCGGCGCCGTCACTCACGCGATTGCCGCGCACCAGGAGCTTGCGTCCGGCTTCCAGGCCCTCCGGCGCCACCGCCACCGGCACGACATTGCCTGCCACCGCATCGGTTACCGGGTAGTCCGCGAGCGGCAGTGGCTCGGACTGGCCAAATACGCTGGTGCTGCGCACCTGGCCCTGGAACCTGTCGAAGTTGGCACCGGACAGGCCGAGCCGCGTCACCTTGGCCGACACGCCGAATTCCTCGCGCGACACCTCGGCGACACTGCTCACCGAGTAGAGCTCGACGTAGGTGTTGGCAGGTCCTGGTTCGCTCGGGTAATTGAAATTGCCGCGCGCCAACACCACCAAACTGCCCTCCGGCATCTCGGAGTACACCGAATCGAGGTCGATGCTCGATGCATCCCGCGAGACTTCAAATCGCGGCCAGTCTTCGGCCTGCTGGATGGCGGCGCGGAGCAGGACAGGACCCGGAATCTCACCGCGCGGAAATGTCAGCTCGTAGCCCGAGCGGAAGTCCGTGGTCATCGTGAGCCACACCGGTGCGTTGTGGCCGAACACCGCGGCACGCCGCCGCAGCGCGAAAACCTGTGGAGTCGCGCTCGGGTCCATCGGTGGATCAATGGAGCCCAGCGGGCGTCGCCAGCTCACACGGGTACGATCGTTTGCCGAGTCGATGGTCACACTGTCGACGATGCGGAAGTCCCACTGGTTGGCGTCGTGGTTGGCGAGGAACTCATCACCGACGATCAGCAACGCGTCGCCGGGCCTGAGGCCGGTGGCGACACCACCCAGGAATGTGGACGTCGCGCCGCGTACGGGCCGGCCCACTTCTCTCATCCACGGCTGCAAGCGCGTTCCAGGCGGGCCGCGCAGTGAATGCTTCGACGGTTTCGAACACCTGTGGCGATTCGTCCGGTGCCGGGCACACTGCGCACGGCCAAGACCGGCGGACACCGTGACTTGCGCCGGCACGCCCGTGACGAACATGCCGGGCTCGGGCTTTGCGCCGGCGGCGGTGTCGGCGGCGTTTCGAAGGTGAAGGCCAGCAGAGTTTCTGCCGCGACACCCGGCCGCAGGCGATACCCGATCAGCCTGCCCATCTCCGCCAGCGACACACGTTCGCGCGCCGTGCCGAGATACGACTCATTGGCGATGCGCTCCTGGTAGAAGGTGAGCACATCGGCTGCACAGGCAAAGGCGTCGATGAGTCCGATGGTGAAGTCATCCTCGTCGCGCGTGCGCAGCTCGCCGAGCTTGCGGAAGTCGCTGGACGACAGCGCGGCGTGCAGGCTCTCGCGGAAGTCGGCGTAGCCGCCGATGCGATAGCCGATGGCCGAGAGACCACCGCGATTTTCGATGGCCAGCGGCGTAGCCGCGGCGACTCCGTCGCAGCACAGACAGGATTCGGTGCCGGGCGGAATCGGGTCGAGGCGCGGCGGGTCCGGGCGCGGCGTGCTCATTGGCCACCTCCCGCCGACACCAGCAGCCGGCCGCGATCTCGGTAGTTAGGATCGTTGTCGAGTTGCGCCACTTCCAGGCGGCCGATCGGGATCACGCCGTTTTCCTGCGTGGCCGGATCCGGGTCAACGAGACGCTGGAAGCGGTCCAGCCGCACCGACTCCACCCCTTCAACCGCTTGCGCGGCCGCGACCACGCGGCTGGCGAACACCGGTTGCCCGAAGGTGAAGTTGTCGGGGTGAAACGCGCCGAGGCGCCCGTCGGGCAGTATCACGCTCGACAGCGCATCGCGCACCGCGCGCGATCACCGCGGAGCGGAAGTAGCGGGGCTTCACGCAGACGTGCAGCGACACGTCCAGCGGCACGAAGTGCGGTGCGTCGACCTCGAGGTCGTAGCCCGCCATGCGGAAGCGCTCGAGGTGACGGCGCAGGCCGTCTTCGAAGCCGGCGTCCACCTTTGCACCGCCGACGCGATCCGCTGTGACGAACACCGTGTGCCAGCTCCCCGTCCAGCGGAACGTGGCTGCGGCACGTTGCACATCCGGCCGGCGACCCGCGACTTCGGAATAGTCGGCGGTCGTCACCGCGCGCTCCTGGGTGCGAAACGCCCGCGGCGCATCGCGGCGCGCGCTTTCAATGTCTTCCGCGTCGACGCCGCCAAATGCGGGCAGCGGATTGGAAAGCTTGCCGATGGGCGCGCGCCCGTGAGCAACAGGTGGCGGATGGATTCGGCGCCGACGTTGCCGGCGGCGCCATTGCCGATGCGGTAGATGGCCTTGAACTCGGTTTCTTCCTCGGGGCGTCGGCCGTGGGTGTCGTCGCCGAAGCGCAGGCGCGCGCGTCCATCGTCCTGGATCTCGACCACGAAGTCGCGCGCGGCGTCGTCGCTGGCCAGCAGATCCCGACGCGGAAACCAGTCATCTTCCTGGTCGTTCACCTTGCCGGTGAGCTTCGGCACCTGCGGCATGGCGTCGCGCGGGTCCAGCGCGCGCAGCGCCGCCGCGCTCCAGAAATCCGGCGGGGCATCCGCCGGTGGTTTCAGCAATTCGGCAAGGCGGAATCCGTGCGCAGAGCGGCAGGTCTCGCAACGCCGGGCGGTAGCGCAACGGCAGGCGTAGCGGCTCGGGCGGATCGCAGCAGTCACCGACTTGGTGAGTGCGGCGGGCATAGAACTTTCTCTCCGCGGGCACCGGCGGCAGATCGTCGACCGGCTGTACTTCGCCGTGCTCGACCAGCACGATGTTGCCGAGCGCGACACTCACGCGCGGCTCTTCCGCCACCGAGATACACAACGAAAATGGCAATGCATCGCTCGGATCCCATTCGATGCGCGTGATCGGCGCGGGCTCATCGACGGCTTCCGGGCCAAACAACTTGCCGGAGGGATCGACAGTGAACTCGACGCGCGTGAGGCGCACGGGGTGCCGATGCTTGCGGTCCGCGTCCTCTTCGGAGAGTCGAGTCGGACTCTTGCGCTCCACGAACACCAGGAGATCGCCGCGCGCCAGGCCTTCGGCGTGGCCCACGAGCGTGGCAGAGGTGGCGCCTCGTGGCAGGCAGCATTCCTCGTCTCCCCAGGTGTAGAAGTGAAGTTCGTTGAGAGACTCGCTCAGCTGCTTCTCGTGCACGGTCTCGAACACCAGCACGTCGGCGTTGCGGGCCACGCGTTCCTCATTACTGCCCGCCACGATTACCGCGGGTCTCGAATCCCGGCACCTGTGTAAACAGGCGCGTGCGCGCGGGCAGAAGATGCGTCGCGCCTTCGGTGTCGAGCGCGAAGTGCACGAAGGCGCGCGCATTGCAGCCCTCGTGCAGGAAGTAGTCGACCAGGCGCGCGTGCCGGCGCACCGAGACGCGCTGACGGGCCGTGTTCAGATAGGCCTCGTTCGCGACCACGTCCTGGCGATAGCTCAGGTTGTCCGCGGCATAGGCGAGTAACTCGACCAGCGCAACTCCGGCATCGGCCGCCGAGCGCTCGCGCCATGTCGGCGTTAGCAGGCTCAGGCGATCGAGCATCAGGCGTCGAAATCCCTCGTAGTCCTTGGCCAGGTAGTCGATGCGCGGCGTTTCATTGGCTGCCGGCGCGCATGCAGATCGGCGCAGCGCAGTCGAAGTCCGACGGGCACTCCACCTTGAAGGAGAAGTCGATCGTCGAGAGCAGCGGATCGAAGCCTGGCGGCGGCTGACTGCTGCCGGGGCTCTCGATGAGCGCGAACACATAGCGCGAGAAGTCGCCATTCGAGGTCGTGCGAACTACCAGCGTGCGAGGCAGATCATCGAGACCGTCGACGAGGCCAGGCTCCGCGGAGGCTGGCAGGTTGTCCGCCGGCGCCACCCATTCGATGCCGATGGTCGGAATGCGTTCGCCGCCGGTGATGGTGACGTTGGCGGCGGTGAGGCCTGACGGCGCGCGCAGCAGGCGCACGAACAGCGCGCGCTGCGGCTCGACGCCCGGCGGTGCGGCGTGATCCAGCACTTCGAGAAATTCAATGGCGTTCTTGTTGGTGCTCGAGCGGCGCAGGACCTCGAGCCGCCGGCGCTCGCAGCAGTGGAAGATCACAGCGCACCTCCCGGCAGCGCGAAGTTCGCCACCTGGCTGGTGCCCTCGCTGAGCACCGAGTAGCGCACCTCCACGTGGAAGGTGCTGTCGACGGCTTCGACTTCCACGCCCTGCACGGCAATCAGTGGACCCAGGTGCTGTTGCAGCGCGCCCTGGATCAGCATCTGCGAGGTTGCGGCCAGCGCCGTGCTGTTGGGCTCGAACACCATCGCGAGCAGGCCGCTACCGAAATCCGGCCGCATCACGCGTTCGCCGGGCGATGTGAGCAGCACCTGCTCGATGAGATCGCGGATGTGTTTCTCCGCGTTGCTGCCTGCGGTGCGTCCGCGTCCGTCGAAGCGATAGGGGAAGTCGAGCTCGCTCACGTTGCGCTCCCTAGGTCGCCTTGACGCGCTGCTGCGTGAGCATCACGGTGAAGGAGCCCACCGGAGCGATCACCGAGATGCCCGAGCTGATCGCGATGGGTATGCCCCCGGCCTTCACGCGCTCGGCGCCCTTGGTCCATGACCCCGACGTGCATTTCGACTGTCCCGCCGCGCAGGTGGGGAAGGAGTAGAGATGTGCCTGCAGCACCACCGGTTGCCCCGCGACCTTGACGCGCAGGTCCGTCATGTCGGCCTTCGCGGGCGTGGAGTGCTTGCAGTTCAAGACGGCGCTCTTGTTGATGACGAAGCCTGGCATCGTGCGTCCTTGCTAGGTGATCGTGAGGGCGTTGTTGTTGATGCTGACCGTGCCGCCGCTCAGCTTGATCTCCGCACCCTGCGCGGCGATGGTGATGCCGAGGTCGCTGATCTCGATCTTCGAGCCGCCGGCGGTCTTGATGAGGATGCCGCCGTTCGGCCCGTCGCTGATGACGAGACCATTGTTGCCGGTAGTTTGAAGCGTGATGCCGTCGAGGCCTGGCGTCACTCGGCTTTGCAGCTGCGGCGCCTCGGCTTCGGAGAAGTAGCCGCCGAGCCAGACCGGTTCGTCGGCGTTGCCGCGCACGAACTGCACCCACACGCCGGCTCCCTTCGGAGGCACGGTGTACATTCCGGCGTTCGTGCCCGTCACCGGCAGACAGGGCCTGGCCCAGGTCGAGATGGATCGCCCGCCGACATCGGCGATGGAGACCTGGATGCGCGCCATGTTCTTGGGGTCGAAGTTGTTTTCGACGCGCGCGGGAAAAATGCCCTGGAAGCGTTGATCCATCATGTCGGCACCACCGGCAAGGTTGAGAAGAGGCCGTTGCGCGCGAGCGAGAACGACTGCTTGTAGGCACCGCGCTGGATGTCGTGCGACACGCTCTTGACGTAGTAAAGACCGTCGTACGGCAACCCCGCGCCCCGCACGCCGACCAGCTTGCGAGACTTGAGCAGTCGGCCATATTTCGCGACGTCGAGCGTGCCGTTGCCGAACACACTGTCGCTGTGCTGACTCGCGTACGCGAGGCCGCGCATCATCGCCTGCCCCGGTGAGAGATGTCCGGTGTCGTGGAGATGCTCGATCTTCGGCGGCAGCGGCGGGATGAGGCCGAGCGGCGGATTCATCGGCGTGATGTCGGGGATCGGAATACCGATGGGCATCCGGGTCTGCGACTCGTGGAAGAACACCACGGGAATGGATTTGGCTTCGCGGTCAAAGTTGAACGACAGCTGGTCGACGTTGCTGACTGCATCCATGCCGGTAGTTAGCGCCGGCTGCGGCATGCCTATGCGGATCTCCGGCCCCCAGTAGGCCGTGGAGAGACCGGGAGTCGGGCCGGCTTCAAGATAGAAGACGTATCCGACTTCGCGCGCCAGGCTCGTGACGTACTGGTAGTCGGTGCCCTGTTGCTGCGGAATCTTTTCCAGGGGCGATGGGGGCTCGTCCACGACAGCGGGAATGACTTTCGGTACCACGCCGAATGCCATGTATTTCGCGAGGATGGACAACACCCGCACCGACGGCGGCATCGCCGGGTACGGCACCGCCGGGTTTTCCTGCACGTCCATGACGGCAGACAGATCCTTGCCCTTGACGACGAGCTTTGCCACGCCGCTCTCGGTCGGTTGGACTTCGATGTTGGTGGCAAAGCCATCGATGACGGGTTCGGCACGGCCGTTCAGCGTGACGATGAGGATCACGCGCATGAAGGGCACGCCGCCCAGCGCACCACCGCCCGTGGCCAGGAAGATCTTGCGCAGCCTGCTGCGGATCGGCACCTCGAAGGTGAGTTCGAAGCCGCTTTGCGCGTCACCGGATCCCGAGTTCACCTTGACCGCACTCAGTGCCTCGACCACGTCACTGGGCGCCGGTATCGGCACCGGACCCAGGAGCAGCGTGAGTTTGAGTGTGCCTAACATTCAGGTTCCCGGCGGCTGCGGGATGAGGATGCGCATGCCGGGCGTCGAGGTGACCTCGACCAGATTGGTCGCCGCATTCGCATCGGCTACCCGCCAGGTGAGCTCGACGTCCCCCAGGTAGTGATGCGCAAGCAGATCGACGCGATCACCCGCGCTCACCGTGTGGCGCGCGGCAATCGGGATGTCGCGCGCTTGCGGCACGAATCGGCGCAGCACATAGGCCACCGGAGCGTCATCCGTCGCGATGCTGTAGAGGCCGATCGCCACGTTGGCGTAGCGGCTCGACGGGCCGAACGGCGACGCCGGAATCGCGCCGGCGGAGATGAGCATTTGCACGGGATCGTTCATGCATTCACCTCAGGGGAGATTTGAAAGGCCGAGCGACTGCAGCGTCGTGCCGGGAACGCGGGCCGCCAGTGCTTCGCGCGTGCGCAGGTAGGAGAGGAACAGCGTGCCGCCGCGATGCGAGTAACCCAGATCGTCGACCGTGAGCACGCGCAGGCCGATGCTCACCTTGGCGCGGATGGGATTCAGGTTTGGATCGAAGGCTTCTTCGGTCACCGAAAAGTCCGTGACGCGCACCGGGACCACGCGACTGCGGCTCCAGACGAAGAGCACGAGTGGCGATTCCGGCGGCAGGATTTCGAGCGTGCCACCACGCGCATCCGCGTCGACCGCCAGTAGTTCGGCAGTCGTCGGATTCACCAATGTCTCGAGCACCGCGATCTGCGGCGCGATGCCGACTTCGGTCGCGGCCGGGTTCTGGTCCGGGAATTCGAGTTGGTCGGTGGCATCGATCTCGGCGTCGAGCTTGATCGACTCGATGGCGGCGCCCTTGAGTCGGAATGGCTGCGCTCGCTCGCCGCCGCCCTCGCCGCCGACGCCCTGCACCTGGTAGGTGCGCGTCAGCGTGTCGGGGTTGTATTGAAGTGAGATCACGCGGCGCGCGCGCGTTCCATTTGGCGCGAGCACGATGAGGCCGCCTTTGAGTAGTTTGGGGGAGCCCGGGAAGGTGCTCATGGCGGCCCTCGCAGCCCAGGGGAGGGCGCGAAGCTCATGAGCCCCCCCATGTCGAGTAGTAGTTGCGAAGGATGTACGAGAGCGCGGAGTCCGCCGGGTATTGCCCAGGATCGACCGCGTCTCTGGGGATACTCCCGTCCGTCTTTACGTGCGGCTCGGGCGCGGGGTGATCGGGATTTTCGAGCCACGCGGTGACGCTGCGATCGAAGCGCTGGCTCTTGCCTCCGCGCACGCGCACAAGGCTCACTTCGAGGGTGAACTGGTACTTTTCGTTCGATTCCTGGTCCTCGGTCGCCTCCTTCAAGCTCGCGAAGTCGCCATCCTTGCTGCAGCTGAAATTCGCTCCAACCTTCTTGCACGTGGCCGTGACCGTGCCTTCGGACATGGTCACCACCGCGGTTACCTCGTCGCCGTCGGGCTGCGCGGCAGGCTCCGGGACTTGACCTGAAAGAATGCACATCGCGCGAACCAGGGTGAGTTGATCGCCGAGCACTGCCATCAGGCGTGCGGCGTCGAACGGGTCGGCGTAGCCAGCGAGTTTCTGCCAGCCGGATGCGACGTTCGCTCCGGCACCGAGCTTCGAACAGTCGACTTGCGAGCTTTCGATGGCGCTTATGAACTTGCCCGGTGGCGTCAGCGTCCAGAATGACACCGGCTGGTACAGGGCACCGACCGCAGAGGACGGAACCTCGATTTCGCTTTTTGTGAGCTGCAACGCCCGGCTCAGCCGGTAGACGGGAATCTTGACTGTCTTTTCGACGGGCTTTGGCGGCTGCGGGTCGGGCTGCTTTGCGGGCTGGACGGGCGGCGTCGTGACGACCTGAGTGGGTGGAACGTCGGTCGCGGCCTGCTTTTTTTGCCTGGCCAGCTCTTCGTCGAGCTCCTTCCAGAACTGCTCCCGGTAGGCCTCGAGGGCCGCGATCTGCTTCTTCGCATCGTCGAACGTGCTCAGCAACGAATAGACCTCGTAGACAGTGAACGCCAATCCGGCCGCAATCCCGATACCGCCAGCTACGCGACCCACTCCTCCGCGCGAGCGACCGCCCGTCGACGGCCGATGATGTGGAGCTGCCACCCGGCCCGGGGTGAACGGCTTCGGTTGTCGGATCGGCGTTACCGTACCTCCCACCCTCGGCGGGACGACGCGGACGGGGGGCCGTACGATCGGTTTCGGAGTGGGGACCTTCGGTCGAACGACCGAGGCGGTGATGGCCGCCCCGGCCACGAGGGCGCCAGTGCCGATGAGCAGCGGCAAGTTGAGTCTTTTTTGTTGCTGCTTTTCTTCTTCCTTTTCCTCTTCTTCGTTTATTTTTCGACAATCGCACCGCGAGTCGCGCACTAACTCCGAGAAAGGCGGTCTGCAGTAGTACTGATACAGTCCGGGCTCTGTCTGCGCCACCTGGATGATTTGGGGTGGGCATCTAGGCGGACGAGGCCATTCAAAGAAGAAAAGCGGTCCTGGTGGCGGCGAATCTCGCATCCGGTAGACTTCGGCGTATTTCCCGCTCGCTCGGAATGCGCGCTCGTAGTCCTGCAATTGCTTGCGCCCTGCGGTTACCTGTTTTCCTTCGTCGTCTAGCGGCTTGATCTCGCCGATATAGATCACGCGCTGTCCGTGCTCGATTCTTTCGTATGAAAGATCGACTTGCGGCCAATCCGGGATGCCTCGATCAAGGCATTCGATATCGTCAGGCTCTGAGGGCGTTGCCTCTGTCATCGGGACAGGGCGCTCAGCGACGATTTCGGGATTTGCCACGGTGAACGCTTCCTGGACTTCACAATGCGCGATCTTGCCTGCGGCACTGCCCCCTCCACGATCCTTCAAGCAGATGCCGCAGCCAGCGGCAGCGCCACGGCGCAACTTCCGTTGCAGGCCGGTTTGCCTCGACCCCGACTGTTGCACCACATGCGTCAGCTCATGGGCGAGCAGGTGTCGTCCTGAGTTTGTCCGGGGTGCGAACTGCCCTGCACCAAACACGATGTTGGGTCCCACTGTGTAGGCGGCGGCGTCGACATCCCGCGCCGATTGCTCGGCAGCGGCTCCGACATGCACTCTCACTGCCGAAAAGTCCTGGCCGAAGCGCTGCTCCATGTCCTGCCGAAGCACCGGCTCGAGCGGCCTGCCCGGAGCTGGCGAGCACGCGGTCTACGCTGGCTGGAGCCGCAGCCGTATGCCCGGCTTCCTGCCCTGAGAACCGCTGGATGCGGGGGGGCGCGCTGCTGACGTCGGGATGCGCGGGCTTCGCGAGTACCTGCTCGGCGATACGATCAGCCTCTTGCTCATACACATCGCCCGGATCGTTGATTTGGAGCTTGGTCTGTAGTCCTTGCACCTTCTTTTTGCTGCACTCCTCGCATTTACCGGTGAGACCGGAAGCGCTCCCGCCGCATGCGCACTTGCGTTGCAGGAACCGACTTGCGCCGGGAGCTTGCAGTGATTTGGCTGCGGCGGTCGGCAAACGAGTTGCAGTACTCATCGGACGATCACTCGGCGCTCATGGCTGTTCTCTCGGGCAATGCCACGTGCTGCCTGCACACCTATGTCGGCAGTTTTCGCCTTGGCCTCGACGCGAACCCCGACCTCGAGTCGCGATACGTCGCCTCGGGACATGAAGAGCCGCAAAGCATCCGGAGTGGCGAGCTGTCGGCCCAGTTCGCCACGCAACCCCTCGGTGAGGGAATGCCGGTCGTCGCGGCGAAAGCCCCGCAGCAGCAGCCTGTCGATGTGCACGATGACCCTCTTCACACCCACTCCCTTGTCTCTGCATCGGAGAATGGGCGCTCCCGCTTCGCTGCCTCGCCGCGTGCGGATTGAAGCAGGTGCAACATTGATACCGGTTGAGCGGATTCCGCGGCGAGGAACGCCGCATTGAGCGCGATATTGCGAATGCAACCCCCGGCCACGTTGAGGCGCGCGAGCTTGGCGTGATCGATTCCATCGAGTGGCGTCGAAGCGGGAAAAATCCGGCGCCAGATCTGTTCGCGTTGCTGCTGACCCGGGAACGGGAATTGGACGATGAACCGCAGGCGGCGCTGAAAGGCGGGATCGAGCGCCGACTTCAGATTGGTGGTGAGAATCGCGAGTCCGCGGTACGCCTCCATTCGCTGCAGCAAATAGCTCACTTCGATGTTTGCGTAGCGATCATGGCTGTCGGTGACCTCGCTGCGTTTGCCGAACAGTGCATCGGCTTCGTCGAACAGCAGGATCGCGCCACTGTCTTCGGCCGCGTCGAATACGCGACGAAGGTTTTTTTCGGTCTCGCCGATGAACTTACTCACCAACGACGCGAGGTCGATGCGATAAAGCGTCGAGACGCAGCTCGTTGGCGAGGACTTCGGCCGCCATGGTCTTGCCCGTGCCGCTCTCTCCCGAGAACAACACGCTGATGCCGATCCCCCGCGCGCTCTTGTCGGCAAAACCCCAGTCTTCGAATACCCGCAGGCGCTGGCGCACGTGCGTCGCGATCTGGTGCAGCATGGAAAGCTCCGCCTCCGGCAATACCAGGTCGTCCCAGCTCGCCACGGGTACGATGCGCTGCGCGAGCTCGTCGAGCCGGTGATCAATCGAGTCGGAGCACGCACGACGAACGATCGACTCGACCTCATCCATGCTGCGGGGCTGCGTGCCCAGGACTTCTGCCGCGCGACCCATTACATCGGTGCTGACGCGAAACTGCCCGGCGATGGAATCGAGCGAGCCGTTCAGGCGCGCAGCATGCGCCCCCAAGGCGAGCACCCAGAGCTGTTTCTGTTCATCCGCGAGTGGCCGGTCCACGGCGAAACGAAGTTCCGGGCGATTCAGCGCCATTGGCCGACGGCAACCGATGAACAGCAGTCCCTCAATGCGTTCGGCGAGCCTGGAGACCGCGGCCGACTTCGCGTCGTCGGCCTGCACGAACAGGGCCACGGCCGACAAAATCGTTTCCCGTGACCAAAGCAGCGCCAGCGCGTCCGCTTCTTGCACGCTTGCGGGAATGTCCTGCGCGCGCAGCACGTGGAGTTTCAATCCGAGGTGCTCCGCGATCCGCCGCGCGACCTCGAGCTGTCCGACCGGATCGTCGCCGTGAAACTGCACGCTGTGTGAGCTCGCATGGCGCGCTGCGAGCGCGTCCACAACGGAATCAACAATGACTATCTGGCTGCTACTGAGCAGGGCTTCGTCGGCATGGGGTCGCACGATGTCGTGCAACCGCGGATCGAGATAGTTCAGGCCCGCGATGTAATGCAGCACACGCTCGTCAAGAGTCAGGCGGCTGGAGGTGAGTGAGCGCTCGTCACGTAGCTCGATCAGGCGCCACGCGCGCAACGGGCTCACGGGCGCCAACGCGCTCCAATGGGGCTCGGCAAGCCTGGCGATTGCGACACCGAACGTCACCGAGATCGCCGCGGTACTGTCGAGCGCTCGCGCGAGCGCCGCCGCCAGCCCGGCGTTCATTTCCACGCCTGCGCACAGCAGCAGGATGTCTCTCTCGAAACTGCTCAGTTCAAACGCGTCGACGAGGAAGTCGATGGCCGCAGGCTCTCGCAAGAGGCCTCGCGCCGCAGCCAGTTCGGATTCCGCGGCGCTCGAGTCCTCTCCCGCAATCCGTGCCCTCAACCGCGCAATCTCCGCCACGAGCACGCGCTGATTTGTGATTGTCCAATGCTCGGCGCTCATTGGATCTTGATCCTGCGGTTGAAGAACTCCGGTGGTGTCTTGCCGGCGTTGATGATCGGGCTGTCGATGCCGTCGATGCGCAGGCGGGCGAGGTGATCGCCCAAGGGCGCGTTCGGGATCTGGAAGTTCAGGCTCGCCACCGGCGCAGTGAACGGCTGTGGCATGAATTCGACCGTTCCGAGCAGCAGACGCACGCTCTGCCCTTCGCGCACCTCGGGCGTGAAATTCAGCGTGAAACTCGCGGTGCCGCCGCCGGCATTCACGGTCTGCGGCAGATTGTCGACGTGCGGTGCGACGGTGAGCGCGAGCTGGTTCGAGAGCCGAGGCTCGGCCTCCGTCGGTAGTTGGACCCGAGCAGCCACTTTGTAAATGCCGGCCGGGAAATCTGCTGCCCGAGATGTCGGGATACTGAACTCCAGCTTCGTCGCGTTGCCGCCGGTCGCCGGCAGGGTCTCCTCGATTTCGAAGCGATCGTTGGTCAGCACGACTTCGCGCGTCGCTCCATTCAGCGTGAATCCTTCGAGCGTGACAGTGGTGCCAAGCTCGACGACGGGTTGGTTGCCGAAGGGCACGACGGCGAAGATGGTCGGAACCGTCGGCGCGATGTTCGGCTGCGCCTGCAGCTGGCGTACGAGGACAGGCAGCGGCGAGGGTTTCGGCTCCTCCGCCTGAATCAGTACGACTGACACTTCATAGGCAGCGCTCGGCCGGTAGTGCGCCAGCGTCGAAGTCCAGAACTTGGACATGTCCTCGGTGCTGAGGAATTCCGGTGTGATGCGCAGCTGCTCTATCTGGTCTTGCAGGCCGGAGTCGCGGAGCGCGCGCAGCCACGGGGGCAGTGTTCCGGATTGATCCGGCGGCGGTTGCAGCGCGATGCGGATTGCCTCGCGCGGAATCACGGGGTTCTCGTGCAGCAGCTGCATGGCGTGCCCGAGCAGGATCTCCGCGTGCAGATCGGCAGCGCCGTAAGCCGAAATCAGATAGTGCAGGTTGATGGCGAGGGGCGGATTGCTGAGGCGGTTCCGGGCGGAGCCATCTCGCGATGGCAACCCTTCATTGCGCCAGCCGAGATTTGGCGTGACCTGGCGCATGAAGAGATTGAGCTGCGTGACTTCCACGCCGTTCTGCTGCACCACCTTGTCCGGCGGCATGGTGCTCACGGTGACACTCTGGCCGATCTGTCCCGCGACGTTCTGGTTCACGAAACGATCGTTGAGCAGATCGCGCAGCACCTGCGTGACGCCCGCGATGGCGAGCGCGGTGCTCACGAAGGCCTCCGCCGCGCCAAGTAGTCGGCCAACGGCAACGTGTTACGAGCCGGCGTAGCGCGATTCTTCTTCGGGGCCGCGAGTTCCGGTGCCGCGATCACTTCGATGCGCCCGATGTGTACGTGGACTTCGGTCGGTTCGGATTGAGTGTTCTTCGCTGCGACGGTCAGCGCCGGTGCGGGCTGCGCCGCAGGTGAAATCGCGGGAGTCGGAGTGACCGTATAGACCTCATCGAGCAAGGGTTGCGGTACCGGTTTGAGAGAATCGTGCGTCCCGCGCCTGGTTGGCACCTCACGCAAAGTCTGCAGAGACATCGTGCGAGTCTCGGGCGGCCGCGCCGTGTGCACTTGCCGGGCGACCTCACCGGCGGTTTCAACGGTGTGGACGACGGTGGTGAATTCCTGAGCTGGCCCACGCCGCTCCGGAACCGCCGCTTCAATTTCCTTGGCTTGCAGACGTGCCGCTTCTGGAGCGAGCGCGGTCGTCGGCTGCGAAGCTTCGCCATCGCGCGGGGAACCCACTGGCACCTGCGCGTGCACGCTCATCGCCGACCGAATGCGCGGCGCGCCCTTCGCCTGCGCACCCATCGCCTGGCCGGCCAGTCTTTGCAGCAGCCCGCTCAAGCCAGCACCCGCTCGAGATACGCGCGACGACGCGTTTCGGAGAGTTCCAGTATCTGCCGCTCGCTCCAGCTGTACGAGCGGGCGAGCGCGTGCACTTCATCGAGCAACCGCCGCGCGCGCACGTCGACTTCCTCCCAGAGGAACGCGCCGACATCGAAGGGCGCGCTCCACGCGTATTCGCACGCTGGACACGCGAGATCGAGCGCTAGATCCATGCAGGGATCCGCCTCGTCGAGCGTGCGCGAGATTTCCGATTCGAGCGCGTCGGTCCAGGCCGCGGGCGGACAATCGACCCACAGGCGTTGCAGCAGCCGGCGCGCTGCGCCCGCCTCATCCTGCTCGTCAGCAATGACGGCGAGATCGCGCGAGGTTGGCAGGCGAAGGGTATGACCTGCGGCGGTGAGTCCCGCCATTTCCGTCTCTCCCGTGCGCTCCGGCGCCCGGCCAAGCAACGAACTTGCGCTCAGCGTGAACTCGAGGTTTTCTCCACACTCCGGACAGGCGACGCAAGATTTCATGGCATCACCAAACAGCGCCTGCCTGAGCCGCAGCAGCGCCGCGTTGCGTTGCCCAAGAGGCCGGTCGGCGAGCGTCTCCGGATCTGCGTGTGGCTCGGCGGCAGCGAACAGCAGCAGCGCGCGATCGAGGGGATGGCGACGACGGCCATGCTCCCAGCACGCGAGCAGGGATTGCGCATCCATGCCAGTCATGCGCGTTCCTTACTGCGGCGGCTCGTTGAAGCTGGGTTCCGCGGGTTCGACGACGTCGACGTCGCGCTCCCAGCCTTCGTTTTCGAGCTTGATTGACTGAATCGCGATGGC
This sequence comes from uncultured Gammaproteobacteria bacterium, assembly GCA_963786705.1. GTDB lineage: Bacteria > Pseudomonadota > Gammaproteobacteria > Steroidobacterales > Steroidobacteraceae > RPQJ01. Next base: position 46,910 of record CAWBAG010000028.1, read on the forward strand.
GTTGGCGTTCGCGTCGAGGTCTGGCAGCGCCTGGAACTCAGACACCCAGCAGCGGTAGATCTTGTACGCGAGCACCAGCTGGCCAGCCTCGTTGTAAAGCTCGAGCATGATCTCCTTGCGGAAATCCTTGAGCGAGCTTTCCTGCCCGAGTCCCGCGCCGTAGTTCCACACTTTGTTTGCCCAGCGTTCGAACTCGACGTCCTGTGTCACCCCGCGCTCAAGTGTGATGGCTTCGTACTTGACGCGGCCGGGTGCCTTGCGCGACGTGGAGGGATCGCCACCCTCGCGGTGTTCGATGACCTCGGTGGAACGTTTGAGCGCGGAGCATTTCGAAAGCCCGGCGACATAGCGACCGTCAGCCTTCATGCGCCACTTGAAGTTCGGATACGGAGTCAGGCGCTGCGGGTTCACGGGAAACTGTGGCATGTTGTGACCTTGCGAAGTAGTTAGTGAGCGCCGCTCAGGCGGACAGGTCGCCGGCGATCTGTTGGATCTTCAGCACGACGAACTCGGCTGGCTTCAGGGGAGCGAAGCCGACATGGATGTTCACGATCCCCATGTTGATGTCGGCCTGGGTCGTCGTGGTGCGGTCGCATTTCACGAAGTAGGCCTCGCGCGGCGTCGCGCCCTGGAACGCGCCCTGGCGGAACAGCGTCTGCAGGAACGCGCCGATGTTGAGCCGGATCTGCGCCCACAGCGGTTCGTCGTTGGGCTCGAACACCACCCACTGCGTGCCGCGATAGAGCGACTCTTCGAGGAACAGCGCCATGCGTCGCACGGGGATGTACTTCCACTCGGAGCCGCGGTTGTTGTCGCCGTCCAGCGTGCGCGCGCCCCACACGACGTTGCCGTAAGTGGGCAGCGTGCGCAGGCAGTTGATAGCCTTTGGATTCAGCGCGCCGTTTTCGGCGTCGCTGAGTACATCCTGGAAACCGACGATGCCGTTGACCGTGGCCTCGGTCCCTGCCGGCGCCTTCCACACGCCGCGCCGCGCGTCCGTGCGCGCGTAGATGCCCGCGACGAAACCGCAGGGTGGATAGGGAGTGATCGCGCCTTCCTTCAACGGATCCGGCGCGAGAGCCCACGGGAAGTAGAAGCCTGAATACGAGGCGGCACTGCCGACCATGTTGGTCAGTGCGCTCTCGACACCGTCGCGTGTCGAGCCTTCGGGACAATCGACGACCAGGAAGGCGCGCCGGTCGGCGCACTTCTGCGCCAGTGTGGCGATGTCTGCCGCTTCGGTCATGCCTGGAACGCAGACGATGTTGAACAGGTCGATCTTGTCGGCCGGTGCACTCTCTTCGAAGAGCGCGAGTACGTCGTCGTTGAAGGTGCCCTCATCGGGTACCAGCACGTCGCCGTCGGCGCCGTCGGCGAAGGTGTCATCGGCTTCCGCCGAGGGGTCGGAGGTCGGCACCGTCGTCACCTTGAAGATGCGCGACCGATCCTTGATGTAGTCGGTGACGAACCGCGAACTGGCCGGATCACGCGACAGGTTCTCGAAGGATTCGACCGGCGCACCGTCCTGCAGCGTCTCGATCTTGAAACGATCGGCCGCGCCAGGGCGCGGCGTGACCTTGATCGTGTAGGCATGGGCCCATTCGCCCGGCGAACTGGCCTCGAAAGTGAAGCCCGCCGCTTCGGCGGTAGCAGTCGCTGCAATGCCGGAAGTCTCACCACCATTCGAGAGCCGGATGATGTAGGCATCGGTCCCGCCGTTGTTGAAGAAGTGCATGACGGAGTGACCCAGCAGGGTCCGCCCGTCGAGCCCACCGTACTCGCGCTCATAGTCCGCGAAACTGAAGACACGAACGGCCTTGTCGGTCGGGCCTTTCTTCGCCCAACCGATGAACAACGCGATCGAGGTGGCCACGCCCGCGATGGTGCGTACGCCGCTGGAAACTTCTTCGACGTAAACGCCGGGATACGTCAGGGCCTGGGGCATTGGGGCTTCTCCTGTCTAGTTAGGCGGGGGCCGCCGGCACGCCGGACGCGTTGAGCAGGCGTAGATGACCTTTCCATCCGGAAGCTTCCGGCTCGCGAGCACACCGCGCGCAACGAGAAGCTCGAGAGCGACTTCGACCCGGCTCAACGCGGGCAGCTCCGGCCGGTTAAGCCACCAGCACGCAATGCCTTCCGGCGTGTCGGCGGCGGTGGGATGCAACGAAACGTAGTGCTCCAGCTCACGAGCGATCCCCTCGACATCGGCATCGGCATGCGTTGATGTCACGTGTGGCTTCCCTGATGCGCAGGAAGAGCAATTCCCATGCCAGCATCGTGAGCGGGGTGGAATCGACGATATACCGGCCTGCGATGGCTTCCGCGGCGGCTACGCCTCAGGCAAACGATGCGCAGTGAGGCGCATGTGCCTCACGCGGGCAGCAGATCCAAAATGTAAACGTGGACGCTGGCGCGCCGCGCCCGGGCCACACCATTTGGGTGCCGCCTGACTACCCGGCAGAACGGGATGGTGCGTCGCGAAAGTCGCGCGCGCTCAGCTGATATTTGCGCACTAGCCGGTTGAAGCGGCTGCGTTCCTTGCCGGCGAGCCGCGCGGCCAGGCTCACATTGCCGCTTGCCCGCGCCAGCAGTTCCGACAGGTACGCGCGCTCGAAATCCGCGATCGCACGGGCCTTCGCTTCTCGAAAACCGATATTCGTGAGACCCGCGGATCGTGCAGGGTGGCTTTTCGGCTTTGAAGTATCCGTATCCAGGACCGCGGCGTGCAGCGTCTCGAGGTGTAGTTCCGTGTCGTCGGTCAAGAGGAACTCGCGATGAATCAGGTTCTCCAGCTCGCGAACATTTCCGGGCCAGTCGTAGGCGTGAAGCCGTGCGATTGCGTCGGCATGAAGCGTTTTCGCCGTCGCGCCGTACTGAGCGCCGAGCTTACGCAGAAACGTTTGCGCCAGCAGAACCACGTCGTCCTCGCGCGCGCGCAACGGCGGCACGTATACCGACAGTACGTTCAGGCGGTACAGCAAGTCCCGACGAAACGCGCCTCTCTCGACCAGTGATGAGAGATCGTCGTTAGTCGCGCCTATGACTCGCACATTCGCAGTGTGCGCGGCGGATTCTCCAAGTGGGCGGTACTCGTAATCCTGCAGGAATCGAAGTAACGCAACCTGTCCGCAAGCGCTCAGTGTCTCGAGCTCATCCAGGAATAAGGTGCCAGTCTCTGCCTGAGCAATCAATCCTTGGCGAGATTCGCGCGCATCGGTAAAGGCACCGCGAGAGTGCCCGAACAATTCGTTGCCGATGAGCGGATCGGGTATCGAACCACAATTGATCGGGATGAACGGTCCATGGCTGCGGCAACTGCGATAATGGATCGCGCGTGCGGCGAGCTCCTTGCCGGTTCCCGTCTCGCCGTGAATCAGAACCGCGGCATCACACCTGGCAAATCGATCGATTCGTTCGAGGAGGCGCCGGAAGAGTCGCGACTCGCCAACCAGGTTCAGCTTCGCAACGAGCTCGACCGGTGAGGCCGCGAGATCGCTTGCTCGCATCGCGCTCCCTCCTACGGAGAATTGCCCTCGACACCAACCCGCGATCAGTTGCAGATCGGCCCAAAGCGCTGTGCGTCACGGCTTCGCGCAGTGAAGCCAATGTTCGTTAACATCATTGTATGAAAAGCAGTATGGAGAGGATCCGAAACACTCCCGGCGGTGCGGTTGTGCGCACTCCTGCGCATTTTCCTTGGCCGCCGAACGAAGCGGTTCCGAACGAGTCAATGCATCGGTCGGCGGTACGCGAGCGCAGGCATCTTCCCTGAAGAATTCTCCCTCACATCCGGTCCACTTATACGATCGCTTCTTGTGGTCATGTTGTCAATCCGGAACCTTTGGGCGAATGGACCGTCAAGCGCAACCGTCAGCTGATCAAAGCCGCGGCAATTGCTCTTCTTACCGGGACGAAGCTGCCGCAATCCGTGACCGAGTAGGCGTCGTCCACATGTCCGCGAAGGAATGTCTTGGTCTGATCGAAACGCACTGCCTCAGTCCACTCGAGACGGTTGCCCGCGCTTCGTTCCACGAGATTGAGCACGCGAGTCGCCACGCTGCTCGACGAGTTGGTAGAGCCGCGTCTGTTCGGGGCGACGCCGTGCGTACCCCGGCGGATCGAGAAACGGCGGCGTGCGCTGCGTGGGACTTCCGCCAGGCTGATCTATCGACGCTTCCTGAAATTTTCATGGAGTCTTGACGGTGGTCATCGACGTCAACCTCTAATCAAAGTAGCGGGTCGAGGAACTTCTCGACCGGAACCGCACCGGCCTCGAGTTGACCTTGGCGTCGAACTGGTTCACCGAACGCGCGGTAAAGGCATTCCCGGCGCAGTGGCGTCAGTTCAATCATGTCTGCACCCGGCGCGCTTTTGAAAGGTTCATCTCCCAACTCCGGGGAAGGCGGCCCGGATTTTGAGGAAGAGGTAGTCGTCGTCGCGGTAGCCGCAGGCCGTCCGCTTGATGACCCTGATCTTGTTGTTGATACCTTCGACGAGGCTGGTGCCAAGGGGCCAGCGGCAGTGAGCAAGGATGCCTGGCAGGCAGGGTCGGAGCTTCCGCGCGAAGCGTCGCAGTGGCTCTACTCGGCTGCGTAGCGCCTTGCGATACCAGCTGCGCCAAGCCCGGAGGGCGTACGCGGCCCGGCCGGTCATCGCGCAACTCGTTGGCACGGTCGACCCGTACCCGGTCGATCACCTCGCGGCCGTACTTGGCCACCACGTGGAACAGATCGAAGACGACGGCCGCGTCCGGACAGTGCCGGCGAACCTCCAGCTCGTAGCTCGCGTTCATGCCCGTCACGGCAGCGCGTAGCTGGCCACAACGCTGCGGACCAAGCAGCTCGAAGTACGGGCGCACGTCCTCGCGGCCCCGGTCGCGTCCGACCCACAGCACGCGCTTGCGCGTTGGTTCGACTATGACGGTCGCGTAGCGATGGCCCTTCGGGATCGCGAACTCGTCGAGCGCGATGACCTCAAGGCCGTCGAGATCGACCGGCCCGAGCTCCCGCTGCAGACGCGCGCGATCGAGCGCCTTGACCGTCTTCCAGTCGAGCCCGAAGTAGCGCGCCACATGGCGGATCGCCATGACCTGACACAGCCGGCCCACCGACTCGGCCAGGCGGTGCGTCACGCGCGCGTACGCATCGAGCTACGGTAGTCGCTCGATCGCTTACCTATCTCCGTGCAGGCGTCCACGATAAACGCTCGCGGCGGGGCGGTGAAAGCGGAGTTGCACAGGCTGAGAGTTGCCACTTGGCCGGTCATGGACATCCTGGCACGTGAGGCCATCATCACGATCGATCCTGCGGGCCGGTTTTCCTCGGATGCGAAGTGTTCAGTGGCGCGAACTTGCAACCGTCATGTCGAAGGTCGCCTTCGAAAGCGCGCAGCGACACGGTGCCGATGGTTCCGTCCTGCAACGAGAGGTTGGATGGGAGCCGCAGATCGTGGTGCAGCGCGGCGATGCGATAGCCGCCCATGGACCTCGGCGTCTCGGTTGTTCAGCGAACCCGTCGATTGACCCTGGCCCAACATCCGTGGCGAGTTTGGAGGTTGTATGGTTTTCGAACCGTGCAACGTTCGAGGCCAACAGATGACGCGCCAGCGAGCGGTTTCCCGATTCGGCAGCCTGGCGGCTAGGTCCGCAAGCTCCCGATACCAATCGCAAAGGTTTCATCGATGATTGATTTGACGCTCACAACCTGTAGCCCGGCGCACTGCTGTTTATGGCTTCGCTCGCCCCACCATTTTTGACTTACCGGCTCTTGAGTCGTAGCGCGAACACTTGGCCAAGTGTGGCTCGGAACGTGGTTCTCGCCGGCGCGTCGTCACTCTTGACCTTCGGTGCTGAGATACTATGAATACTGCTGGCACGAGCTAGCTAGTCAGAACGTGTAGCAAGACGCGGCAAGGTTACGGGTCGGAATTTGTAGCACATGCCTGTACCCCCGCAGTGACCGCGTGACCCTTTAAGCCTTTGATTATATTAGAATTATGGCGTGTGGTGCCCAGGAGAGGACTCGAACCTCCACGGTGTTACCCGCTAGTACCTGAAACTAGTGCGTCTACCAATTCCGCCACCTGGGCTTCGGTCGCGGCGCGAACCCGTTGCTGGGGCCGCCGGAAGGTGGCGCAATGTACTGGCGGCCCCCGGGGCTGTCAACGTAAGGAACGATGAGAAGATCCAGAACACGGCGCGGCACAGGCGCCACCCCACACGGTGAGACCCAGCGCGGACGTGCCGCCGGTCGCACCAATGTTTCACCCGAACTCGCCGTGCTGAACGTGCTGCGCAAGGCGGGCCGTCCGTTGCGGCCCGAGGAAATCACCGCCGAGTTCGGTCCCGCGGGCGCGGTGCAGGCCGAGGGCCAGTTGCAGACGCTCGTGAAGCGCGGCGAGGTCGTCGTGAACCGCCGCGGGCAGTATTGCCTGCGCGAGCAGCTCGCCGGCCTCACGGTCGGCACGGTGCAGGCGCATCGCAACGGCGATGGCTGGCTGCTGCCGGACGATGGTTCGGCGCAGATCTACCTGCCGCCGCAGCAGATGCGCGAAGTCATGCACGGCGACCGCGTCGCGGCCCGCATCGAAGGAGCGCGTTTCCGCGGCCGCGCGCAGGGCACGATCGTCGAGGTGCTCGAGCGCCGCACGCGGGAGGTCGTCGGCCGGCTGCACGTCGAGAACGGCGTGGCGTACCTCACGCCGGACAACCCGCGCATCACCCATCGCGTGCTGGTGCCGAGTGCGCAGCTCGGCGACGCGGAGTCGGGGCAGGTCGTAATCGTCGAACTGACGCAGCAACCGTCGCGCACGTCGCAGCCGGTCGGCCGTGTCGCGCGCGTGCTCGGCGACCACGGCGCGCCCGGCATGGAAACGGACATCGCGATCCACTCGCACGGCTTGCCGTTCGAGTTTCCGGAGGCCGTCACGGCGGAGGCCGAAGCCTACGGCCGGCGCATTCCGCAGGACGCCATCGCGGGCCGCGAAGACCTGCGCGCCATCGAACTCGTCACGATCGACGGCGAGGACGCGCGCGACTTCGACGACGCCGTCTGGTGCGAACGCGCCGGCACCGGCTGGAAGCTCATCGTCGCGATCGCCGACGTCGCGCACTACGTCAGGCCGGGCAGCCCGCTCGACCAGGAAGCGCGCGAGCGCGGCACGTCGGTGTACTTTCCGAACCGTGTCCTGCCGATGCTGCCCGAGGCATTGTCGAACGGACTGTGTTCGCTGGTCCCGCACGAGGACCGGTTGTGCCTCTGCTGCGAGCTGCGCGTCGCCGACGACGGGCGCATCACGCGTTCGCGGTTCTTCGAGGGCGTCATGCGCTCCGCCGCGCGCCTCACGTATCACGAAGTCGGCGCCTTCCTCGACAAGCCGGGCGCGCGGCACGGCGATCGGCTCGAGGCGCTGCGCGAGCGGCTCATGTCGCTGCACGGCGTGTACAAGGCTTTCACGCGCGCGCGGAGCGGCCGCGGTGCGCTCGAGCTCGACACGCCGGAACTGAAGCTCAAGTTCGACGGGCAGGGGCGCATCGCGGCGATCGTCGAGCAGTTGCGCAACGACGCGCACCGCGTGATCGAGGAATGCATGGTCGCGGCCAACGTGGCCGCGGCGCGCTTCCTCGACCGCCATCGCGTGCCGACGCTCTACCGCGTGCATGGACTGCCGGAGCTCGACCGTCTCGAGACGCTGCGCACGTTCATGCGCGAGTTCGGCCTCTGGCTGCCGGCCCCCGACGAGATCACGCCCGAGCACCTGCGCGACTTGCTGCAGAAGATCGGTGACCGTCCCGACGCTGGGTTGATCGCGACCGCGGTGATCCGGTCGATGCCGCAGGCGGTCTACCAGCCCGGCAACATCGGCCACTTCGGTCTCGCGCTCGAGCACTACGCACACTTCACGTCGCCGATCCGCCGCTACCCGGACCTCGTCGTGCATCGCGGCATCCGCCAGGTGCTGCGCGCCGGCGACCCGCAGGAGCTGATCGCCTGGCACGGCCCGTTCCCGATCCTCGGGCAGGACTGTTCGTTCCGCGAGCGTCGCGCGGACGAGGCGACGCGCAGCGCCGTCGCGTGGCTCAAGTGCTTCTACATGCTCGACCGCGTGGGCGAGGAGTACGACGGCGTCGTCTCGGGCGTGGTCGACTTCGGGTTGTTCGTCCAGCTCGAGGGCATGCAGGTGGACGGCCTGTTGCACGTGTCGTCGCTCGGCGCCGATTACTTCGGCCGCGACAGCTCCGGTTTCCGCATGGTCGGCCGCAGTTCGGGCCAGGTGTTCAAGCTCGGCGATCGCCTGCGCGTGCGCGTGACGAACGTATCGCTCGACGAGCGCCGCATCGACTTCGAGCTGGCAGGCGAGTTCGAGCCAGCGCGGCGCTCGACGCCGCGCTTCCAGCGCCAGGGCCAGCGCAGGCGGCGCGGGTGAAACGCGGGCCGGGAAACCCGCGCGGCGCGGGCGGCGGAACCGGACGTCACGGCGGGGCACCGTCACGAGCCTCGCGGACCCCTCGCATGCGTGGCGCCGCAGAGGCATCCGGGCAGGCCGGATCCGTCGCGTATGGCATCCACGCCGTGCGCGCGTTGCTGACGCGCAACCCGCAGCGTGTCGACGGCTTGTGGCTGCTTGCGGACCGCGAGGCAGGCGCGCGCCTGCGGGAATTGCGCGACCTTGCCCAGGGCGCCGGCATTGCGGTCACAGACGCGGACCCCGCGCTGCTCGACCGCCTCGCGGGCGGCGAGCGCCACCAGGGCGTCGCGGCGTCGGTCCGCGCGCGTGCCGGCGATCCCGAGACCCAGTTGGAGGAAGCGCTCGATGCGACGGCCGGGCAACCGCCGTTGTTGCTGGTGCTCGACGGCGTCACGGATCCCCACAACCTGGGCGCCTGCCTGCGCAGTGCCGACGCGGCGGGCGTCGCCGCAGTGATCACGCCGCGCGACCGCGCTGCCGGACTCACGCCGGTCGTGCGCAAGGTCGCGGCCGGTGCGGCCGAGAGCGTCGCGTTCGTCGCGGTCGTGAACCTCGCGCGCACGCTGCGCGAGTTGAAGGAGCGCGGGGTCTGGCTGGTCGGCACGGCCAACGAAGCCGAGCGGACCCTTTTCGACGTGGACCTGACCGGACCCACCGCCATCGTGATGGGCTCGGAGGGCGAGGGCTTGCGGCGCCTCACACGCGAGGCCTGCGACGAACTGGTCGCCATACCGATGGCCGGGGCCGTTGCCAGCCTGAACGTGTCGGTGGCGGCGGGCGTGGCGCTCTTCGAAGCCGTGCGCCAGAGGCGCCGCGCGCCTAGGACTACCCGCCAGCGCCCCGTTCCGCTATCATGCGCGGCTCCGTGACTGGCCTGCCTGGCGTCGCGGCCGTTCCAACTCCTTGCCGCACCAGCATTTTTTCTGGGCGGCATCACCCGCAAGGAGACTTAGTCGATGCGACATTACGAGATCGTATTCCTGGTCCATCCGGATCAGAGCGAGCAGGTCCCCGCCATGATCGAGCGCTATCGCGGCATCATCACCGCCGGTGGCGGTGCGATCCATCGCCTCGAGGACTGGGGCCGCCGCCAGCTGGCCTACCCGATCGCCAAGGTGCACAAGGCGCACTACGTGCTGATGAACATCGAGTGCGACAAGTCCGCGCTCGACGAGCTGACCGGCGGTTTCCGCTTCAGCGACGCCGTCATCCGCCACATGGTCATCGCCATGCCGACCGCCGTGGTCGAGCCGTCGCCGATGGCGCGTGCCGAGGAAGAGGGTGCGGTCCGCAGCGAGGACGGCCCGGGCTCCGACAGCAACGAAGACTCGGCCGCCGCGAACTGAGCGCGGTCCCGCAGTCCCAACCGAACACGAATACGGGTGACCTGACATGGCACGTTTTTTCCGCCGCCGCAAGTTCTGCAAGTTCACGGCCGAAGGCATCGAGCGCATCGACTACAAGGATCTCGCGACGTTGAAGGGCTACATCACCGAGACCGGCAAGATCGTTCCGAGCCGCATCACCGGCACGCGTTCGACCTACCAGCGCCAGCTGTCGCTCGCGGTGAAGCGCGCGCGCTTCCTCGCGCTGCTGCCCTACACCGACCAGCACTGAACCCTGCAACGCGCCGCGCGACCCGCGCACGACGGGCCGCCGGGGCGCCGTCATGAACCGATCGCTGGCCAAGTGGCTCGCTGACAATCCCGGCGGGGCCGTCGTCGTGACGGGCCTGCTGGGATTGCTGCCGTTGCTCGGGCTCGGGTTCGCTTTTTTCCTGCCGGGTGCGGTGCCGGGGCTGGTCGTCTTGCAACGCGGTCCCCGCGCGGGCGCGATCGTGGCCTGCGGCGGCACGCTGATGCTGGTTGCCGCGATGTGGATGTTCGGGCGGCCGGCAGCGGTCGGCTTGATCTACGCCGCGTGGCTGCTCGGGCCGCCGCTGCTGCTTGCGGTGCTGCTCGCGCGGACCGGATCGCTGTCGCTCTGCCTGCAGGTTGCGACGCTTGCGGGTATCGGACTGCTGGTGCTGCTGCACCAGTCGTTCGGCGATCCCGGGCAGTTCTGGGCCCCGTTCGTGCGCGACCTGGCCCAGGAGATGCAGAAGCGCGGCCTGCCGATGGATCTCGAGCAGGACGGCCTGGCCGAGACGCTGGCCCGCACGCTGTGGGGCTGGGTGACGATGCTGACGATGGTGCTCGCGATGAGCGCGGTGTTCCTGGCGCGCTGGTGGCAGTCGCTGTCCGAGCGTGCCGGGGGCTTCGGAGCGGAGTTTCGCGAACTGCGGCTGGGCGTGGCCCTCGGGGTCGTGGCCGGCGCGGTGATCGGCGTGTCGCTGCTGTCGGGGCAACCGCTGGTCGACGACATCGGGCGGCTCTTCCTGGGCGCGCTGGTGATCATCGGCCTTGCGGCGGTGCACCGGGCCGTGGCGCAGGCGAAATTGCACCAGGCGTGGCTCTGGGCCGCGTACGTGCTGCTGGTGCTCGTCGCTCCGTTCGCGGTGGCGGGGCTCGCGGCGGTGGGCTTCGTCGACAACTGGATGCGCTCGCAGCGCCGCGGCGCGCCGGGCACGGTCGGTTGACGGGGTGCGCTGACGGACAACGGGAATCGCCGGGCACTGCGCCCGAGCGTTCGCAAAGACGGCTGAACGGTTAACATTCGATCGATATTTCGAGGACACAACGATGGAAGTCATCCTGCTGCAGAAGGTCGCCAACCTCGGCAACATCGGCGACAAGGTCAAGGTCAAGCCGGGTTATGGCCGCAATTTCCTGCTGCCTTCGGGCAAGGCCGCGCTCGCGACGGCCAACAACCTGAAGAAGTTCGAGGAACGGCGCGCCGAGCTCGAGAAGCTCGCGTCGGATTCGCTCGCGGGCGCGCAGAAGCGCGCAGCGCAGCTCGAGAACTTCACGCTGAGCCTGGCCGCGAAGGCGGGCACCGAAGGCAAGCTCTTCGGGTCGGTCGGCACCAGCGACATCGCGGAAGCCTTGACCAAGGCCGGCATCGCGATCGAGCGCAGCGAGGTCCGCCTCGCGGGCGGCCCGATTCGCGTGATCGGCGAGCATCACGTAAAGCTGCACCTGCACACGGACGTCGAGATCGACCTGCCGGTGGTCATCACCGCCGAGGACTGACCGTCCGCCCGCGCGGGGAGCGTGCATGGAGCAGGAATCGGGGGGTGGCGATGGCAGCTCCGGCGGCGGCAGACCGCGCAGGCGGCCGCGCCCGATGAGCGAACCGTCCGGGCTGCGCGTGCCCCCGCATTCGCTCGAGGCGGAGCAGGCCGTGCTAGGCGGCCTGCTGCTCGACAACAGCACCTGGGACGCGGTCGCCGATCGCCTGCTGGCGGACGACTTCTACCGCCGCGACCACCAGATCATCTTCCAGGCAATTGCCGAACTCTCGGCGCGCAGCGAGCCGAGCGATGCCGTCACGCTCGCCGAGCACCTCGTCCGCAAGGGACTCGAGGAGGAGACCGGGGGTCTCGCCTACCTCGCGGGCCTGGCGCGCGACACGCCGACGGCCGACAACATCCGCGCATACGCCGACATCGTTCGCGAACGCGCGCTGCTGCGCCAGCTCATTCGAGTCAGCGGCGAGATCGCGACGACCGCCTACGAGAACGAAGGCCGCCCGGCCAGCGAACTCGTCGACAACGCCGAGCGCCTCGTCTTCCAGATCGCCGAGAAGGGCCGCCGCGCGGGATCCGGCTTCGTGCCCGTGCGCGAAGTGCTCGGGGCAACGATCGACCGGCTCGACCTGCTGCACGCGTCGCAGGGCCAGCTGACCGGACTCAGCACTGGTTACACCGAGCTCGACCGCATGACCGCGGGCCTGCAGCCCGGCGATCTCGTGATCGTCGCGGGTCGTCCCTCGATGGGCAAGACCACGCTCGCGCTGAACATCGCCGAGAACGCCGCGATCGCCGCCAACAAGCCCGTCGCGATCTTCTCGATGGAAATGTCGCGCGAGCAGATCGCGTTCCGCATGATCTCCTCGCTCGGCCGCGTGGACCAGGGCCACATGCGCACCGGCATGTTCGGGGACGAGGACTGGGCGCGCATCAACAGCGCGATCGCGCAGATGAAGACGGCGCCCATGTTCATCGACGACAGCGGCTCGTTGACGCCGACGGAAGTGCGCGCACGCGCGCGCCGGCTGGCGCGCGACACGGAGAAGGCAGGTGGACTCGGGCTGATCGTGATCGACTACCTGCAGCTGATGCAGGTCGCCGGCAACAAGGAGAACCGCGCGACCGAGATCTCCGAGATCTCGCGCTCGCTGAAGGCGCTCGCGAAGGAGCTGAAGGTGCCGGTGATCGCGCTGTCGCAGCTGAATCGCGGCGTCGAGCAGCGCACCGACAAGAAGCCGGTCATGTCGGATCTTCGCGAATCGGGGGCGATTGAACAGGACGCAGACTTGATCATGATGATCTACCGCGAGGAAGTGTACGAGCCCGACACGCCGCGCAAGGGCATCGCCGACATCATCATCGCCAAGCAGCGCAACGGCCCGACCGGCGAAATCCACTTGACCTTCCTCGGCAAGTACACGCGCTTCGAGAACCTCGCGCACGGCGGCGACTACGAATATGGCGGCTGACGGCCGAACCACCCCGCTTGCCGCCAACCCGGTTCCTGTCCTGCCACCCTCGTAATCGGCACTGCACACACGCATTTCCACAGGCACGCGCGCAAACAGGCAGCCCGCAACGTGAATCCCTCGTGAAGAACCTGATCCGCGCCGTCGTCGATGCCACCGCGTTGCGCCACAACCTGCGCGAGGCGCGCAGGGTCGCGCCGGACTCACGCGTCATGGCAGTGATCAAGGCGAATGCCTACGGTCACGGGCTCGTGCTGGCTGCGCGCGCCTTCGCCGACGCCGACGGCTTTGCCGTGGCGCGTCTCGATGAAGGACTCGCGCTGCGTGCCGCGGGCCTGACCCAGCGCGTGCTCCTGCTCGAGGGCGTCTTCAGCGCCGACCAGCTCGCGCTCGCGGCACGCGAGCACTTCGAACTCATGGTGCACAGCTTCGAGCAGTTGCAGTTGCTCGATGCCCTGCGGGGCTCGTCGCGGGTTTCCGCCTGGATCAAGGTGGACTCCGGCATGAATCGCCTGGGCTTCCGGCTGGAAGAATTCGGCGCGGCGTACGAGCGGCTGCGAGCCAACGCGCGCGTGCTTCCGGATCCCACGCTCGTCACGCACCTGTCGTCGGCCGACGATCGGCGCGACATCCGCACGGCCCAGCAGGTGCGGGACTTCGACGCCGTGACGAGCGCGCTGCCCGGCGCGCGCAGCATCGCGAACTCGGCCGGCGTGCTCGCGTGGCCCGCGGCGCGTGCCGACTGGATCCGGCCCGGGCTCATGCTCTACGGGGTCTCGCCGTTCCGGGGCGGGACGGGCGCCGCACTCGGACTGCGGCCGGCGATGACCCTGTGCAGCGAAGTCATCGCGGTCAAGCAGGTACTCGCTGGCGAAGCGGTCGGTTACGGCGGCGCGTGGATTGCAGAACGCGACACGCGCATGGCCGTGGTCGCCGCGGGTTACGGCGACGGCTATCCGCGCAGCACGGGGGCGGGTACACCGGTGCAGGTCGGCGGGCGGCGTGCGGCGCTGATCGGGCGCGTGTCGATGGACATGATCACGGTGGACGTGACGGACCTGCCTGGCGTGGCGGTCGGCGATCCAGTGGTGTTGTGGGGTGCGGAAGTGCCGGTCGAGGAGGTTGCGGCACACGCCGGCACGATCGCATACGAACTGATCTGCGGTGTCAGCCAGCGCGTGCAGATCGAAGTCCAGTGACGACGCTGGCCGGTCCGCCCGCGTTGCGACGGACGGGCCAGCACGCGCCGGCCGGTCAGCTCTCGAAGAAACCCATCTTGACGCCGGCGAGCTGCACGACGTCGTTGTCGTGGAGCCTGCGTGCCTGCGGCCCGATCGGGCTGCCGTTCACGAGCGGGAAATCGCCTTCGCGGCCGCTCTCGACGTGCACGATGTAGTAGCCATCGGCGCGGCGCGTGATCGCTGCCACCTGCACGCCCGGGCGCCCGAGCGTCGTGAGTGTCTTGACCAGGTCGAGCTCGCGTCCCGCGAACTGGCCCGAGAGCACCTGCAGCTTCGCCTTGGGCAGCGCACCATTCATGAACGACGGCATCGACGCGTGCGCGGACTGGCTCGCTGCGGACTGCGCGGCGGACGAAGCCGCCGCCTGCAGCGTGGCCGCGGCCCGCGGCTGCGACGCGATCAGGCTCGCGGCTTCGCGCGAGCTGATGACCATCGTCTTCTGGAACTCGTCGGCGGGTTCCTCGACTTCGCCGTCGACGAAGCGCAGCGCGTGATGCCCCACGGTGATCACGTCGCCGTGCTGCAGCGCGTGCTTCTTGATGATCTTGCCGTTGACGTACGTGCCGTTCGTGCTGTTCAGGTCCTCGAGGAACGAGTCGTTGAGGATGTTGATGACCAGCGCGTGATGACCGCTGACGGCGGGGTTGTCGATCCGGATGTCGTTGTCCGGAAGACGCCCGACCGTGTAGCGCTCCTTGCTCATGTTGTACTCAGCGAGTACCTGCCCGTCGAGGTGCAGAACCAACCTGGCCATGCTTGCACTGCGCTCCCTTAACCGAAGATCCCTAAGATCCGGTCAATCACCCTACGCTGCGCCGGGAACGCGTCGAGCACCCGGACCAGCACGATCGAGATGTTGTCCCGACCCCCGTTGTCATTGCTGAGCAAGACGAGTTGCCTTGCGAGCGTCTCAAGATTAGCACCAAAGGTACTGATCGTTAACTGAATGTCGTCGTCCTCGACCATGTCCGTGAGGCCGTCGGAGCAGAGCAGGTAGAGGTCGTCCTTCAGCACCGGTACTTCGGTTACCTCGACCTCGACCGTCGCGTCCACTCCGAGCGCTCGCGTGACGTAATTCTTCGCTGCGGCCCGCTGCGCCTCCTCGGGCGTGTAGAACCCGCGCGCCACGAGTTCCTGCATCAGCGAATGGTCCCGCGTCACCTGCTCGAGCTTGCCGTCCCGGCAACGATAGAGTCGCGAGTCCCCGACGTGCGCAATAGTGAGACGGTCGTCAAAGAAAAGGCCTGCCACGACAGTCGTGCCCATGCCCTCGCAATTGGCCTGGGTCTTCGCCGTCTGGAGCACCAGCTTGTTGGCGCGTTGGATCGCGTCGCGCAGGAGTATGCCCGGACGGCTCAGGCCGCTGTCGTCGTCGTGTCGCGCCAGATCTTCGCGCTCCACCGCGGCTTTCAGCAAGCCCATCACGGTACGAACTGTGATGCCGCTCGCAACTTCACCGGCCTTGTAGCCGCCCATGCCGTCGGCGAGCACGACGAGACCGATATCCGGGTCGGTGCCGAACGTGTCCTCGTTGTGATCGCGGATGCGTCCCGTGTCGGTGATGCCGACGCAACGGAACTTGCCCTTCAGTCGCATCGGCTCAGGCCCGGGCGACGGGCGTATTGAGGTCGCGCAGCGCCTGCGCAAAGGCGGCGCCGGAGTCGTACCTGTCGGCAGGTTCCTTCGCGAGCGCGCGGTCGAAGAAGGCGTCGAGGCCGGTCGGCAGTGCCGGGTTCAGCGCGCGAATGCGCGCGTGCGGCTCCTGCGCGATCCTCAGCATCAATCCGGGCATCGAGTCGGCCCGGAACGGCAACTGCCCGGTGAGCAACTGGAACATCGCCACCGCGAGCGAGAACAGGTCGGAGCGGCCGGTCACGTCACGGCCCTGCAGCTGTTCGGGCGACATGAACGACGGCGTCCCCAGCACGACGCCCGTGCGCGTGCGTCCCGAGTCCGTCAGGCGTGCGATGCCGAAATCGGTGATCTTCAATTCTCCGCTCGGGGCGTCGAACATGATGTTGGCCGGCTTGATGTCGCGGTGAACGACCTGGTTCTGGTGCGCATAGTGCAACGCATCGGCCAGGCGCGCCATGATCTCGATGACGATCGCGCACGGCAACAGCCGTCCGGGGATCGTGTACTCGACGAGGTGGTTGCCGCGCAGCAACTCCATTGCGATGTAGGCGGTGCCCCGGTCCTCGCCCGCATCGTAGATCGTCACGATGTACGGGTGCGAGAGGCGGCCGGCCATTTCCGCCTCGCGGAAGAACTTGCTGCGCGCTTCGTCGAGGTCCTCGCCTTCGAACTCCTCGCTGAGCGGGATCGCCTTCAATGCCACGTCGCGATTGATCATGGGATCGCGGCCGCGGTAGACGACCCCCATGGCGCCCCGGCCAATCTCGTGGACGAGCTGGTACCGCCCGAGTTTCGCGGGCATCGGGTCCTTGCCCGGGACCGGTCGCGACGAACCCCCGGTGTCGTTGAGCACGAGCGTCTGTTCGGCATTGCTGCGCATGGTGTGGCCCGAAGTATAGGGGGCGACCCGCAGCGGAATTGCCGCCGGCGTCACAGTCCGGCGGGGTGATGAAGCCGTGCTAGCATCCCGCTCCGCCGGCACGACCCGGTTCTCAATCACGCCACATCCACGCGCACCCATGGCCCGGCCGAAAACCAGTTATGCCTGCGGCGCCTGCGGCGCGCGTACCGCGCAGTGGCAGGGCCAGTGCCCCTCCTGCGAAGCCTGGAACACGCTCGAACTCGCCGCATCGGTCGTCGCCGGCGCTGCTGCCGCGCGTGCCGCCGAGCGGCGCGGTGGTGCGGTTGCAAGCCAGGTGAGCCGAACGGTGACGGACGTCTCGCAGGAGAGCGACGAGCGCGCGGCAACCGGTATCGGCGAGCTCGACCGGGTGCTCGGCGGCGGCCTCGTGGCCGGCTCGGTCGTGTTGCTGGGAGGCGACCCGGGTATCGGCAAGTCCACGCTGCTGCTGCAGGCGGCCGACGCGCTCAGCCGCGAACGGCCGGTGCTCTACGTGTCGGGCGAGGAGTCGGTACGGCAGGTCGCCTCGCGTGCGCAACGCCTCGGCCTCGAGGCGACGACCTTGCGGCTGGCCGCCGAGACGCGCGTCGAGGCGGTGCTCGACGAGGCCGTCACGTCACGCGCGCAGGTGGTCGTGATCGACTCGATCCAGACCATGCAGACCGAACTCAGCGAATCGTCCGCGGGCTCGGCGGTGCAGGTGCGCGAATCCGCGGCCCGGCTCGTGCGGTTCGCGAAGGATTCCGGCACGGCCGTGTTCATCATCGGGCACGTCACCAAGGAAGGGTTGATCGCGGGACCGCGCATCCTCGAGCACATGGTGGACACCGTGCTCTATTTCGAGAGCGACCCGGGCAGCCGCTTTCGCGTGGTTCGTGCGGTGAAGAACCGCTTCGGCGCCGCCAATGAGCTCGGCGTATTTGCGATGGCGGAACAGGGCCTGCGCGAGGTGCGCAATCCGTCGGCGATCTTCCTGTCGCGGCATCCGGCGCCGGTGTCGGGCAGCGTCGTCACGGTCGTGCGCGAGGGCAGCCGGCCGTTGCTCGTCGAAGTGCAGGCGCTCGTCGACGATGCGCAGGGCATGAACCCGCGCCGCGTCGCAGTGGGTTTCGAGTCGAGCCGGCTGGCCTTGCTGCTCGCGGTGCTGCACCGGCACGGCGGCGTCGCGACGGCCGGCCGCGACGTCTTCATCAACGTCGTCGGCGGCGTGCGCATCGGCGAGACCTCGGCCGACCTGCCGGCGGTGCTCGCGGTCCTGTCGAGCCTGCGCGACAAGCCGCTGGCGCAGGACACGGTGTGCTTCGGCGAACTGGGTCTCACCGGCGAGATCCGACCGGTGCCGTTCGGCGAGGAGCGCTTGCGCGAAGCGGCGAAGCAGGGCTTCGGCCGCGCCCTGGTGCCGGCGGCGAACGTGCCGCGCCGGCCGATCGAAGGGCTCGTGATCGTGGGCGTCAACCGCCTGCAGGAAGCGCTCGAGCGCGCGCTGTGATTCGCTACGGCGCCGCACACGCCGTCGCCAGCGAGGCGGCGACAGCGTCGACGTCCGCAACCCGATCCGGAATCGAAGGCATCGTCGGCGTCACCGTCCCCATCCGGAACGCGTCCAGAAAAACGCCGTAAACCCATCCGTGGGGGCTCCGGCCGCGACGTCCCTGTCGCGGACGGTTTTCTGGACGCGTTCCGGATGGAGGCGCTGCCGCCCAGTGTGTGGCGCACCGTTGCGAGGCGTGCCGGTTGCGGTCGCGGTGCTGTGGCAAGCCGTGCTGCGCTGAGCCGTACGTCACTGAGCTGGCTGAGTGACGTCGTGCTGCGTTGAGCGTGAGGCAGTGGGTTGTGTTGTGCTACGACGTGTTGCCCCGCACCGCACCGTGTGGTCCTACGCCAGCCTTGACGTCGCGCGTGCCGCCTCAGTTGCACGACGCGTCGAATTCACCACGGACTCCCGGAGTCGCGAGCAATGCTCCGCGCGGAAGCGCGTCCGACAGCCAACAGGCCTTGCTTCTGTTCGGAGTGCGCTCGGAAAGCCGTCCGCGACATGGATGTCGCGGCCGGAGCCCCCACGGATGGGTTTACGGCGTCTTTCCGGGCGCACTCCGAACGGGAGCGGCCGTTGGCGCCTCTCGCGAACGCGGCGACTAAGCGCTGCGTTGCGACGCGGGCGCTCCAACATCCGGCGCGCTCGCGGTGGCGAGTGGCCTCAGCCGCACGGTCTTCACGGCATTTTCGCTCGTCTGCAGGATCTCGATCGAGTAGTCGCCGATGCGCAGGCTCGTGCCGGGGTCCGGGATCGTCTCGAGGTACTCGATCACGAGCCCGTTCAGCGTGCGCGGCCCGGTGGTCGGCAGCGACCATCCCATCTTGCGGTTCAGGGTGCGCACGCTCGCCGAGGCATTGACCACGAAGCTGTCCGGGCGCGTTTCCTTGTGGACGTCCTTGTGCAGGGCGCTCGTGTCCGAGGTGAACTCGCCCACGATCTCCTCCAGCAGGTCCTCGAGCGTCACGAGGCCCTGCACGTCGCCATACTCGTCGACGACGAACGCGACGCGCCGGCGCTGCCGCTGGAACTGCAGCAGCTGGGTGTTGAGCGACGTGCCCTCGGGCACATAGTAGGGCTCGCGGGATTTCGCGAGCGTCACGAGCTGCGCGCGATCGAATTCCCCGCGTGCCAGCAGCTGCGCGACTTTCTTCATGTGCAGTATGCCGATCAGCGAGTCGACATTGCCCTCGAACACCGGGATGCGGGTGTGCCGGCACTCGCGCAGCTGTGCGAGCACGTCGTCCCAGTCGTCGCCGACGTCGATAGCGGAGATTTCGTTGCGCGGCACCATGATGTCCTCGACGTTGATCCGCTCCAGGTCGAGGATGCTCATCAGCATGCGCTGGTGGCGGTGCGGGATGACGGTGCTCGCCTCGGCGACGACGGTGCGCAGTTCTTCCGAGCTGAGCGAGGTGCGGCTCGCTTTTTCACGCGACACGCCGAGCACCCGCAGGACGCCGTTCGTAATCAGGTTCGTGGCCCAGACGACGGGGTAGAGGATCCTGAGCAGGGCCGTGTAGATCACCGCGGCCAGCAGGGAGATGCGCTCGGGATACAGGGCCCCCAGCGTCTTCGGGCCGACCTCGCCGAACACGATCAGCACGACCGTGAACAGCCCGATGCCGACCGCCGCGAACGCCTCGCCGCCCAGCGACAGCGCGATCATGGTCACGATTGCCGCGGCGGAGACGTTCACGAAGTTGTTGCAGATCAGGATCACGCCGATCAGTCGGTCCGGACGCTCGAGCAGCTTTTCGGTCGCCCGTGCCGCGGCGCTGCCTGCGCGCGCGAGATGGCGCAGTCGATCCCGGTTGACGCTCATCAGTGCGGTCTCGGTGCCCGAGAAGAACGCCGACAGCAGCACCAGGGCGACGAGGAGGCAGGTGAGCGCGGGTACCGATAGGTCGAACAACGGTCGCTCAGCCCCAGTGCTTGCCGAGCACGTTCTCGAGGATCAGCTTGCTGCCGAAATAGGAGAGTCCGAGCAGCGTGTAACCGGCGAAGGTCCAGCGCAACGCCCGCCGCCCGCGCCAGCCGAAGCGCATGCGGCCGAGCAGCAGCACGCCGAACACGACCCACGCGACCAGGGCGAGCACGACCTTGTGCACGAGATGCTGCGCCAGCAGGTTCTCGACGAAGAACGCGCCGCTCACGAGTGCGAGGGTCAGCACCAGGAAGCCCGCGAGGATGCTCTGGAAACACCCTGACTCGAGCGATTCGATCGGCGTCAGGATCCTGAGCAGGCCGAGCGGGCGCCGGCTGCGCAGGCGCCTGTCGACCAGCACCTGCGCCACGGCGAGCGCCATGCCGATGGTCAGGAACGCGAACGCGGTGGTGGCCATGGCGATGTGGAACGCAAGTTCCCAGCCCGGCCGGCCCACGGAGAATTCGCGCGTGCCTTCGGAGAACGCGGCCTCGAGCACCGCGGCGATCGCGAGCAGCAGTGCCGCCACGCCGCGCCGGCCGGGCCGCAAGGACATCACGATGGCCGTGACGGCGATCACGAGGCTCACGAGCGCGGCGGTGTCGCCCAGCGAGAGCGCCGCGGACGGGGCCAGGCGGCGTTCGTCCATGAGCGCGGCGGCGTGCACGATCGTCCCGACCGTCGCGATCGCGACCGCGGCGATGCGCCCGCCGCGACCCTGGGCCGCCGTGGACGGCGCCCGATTCTGGTACGTCGCGAGGGCGAGCCAGACGGCTCCGATGACGTAGCAGGCGACGGCGATCAGTGGCAGCAGCAAGCGCGAGGCCCGGGCGTGGCGAGGTGACGCCCGCATGATGCCACGGCCCGGGCAGGCTGAGGAGCGCGGCAAATCCTGCCAGCCTCTCTATAATCGCGTGCCCGCCGCCGGCTCCGTCCGGCGAGGTCCGCAGCCACGAGGTTTCCGACCGTGTTCGACAAGTTGTCTACCCGCCTCGCGGCCGTCGTCGACGGCCTGCGCGGCCGCGGCCGCCTGACCGAGGAGAACATCGGCGACACGCTGCGCCAGGTGCGCATGGCGCTGCTCGAGGCGGACGTGGCGTTGCCGGTCGTCAAGGATTTCATCGAGGGCGTCAAGGCGCGCGTCGTCGGCCAGGAAGTCCACAAGAGCCTGACGCCCGGCCAGGCGCTCATCCGCATCATCCACGAAGAACTCGTGCGGGTGATGGGCGAGGGCGTGCGTCCGCTCAACCTGCGCGTGCAGCCGCCCGCCATCATCCTGCTCGCGGGCCTGCAGGGCGCCGGCAAGACCACCACGGCGGCGAAGCTCGCGCTCTGGCTGAAGACCCGGGAGCGCAAGCGCGTGCTGCTGGTGTCGACCGACGTGCGGCGTCCCGCGGCGCTGCTGCAACTCGAGCGTCTCGGCCAGCAGCTCGAGATCGACGTGGCGCCGTCGAGCACCTCCCAGACGCCGATCGCGATTGCGACGGCCGCGCTGGCCGAGGCGCGGCGCGGCGTCTATGACGTGCTGCTCGTCGACACGGCGGGCCGGCTGCACGTGGACGAGGAGATGATGCACGAGGTGCGCGACCTGGGCGCCTCGCTGCAGCCGGTCGAGACGTTGTTCGTGGTCGACAGCATGGCCGGCCAGGACGCCGTCAACGCCGCGCGCGCGTTCGGGGCGGCGTTGAACCTGACCGGCGTCGTGCTGACCAAGGCCGATGGCGATGCCCGCGGTGGCGCGGCCCTCTCGGTGCGCCAGGTCACCGGCAAGCCGATCCTGTTCGTCGGCATGGGCGAGAAGCCCGACGCGCTCGAGGCGTTCCAGCCGGAACGCATGGCGTCCCGCATCCTCGGCATGGGGGACGTGCTGGCACTGGTCGAGCAGGTCACGCGCGACGTCGATCGCGAGGAGGCCGGGAAGCTCGCCCGCAAGATGGCCAAGGGCCAGGGATTCGACCTCGACGACCTGCTCGGCCAGCTCCGCCAGATCGAGCAGATGGGCGGCGTGGCGGCCCTCATGGACAAGCTGCCGAGCCACCTGGCGGCCAAGGCCGGCGCGATGCCCCAGGGCAACCCGCGGGAGGTCAAGCGGCAGATCGCGATCATCTGCTCGATGACCCGCGCCGAGCGCCGCTTCCCGAAGAACATCGACGGCTCCCGCAAGCGCCGGATCGCGTCCGGGTCGGGCACCCAGGTGGCCGAGATCAACCGGCTGGTCAAGAACTTCCTGCAGATGCAGAAGATGATGAAGGGCATGGGCAAGGGCGGCCTCGGCCGGATGCTGCGCTCCATGGGTGGCCGGCTGCCGCCGGGCCTCGGCTGAGGCTCCACAAGTATTTCTTTTGCTTCGGGATTTGGTTATAGTTCCGGGCTCTTTTCTGGCCGGACACGGTGCAGCCGTGCCCCGGCCGTGAATCTTTTCATGCAGAACGTACGATGGGGCAGGGCGAACGATGGTGACGATTCGATTGAGCCGCCGGGGCGGTAAGAAGGAACCCTTCTACCACGTGGTGGTGACCGACAGCCGCCGTCGCGGCGGCAGCGGGCTGGAGCAGCTCGGGTTCTTCAACCCGGTCGCTCGCGGCAACAGCGAAGAGCTGCGGCTCGACCTCGCGCGCATCGATTACTGGCTTTCGGTCGGTGCGCAGCCCTCGGAGCGCGTGGCCCAGCTGCTGAAGAGCTACCGCAAGACCCAGGCGCCGGCGGTCGCGGCCTGAGCGCCGCGTTCCGGCGCGTCGAATCCCATGGCTGCGCGCACCGGAGATGATGCCCGGCGCGACGTGGTGGTGCTCGGGCGCGTCGGCGCGCCTTTCGGCGTGCAGGGTTGGGTAAAGGTCTCGTCCTATACCGACCCCGCCGGCGGCATCGCAGGCTACCGCACCTGGACGCTGGTCCGGGAAGGCAAGTCGAGCGTGGTGGAGGTGCTGGATTCGAAGCGGGCGGGCCGCGGCATCGCGGTGCAGCTCGCCGGCGTCGACACGGTCGAGGCCGCGCGCGCACTGACGGGCGCCGAGGTGCAGGTGAGCCGCGCGGAACTGCCGCCGGCGGAGCCAGGCGAGTTCTACCTGCACGACCTGGTCGGCCTCGACGCGGTCAACCGCGAAGGCCAGTCGCTCGGGCGCGTGGACGGGTTCCTGGAGTTGCCGGCGCATCCCGTGGCGGTGCTGCAGGGCGACCGCGAGAGACTGGTGCCGCTGGTGCCGGACCGTATCGTCGAGGTGGACCTCGGGGCGGGCCGGATCACGCTCGACTGGCACGTGGACGATTGACGGCAGGAAACGGAAGGGCACGATGCGCATCGTCGTCGTGACGCTGTTTCCGGAGTTCGTCGAGCAGGCATTGAGGTTCGGCGTGCTCGGCCGGGCGCTCGAGCGCGGAGTGCTCGCGGTCGAGACCGTGAATCCGCGGCAGTTCGCGACGGACGTGCACCGGACGGTGGACGACCGCCCCTACGGCGGCGGTCCCGGGATGGTGTTGAAGGCCGAGCCGTTGCGGCTCGCCATGCAGGAAGCCGCGCGGCGAGTGCCGGCGGCGCGGCGGGTGTACCTCGCGGCGGACGGCGTCCCGCTCTCGCAGCGCAAGGTCGCCGAGTTCGCGGGGCTGGCGGAACTGGTGCTCGTGGCCGGCCGCTATGAGGGCGTGGACGAACGGTTCGTCGAGGCGTGCGTCGACGAGTCGGTCGCGGTGGGTGACGTGGTGCTGAGCGGCGGCGAACTGCCGGCGCTCATGGTCGTCGACGCGGTGGCGAGGCTGCTCCCGGGTACGCTCGGTGACGCGGAATCCGCCGTGCAGGAGTCGTTCTCGAACGGGCTCCTCGACTGGCCGCATTACACGCGCCCCGAGGTGTGGTCCGGGCGCGAGGTGCCGCCGGTGCTGATCGGCGGCAACCACGCGGCGATCGCCCGCTGGCGGCTCAAGCAGTCGCTCGGGCGGACGTGGCAGCGCCGGCCCGACCTGCTGGCGGCCCGGAGTTCGAGCAGGGAGGAGCGCAGGCTCCTCGAGGAATACCAGGCGGAGCATGGATGCGACGCGACAACAGTAGGGACGCAGCCATTGCGAGAAGGTGAGAAATGACCAACATCATTGCCGCGCTCGAAAGCGAGCGCATGAAGCGCGAAGTGCCTGATTTCGGCCCGGGCGACACCGTCGTCGTCGAGGTCAAGGTGAAGGAAGGCGAGCGCGAGCGCGTGCAGGCCTACGAGGGCGTCGTGATCGCGAAGAGCAATCGCGGCCTGAACTCGTCGTTCACCGTGCGCAAGATCTCGCACGGCGAAGGCGTCGAGCGCGTGTTCCAGACGTACAGCCCGGCCCTCGGCGCGATCACGGTCAAGCGCCGTGGCAACGTGCGCCGCGCCAAGCTGTATTACCTCCGCGAGCGCACGGGCAAGTCCGCCCGCATCGAAGAGAAGGTCTGACCGGCAGGGGCGCGCCGGCATGCGTGCCATCGGCAAGGTACTGCACTGGATCTGGCATGGCCTCGACGGGCTGCGCAAGATCCTGCACTTCCTGCTGCTGTCGCTGATTTTCGGCGCCATCGGCGCGCTGTTCTCGCGCCCGATCCCGCTGGTTCCCGACAAGGCGGCGCTCGTGATCGCGCCGCAGGGCCCGATCGTCGAGCAGTTCACCGGCGACGCGGTCGAGCGCGCGTTGGCCGAGACGCTGCGCACCGGTCCCGCGGAGACCCGTCTCCGCGACCTCGTCGAGGCGATCCGGGCCGCCGGCGACGACGAGCGCATCAGCTCGCTCTACCTCGATCTCGGCGGCCTCGACGGCGCGGGCGTCGCCAAGCTGCAGGAAGTCGGCGCCGCGATCGACGCATTCCGCAAGAGCGGCAAGCCGGTCCTCGCCTACGGCGACTACTACGACCAGCCGCAGTACTACCTCGCGGCCCATGCAGACGAGATCTACCTCGATCCGCACGGCATCGCCTACGTCGACGGCTTCGCGAACTACGGCATGTTCGTCAAGGACGCGCTCGACAAGCTCTCCGTCGACTGGAACGTCTTCCGTGTCGGCCAGTACAAGTCCGCGGTCGAGATGTTCACGCGCAACGACATGTCGCCCGCCGAGCGCGAGGAGAGCCTCGTCTGGCTGAACTCGGTCTGGGGCACCTGGAAGTCCGACGTGGCCAGGGCGCGCTCGCTGGAACCGGCGGCGCTGCAGACCTATGCCGACGACGCGGTCGCCGCACTGCGCCGCTCCGAGGGCAACCTGGCGAAGATGGCCCTGGACGCGGGACTCGTGACCGGGCTCGAGGGACGGTTCGACGTCGAGGAACGCCTGGCCGAGATCACGGGCGAGGACGAGGACCTGCATTCCTACAAGGGCGTCGATCACTGGGCGTATCTCGCCAACATCCACTCGGGCGAGGCGCTGACGGCCAAGCCGGGCGACAAGGTCGCCGTCATCGTCGCGTCGGGCGAAATCGTCCCGGGCGAGCAGGCGCCCGGCACGATCGGTTCCGACACGCTCGCACAGCAGCTGCGCGACGCGCGCTTCGACGACGCCGTCAAGGCGGTCGTGCTGCGCATCGACAGCCCGGGCGGCAGCACGTTCGCGAGCGAGGTGATCCGCCGCGAGGTCGAGGCGCTCAAGGCCGCGAAGAAGCCGGTGGTTGCCTCGATGAGCAGCCTCGCGGCCTCGGGCGGCTACTACATCGCGATGAACGCCGACCGCATCGTCGCCAGCCCCGCGACGCTCACCGGCTCGATCGGAATCTTCGCGATGTTCCCGACGTTCCAGCGCTCGCTCGAGCGCCTCGGCGTACACGTCGACGGCGTCGGCACGACGGCGCTGTCCGGCGAGTTCCGGGTGGACCGGTCGATGGGCGATGCCACCAGGGAGATCCTGCAGCAGAGCATCGAGCACGAGTACCGGGAGTTCATCACGCACGTGGCGAAGTCGCGCAAGCAGGACGTCGCGACGATCGACGCGATCGCGCAGGGCCGAGTGTGGTCCGGCGCGGACGCCAAGCGCCTCGGCCTGGTGGACCAACTCGGCAGCTTCCAGGACGCCATCGAAATCGCGGCGAAACTCGCCAGGCTCGGCAAGAAATACGACGTCGAGTACTTCGAACCGGACATCAGCTTCGGCGATGCGCTCGGCCTGCGCATGCAGGTGGCCGCTGCGCGCATCGTCGCGCCGCTCATGCCCGAGGCCGAGCTGGCGCCGCTGCTGCCGCGCGGGCTGCGACCTGGTGCTGGCCGAGCTGCGACGCATCGGCCGGTTGCGCGACCCACGCAACGTCTACATGTACTGCCTCGCCTGCAGCCCGGACTGACCGCGTGGACCTGGTCCTGCTGGTGAAGGCGGCGATCCTCGGGGTCGTCGAAGGCCTCACGGAGTTCCTCCCTGTCTCCAGCACCGGTCACCTGATCCTGGCGGCGAGCCTGCTCGATTTCCACGACGCGCGGGGCAAGCTGTTCGAGATCGTGATCCAGTCCGGCGCGATCCTCGCCGTCGTCTGGGAGTTTCGCGCGCGCATCGGCTCGGTGTTCGCGAACGCCGCGCGCGACGCCACCGCGCGACGCCTGCTCCTGAACATCGCGATCGCGTTCCTGCCGCTCGCGCTGCTGGGCCTGTCGTTCGGCAAGGCCCTCAAGGCGAATCTCTTCAACGCGCCCACGGTGGCCGCGGCGTTCATCCTCGGCGGGTTCGTCATCCTCTGGGCCGAGCGCCGCAACCACGTGATTCGCGTCACTTCTGTCGACGACATGTCGCCATACGATGCGCTGAAGGTCGGCGTCGCCCAGGCCTTCGCGCTGATTCCCGGCACGAGCCGTTCCGGCGCCACGATCATCGGCGGCATGCTGTTCGGCCTGTCACGCCAGGTCGCCACCGAGTTCACGTTCTACCTGGCGATTCCGACGCTAGGTCTCGCGTCCCTGTATTCGCTCTACAAGGAGCGCGACCTGCTGGTGCTCGACCAGCTCGGCATGTGGGTCGTGGGTCTCCTGGCGGCTTTCGTCTCGGCGTTCGCGTGCGTGCGCTGGCTGCTGCGCTACGTCGCGACGCACACGTTCGTGCCGTTTGCGTGGTACCGGATCGCGTTCGGCCTGCTGGTCCTGTTCACTGCCTGGACCGGCCTGATCGACTGGACGGATTGACGCCCCGGTCGCGCTCAGCTCGCGACGAAGCCTTTCCAGGTCCGCATGTACTCGACGAACGCGGGGCCCAGGCCCTGCGCGCGCAGGTGCTCGCTCGGCACCGGCAGCGGCATCGCCGCGAAGTCCGGGTCGGCCAGCACCCGCAGCGGGAAATCGTGGTGCAGGATCGCCGCGCGGCCGAGCACCACGTAGTCCGCGCCGGCCTCCAGGCACTTGCGTGCCGAAGGGCCGCTCATGATCCTGCCGGCGGCGCCCAGCCGCACGTTGCCGCGCTCGAGGTCCGTGAACCACGCGAGCAGCGGCCGCCCCTGGAAAGCCGCCTCGTTCGGCACCTTGAACGCATCCCAGAGCGACAGGTCGATGAAGTCCACCTGGGCTTCACGCATCAGCCGCTGCGCGAACTCGCGCATTTCCGCGAGCTCGAGCCCGAAGCGTTCGGGCGAGATGCGGATGCCGACGGCGAAGTCCGGCCGGCAACGCCCGCGGATACCGGCGAGGATGTCGAATACGATCCGGCAGCGATTCTCGAGCGGTCCGCCGTACCGGTCCGTGCGGTGGTTGATCGTGCTGCTCAGGAACTGGCACAGCACGTAGCCGTGGGCGCCGTGCAGCTCCACGCCGTCGAAACCGGCCCGCTCGGCCCGCACGGCAGCCGCGATGAAGTCTTCCGCCAGTTGCTCCACCTCGGCGGTCGTGAGCGCGCGCGCGCCCGTCTCCGCGTCCTCGGACGGGCCGACCGGCTGCGTGCCGATCAGCGCCGCGGGCGATCGCGTGCCGGCGTGATGCAGTTGCATGAACGCGAGGCTGCCGGCACCCTTCAGCGCGCTCGCGAGACGCGTGAGACCCACGAGGTGGTCCTCGGCGAAGATACCCAGCTGTCCCGGAAAGCCCTGTCCCTGCGCCTGCACGTGCGACGCGCAGGACATCGTCAGGCCGAAACCGCCGCGGGCGCGCATCGTGAGCCAGTGCAGCTCGTCGTCCGAGAGGCGGCCATCGGAGTGGCTCTGCAGGTTGGTCAGCGGCGCCAGCATGAAGCGGTTCTTCATCGCCGGGCCGCGGGCGAACGCGAGGGGCGTGAACAGGTCGATCATGGATCTCGAGCCTCGCGGAAATATCCTTGCGACGGGCGTTGCATCCGTCAGTGGACGACCTGGTTCAGCTCGCCCTTCCTGTAGCGTTCGGCCATCTTGTCGAGCGGCAGCGGCTTGATCTTCGCCGCCTGCCCGGCGCAGCCGAACGCCTCGTAGCGCAGCTTGCAGATGCCGCGGGCCGCGGCCTGCGCATCGGCCAGGTACTTGCGTGGGTCGAACTCGGCCGACTTCTCGACGAAGTGCCTGCGGATCGCGCCGGTCATCGCGAGGCGGATGTCCGTGTCGATGTTGATCTTGCGCACGCCGTGCCTGATGCCCTCGACGATTTCCTCGACCGGCACGCCGTAGGTTTCCTTCATGTTGCCGCCGTGCTTGCGGATGATCTCGAGCCACTCCTGAGGCACGCTCGACGAGCCGTGCATGACGAGGTGGGTGTTCGGGATGCGCGCGTGTATTTCCTTGATGCGCTGGATCGCGAGGATGTCGCCCGTCGGCTTGCGCGTGAACTTGTAGGCGCCGTGCGAGGTGCCGATCGCGATCGCGAGCGCGTCGCACTGCGTCTTGCGGACGAAGTCCGCGGCCTGGTCCGGATCGGTGAGCAGCTGCTCGCGCGTCATCGTGCCCTCGGCGCCGTGGCCGTCCTCCTTGTCGCCGCGCATCGTCTCGAGCGACCCGAGCACGCCGAGTTCCGCCTCGACGGTCACGCCGATCGAGTGCGCGAAATCCACGACCTTGCGCGACGTGTCGACGTTGTAGTCGTAGGAGGACGGCGACTTGCCGTCCTCGAGCAGCGAGCCGTCCATCATCACGCTCGAGAAACCGGACCGGATCGCGGCCATGCACACGCCCGGCGACTGGCCGTGGTCCTGGTGCATCACGACCGGGATGTGCGGGTAGGCCTCGATCGCCGCCTGGATCAGGTGGCGCAGGAACGCCTCGCCGGCGTATTTCCGCGCACCCGCGGAGCCCTGCATGATGACCGGGCTCCCGGTCTCGTCGGCCGCTTCCATGATCGCGCGGACCTGCTCGAGATTGTTGACGTTGAAGGCCGGCAGGCCGTAGTGGTTCTCGGCCGCGTGGTCGAGCAGCTGGCGCATCGAGACGAGTGGCATGTGGACGCTTCCTGGGTTCTCGTGACTGGAGGACCGGGCCATTTTACAGGCATTCCCGGGCCGCCCGCCGCGGCGGGAGGGGTAGGGATTTCCACGTCCCCGGGGCGTGGATGCGACAGCGCGGGAGTCAGGCGCGCAGCAATTCGTACGGATCGGCCCAGCCGGGCAGCGCACTGATCCGCTCGAGCCAGTCGACCACGCGCGGCCACCGCGTCAGGTCGAGGCCGGCCTGCTCCGGCCAGTACAGGTAGGCGCAGCACGCGATGTCGGCGATCGTGACGCTCGAGTCGATCAGGAACAGGTGCGCGCTCAGCTCGTGGTCGAGCCGCTCGAGATCCTTCAACGCGCGGCTCTCGAGCCACGACACGACGTCCAGGCTCGCTGTCTCGGCCCCGTACGTCCGCGCCATGCGCAGGTTCGGCACGGAGAAGCCGACCCGGTTCGCTTCCCAGAACAGCCACTCCGTGAGGCGTTCGGTCGGCAACGCGCCGCCGAGACCGCCGGTGCGTTCGGCCAGGTGCAGCAGGATCGCGTTCGACTGCGCGAGCGCGGAATCGCCGTCGACGAAGACGGGCACCTCGCCGAACCGGCTCGCCGCGCGAAACTCGGCCGGTCGCTCCGCCAGCGGCACGTCCAGGTCGACTTCGCGATACTCGTGCTCGACCCCGAGCAGGTGCAGCGCCAGCTTCACCTTGTAACTGTGGCCCGACTCGCGGTTGCCGTACAGGATGGGCAGGTGCATCGGGTGCGGCCCCGTCATTCGAGCGCCGCGTCCAGCGAGATCTCGACGCCCGCCAGCGCTTTCGACACCGGGCAGTTCTGCTTCGCGTCGGCCGCGAGCGCCGCGAACTTCGCCGCGTCGATTCCCGGGATCGTCGCGCGAGTACGCAACTCGATGCGCGGGATGCTGAACCCGCCCGGGACCTGTTCGAGGTGCACCGACGCCGTCGTGTGAATCCTCGTCGGGGCGAGCTGCTGTCGCGCGAGCAGCGCCGTCAACGCCATCGTGAAGCAACCGGCGTGCGCCG
The DNA here is from genome assembly GCA_963786705.1 of uncultured Gammaproteobacteria bacterium. Taxonomy (GTDB): domain Bacteria; phylum Pseudomonadota; class Gammaproteobacteria; order Steroidobacterales; family Steroidobacteraceae; genus RPQJ01. Next base: position 77,550 of record CAWBAG010000028.1, read on the forward strand.
CGCCGAGAAGCTCCTCGGGGTTCGTTTCCTTGCCTTCCTCGAAGCGCGACTTGAACGTGTAGGGGCCGCGGAACGCGCCGCTCTCGAGCGCAATTTCGCCGCGCCCTTCGCGCAGGCTGCCCGTCCAACCGGCTTCGGCTTTGCGTATGGTCATCGGAAATACCTCTTATTGACGCGGAAGATCAGGCGGCCCAGTCGAGGATCACCTTGCCCGACTGGCCGCTGCGCATGATTTCGAACCCGGCCCGGAACTCCGCGACCGGCAGGCGGTGCGTGATGATCGGCGTGATGTCGAGCCCGCTCTGCAGCATCGCGGACATCTTGTACCAGGTCTCGAACATCTCGCGGCCATAGATGCCCTTCAGCACCAGGCCCTTGAAGATGACCTGGTTCCAGTCGATGGCCGTGTCGTCGGGCGGGATGCCGAGCAGCGCCACGCTGCCGCCGTGATGCATCGTGCGCAACAGGTCGCGGAATGCGGTCGGGTTGCCCGACATCTCGAGGCCGACGTCGAAGCCCTCGGCCATGCCCAGTTCCTGCATCGCCGCGTCGAGCGACTCGTGGCTCACGTTGATCGCCTTCGTCGCTCCCATCCTGCGCGCGAGGTCGAGCCGGTAGTCGTTGACGTCGGTGACGACGATGTGGCGCGCGCCGACGTGACGCGCGATGGCGGTCGCCATGACCCCGATCGGGCCGGCGCCGGTGATCAGCACGTCTTCGCCCACGAGGCTGAACGACAGCGCCGTGTGCGTCGCGTTGCCGAACGGGTCCAGGATCGACGCAACGTCGTCCGTGATCGCGTCCGTGAGCTTGAATGCATTGAAGGCGGGGATCACGAGGTATTCGGCGAAGCAACCCTGGCGGTTGACGCCGACGCCGACCGTGTTGCGGCACAGGTGACGGCGTCCTGCGCGGCAATTGCGGCAATAGCCGCAGGTGATGTGGCCTTCGCCGGACACGCGGTCGCCGACCTGGAAGCCCTGCACCTCGCCGCCGATATCGACGATCTCGCCGCACGTACTCGTGGCCGACCGCCATCGGCACCGGGATCGTGCGCTGCGCCCACTGGTCCCAGAGGTAGATGTGCATGTCGGTGCCGCAGATCGCGGTCTTGCGGACCTTGATCATGACGTCGTTGTGGCCGACTTTCGGCTCCGGGACCTCTTCCATCCATATGCCCGGAGCGCGTTGCGCCTTGACGAGAGCCTTCATGTACCTTCCTTTGTCAGCGTGATGACGCCGAGTTCGCGCCCGACGGTCTCGAATGCCGTCGATCGCGCGGTCGATCTGCGTGCGGTCGTGGCCCGCGCTCATCTGCGTGCGGATGCGCGCCTTGCCCATCGGCACCACGGGATACGAGAAGCCGATCACGTAGACGCCGAGGTCGAGCAGCCGCTCCGCGAAACGCGCGGCAAGCGTGGCATCGCCGAGCATGACCGGCGCGATGGGGTGCTCGCCCGGGACGATGCGGAACCCGATGTCGGTCATGCGCCGGCGGAAATGCGCGGTGTTGCTCGCGCAACTGCGCGCGCAGCTCGGCGCCGGACTCGACGAGATCGAGCACCCGCAGCGTCGTGGCCGCGATCACGGGCGGCACGCTGTTGGAGAAGAGGTAGGGCCGGGAGCGCTGCCGCAGCCAGCCGACGATCTCACGGCGTGCCGAGGTGTAGCCGCCCGCCGCGCCGCCGAGCGCCTTGCCGAGCGTGCCCGTGAGTATGTCGACGCGTCCCATGACCTCGCGGTATTCGTGCGTGCCGCGCCCGCCCGCGCCGACGAATCCGGTCGCATGCGAGTCGTCCACCATCACCAGGGCGCCATGACGTTCGGCCAGGTCGCAGATGTCCTTGAGCCGGGCGATGACGCCGTCCATCGAGAACACGCCGTCGGTCGCGATCAGCTTTACGCGCGCGCCCGCAGCCTCCTTGAGGCGGGATTCGAGCTCGTCGAGGTCGTCGTTCGCGTAACGCAGGCGCTGCGCCTTGCAGAGGCGAATGCCGTCGATGATGCTCGCGTGGTTGAGCGCGTCGCTGATCACCGCGTCCTGCTCGTCGAGCAGCGTCTCGAAGAGGCCGCCGTTCGCGTCGAAGCAGGACGAATAGAGGATCGTGTCGTCCGTGCCGAGGAAGGCGCTCAGGCGCGCCTCGAGTTCCTTGTGCACGCCCTGGGTGCCGCAGATGAAGCGCACCGAGGCCATGCCGTAGCCGTGGCGGTCGACCGCGAGGCGCGCGGCTTCGCGGATCGACGGGTGGTTCGCGAGCGCGAGGTAGTTGTTGGCGCAGAGATTGACGAGCTCGCGGCCGTCGGCGAGCCGCACGACCGGCTGCTGTGGCGAGCCGAGCACGCGCTCCGGCTTGAAGAGGCCGGAGCTCTTCAGTTCTTCGGTCTGGCGCGCCCAGGCGGTCGAGGAAGGTTTGGTCCATGCGCTGACGTCTCCGGGCGAAGCGTGGATTATAGGGGGCCTATAATCCCGCCGTGGCTTCCCGCAGACCTCGCGACGGCAAGATCACGGCGCTGGCCCGGGCGGCGACGCCCGCGGCCGCCAGCCAGCGGATCCCATGCGCATCGACAAGTGGCTCTGGTGCGCACGCTTCTTCAAGACGCCGCAGCCTCGCCCAGGAGGCGGTCGACGGCGGCCACGTGCAGGTCAACGGCGAGCGGGTCAAGGCATCGCGGCACGGTGAAGGTCGGCGACCGGCTGCGCATCCCCGCGAGCGCGAGCGGTTCGAGGTCGAGGTCACCGGCATTCCGCAGCGCCGCGGGCCGGGCGACCGAGGCGCGGCTGCATTACCGCGAGACGGCCGAGAGCGAGGCTGCGCGCGCGCACGTCCGTGAGTTCGAACCGGCTTTCACGGTCCGGTTTCCGCGGGCCGCCCGGACAAGCGCGAACGGCGCGACCTGCTGCGCGTCGTGAAAGGCCGGGGCGCCGGTGCCACCGTGGGCGACGACGGGGAGACATGACTTAATCCGGCGCGTCGGTCGGGCCTGGGGCCCCCGCTCGCACGAACCGTGACGCAGCGCACGGACATGCGTCACAATTCGTCGCTAGCTTCGGGGTCGGGAAAAACCCGCGATCAGGTGCGACGATGCCCCCGGACGAACAGAAGAACAAAGAAGCCCGTCCAGCCGAGTTCTACGACAACTGGGAGTCCGCGACCCTGGGTCGCGTGGCATCGCGCGTCGAGGCGCTCGGCGCCGACGCCGACGCCATCGCGTCGCGCCGCCTGGCCGCAGCGCCGGACGGCAGCGTGCCCGAGTCGGAAGGCTTCGGCTGGGAAGAACAGGTGCTGCGCAACCTGCGCAAGCGACTCGCGCAGTCCTGAGGCGCGGCTCCCGCGGCTCCCGCCGCACCTGCCCGCCCGCCGGCGGCCTCCGTGTATGCTCGCTTCCAGCATGCAGGGGAGGCCGGCGACCCATGGCCGCAACATTCCTGGGATCGCGCGCGACGCGCTTGTTCGTCTGCCTGACCGCGTTCTTCGTCGGCAATGCCGTCGTGGCGGAATTCGTCGGCGTGAAGATCTTCGCGCTCGAGAAGACGCTCGGCCTGCCGCCCTTCGGCTGGAACCTGTTTGGCCAGGCCGGATCGCTCAGCTTCACGGCGGGCGTGCTGATCTGGCCGATCGTGTTCATCCTCACGGACGTCATCAACGAGTACTTCGGACGGCGCGGCGTCCGGCTGATCTCCTACGCCGCCATCGTCATGATCACGTACGGCTTCGTGTTCGCCTACGCGTCGATCCAGCTCGCGCCGGCCGACTGGTGGATATCGGTCAACCGCGAGCGCGGCGTGCCCGGACATGCAGGTCGGCGTATGGCTCGGTGTTCGGGCAGGGACTCTGGACGATCGGCGGCTCGATCACCGCATTCTTCATCGGCCAGTTGATCGACGTGAACATCTTCCACGCGATCCGCAGCGGCGACCGGCGCGCGCTGGATCTGGCTGCGCGCAACGGGCTCGACGGCCGTCTCGCAGTTCGTCGACAGCTTCGTCGTGCTCTACATCGCGTTCGTGATCGGGCCGCAGCAGTGGCCGATCGGCGCTGTTCCTCGCCGTCGGCACGGTGAACTACGCGTACAAGATGGTGATGGCCGTGCTGCTGAGCCCGCTCATCTATGCATCGCGCAACGGGATCGAACGTTACCTCGGTGCGGAGGAAGCGACGCGCCTGAAGCGCGAGGCGGCGTCAGGCTGAACGGCGGGCGCCGCAGGATCCCGCGGCGGCGTGCCGCGTCACTTCACGAGCTGGTTGAGCTCGAAGATCGGCAGCAGCATCGCCATCACGATCACGAGCACCAGGCCGCCCATGAGCAGGATCATGAGCGGGCCGAGCAGGCCGACGACCGCCTGCAGCACGGAGTCGAGCTCGCGTTCCTGGTGCTGCGCCGCGCGCTCGAGCATCGTGTCGAGTTCGCCGCTCGACTCGCCGCTCGAGATCAGGTGGATCATCATCGGCGGGAACAGGCGGCTCGCGCCGAGCGACCGCCCGATCGCGGCGCCTTCACGCACGCGCACCGCGGCGTCGTTCACGGCGGCCTTCATCGGCAGGTTGGTCACGACCTCGCCGGAGATGCGCAGCGCGTCGAGCACGGGCACCGTGCTCGCAGTCAGCGTGCTCAGCGTGCGCGCGAACCGCGCGGTGTTGGAGCCGCGCACGACCTTGCCGATCAGCGGCAGCCGCAGCAGGAACTCGTGCCAGCGGCGCCGGTTCGACTCGATGCGCAGCGCGCGCCGGAACAGCCAGATCGCGGCCACGATGCCGACGACCAGGAACACGCCGTAATGCGCGCATGAAATCGCTGCCCGCGATCAGCGCCTGCGTGAGCAGCGGCAGTTCGGCCTCGCTGTTGCGGAACACCTCGACGACCTTCGGCACGACCGAGACCAGCAGGAAGAACACGATCGCGACGCACACGACGAACAGCAGCACCGGGTAGAGCATCGCGCCGAGAGTGCGGCTGCGCAGCGCCTCGCGGTTCTCGGTGTAGTCGGCGAGCCGCTCCATGACGGCGTCGAGATGGCCCGACTGCTCGCTCGCCGCGATCGTCGCGCGGTAGACCTCCGGGAAGCTGTTCGGGAACTCGGCCAGGCCGTCCGCGAGCGTGTGGCCTTCCATGACCTTCGAGCGCACGCCGAGCATGATGTTGCGCACGCGCGGCTTGTCGGTCTGTTGCGAAACGGCGAGCAGCGCCTCCTCGAGCGGCAGCGACGACTTCACGAGCGTCGCGAGCTGGCGCGTGACGAGCGACAGGTCCGCAGCGCTCAGTCCGCGCTGGTAACGGATCGAGAGCCGCCCCGTGCCGACGCCCGCGTGCGAGGTCTCCTGCTCGGTGACCTCCTTGACGGCGACGGGCAGCATGCTCTGCTCGCGCAGCAGCTGGCGCACGTGCCGCGGCGTGTCGCCCTCGAGCACGCCCTTGCGTTCGCGACCGGCGGAGTCGACCGCCACGTATTCGAAGGCACCCATGGAGCGGCGTCAGTCCTCGCGCGTGACCTTGAGGACTTCCTCGATCGTCGTGATGCCCGCCAGGATCTTGGCGCGGCCGTCGTCGCGGATGCCCGGCGTGCGGGCGCGCGCGTGGCGCTCGAGTTCCATCTCCGACACGCCGTCGTGGATCATCGTGCGCATGTGCTCGTCGACCATGACGAGTTCGTAGATGCCCGTGCGGCCCTTGAAGCCGCCCGACGGATCCTTCGAGTTCGGGCGATAGAGCGTGGGCGAGGGCGCGTCGGCGGGCAGGTTGAGCAGCCGCCGCTCGTATTCGCCCGCCGTGTAGGCCTCGCGCGTCAGCGGGTTCAGCACGCGCACCAGGCGCTGCGCGAGCACGCCCACCAGGCTCGACGACAGCAGGAACGGCTCGACGCCCATGTCCCGCAGGCGCATGACGGCGCCGACGGCGGTGTTCGTGTGCAGCGTCGAGAGCACGAGGTGACCGGTCAAGCTCGCCTGCACCGCGATCTGCGCGGTGTCGAGGTCGCGGATTTCGCCGACCATCACGACGTCCGGGTCCTGGCGCAGGATCGCACGCAGGCCGCGCGCGAACGTCATCTCGACACGCGTGTTGACCTGGGTCTGGCCGATGCCGTCGATGTAGTACTCGATCGGGTCCTCGACCGTCATGATGTTGCGCGTGCGGTCGTTGATGCGATCGAGCGCGGCATAGAGCGTCGTGGTCTTGCCGGAGCCGGTCGGGCCCGTGACCAGCAGGATGCCGTTCGGCTTGTGGATGAGCTCGTCCACGTACTGCTGCGTGATCGTGTCCATGCCGAGCGAGTGCAGGTCGAGCCGGCCCGCCTGCTTGTCGAGCAGGCGCAGCACGACGCGCTCGCCGTGGCCCGCGGGGATCGTCGAGACGCGCACGTCCACCGCGCGGCCGGCGATTCGAAGCGAGATCCGGCCGTCCTGCGGCAGGCGCTTCTCGGCGATGTCGAGGCGCGACATGACCTTGATGCGCGACACGATCAACGGCGCCACCGCGCGCTTGGTCTGCAGGACTTCGCGCAGCACGCCGTCGACGCGGAAGCGGATCACGAGGCGGTTCTCGAACGGCTCGACGTGGATGTCGGACGCGTTTTCCTTGACCGCCTGTGTCAGCAGCGCGTTGATCAGGCGGATGACCGGCGCTTCGTCCTCGCTCTCGAGCAGGTCGGACGGCTCCGGGATGTCCTGCGCGAGGTCGGCGAGGTCGGTTTCCTCCTCGAAGCCGCCCATCGCGTCCATGGTCGTGCCCGAGCCCGCCTCGTACGCTTCGCGCAGCAAGGCCTCGAAGCGCTCGGCGGTCACGCGCTCGACCTGCAGCGGCCGCCGCAGGTGGCGGCGGACCTCGGCCAGTGCGAGCGGCGACGCGCCTTCACGGACGACCACGTCGGCCACCGTCGTCCGTCACCGCGCGCACCAGCACGCCGTGCCGCTTCGCGAACGCGAAGGGCAGCGGGCGCAGCGGGTCGGTGACCCGGCCGGCCGCGGCGAGGATGGCTGCCTCGGTGGCGGCCGTGCTCACGGGGTGCTTCCAGGCGGCACGGCGGCCGGATCGTCGCCCGGTGGCGGGGGTGGCGTTGTCGAGGGCGGCGGCGCCGGGGTCGCAGTGGTGCCGTCGCCGAATGGCGTCGTGGGCGGTGGCGGTGCGGCCGGCTGCTCGGTGATGCCGGTCGACGAGTCGCTCGTCGAGGCCGCGCCGCCGGTGGCCTGCGTGCGTGCCGCGGGCGTCGTGCCGGGGGGCGCCGCCGCGCGAGCCGGATTGAGCAGTTCCGGGGGCACCAGGTGCTCGAGCAGCGGCAGCGTCGGCTGGCGCTCGCCCGGCATCAGCGGCACGCGACCGTCGTTGCGATCGAGCTGCTGCTTGCGGATGTAGTTGTACTTGGCGTTCGTCTCGATGGCGGCGTCGATGCCGTCGCGCAGGATGCGCGGGCGGATGAAGACCATCAGGTTGGTCTTGACCTTGTCCACGCTGCGCGTCTTGAACAGCTCGCCGAGGATCGGGATCGAGCCCAGGAACGGCACCTGCGACTTGCTCTCGCGCACCTCGTCGGAAATGAGGCCGCCGAGCACGACGATACCGCCGTCCTCGACCATGACGTTGGTCGTGATCGTGCGCTTGTTGGTGATCAGGTCGTTCGTGCTGACCTGCTGCGAACTCGCCGCGATGCTCGAGGCTTCCTGCGAGATCTTGAGCAGTACGGCCGTGCCTTCGTTGATCTGCGGCGTGATCTTGAGGATGTTGCCGACTTCCTCGCGCTGGATGGTCTGGAACGGGTTGACCACGCCGCCGGCGCCGCTCACGCCCTGGCTCGTGTACTGGCCGGTGACGAACGGCACTTCCTGCGCGATCTTGATCTCGGCCTCTTCGTTGTCGAGCGTCACGATCGACGGCGTCGCGATGATGTTGGTGTTGCCGATGCCGCCCACGGCGCGGATCAGCGCCGCCCAGCTCGTGCCACCCTTGACGATCTCGCCGAGGCCGGCGGTCAGGCCGCTCGGCAGCCCCGTGATCGAATCCGGATTCAGCACGCCCTGGATGATCTGCCCGATGCCGGTGCCGTCCACGGGCTGGACGAAGCCGCCTGCCGGCAGCGAGTTGCCGTCGGAGTCGGTCTCGGCCACCAGCCAGTTCACGCCCAGGTCCATCGCCTTGTCGGCGGACATTTCGACCAGGATCGCTTCGACCAGCACCTGCGCGCGACGGATGTCGAGGCGATCGACGATGGCCATGATTGAGCGCATGACCTTCGGCGGCGCGCTCACGACGAGCGCGTTGGTCTGCGGCTCGGCCCAGATCGTGACGCTCTTGTCGCCGCCGCCGGTCGCCATCGCCGGCTGCGCCGGGGCCCCGGCCGCGCCAGCCGCCCCCGCGGTACTGGCGACGATGCCCTGGATCTGCTCGCGCAGCTTCTGCGAGATTTTTTCGGCGTCCGCGTAGTTCAGGTAGCGCACCCGGGTGTCGCCGCCGGCTTCGAGGGGCGTGTCGAGGTGCGCGACGAGCGCCTTCAGGCGCAGGCGCTGGGAGGTTTCGCCGCTCACGAGCACGCTGTTGGTGCGCTCGTCGGCGACGATCTTCATCGACGGCATGCCGGCGCCTTCGGCCGCGGCGCCGCCCGCGTACAGGCTGTTGACGATGCGCACGACCTCGACCGCGCTCGCGTGCTGCATCGGGATCACGTCGACCGCCTCGTCGCCGGTCTGGTCGATGCGCTGGATGATGCGCACGATGCGGTTCACGTTCGACGCGCGGTCGGAGATGATCAGCATGTTCGAGGCCGGGTAGGCCGCGAGGTGGCCGTACTGCGGGATCAGCGGGCGCAGGATCGGCACCAGTTGCGCCGCGCTCACGTTCTTGACCGCGACCACCTGCGTGACGATCTCGTCGGAGGTCGAGCTGACCCGCGAGGGCAGGTCGTTCGCCGGGACCTGCCGGGCGTTCGCGTCCGGGATGATCTTGATCACGTCCCCCGAGGGCACCGCGACGAAACCGTGCACCTGCAGGATCGAGAGGAAGGCCTCGTAGAACGCGTTGGGCGTCATCGGCGTGGAGGAGAGCATCGTCACCTGCGCCTTGACGCGCGGATCGACGATGAAGTTCTTGCCGGTGACCGCGCTGACGGCCTCGATGATCTGCGAGAGGTCCGCGTCCTTGTAGTTCGGGGTGATCGTGCCGGGGGCCTGCGCCTGGGCTACCCCGGGGATCACGAGCGTCGTCGTGCCGAGGGTTGCGGCCAGCACGAGGCTCGCCAGCGCCAGGGTCATCCGTTGCAACAGCTTGGGCTTCATCGTCACTCCGCGGGATCGTCGCCAGTCATATCCGGCAATTCGTCGACCGGGATGGCTTCCGGCGCAGCCGCTGCGGCCGCCGCTTCCGCGACGACGTCGGCGTTGTTGATGTTGATCTGGGTGTCGACGCCATTGCGCTCGATGGTCACGGTGACGTCCGTTGAGCTGTTCATCGTCTGCAGGATCTCCATGCCACGCGCGGGATCGTCGAGTGGCGTGCCGTTGATCGCCTTGACCAGGTCGCCGGGCAGGAGACCGAGCTTGTTGAACTGGGCCCGGTTGCGACCGGGGTAGATCCGGTAGCCCCGCTGCGCACCGCCCGAGAAGACCGGCTGCGGTCGCAGGATGTCGGTGATCGCCGACGGGTTGTTCGTGGCGATCTGCCGCAGCCGCTCGCCGAGCGTGCTGTCCGGGGAGGCGCCTGGCAGCGGCGCAGCGCCCGCCATGCCGCCACCCTGGAAGCGCTTCGGCAGCAGCAACGCCTCGAGCTTGCCGCCGCGGTCGAGGATCGCGCGGTCCGGATAGACCGAGTGCAGCTTGGTGCCACCGGTAATCGTCTTGCCAACCGCGTAAACTTTGGCAGTCGCCGGGCTCTCGCCGATGATCGCGTAGCCCAGTTCCGGGTTGGAGTGCGCGATCGTGCCGACCAGGACCAGCGGCATCTGCGTGGCGGCTACCGCGTTCGGGTCGGTGTCGCCAGCACCCGGGGCGGCAGCCTCGCCGAAGAGATGCGCGTTGATGATGGCATTGAGATCCACGCTGCGGCCGGAGGCCGCGCTCGCGCCGCCGCCCGCAGGGGCGTCTCCGGCGACCAGCGGCTGCGCGTTACGGGCGCCAAGCGCGGCCCAGCCGAGTTGGACGAGCTGCCAAGCCAGCAGCACGACGAGCAGGGCGGACACGACCAGCGGGAGGTTCTTCACCCAACCGTCCGTCCTGGCTCCCCCGGCTGCCGAGGCGATGCGGCTCAGGCTCTGGTTGACGCGTTGGGGCAGATCCATCAGTGCTCGTGTAAGTGTCCGTCCGGGAAGGCTGTTCCGCGGAATCCCGGCATCATACGGACTTGCATGAGGCCGCCTCAAGACGGTTGCGTCTCAAACGGATCAACCTGTGGCCACGACCGGGACGTGCGCCGCCGCGCGAACTGGCCTCCCGCCGCTTGTAAGGTCGGCGGCGTCGCCCTATATAGGGCCTACGACAACAATGGCGAATGATGGACGAGGAACATACACAGCAGGGACATGGTCTGATCGTCGAGGAGGCGCGGCCGAAGATCAAGCGGCCACCTCTCTACCAGGTCGTACTGCTCAACGACGATTACACCCCGATGGAGTTCGTCGTCGACGTACTGGAGCACATATTCGGCATGGACCGCACCACGGCAACCCGCGTCATGCTAGAGGTACACACCCGGGGCAAGGGGGTCTGCGGCGTCTTCACCTACGAGATCGCCGAGACCAAGGTGGCCCAGGTGACCACGTACGCGCGCCAGCACCAGCATCCACTCCTCTGCACGATGGAAGAGGCCTGACACCGTGTTAAGCAGCGAGCTCGAGATCTGCCTGAACGAGGCCTTCCAGGGCGCCCGGGAGGCCAGGCACGAATTCATGACGGTCGAGCACCTGCTGCTCGCCATCATCGACACCCCGCGCGTGCGCGAGATCCTGCGCGCCTGCGGCGCGGACGCGAGCCGGTTGCGCAAGGAACTGAAGGACTTCGTCGAGCAGACCACCCCGCGCCTGAAGCAGGACGACGAGCGCGAGGTGCAGCCGACGCTCGGCTTCCAGCGCGTGCTGCAGCGTGCCGTGTTCCACGTGCAGTCGAGCGGCAAGAAGGAGGTGTCCGTCGCCAACGTGCTGGTCGCCATTTTCAGCGAGAAGCACTCGCACGCGGCCTACCTGCTCGGCCTGCAGGAGATCTCGCGGCTCGACGTCGTCAACTTCATCTCGCACGGGCTCTCCAAGTCGGGCGACGAGCGCGAAGTGCCGCGCACCGACGAGTCGGCGCAGGTCGAGGGCGAGCGCGACGCCGAAGGCAGCTCGGTGCTCGAGAAGTACGCGACCAACCTGAATCGCCTTGCCCAGGAGGGCCGTATCGACCCGCTGATCGGCCGCCAGCTCGAGATCGAGCGCACCGTCGAGATCCTGTGCCGGCGCCGCAAGAACAACCCGCTCTACGTGGGCGAGGCAGGCGTCGGCAAGACCGCGCTGGTCGAGGGCCTCGCGCGCATGATCGTCGAGGGCAAGGTGCCGGACGTGCTGGCCGACAGCACCGTCTACTCGCTCGACCTGGGCTCGCTGATCGCCGGCACCAAGTACCGGGGCGATTTCGAGAAGCGCCTGAAGGGCGTGCTCGCCGAGATCAAGAAGCTGCCCGGCGCGATCCTCTTCATCGACGAGATCCACACGGTCATCGGCGCCGGCGCGGCCTCCGGCGGCGTCATGGACGCGTCGAACCTCATCAAGCCCGCGCTCGCGAACGGCGAACTGCGCTGCATCGGCTCGACGACCTATCAGGAATATCGAGGGATATTCGAGAAAGATCATGCGCTTACGAGACGATTCCAGAAAATAGATGTGATCGAACCCAGCGTCGCGGAGACGATCGAGATCCTGCGGGGGCTGCGCACCAAGTTCGAGGAGCACCACGGCGTCAGGTACGTCGACGAGGCGCTCAAGGCCGCCGCCGAGCTCTCCGCCCGCCACATCAACGATCGCCACCTGCCGGACAAGGCCATCGACGTGATCGACGAGGCCGGGGCGCGGTTGCGGTTGAAGCCCGTGGACCAGCGCGAGACCACGGTCACGGTCGAGCACGTCGAGGAAGTCGTCGCGCGGATCGCCCGCATCCCGCCGAAGACGGTGTCGAGCAGCGATCGCGACGTGCTGCGCAACCTCGAACGCAACCTGAAGCTCGTCATCTACGGCCAGGACAAGGCGATCGAGACGCTGGCGGCGTCGATCAAGATGTCCCGCTCGGGCCTTGGCGACCAGCAGAAGCCGGTCGGTTCGTTCCTGTTCGCCGGCCCGACGGGTGTCGGCAAGACCGAGGTCACGCGGCAACTTGCGCTCGCGCTCGGGCTCGAACTCGTCCGCTTCGACATGTCCGAATACATGGAGCGCCACACGGTTTCGCGGTTGATCGGCGCGCCCCCGGGCTACGTCGGGTTCGACCAGGGCGGCCTGCTCACCGAGGCGATCACCAAGCACCCGCACTGCGTGCTGCTGCTCGACGAGATCGAGAAAGCCCACCCGGACGTATTCAACCTGCTGCTGCAGGTCATGGATCACGGCACGCTCACCGACAACAACGGTCGCAAGGCGGATTTCCGCCACGTCGTGATCGTGATGACGACCAACGCCGGCGCCGCCGACATGAGCCGGGCCTCGATCGGTTTCGTGCTGCAGGACCACGCGAGCGATGGGCTCGAAGCCATCAAGAGATTGTTTGCGCCCGAGTTCCGCAATCGCCTCGACGCGGTGGTGCAGTTCGCGGCGCTCGACGAGCTCACGATCCAGCGCGTGGTCGACAAGCTGCTGGTCGAGATCGAGGCGCAGCTCGAGACCAAGGGCGTCGCGCTGCACATCGACGAGGACGCGCGCCAGTGGATCGCCAAGCGCGGCTACGACCCGAAGATGGGCGCACGGCCGATGGCGCGCGTGATCCAGGAGCACATCAAGCGCCCGCTCGCCGAGGAACTGCTGTTCGGCCGGCTGGAGAAGGGCGGCCACGCGTTCGTGAGCGTGGGCAAGGACGGCGGCGAACTGAAGGTGGAAACCCGCTCGTCGGAGGAACCGGCGCTGCTCGAGTGAGCGAGCGGTGTCGTGCGGGAGGGAACGTCTGGAGGAGTTGTCGACCAGACGGTGAGGAGCGAATCAGCGACCGCGGTAGACGATGCGGCCCTTGGTGAGGTCGTACGGCGTCATTTCCACCGTGACACTGTCGCCCGTGAGAATGCGGATGTAGTTTTTGCGCATCTTGCCCGAGATGTGCGCGGTCACCACGTGACCGTTCTGCAACTGAACCCGAAACATCGTGTTGGGTAGCGTCTCGAGCACGCGCCCTTCCATCTGAATAGCATCTTCCTTCGCCATGCACCCTCGCAGCGGCCTAAAAGCCGCGCGAATTCTGCATAAAGCCCCCCCGCAATGCAATGAATACCGGCGCCGCCGGCCCGCGCTACGCGGTCAGCTGCCCGCTGCCTGCCACGCGGCGCCCGGGCGCACGTCCTTGATGCCTGCCTCGAGGCGCGCCAGGAACTCGGCGCGCGGCATTGGCTTCGCGCCGAGCGACACCAGGTGGGGGTTCGCGACCTGGCAGTCGATCAACTGCACGTTGCGGGCAAGCAACGACTTTGCGAGCCAATGCAGTGCCACCTTCGAGGCGTCCCGCGCCGTGCTGAACATCGACTCGCCGAAGAACACCTGGCCCAGCTGCAGGCCGTACAGCCCGCCGACGAGATCGTCGCCGCTCCACGCCTCGACCGAGTGCGCGTACCCCAGGCGGTGCAGTTCGACGTAGGCCGCGTGCATCTCGGGCGAGATCCAGGTGCCCTCGAACGCGCGCGCGCCGGTGTCGGCGCAACGTGCCGCGACCTCCGCGAAGCACGTGTCGCAGGTGACGCGATAGCCACGGTGACGCAGCGTCTTGGCGAAGCTGCGCGACACCTTGAACTCGGCGGGCAGCAGCACGAGGCGCGGGTCGGGTGACCACCAGAGGATGGGCTGGCCGGCCGCATACCAGGGGAAGATGCCGCGCCGGTAGGCGGCGAGGATCCGCGCGGGAGTCAGGTCGCCGCCAGCGCAGAGCAGGCCGTCGGGCTCCGTAAGCGCCTCGCTTACCGGCGGGAACGCGTCCGGCGGATCCCTGGGATGCAACCAGTGGATCACGTGGGTGGCCGCTCGTCGTGGCCGGCGAGCGCTCCTGCGCCGTGGTGAAAGGGCAGGTGCTCGCGCGCCGCGGCGATGTAGTCGTCGACGGCGCGACGCTCGCGCTCGAGGTAGCGGCCCACCGCACTCGCGAACCCGGCGTGCTCGAGCCAGTGCGCCGACAGCGTCCGGGTCGGCTCGAAGCCACGCGCGATCTTGTGCTCGCCCTGGGTGCCCGGGTCGAACCCCAGCAGGCCGTGTTCGATGCAGTAGTCGATGCCCTGGTAGTAGCAGGCCTCGAAGTGCAGCGAATCCTCGCGTTGTGCGGCACCCCAGTAGCGGCCGTACAGCCAGCCCCCGCCCTCGAAGAAGATCGCGGCGGCGAGCGCCACGCCGTCACGCTCGGCGAGCTTGACCATGACCGTGCCCGGCAGTGCCTGCGCCACGCGCACCAGGAAGTCGACGTTGAGGTAGTGGCCGTTGCCGTGCCGCAGGAACGTGCGCTCGGAAAACCCGAAGACGACTTGCCACAGCTCGCGCCCGATTGCCTCGCCGCGCAACGTGCGGAACGCGATGCCGGATTCGGCGATGCGCCGCCGTTCGCGCTTCGCCTTCTTGCGCTTGTCGGCGCGGAACGTCGCGAGGAAGTCGTCGAAGGTCGCATAACCCCGGTTGCGCCAGAGGAAGCGGCAATCGTGCCGGCGCATGAACCCCGCGCGCTCGAGCGCGGCCTGGTCGCTCTCTAGCGTGAAGTTCACGTGCGCGCCCGAGGCCTGCGAGCGTCGCGCGACCTCCTGCAGCAGGCCCGCGAGTTCCTCGCGCATGGTCCCGGCGTCCGCGTCGGCGGGGGGCGCTGTCGCGACGAGCAGCCGCGGGCCGGTGACCGGCGTGAACGGGATCGCGGAGAGCTGCTTCGGGTAGTACTCGAGGCCCGCGCGCTGGTACGACTGCGCCCAGCTCCAGTCGAAGACGAACTCGCCCCAGGAGTGAGCCTTCAGGTACAGCGGCACGGCCGCGACGAGCCGACCGCTCTGCTCGTCACGGACGACGAGATGGGCGGGCAACCAACCCGACTCGTCGCCCACGCAACCCGTGGCTTCGAGCGCGTCGAGAAACGCATGCTTCAGGAACGGATGGCCGGTGTGATCGAGCGCATCCCAGTCGGCAGCCGGGACCTGCGCGATCCGACCAATGACCTCCGCTGTCAGGGGCATGTGCGTGCCCCGGCCGCTGGGTCCGCCTCAGTGGGCGGCGCCGGCATCCACGCTGTCCAGGTACTTGTCCGCGTCGAGCGCGGCCATGCAACCCGAGCCCGCCGAGGTGATCGCCTGCCGGTAGACGTGGTCCGCGACATCGCCCGCGGCGAAGACGCCCGGCACGCTCGTCGCCGTGGCGCCGCCCTGGGTGCCGGAGCGCACGATAATGTAACCGCCCTTCATGTCGAGTTGCCCCTCGAAGATCTGCGTGTTCGGCGTGTGGCCGACTGCGATGAAGACGCCCTCCACGGCGAGGTCGCGCGTGCCCGAGCCGTCGGTGGCCGCGATACGGACACCCGTGACGCCAGTCGCATCGCCCAGCACGTCCTCGACGTCGTGGTTCCAGACGATATCGACTGCGCCCGCGCGCTGTCGTTCGAACAGGTGGTCCTGCAGGATCTTCTCGGCCCGCAGCTTGTCGCGGCGATGGACCAGGGTCACGTGCGAGGCGATGTTGGAGAGGTAGAGCGCTTCCTCGACCGCGGTGTTGCCGCCGCCGACGACCGCGACACGCTGGCCGCGGAAGAAGAAGCCGTCGCAGGTCGCGCAGGCCGAGACGCCCTTGCCCGGAATTCCTCCTCGGACGCGAGCCCGAGGTAGCGCGCGGACGCGCCGGTCGCGATGATGAGCGCGTCGCAGGTGTAGTCGCCGCGATCGCCCTTCAGCAGCAACGGGCGCTGCCTGAAGTCCACCTCGTTGACGTGGTCGATCAGGATCTCGGTGTGAAAGCGCTCGGCGTGCTCGCGCATGCGTTCCATGAGGTCCGGGCCGGCAGGCCGTGCGGATCGCCGGGCCAGTTGTCGACGTCGGTCGTCGTCATGAGCTGGCCGCCTTGCTCGAGGCCCGTGATGAGCAGGGGGCTGCGATTGGCCCGCGCGGCGTAGACCGCCGCCGCGTAGCCCGCAGGCCCGGAGCCCAGGATGATCAGCCGCGAGTGCCGGGGACTGCTCATGTATAATTCCTTGTTCGAAATCTGCGCATTGCCTGCACGAAGGCGCGGCATGGTAAGCAACTCGCCGCCCCACGGCAAAGCACGTCGGGAACTGGCGTCATGCGCACTTCATGCAAACGCAGTAGATAACCAGTTTGACAGGCTGTAGCCTTATATAACTCATAAGGTTACGGAATAGTCTTGAACTATCAGGTGATGTCGGGTGGCAAGGTCGAAGCAAAGCGCGCCGAGGGCGGCGCCCAGGCTGCAAACGTGGCTCGTGGATTGCGCGAGAGCGCCCTCTGGGTCTTCGGCGCGCTGGCGCTGATCCTGTTCGTCGCGCTCGTCAGCTACGACCGGGCGGACCCGGCGTTTTCGTCCACAGGTCAGCCCGGGCCGGTCAGCAACCAGATCGGGCCGTTCGGCGCCTGGTTCTCCGACCTGTTCTTCGTCCTGTTCGGCGCGCCCGCCTTCCTGTTCCCGGTCATGCTGGCCATCGTCGGTTTCCGGCTGTTCCAGGACCGCCGTAGTCGCGGAGCCGCTGGACCGGCGCTCGACCGCGTTCCGCGGGGCCGGGTTCGCGCTCACGCTCGCGACCAGCTGCGGGCTCGCGACGCTGCACTTCTCCGGCGCCGGCTACCCGAAGTCCGCGGGCGGCGTGATCGGCAAGCTGCTCGGCGAGGGCCTCGCCTCGGCGCTGAGCTTCCTCGGCGCGACGCTGCTGCTGCTCGCCTTCTGGCTCGGCTCCTGTCGCTCGCCACTGGCGTGTCCTGGCTCGACGTCATGGACCGCATCGGCAACTGGGCATTGCGCGGTGTGTCGTACGTGCGCGGAGCAGCTCTCCGCGCGGCGCGACGCCAGCATCGGCAAGGAAGTGAAGCAGGCGCGGCAGGAAGTCGTGCGCGAGGAGCAGAAGAAGGTCGCCGAGCGGAAGCCGCCGCGGATCGAGCCCGCCGCACCCGGTCGAGAAGAGCGAGCGCGTCGAGAAGGAACGGCAGGTCGCTGTTCGAGCGGCCGGGCGCGAGCGAGCTGCCGCCGCTGTCGCTGCTCGACGATCCGCCGGCGCGCGCGGCCGCGGCTACTCCGACCGAGGCGCTCGAGGCCATGTCGCGGCTCGTCGAGCTGAAGCTGCGGGATTTCGGCGTCGAGGTCGAGGTCGTCGCGGTGCAGCCCGGCCCGGTCGTCACGCGCTTCGAGCTGCGCCCGGCGCCGGGCGTGAAGGTCAGCCAGATCAGCAATCTCTCCAAGGATCTCGCGCGCGTCGCTGTCGGCCATCAGCGTGCGCGTCGTCGAGGTCATTCCGGGCAAGTCCGACGGTGGGCCTCGAGATCCCGAACGAGACGCGCGAGATGGTCACGCTCGGCGAAATCCTGCGGTCGAAGGCCTACGAGGAGATGCCGTCGCCGCTGACGCTCGCGCTCGGCAAGGACATCGGCGGCAAGTCCGGTGGTCGCGGACCTGCAGCGCATGCCGCACCTGCTGATCGCCGGCACGACGGGCTCGGGCAAGTCGGTCGGCATCAACGCCATGGTGCTGAGCCTGCTCTACAAGGCGACGGCCGGAGGACGTGCGCCTGATCATGATCGATCCGAAGATGCTCGAGCTGTCGGTCTACGAGGGCATTCCGCATCTGCTCGCGCCGGTCGTCACCGACATGAAGGAGGCGGCCAACGCCCTGCGCTGGTGCGTGGCCGAGATGGAGCGGCGCTATCGGCTGATGGCGGCGCTCGGCGTGCGCAACATCGCGGCTTCAATCGCAAGGTGAAGGACGCGCGCTGGACAAGGGCGAGCCGATTCCCGATCCGCTGGTGCGACCGAGTACGCGCCGAGGCCCGACGGTCGCCGGCGCACGTGCCGACCTGGAGCCGCTGCCGTACATCGTCGTCATCATCGACGAGCTCGCCGACATGATGATGATCGTCGGCAAGAAGGTCGAGGAACTGATCGCGCGGCTCGCGCAGAAGGCGCGCGCGTCCGGCATCCACCTGATCATCGCCACCCAGCGGCCGTCGGTGGACGTCATCACCGGGCCTGATCAAGGCCAATATCCCGACGCGCATCGCGTTCCAGGTGTCGGCCAAGGTCGACTCGCGCACGATCCTCGACCAGAGCGGCGCCGAGAGCCTGCTCGGCCACGGCGACATGCTGTTCCTGCCGCCCGGCACGCGCATGCCGTTGCGCGTGCACGGCGCCTTCGTCTCCGACCAGGAAGTGCATCGGGTCGTCGACGCAGCTCAAGGGTAGCGGCGCCGCCGCGTCTACCTCGACGAGATTCTCGAAGGCCCGCGCGATGCGATTCCCGGGCATTCCGGGCGAAGCGGCGGCTGCGAGCGCGGCGAGGCCGATGGCGAAGCAGGATCGCGCTGTACGACCAGGCCGTGCGCATCGTCGCGGAGACCCGCTCGCGCGTCCGTCTCCGGCATCCAGCGCCGTCTCAAGATCGGCTACAACCGCGCCGCGCGCCTGGTCGAGAGCGATGGAAGCGGCGGGGCTCGTCGGGCCGCTGCAGTCGAACGGCTTCCGCGAAGTGCTCGCGCCGCCGCCGCCCGAGGAGTGACTGAGCCTGCGCTCGTCGATGTCCGCTGGCAGCGCCCGCGTTGTCGTCCTGCTGCCGCTCTGCCACTGCGGTCGCGCCGGCGCGCCGCTGCGGCCGCAGCGCCGAGCCGCCAGTGCCGCCGGGGCGCGCCGGTTGCGGAACTTCCTGGCGAACGTCCAGACGATGGACGCGCCAGCTTCCGCCAGAAGGTCGTCGACGGCAACCAGCAGGTCATCGAGACGCGCCCGGGCCACGTGGTCATGCAGCGGCCCGGCCGTTTTCGCTGGGACTACGAGGCAGCCCTTCGAGCGGGTCATCGTCGCCGACGGCAAGAAGGCTCTGGCTCTACGAGGCGGATCTCGAGCAGGTCACCGTGCGCCGGCTCGACGCGCGGCCTCGGCGAGACGCCGGCGGCGCTGCTGACGGGCGACGGGAACGGTACTGGACCGCTTCCAGTCGTGAATTCCTGGTCGAGGACGGGCTGGCGCTGGTGCGCCTGAAGCCGCGCTCGGCGGATTCGGATTTCGCCGGCGTGACCTGGCATTCGACGGTCCGGACTGCGGCGCATGCTGCTCAATGACCGGCTGGGCCAGCAGACGCGCATCGATTTCACGGACGTGCGAGACGAATCCGCGGTGTCGCCGAAGCGTGTTCCAGTTTCAGCCGCCGCCGGGTGCCGACGTCATCGGCGACGGCGAGCTCTGAAGCTCGGATGCTGCCGCTGCGTTACGCGTGGATCTGGCTCGGCGCTGGCCTGCTGCTTCTGGTCGCTGGCCTCGTCTGCGGCCCTCGCCGATGCCGCCGGCGTCGCGGTGCCGACGTCGAGCGACAAGATCATCCACTTGCTGGCGTTCATGTATCCTCACGGTCTGGTTCTCGGGCGTCTTCGAGTCGCCTGGCGCCGCGCGATGGTGGTGGCGCTGGCTGCTTACGGCGTGCTGATCGAGCTGGCTGCAGAGCTTGACGCGGGACCGCGATGGCGGATCCCTACGACGTGCGTCGCCGACGTGCGCGGGCATGCTGCTGGGCTGGCTCCTGGCTGCCGCGGGCTGCGCCGCTGGTGTGAGCGGCTGGAGTCATGGCTCGTGCGCGCCGAGCCGTCCCGCCATGACTGAACGCGGCTGAGGCGACTCGGCCACCCCGCGCCGCTGGCAGCCGCTGGCCGATCGCATGCGGCCCGCGACCCTCGAGGAGGTCGTCGGGCAGGCGCACCTGCTCGGGCCGGGCAAGCCGCTGCACCGGCCTGATCGAGCGGCCAGCTGCATTCCGCGATCCTTGGGGCCCGCCCGGCACCGGCAAGACGACGCTCGCGCGGCTGATCGCGCCACGGCCGGCGCGCGACTTCGTGGCGCTGTCGGCCGTGCTCGCCGGCGTCAAGGACGTGCGCGAGGCCGTCGGCGTGCGCCCAGGCGCGATGCGAGCGGGCATCCGCACCGTGCTGTTCCTCGACGAGGTGCATCGCTTCAACAAGGCCCAGCAGGACGCGTTCCTGCCGTTCGTCGAGGACGGCACGCTGATCTTCATCGGCGCGACGACCGAGAATCCCGTCCTTCGAGCTCAACAACGCGCTGCTGTCGCGGGCCCGCGTGTACGTGCTGAAGCCGCTCGGCGTCCGACGGATCTGGTCAGCCATCCTGACGCGCGCGCTCGCGGATGCCGGAGCGCGGCCTCGGCGGCACAGCATGACATGTCAGCGACGCGAGCGCTGATGCGCTCGCCGCGGCGCCGATGGCGATGCGCGCCGGGCGCTGAACCTGCTCGAGGTCGCGGCCGGACCTGGCCGTGCCGCGGACGAGCCGGCGCGACTCACGCCGACGACGATCGTGGCGCAGGTGTCGACGGGCGGCTAGCGCCGCTTCGATCGCGGCGGCGAGCATCTTCTACGACCAGATCTCGGCGCTGCACAAGTCGGTGCGCGGCTCGGATCCGGATGCGGCGCTGTACTGGCTGGCACGCATGCTCGACGGCGGCTGCGACCCGCGCTACGTCGCGCGCCGCGTCGTGCGCATGGCCGTCGGAGGACATCGGCAACGCCGATCCGCGCGCGCTGACGATGACGCTCGAGGCCTGGCAGGCCTACGAGCGCCTCGGCAGCCCGGAGGGCGAGCTCGCGCTGGCCCAGGCGGTGGTGTTCCTCGCCTGCGCGGCCAAGAGCAATGCCGTGTACACGGCCTGTCGGCGGCGCGATGGACGATGCGCGAGCGTACGGCATCCTCGAGGTGCCGCTGCACCTGCGCAATGCGCCGACGCGGCTCATGAAGGAGCCTCGGCCACGGCAAGGGCTACCGCTACGCCCACGACGAGCCCGACGCCTTCGCCGCCGGCGAGCGCTACTTCCCGGACGAGCTGGGCGAGCCGAGCGCTATTACGAGCCCGCTGCGCCGCGGCCTCGAGATCACGGATCGCGCGAGAAGCTGGCGGACTCCGCGCGCGCAATCGGGCGGCCCGCAAGAAGACAGCCGCCGGTGTAGAATCTGCCGCGCATTCGGCCGCATCCGGCTCTTCAGGAACCAGACCATGCTCGATCCCCGACTGCTCCGCACCGATCTCGATCGGCGTGCGGGCCAATCTCGCGCGCCGCGGCTTCGTGCTCGACACTGGCGCGCTTTCACGCGCTCGAGGAGCCGGCGCAAGGCCGTGCAGGTCGCGGTCGAGCGAGTTGCGCAGCGAGCGCAACGCGCACGCCAAGGAGCATCGGCAAGGCGAAGGCGCAGGGCGCAGGACATCGCGCGCGCTGCTCGCCGAGGTCGAGGCGCTCGGCGACGAGCTGGCGGAGCTCGAGACGGAGCTGGACGCCGTGCAGGCGCGAGCTCGAGGACCTGCAGCTCGGCCTGCCCAACCTGCTGCACGACGAGCGTGCCGGACGGCCGCGACGAGACCGCCAACGTCGAGGTGCGCCGCTGGGGCACGCCGCGCGCAGTTCGACTTCGAGCCGCGCGATCACGTGGAGATCGGCGAGCAGCTGGCCTGCTCGATTTCGAGGCGGCGGGCCGGATCGCCGGCGCGCGCTTCGTCGTGCTGACGGGCGGCGCTGGCGCGGCTGCACCGCGCGCTGATCCAGTTCATGCTCGACCTGCACACGCGGCGAGCACGGCTACACCGAGGTCTACGTGCCGTACCTGGTCGCGCCGGCAGCCTGCGCGGCACCGGCCAGCTGCCGAAGTTCGAGGCGGACCTGTTCGCGCGTCGTCGGGCGAGCCGGACCTGTTCCTGATCCCGACCGCCGAGGTGCCGGTCACCAACCTGGTGCGCGACCCGATCCTCGAGGCCGAGCACGCTGCCGCGCCGCTACGTCGCGCACACGCCGTGCTTCCGCTCCGAGGCGGGCTCCTACGGCAAGGACACGCGCGGCATGATCCGCCAGCACCAGTTCGAGAAGGTGGAGCTGGTGCAGATCGTGCGGCCCGAGGACTCCTACGCGGCGCTCGAGGAGCTCGACCGGCCACGCGGAGAAGGTGCTGCAGCGGCTCGGCCTGCCGTACCGGGTGTGGCGCTGTGCGCCGGCGACGTCGGCTTCGGCACCGCCAAGACCTACGACCTCGAGGTGTGGCTGCCGGGCCAGGAGAAGTACCGCGAGATCTCCTCGTGCAGCAACTGCGAGGATTTCCAGGCGCGGCGCATGCAGGCGCGCTGGCGCAATCCGGAGACCGGCAAGCCCGAGCTCGTGCACACGCTGAACGGCTCCGGCGTCGCGGTCGGCCGCGCGCTGGTCGCGGTGCTGGAGAATTACCAGAACGCGGACGGCAGCGTCGCCGTGCCGGCGGTGCTGCGCCCTACATGGGCGGCGTCGAGGTCATCCGCGGGTAGGGCGGTGATCTGGCAGAATGGCGAGCAGTCGCGCTGGCGGGGCGAGGCTCAGCGGGATAAGTCCGACACGGA
The DNA here is from genome assembly GCA_963786705.1 of uncultured Gammaproteobacteria bacterium. Classification (GTDB taxonomy): domain Bacteria; phylum Pseudomonadota; class Gammaproteobacteria; order Steroidobacterales; family Steroidobacteraceae; genus RPQJ01. Next base: position 100,277 of record CAWBAG010000028.1, read on the forward strand.
GAGGTGGCAGAGCGGTTGAATGCACCGGTCTTGAAAACCGGCGTGGGCGAAAGCGGCTCCGTGGGTTCGAATCCCACCCTCTCCGCCAGTGTTCGAGTAAAAAGGCCTCCGCTTGGTGGCCTTCTTGTTCGCGTGCTTCATCCCGCGAGCAGTCGAAGCATTTCCTCCCAGATGTCGACCTGGTCATGGAACGCCTTGCTGACGACCCGCTCATTCAGGCCGTGAGTGCCACTCTGTTCCCCGATGTAACTCCACAGGCCGCCAACCCCATAGGTCGGGATGCCAGCCGCACGAATGAAAACGGCGTCGGTTGCGCCAGCCGACATCGATGGGACAATGACCGCTCCCGGAAATCGCTTCGAAACCGCGTCTCGATAGGCGGCAAGAATATCGTCGCGCACAGGGCTCGGCTCCGACCAGTTGCCGCCGGACGCCAGCTCGACTTTCACTTCTTTGCCCGCGATGGCCTGCAGTTCCGCCTGAACGTCTGCCGTTTTTACGCCCGGAAAGATGCGGCAGTTGATGTTCGCCTCCGCCTTTTGCGGCAATGCGTTCGACGCGTGCCCCCCCGCGAGTTGCGTCGCTACGCATCGAGTTCGCGTATAGCCTGGGTCGTTGAGTTCGACCCGGTCGGCGTTCTCCATGTTGGTGGGGTCATCGAGCCATGACCGGACGATTTCACCATACGAACCCTTGTCCTTCGCCACGACGGACTCGAAGTACGCACGGCTCGCCTCGTTGAGCATAGGTGCGAAGCGGTACTCTTCCAGCGACTTCAGCGCGCCCGCCAGCTGGTAGATGGCGTTGTCGGTACGAGGTGCGGAACTATGTCCGCCCCTGTTCGTCGCCGTGAACCGGAAGTCCGCGTAGGTCTTCTCGGCGACCTGCAGGTAGTAGCCTTCCAGGCGTCCATCCCTGTAAACGTCGCCGCCTCCTGCGTCGATGTTCAATGCGAACTCGGCGTCGATCAGCGGGCGCCATTCCGATGCGGCCAGGCGGGCACCGTCTCCGGTCGTTTCCTCGTCCCCGGTGAAGAGGACGATGATGTCGCGCGTTGGGCGAAAGCCAGCCTCCCGCAGTCGTGCGATGCTGGACACGATCGCGACCACGCCCGCCTTGTTGTCGCTGGCGCCGCGTGCCCAGTAATAGCCGTCGGCTTCCCGGAATGTGAATGGATCGTTGATCCAGTCGGCGCGGTTGGCTTCGACGACGTCCATGTGCGCCATAAGGAGGATGGGCTTCCTTCCGGCAGGACGCGCGGCAGGCCACCTGACTATCATCGACTGGGTGTTGCCATGAGTCTTGACCGTGATGTCCTTGATCCCGGCACGATGAAATTCCGCCGACAGCAATTTGACCAATCGAGGCATTTCGCCTCGGCCGGCGACGGTCGGTATCTCGACGACCTTTCGGAAAAGGTCTTTTTCGGCGTTTTCGCGCTCGGTGCCTTGTGCTGCCTGCGCTTCGACCAGAGTCAACGAGACAACGATGCCAAGAATTGCCACAAGCCAACGCATAATCCGTACCCGCCATTCTTGAGTCTGCGCAGAGTAGGCGAGGGCCCTCGTCGGTTGCAATCGGAACTAGAGGCCGACCGGAGACCTGCAGGAGCTGATTCCATTGCCAGTGCATTGCCAGTGGCCCGGAAATGCCCCGAGTCAAGGCCGGGATTGCGTTGGTGGGCGGCTGGAGCTTGACGTCAGTCGGTTGCGACGCGTCCGCGAAGCATGGTCAAGCCAATGTGGAGGCGCGTCTCGCCGTCACGCCAGCACGCACGAGAAAGAGCGCAAGAAGCCCCAGCAGTTCCCGATACGAGAAGCCGCCTCCTCCTCCTCCTCCTCCTCCTCCTCCATGCGATGTTTGCATCGCCGTTGTGCTCGTGAACCCGGAAGACACGCCACCAATAGTCAGCGTCGTCGTCACCGAACTGCTCGCTTGCGTCGCGGCGGTATGACGCACGCAGATCGTGTGACCTGGCAGGATGGTACCTGGTGCGCTCGTCCATCCAGTGACGCAGCCTATGCTGAATTCGCCGGTGACTACCGAGACGGGCGTCGGCGCGTTGATGCCGCTGATCACCACCGCAGTGGACACTACGGTGCTTCCCGGCGTCACGCCACTCACGGCCGGGAAGGCAAATGCATTGGGGGTCGTGTCTGCTGTCGCGGTCGTGCTCGAGAACGTATCGGTGACGCCGCCGATGGCAAGCGTCGTTCGCGTCGTCGTGTTGAACTGACTGGATGCGACATGCTGCACGCAGATGGTCTGCCCGTCGGTGATGAAACCATTGCTGCTGACAAAGCGCAGCGGATCACATCCAATGCTGTACAACCCGTTTTCAACCGCTATCGGAGCGGCGCCGGTCAATCCGGTGACAGTGACCGTGTTCGAAGTGACCGCAGTGCCCGGTGCGACATCGGTCTGATCGGTGAATGAATAGCCGTCCGGGACCGTGTCCGCGGCTACGCTTGTCGAGACCGTGGTGTAGGTCACGCTGCGACCGCCGACGTTGACCGTGGTCTCGGCCGTCCCGCCAGGTTGCAGGCTCGCGCTGTGACGCACACAAAGACTCTGGCCGGGCAGTATTTTCCCATAGTCGGTCACGAACACGCCGGTGCAGCCAATCGAGTAACCGCTGCCTGCAGTAGTCTGCTGGAGCGACACGCTGGTCGGACCATTGATGCCCGCGATGGTCACGACGTTCGACACGACTGATATCGTGCCGAATGAAGCCGTATCGCTCGTGAAAGCAAACGCGTCCGGATAAACGTCGGAATCGACATGGCTCGCGCCAACGACGTGTCGAGCACGCCGCCAGCCGTGAACCTAAAGAGGCCGATGTCGAACGTCCCATAGCGAGGTTTGCCGTCCCGTTCCCCTTCGATCGTCATCAAGGCGACCGGCTTGTCATCTGGCTGAATCAAGCCTGCCGTCAGCACCGAGTAGGAACCTTCGGACCCTGGACGGACGATTGCTTCACCGTCGACACCGAAGCTGGCATCGCGGGCTCCGCTCGGCAGAAAGCGCGCAATGTAGCCGGACGTGTTCGCCAGTAGTGTGCCGAAGAGGACAACGCGTCCGGCGGAGTCGATCGCGATGCCCACCACGACAAGGTCAGGGGCGATTGGGACACTCGCGTAGCTGCCATCGATCGACCCATCCGGGTTCAATCGGATCAACGCGTTCGCACCGCCTTCGGTGTAGATCCGGCCGCTCGCATCAACCGCCAGGAGAGCACGCTGGCAGATCGGGACACAGTTGGGCAGTGTGACCAACCCATTGGTACCGAACGTGAAGTCCGTGGTTCCGTCCGCATTGAAGCGCCCGATCACTGCTGCGTTGGTGCCGGCTCCAGCTGCGAGCGAACTCCCGTCCGGCAGCGCATGCACGCTGTCGATGCGCACACTTGGGCTGGCATCCTTGCGTCTCCACCCGCTGCCATCGAAAGTCGTATCCAGCGACCCGTCCGTATTGAAACGCGCGAGTGCCCATGTGTCGGATTGTCCTCCTTGGCCGTAACCCCCGCCGACGATCACACGGTTGTCGTCCAGAGCCGCCACGGCCTGGCCGAACATGGCTCCCGACCCGGGGCTATCCGACGGCAACGCGACCAACTTCTGAATTTGCCCCGTGGAACTGACGAGAGACGCAGAGGATCCTCCCGTCGTGACCAGCACGCCGTCAGGGCGGTTGGCCAATGCGACAGGCGAGGGTTGTTCCAGGGATGCATACCCGCTTGAGCCAAAGCTGCTGACGGCTAGCCCTGCAGGGTCAAACGCCAGGATACCGTGAGCAACGAGTGAGCTCGGATCAGATGCCGAGTTCGCCAGGACGAGGAGGGTTCCATCGTCCGCGCGCGACAACGCGACACTCCCATCCTGGGAATTGCCGTCCAGGTCGACGACGATGAAACCATTCCCTGCGTCCGCTGTTACTGAGACGCACAGGCACAACGCGACGGCAAGTGCTGGTCGTATGGCGCGCGCCATGAAATTTGTCGCGATGGCTCGCATCGGCATTCGCCCCCTGGGCAAGAATAACGCAATGGAGTCTGCAGGGCATCCGGCTCGAGACGTTCGAGCGAGTTTGAGAGACAAGGCAGGAAGCAGCGCACCTCGTGAGCGGCGCCTCTTGAGTCGAGAATCACGGGCGTCGCCTGCCCGGATGTCGGTCCGGAGTCATGCTCCAGCGCTCCAGGTTTGTAGGGCCGGTCCGCGTGCATCTGCGTGCACGAACCTGCCGGGCGCGCGCAAGTGACCGCAAGCCTGGCTCTGGACGTCCTTCACCTCGAGCCGCCGCAGCCGCACGCCGGTCGTGACCGACGGGTCCCAGGTTCGATGCGGCAAAGGAAGCACCCTGATCTACTTGAGAAGCACCGCGGAGCACCGTGCGATTGGCGAGATACGCCTTGCAGGTCGCCTCCCGCGCAATTGGGGCGCACCCAGCGCCGGAGGCCCGCGCGATCGTTGCCCACATCACCGTTCGCGAAGTCCTCGAACATGATGCGGTAGTTGGTCCAGTCATTGAAAGGCGCGTCGGCGGGCAAGTCCGTCCCGAGTCGCACTGCGAGCGCAGCGCGCCCACCGTCCAGCACAACCAGTCGCGCGGCGAGCAGCCGTACAGATATGGGGTTGCGCATCCGCGGGACGATACCCGGACACGGGGCTGGGGTGCACGAGGTCCGGCGAGACTCAGTGACTCGATGGATTGGGCCCATCACCGCCAGCGCTCTGGCGGTCGAACTCGGCGATGCGCGGCAGTTTGCCAATGCGCGGCAGTTCTCCGCGCCGATCGGGCTGGTCCCCTGCCAATACAGCTAGTCATTCTTTGCGCCCTGCTGCACCCAGGCGCGGATGGTCTTGATCTCGGTGTCCGTCAATGGGGCCACACCGCCGTGCGGCATCTTGATGGACGGATCGGCGCGCCCTTCGATCAGCATCACGAGCACGCTGGTCAAGGGGTCACCGGGCAGTACGACCGGTCCGAAGCGCGTCCCCTTCATCAGCGAGTCGTAGCTCCGCACGTCGAAGCCGCTCGCGGCATGGCCGGGCTTGCCAGGAACGTGGCAAGCGGCGCAGTGCTTCTGGAGGATCGGCGCGACGTCTTTCTGATAGCTCACCGCTGCTGCTTCACGAGCGCATGCTGTGGTGCCTGCGAGAATCAGCGCGGCGCAAGTGGCAACTACAAAGAGCGGAAGTTTCGTGTTCACGGTAACACCCGACGCATTCCGAGTTTCGTCAGACCCTGTGCCTCCACCGCGACTTCTGCTATTCGATAAATTACTTAGCGCTGCCTTGTCACCGATACGACACGACCCAGGATTACGGCTTGTTCGTCACGGACCGCCGTGCGCCTGTCAGCCCGCAGGAAGCGGGCCGCATGCCCGACTCACTACGAGGGGCTGTTCCGCTCGGTGCCGCCGAGGGCGAGCGACCGGCGATCGGTTGGAAAACGCTCGCTCGCGATGCGCCCAAGCCGTCGAAAAATCGACTTCGGCGCCAGTCCCCGGGACCGAGTTGCCGGCATGACGTGGTCAGTACGCGGACGACCGATCGTTCCGGGCGGCCGTCCGGCCTAGTGGGCGGCCGCAGCCGATTCGCGCGCACGCTGCACGAAGTACTGCTGCAGTCCCTCGATTTCTTCGGCTGAGAACTCCTGGTAGGCGGGCATGCCGCCGTCGATCAGGCTGCCGTTATGCAGCACCTGCGTCAACGCGTTCAACATGAGTGCCATGCGGGACTTGCGCAGATCGGGTGCCGTGCCGCCTGAGTTCAAGTTGACGCCGTGACAGAGCCAGCAGTGATCGCCATAGGCCCGCGCGCCGACCGCGACTTTCTGGGGATCGACCACGATAGATGGATCGTCGACGAACGGTCGCGTGCGCGGCCCGGGAGGAGGCAGCTTCTGCGTCGCGCCGAGCGCGAAAGTCATCACCCGGCGCTGTTGCAGCTCGTAATCCCACTCGGGGGTCACGCCGTTGGAGCTCCCCATGCCGCGGAAGCCGGTGATTACCGTGACGTACTGCTTTCCCTTGGCCAGGTAGGTGATCGGTTGCGCGACGATACCGGCATCCTGCGCATCGAATGACCAGAGCTTGCGGCCCGTGTCGGCCGCATACGCCGCGAATTCGCCGGTCACTCGTCCCTGGAACACGAGGTTGCCGGCGGTGGCCGCGGTGCCGCCATTCAAGGGGGCCGACAGCGGTACCTGCCAGACGCGCTTCTGGTGCACGGGGTCCCACGCCAGCAGGGAGCTCGTCGGCGTGGGAATCTTGAAATCGTGCTTGCGACGGCCGAGTCCCGTGTTGACTCCCATCGCGCCATGGGGCTGCCACTTGTCGATCGCAGTCTCGGGATCGGCGAAGACGTAGTACATCTCCGTCTGCGGAATGTAGGCCAGGCCGGTCGCCGGGCTGTATGACATCGCCTGGATGTTGTGAGCGCCGACCGGTCCGGGGATCAGCAGGACCGGCTTGCCGTCCTGAAAGCGCGCCGCCGGACTCTCGACGGGTCGCCCGGTGGCGAGGTCGATCCTGTCGGCCCACGTGGCCGTCGCATACTTCTCGGCCGAGATGACTTTCCCGGTCTTGCGGTCGATCACGTAGAAGAAGGCATTCTTTGAGGCCTGCATCAGCACGTCACGCGGCTTGCCGTCGATCGTGACCGTGGCGAGTTCCATGTCGAGGTTCGCATCGAAGTCCCACACGTCGCTCGGATTGACCTGGTAGTGCCACTTGTAGCGCCCGGTGTCCGCGTCGAGCGCGACGATGGATGCGAGGAACAGATTGTCGCCGCCGCCGGGACTGCGGATCTTTTCGTTCCACGGCGTGCCGTTGCCCGTGCCGATGTAGACCTGGTTGTACTTCGGGTCAAACGCCATTGCGCCCCATGCGTGCCCGCCTGCGCCGCCAAAACGCCACCATTCTCCACTCCAGGTCTTCGCGGCCATCTCCATCGCAGCGTCCTCGAAGCCGTTCTTTGGATTGTCGGGCACGATGAAGAATCGCCACAGCTGCTTTCCGGTGGCGGCGTCGTAGCAGGTCACGTAGCCGCGTCCGGGCTGGAAGTCCGCACCTCCGAAACCGACGAGCACCTTGCCGTTGAAGACCCAGGGGGGGCTCGTGAGGTAACGGCCGTCATTCGGCTCGATGGTCATGACGCTCCAGACGGGCTTGCCCGATTTCGCATCGATGGCGATCAGCCGGCCGTCGTGCGTGCCCGTGTAGATGCGATTGCCCCAGTACGCGATTCCCCGCATGCCCCAGCCAGCACGCAGCTTCGTGCCGGAGGCTTGCGGCGCTTTCGGATCGTAAGTCCAGAGCAGCTTCCCGGTGACGGCATCCATCGCGTAGATGACGCTGTAGCCGACCGCGAAATACAGCACGCCGTCGACCGCGAGGGGCGCGCTGAAGGTGCTCATCACCTTTGGCAGGTCGTAGTACCAGGCGAGGCCCAGTTGCTCGATGTTGCCATCGTTGATCTGGGACAGCGGGCTGTAGTGATTTTCGCTGAACGTCCGGCCGTAGGACGCCCAGTTCGTGCCGTCCGAATCGTTGCTAAGGGTCGCATTGTCGACCCGGGTCGCGGCATCGGCGTGCGCGAGACCGATCATGAGCGCCGACGCGGCCATGATTGCTGAGGTGCGTGTTCCCATCGTGAAAGCCCCTGTTTGTTCCGGGCCTCAGCCACGTCCGGATTGGCTGATTCGAAACATGCGCACTATTGCCCTGTTTTAGCGGTCGAGTCAATTCGCAACATCCGGCCTGCTTTTCGCCCTGTTGGTCCTGAAGCAGGTGGAAGCGTATGAGCGCCTGGTCGAGCGAGTACCTTGCCGCCATGGAGAGGCGTGCGAACCGAGGCACACCCTCTCCGCCAATTGACCGAAACCGGCGGAGCGTCGGCCAGGCCGCTACTGCGGCAGCTTCACGTCGAACTTGATGGCGGCCAACTGCTCCGGCGCCTTGCCGAGCTTGCGCAGGAACGGCAACCAGCGCGGGTCCTGGTGGAGATTGGCGAACAACGGGTCGACCGCGATTTCGGTCAGGCCCGTGTCGTGGTACGCAACCGCCTTGTCCAGCCACTCGAAGGCACGGTCGGCCTCGCCGCGGAAGGCCATCACGTACGCGATGTTGTAGGACCAGCTCTGCTCGTCCTTCCTTCGGATCAGCTCGGCGAGCGCTGCGTCGGATTCGACCTGCTTGCCGAGTGCGTGCCAAGCCATCGGCAGGCCGATCAGGCGCCAGGACTCCGAGGACTCATTCTGCATCGCCGCGAGCGCCCCGGCGGGATCGCCCTTGAGCAGCAGCGCCACGCCGATCAGGTATTCCGCGCCGCCATAGTCCGGGCTCAGGCTGAGCGCGGTGCGACGGCTCTCGATCGCCGCGTCCAGGCGGCCGGCGTAGGAGTACTGATAGCCCAGGTTCACATAGCCGACGGCGTTCACCGGGTCGCGGGCGGTTACGTATTCACCGAGAGCAATGGCTGTGTCGAGGCGACCGAGGCTTCGAGCCAGGTACGCCGCGATACGGATGGTCTCGGTGTTGGTGGGCTCCAGTGCGAGCGCATGCTCGAGATGGCGCGCCGCCGCCGCGGGATCGCCGTCGTACTCCATCGCGATCCGGCCGAGCAGCCCGTAGGCCGGTGCGTAGTCCGGGTCGATCGCGAGCGCCTTGTCCACGGCCTCACGGGCCAGCCGGTAGCCCTCCTCGATCGGGCGCAGGCCGTCGCCGGCCTGACTGATGTAGCCCGAGGCCAGGCCGCCCACGCCGCCGCGTCGTTGGCATCGATCGCGAGCGCCTGCTGGTACAGCGCGATGGATCGCTCCAATCCCTCGGGCGTTCTCTGCTGCCAGAGCTGGCGGGCCTGCAGGTAGAGCGCGTAGGCCGTGGGATCGACGGTCTTCACCTTCGGTGCCGCGCCGAGCAGCTTGAGCTTCAGTTGCGCCACCACGGCGGCGGCGATCTCGTCCTGCACCGCGAAGATGTTGTCGAGCGGGCGGTCGTAGGTCTGCCGACCACAGGTGGGTGTCCGAGCGTGCATCGATCAGCTGCGCGGTGATGCGCACCTGGTTGCCGGCCTTTCGCACCGAGCCCTCGAGTACGTGGGCCACGTTCAAGCGCTTTGCGATCTCCGGGATCTCGACGTCCTTGCCCTTGAACGAGAATGCCGAGGAGCGCGAGATCACCCGCAACTGCGGGATCTTCGCCAGCAGGTTGAGCAGCTCCTCGGAGATCCCGTCGGAGAAGTACTCCTGGTCCTTGTTCGGCGACATGTCCATGAACGGCAGCACCGCGATCGACTTGTCGCCGTAGGACTCGACCAGCGCCTCGCTGCGGCCTTCCTTGCGCGCCGCGCTCGTTTGCTCCGCCTCACGTTGCGGCGCCAGCACGAACTTGTCGAAGGCGAAGTAGCCGAGGGCGAGCGCCAGCACCACCATGATCACCCGGTCCAGCTTCCTGCCGGTCTGCGGGGTGATCGATCTGGCGCGCTCGACGTCCTTCTCGCGCTTCATGCCTTCGGGGGTGAGCTCGAAGGCCCAGGAGAAGACCAGCGCGGGGATGAAGCCGATCGCGAGCGCGATGACGATGCCGCGCGGCAGCCAGGCCGGTGCATCGAACATCGGCAGCACCGTGCTTGCCACCTGCACGATCAGCCACGCGCCGACCAGGTAGAGCCCGGCGATACGCAGGACGTTACGGCGCTTGAGCTCATCTAGAAAAGACAACGACAGGTCGCTTCTCTTGTTTGCTACCGGAGCGAGCGTAGCAGGTCCGAGGGGGTTCGCGAACGGGACCTTCCCGAGCCACGACAGGCTGCGACGGGTCCATTCTGTTGAAGAACTCGCTATGGGCGCCGGCGCGAAAATTCTCGGGCGATCAGCGGCGACGGTGGCGCGGAGCGCCGAGGGGGGCATCGCGCGGATGCGCCAGGCTCACCAGCAACGTCAGAGTTCGTGTGAACACGACGTGCCGCGCGAGTCCGCAGTCTGCTCGCCGCCTGGGGCGGGTTGTTCGGCAATACCTTGCTGCGCTGGAGCTGATCAGTCCTGCGTGGCGCGGATGCCAAAGCGTAGCGGTACTGCGCCCACCGCCAGCTTGTCGCCATCCTTGAGCAACTGCCGCTTGATACGCCGGCCATTGACGTAGCAGCCATTGGTGCTGTCCATGTCTTCGAAGATGACTGCGTCGTGGCTGATCCTGAGAATGGCGTGATACCGGCTGACCGAACCAGACTGAAGCCGGATGTCGCAATCATGGCCACGGCCGATCGACATGGAGCTCTTGTTGAGCAGGTGCACTACGCCCTCGGCATCAACCCGCGACAGGGTCATGAGCAGCGTCCCGCCCTCATTCTTGCGGGTCTGCAACGCCACCTGATGGATGTCGCGACGAATGGCCTGCATCGCCTCGACATGCTGGTGCAACTCGACCTGCAGAGCCTCGACCTGCCGGGCGCTGGCGCCCTGCTCAAGGCGCTTGGCTGCCAGTTCCCGTTGCGCCTGCTGCAGCATTTCGTCCTGGCGCGCGCTCGCATCCTGCAGGCGTTGCAGGGCGGCAGACAGTTCGGCAATGCGCTCGGACTGCACCACCACGGTCTGCTCACGATGCCTGATCTGCTCGGTCAACTCCTGGTTGGTGCTGTTGACCCCATCCAGCTCGCGTGCCTGCTCCAGCGTCAACTGGTCACGCTGCTGCAGCTGCCATTGCAATTGCTCCAGCTGCTGACGCAATACCTCCACCTCGTCGCTCAGCTGGTGACGCTGCTCGCGTTCGACGTCCAGTGAACGGGCATTGGAGGCAAGCAATTCAACCTGCTCCTGCAACGCGCCTTGCGCCAGCCGCAGCTCGTCACGCAACGCTGTCACGCTGTCCAGCAGCGTTGCTTCACGCTGCAACAGGGTGGCCTGCGCTTGCTGCAGTACCAGCAACTCCCGATCCTGGCTGGCGATTACCTCCTGACGCGCATTCAGGGAGGCGTTGCGCTCGGCGAGCTGTTGACTCAACTGGTCATTCTCGATCACGGCGCGGCTGAGTTTGTCCTGCAAGGCGCCGATTTCCGCCTGGCGTTCCGACAGCTCACGGCGCGCGTTCTCAAGCGCCTCACGTTCGGTGGCAACCGTCTGGCGCAGGCGCTCCTTGTCCTGCTCCGCAGAGCGCCAATGCGCAGTTTCGGTTTCAACCTGGTTGACCAGGCGCTCGATACGCTCGACGGCCAGCGTCAGATCACGCTGCAGCTCGGCCGCCTGTCGCGCTCTTTCGCTGATTTCCTGCTGGTGTACGGCCACGCTCTGCACCAGCGCTTCGCCATTCGCGAGTGCACTGGCCAGCTGCGCCGACGTATCGCTGAGCCGGCTTTCCAGCGCGGCAATGCGCTGCTCACGAGCCTCGAGCGAGCGCTGCAAATCGTCTTTTTCGAGCAGGTCCCGCGCCATGCTGCGCGCCAGTGCGGCAGCCGAAGCATGCTGCTCTGCGAACCGCTGCTGCGCGGCCAGCAACTCCGTGTGCAGCGCTTCGCCACGCTGCCGTTGCTCCTCCAGTTGCCGGGTCAGGCCACTGATCTCGTGCGCATGCTGCTGGCGCAACTGCTCTGCGTCGGCGCGCTGCTCCGTCAGCTGCCGATGCAGTTCACCACCAGCACGCTGTTGCTGTTCAAGAGACTGCTGCAGATCCAGCAGTGCGGCGCTCGTCTCGACGCGTTGCTGCTCCAGCTGATCCTGCAGCTGTTGCCGGCTTGCCAGCCATAGCAGGCGTTCCTCGGCGAGGCGGTCACGATCCCGCGACACTTCCTGGCCGTGGAACAGCAACTCGGCATGGTGCCGCTGCAGGGATTCATGGCGTGCATGCAGCTGGGTGAGCTTTATCTCGGTATCCGCCAGCGCGGCTTCCAGGCTGACGATCCGGTCCCGCACCGAGACGAGTTCATCCATCAGGTCCCAGTGCTCGCCCGCATCGACGCTCAACGCGGCGGTCGTGTCCAGCTGCGTCCGGTACTTTCCCGTGGCGTCCACACCGGGCGGCGCGGCAACGATGTCCGCAGAGCTCAAGATCGGCAGTTTGGCCGTGATGTCCAGATCGTCATCCGCCAAGTAGTCATCAGGCGGAGTGCTCATCATTCAGGCCTCCATGCATGATCGCGAGCGTCACTGACGCGCGTGCGCCGGGTGCGGACGCATGAGTAGCATTATCCGTGCCAGAGTTCGCAGCGCAATACGGCAACCGACAGCCGGTGACATTCCACCTGGCCGCGAATGCCGCGTCCCTTGATTCCATTGCGCCCGGCGCGCCTCAGCTCATGTGCAGGCCGCCGTTCAGCGAAAAGTCCGCCCCCGTCGCGAAGCCCGACTCGTCCGACGCGATCCACGCGATGATTGACGCGATCTCGTCGGGCTCGCCGAGGCGCTTGACCGGGATCGTGGCCACGATCTTCTCGAGCACTTCCGGCTTCACCGCGCGAACCATGTCCGTGCCGATGTAACCCGGCGACACCGTGTTGACGGTCACGCCCTTCGCGGCCACTTCCTGCGCGAGTGCCATGGTGAAGCCGTGGATACCGGCCTTGGCCGTGGAGTAATTGGATTGGCCGAACTGGCCTTTCTGGCCGTTTACCGACGAGATGTTGATGATGCGGCCCCAGCCGCGATCCATCATGTCGTCGATGACCTGCTTCGTGACGTGGAACAGGCTGTTCAAGTTCGTCTCGATGACGACGTGCCACTGGTCGGAGGTCATCTTGCGAAACATGCCGTCGCGAGTGACGCCCGCGTTGTTGACGAGCACGTCGATGGGCCCGTGCTCGGCCTTCACACGGTCGAACGCGGCCTTGGTCGAATCCCAGTCCGAGACGTCTCCGACCGAAGCGAAGACCGGGAGTCCGTCGGTCCGCATCTGCTCGAGCCACTGGTCCTTGCGCGTGGAACCGGGTCCGCAGCCGGCGACGACGCGAAAGCCATCGCGGCAGAGCCGCCGGCTGATGGCCGTACCGATGCCACCCATGCCGCCGGTGACATACGCGAGTCGTCCGTTACTCCCCATGGCGAATCTCCTCTTCGTCGTCGGTGCGTCGTGATAGTCGATCAGTCCGGTTCCGGGCTGGAGTTCTGGTCAACCTGTCGGCCCGCCACGCTTCGATCTTGCGCCCCGCGTCCTCGAGCGACAAGAACTGGCTGGTGATCCGGCATTCGTCGCGTGCGGACGGAGAGGCACGCTGTCATGACATTGCGACGAGTCTGGTAAGGGACGACTACTCTCCGTTCGTTCCTAAGGGCGACGGGAACTCCTTCGTCAGCGAGTCACCGATCAGAACGACGAGCCCGGCCCCTCCAGGAACGCGAGTTCCTCCTCCGTCGACGGTCGACCCAGCGCGATGTTGCGATGAGGGAATCTTGCGAATCGATCGATGATCGCCTTGTGCGCTTCGGCATAACGCGTCCAGTCGTCTCGGCCGAGGCGCCCCATCAAGTCCACGGCAAGCGTCTGGTCCGCGTTGTCCTCGCTGTGCTCGAAGGGCAGGTAAAGGAACAGCCTTTCCTCGATCGTCATCGCGGAGTCGAAACCCCGTGCGATGGCCTGCGTCGCCAGCCGGCGCGCCAGGGGATCGGCTGCAAACGCTCGCTGAGTCCCGCGAAAGAGGTTGCGAGAGAACTGGTCGAGGACGAGCACGGCGGCAAGCATTGACCTCGGAGTCGATGCGTCGCAATCCTGTCCCTTGACGACTCGTTCGTGCAGGGCAAGGAAGCGGCTACGGATCCGCTCGTCCACTGCGTCGTCGCGCGCGAACCAGCTGGTTTCCCCCAGTTCCTGGAACCAGAAACTCAACACCTCGTCGACCCATGCGTTTTCGGCCCCAGTCATCGTTAATGCAGTCCGCGGGCGGGAGCTCCGAGGTGGAATTGCGGGGCACGCGGCGCAAGTCGCGTCCGGACATGAGCGCAGCGATGTGGCAGGTGCGAACCGGCGGCGTAAAGACCGTCTTGCCGTGTCGACGCGACGGCGTCCCGACACGCAGGAACCGACGTCGCCGGGCCGACAGAGCTAGGGGGGTGGGGTCGCCCTGTTCGGCCCGGCGCCGCCGGTGTAGCCCATTTGTGCGTGACATTCGCAGGATACACCATGTTGGATTCACACAATCGTCACCCGCCCGCTGGCAGCGGCCGGGTTGGCCCACTCTGGCATGGTGTGCCCCCTCAGAAACTCGACACGCGCACCAGGGCTTCGCGGTCCCCGTCCTCGGGATCCACGGCGAGGATCATGCCGACGCCGGGCTTGTAGAACTTCTTCTCGAAGCCATCCGGTTCCAGCGGCGTGAACTCCCCGGTCACGAGGCACGAGTTCGAGCAAGGCGTGTACGGCGAGTTCGCGTTCCCACGCAGGTTCAGCACCTCCGCCAGGTCCTCCGCCTCGCCGAGCAGGAACTCCTGCCGGTACACGTCCCCAACCTCAGGTACAGCCTTCATGAGGATGCCGGCCTTGGCGCCGTCCTCACCCGCGCGCCAGGAGCCTTCGAGGTCGGTGAGCACGCCGTCCTCGTAGTTGCGCGAGATCTCGCCGAAGTACCACACGTTGCCGTCCACGTCCTGGGCGAAGTAGTCGTCCGTGTCCTCGATCAACTCGCCGGATTCCAGGTCGGTGACGACGTCGCGCACGATCCGGCACGTGACACCGGCGATCTCGATAGTGTCGTAGGTCACGTCCACGACCACCCTCTCACCGGCTTGCCGGCCGACATACTCGTAGCGCGTGCCGGGTCGCAAGGGCAGGAGCGGATTGACCGCGACGGCTCCACCGATGTGGTCGGGGTCCACAAAGCGCTTCGGATCGATCTGCGGATCGTACGGTGCCTGGCCGAGTGCCTCGCAGACCTCCTGCCTGGCCTCGAAGACCTCCTGGCATTCCTCCACCGCGTCCGTCTTCGCTGAGAGCGCCTCCTGCCGGCACCGCGGGCGCCGCGCGGGATCGCCGAGGTTTGCGCAGACGCCGACGGCAATCCAGTAGTCGTCACTTGCTTCGTGGTTGCAGGCATTGAGACCGGCGTGCGACGTCGTCGCGCAGGCGCCTTGCGGTTCCGTGGCGTTCGATTCCGTCGTCATTGCGACGCCGGCCACGAGGAACGCGCCGATAGTGATCACGAGGGCCAGGGGCCGGGTGCCGCTGGACGCAGGTGTGGGTTCGGGCATGGCGAATCTCCGTATAGTCGAGGTTGCTGCCCGTAGTTAGACGCCACCCGGGGCTGAATCCTTCGCGCATCCTCGGTGCCGTGGGCCCTGGACGCCCGCCGGGCGTCGTCAGCCGAAGGATTCGTTGCGCGCGGGCGTCTAAGCTTGAAGCGGCGATGCGCGCGCGAGGTGGGACGGACCGTGACGCAGGCAGTGCATTCGGACCTGGCCGTGGCCAGACGCATCCTGTCGGGCGACGCGGCGGCGTTCCGCTCGGTGTTCGATCGCTTCTTTCCGCGACTGTACCGTTACGCGCTCGCCCGGCTCGACGGTGACCACGAAGCGGCCCGCGACGTCGTGCAGCAGGCGTTCTGCCGGGGCATCGAGCGGCTCGACACCTACCGGGGCGAGGCGGCGCTCTACACGTGGTTCTACCAGGTCTGCCGCAACGCGCTGCTGGATTACGCGCGCCGCACGCGTCGCGAGCGTCGGGTCATCGTGCCGCTCGAGGACCTCCCGGACGTGCGCGCGGTGCTGGAGACGCTGGCGGCACCGCTCGCGGAGCAGCCGGACGTGCGGGCATGGCGTTCGGACATCGACCGGCTGGTGCAGGCCACGGTGGACGCGCTGCCCGAGCGCTACAGCGAGGTCCTCGAGTGGAAGTACGTGGACGACCAGTCGGTCAGGCACATCGCCGCGCGGCTCGGGGTCAGCGACAAGGCAGCCGAGTCGCTGCTGACCCGCGCACGCGAGGCGTTCCGTGAGGCAATCACTGCAATGGCGGGCACGCCAGACGGACTCGAGCCGCCGGGGCGGAGCTGATGGAGCGAACATGACATGACGTCCGATCGTGCACACGGGTTCGATGGCGACCTGGTCGAGACGCTGATCCGCACGGCCGGGCGTCGCGCCGAGCCGCCGGCCGACGCCTATCGGGCGGTGCTCGCCGCCGCCGAAGCCACCTGGCACCGCAAGGTTAAGCGCCGGCGCTACTGGCGAACGGGTGCCGGAATCGCCGCGACCTTGGTCCTGCTTGCGACGGGGCTCGCGCTGCTGCGCCCGATCTACCGCGCGATGACGGCGACCGAAGTCGCGCTGGTCGAACGTCTCGGCGGCGACGTGGAAGCTCGGCTGGCCGGAGCCGATGCCTGGTGGCCGCTCACGGACGCCGGCAGCGGGCTGCGCGCCGGGACGCGGCTGCGGACCGGCCCAACCGGCCGCGCCGACCTCAGGCTCGAAGGCGACGTATCGCTGCGCATCGCCACGTTGACGGAAATCGAGCTGCGCGCGCCGGATGCGGTGCGCCTGCGACGAGGCGCCGTCTATGCGGACACGGGCCCTCGCAACTCGCGTGGAATCGGCATCGACACGCCGATGGGTGTGGCCCGCGACCTCGGCACGCAGTTCGAAGTGCGCTATACGAACGACGTGCTGCGGCTGCGGGTCCGGGAAGGTCGCGTGTCGCTGCAGCGCGCCTCCGGCGACGTCACGGCGGCCGCGGGCGAACAACTGACGATCGACCTGGGCGGCAGCATGACGCGCAGGAACATCGGGCACGACGGCAACGAGTGGGCCTGGGCCGAGACGATGACGCCGGTGCCGGACTTCGACGGCCAGCCGGCCACGGCGCTGCTGGAATGGGTGTCGCGCGCGACCGGCCGGCCAGTGCTGTTCGCGGACCCGCAAGTGGAGCAGAAAGCGGCGACGGTGATCCTGCACGGTCCGATCGGCTCGCTGGCGCCGCTCGAGGCGTTGCGCGTGATGCTCGCGACGACCGACCTCACGTACGAGATCCTGCCGGACGGTACAATCGAAGTCCGCTCCAACTGAGCGCACGGGCCCGAGTCGTGATTCCGCGGACGGAGCCGAACACGGATGCCGGTGCTGGCCGGCGGCCACGCCGGCGCCGTGGGGTGCTGGGCGGGTTGCTGGCCCTGGCGTCAGCGTGTGCCGCGGCCGGCGATGGGGCGTATGCCGGCCTGGAACTCGAGCGCGCGCTCGAGGGACTGCAGGCGCAAGGCCTCGCGATCGTCTACAGCAGCGATCTCGTCAAGCCGGGAATGAGGATCGCCACGGAACCTGCCGGTGCAGATGCCCGGGCACGGCTCGAGGCGATGGTCCGCGAATTCGGGCTGGCAGTGGTCGAGGGGCCGTCCGGTACCTTGCTGCTGGTGCGTGACCCCGTCGTGCGCCCGCCGGCCGCACCGCTGGCGCCAGGCCACGATGCAACGGCGGGTGCACTCGACGAGATCATCGTGAGCGCCAGCCGCTACCGCCTCACGGTCGGGCCCCTGTATCCCGTGGCGGAATTGTCGGCAGCCGACATCGCCCTCGTCCCGGAACTCGGCGACGATCCGTTGCGCTCCGTCGCGCGCCTGCCCGGCGTGGCCCGCCAGGACTTCACCAGCAAGCCCAATATCCGGGGCGGCGTTGCCGACGAGACGCTGGTGCGCTTCGACGGCCTGCGCCTGTACAACGCGTTCCACCTGAAGGACTTCCAGAGCCTCTTCAGCAGCATCGATCCCGGTCTCGTCAGCGGGCTCAACGTCTACACGGCAGGATTTCCCGTCGCCTACGGCGACCGCATGGGCAGCGTGATCGACGTCGTGCCGATCGTTCCTGCCGAGCAATTGCAGGGCCAGCTGACGGCCAGCTTCTTCAACCTGGGCGGCCTCGTCGGCGGCTCGTTCGACTCGGATGCAGGCCGCTGGCTCGCCGCAGCGCGCCGCGGCAATCTCGACCTCGTGCTCGACGTTTCGGACACGAACCTCGGGCAGCCGAACTTCTCCGATCTTTATGCCCACCTCGAGCACCGGATAGGCGATGGCCTGCTGCTCGCGGGCAGCGTGCTCGTGTTCGACGACGACCTGGAGGTCTCCGACCGCGACGAGGAAGAAGTCGCGACGGCGACCTATCGCGACGAGTACCTCTGGCTGCGACTGGACGTGAATCGCTGGGATGCGGCGGCAGGACGCGTACAGCTGTCGCGCGCAACTCTCGACCACGCGCGCGAGGGCAGCGCGGATCTGCCCGGGGTCGGGAGCGGCACGCTGCGCGACCGGCGTCACTTCACGATCGATGCGCTGCAGGCTGACGCGTGGTGGAACCTGGGATCGGCGACCGTGATCGAGGCCGGCGCGGAGTGGCGTCGTTCGAGCGGTCGCTACGATTTCGAGGACGAGGCCGAATTCGAACTGTTGTTCCTGACGCCCGGGGCGCCGACGGAACCGGACCTCGCGCGGGACCTGGCGTTGCGCCCGCAGGGCGACCAGTTGGCTGCTTACGCCAACGCGCGCATCGCAGCGGCGCCGTCGGTCACGGCCGAGGTGGGGCTGCGGTGGGATCGGGAAACGTTGAGCCCGACAGGCAGCGACTGGTTGAGCCCGCGGCTCGGCGTGTTGTGGCAGGCCGGCGCGAATACCCGCCTGCGTGCCGGGTGGGGCCATTACCTCCAGGCACAATCGATCGACGAGTTGCCGGTCCCCGATGGCGAGACCGAATTCTCCCGGGTGCAGCGCGCGGAGCACTGGGTCGCGAGCATCGAGCAACGTCTCGCGCCGGAGTGGCAGTTGCGCGTCGAGGCGTACCGCAAGGACTACGACCGGCTGCGCCCACGCTACGAGAACCTGCTCAATCCGCTCGTCGTGTTGCCCGAGATCAAGCCCGATCGCATCCGGATCGCACCCGCGTCGGCGATCGCCACGGGCGCCGAGTTCACGCTGGACTACGAGCCCGGCGGAGCGCGCTCCGCGTGGCTGAGCTACAGCCTGTCGAGCGTGCAGGATCGCGTCGCGGGCGAGTCCATCCATCGCAGCTGGGACCAGGCGCATTACGTGAGCGCCGGTGCCGCGCACCGGGGCTCGAAGTGGGAGTTCAGCCTCGCCGCTGCCTGGCACAGTGGCTGGCCGGCGACGGCCGTCGAACTCGCAACGCTCGAGCCGTTTCCGCTGGTCGCGGTGGGTCCGCGCAACGACGACCGGCTCGACGATTACGCCCGGCTCGACGCGAGGGTGGCGCGCAAGTTCCGGTTCGAGTCGCGCCAGCAACTCACGGTCTTCCTCGAAGTCAGCAACGTCGCCAATCGTCGCAACGACTGCTGCACCGAGTACCAGGTCGAGACCGAGGAACCCGGCTCGCCGTTCCTGGACGTCGCCGTCGTGAAGTCGCTGCCGCTCGTGCCCTCGCTTGGCGTCGCCTGGGAATTCTGATATGGCCCCGGGGTCGCGAGTCCGTTCCGCGCAGATAAGTTGACGTCGGGGAGCTTCGGCCGCTGTAAGGCCTGGACGAGGTCGCCCGCGCCCGCGGCCAGGGTCGGCAACGACGGCACGAATACCGTGTACGAGCCGTCCGCGAGTTCCTCGACGATGAAGGCCGGCACCAGGGCATCCTCGATCTCGACGAGCGCGACCTCGAAGGTCTCGTCGGTGCTCGCGCCCGCGACGAAACAGGCGACGACCAGGATCAGTATCGCGATCAGGGCCCGCCACTCGACCTGCACCGGGATCTGCGCGGTAACGGTGGAGAGCAGCGCGAGCGGTCCCTTCACCGTCGTGGCCAGCAGCAGGATCGTCAGGTAGAGCGGCAGCACGATCAGCACACCCCCGATCAGCGTCGTCTTGGTGAACTCGGCATGGCGGCCGGCCGTTCGACAGGGACCGCGCGTTCGGGCTATAAACGCCGGGTCGATCGATCAACGGATGCAGCGGAAGCCCCGCGTGGTCTTCCGGTCACGGAGAGACTCGAGCATGAACATCGATGACTGGCTCGCCGACCTGAAGGTCCCCCGCGAAGCCTACCGGGTCGTGATGCTGCTGCCGCTCGTCTACGTCGCCTGGGCAGACGGCAAGGTGCAAGGTCCCGAGCGCACCGTGATCCTGCGCATCGCGCGCGAGAAGGGCCTGCTCGACAACGGCGGGGCGGAAGCGCTCGAGCGCTGGCTGAGCGAGGCTCCGTCGAAGGCGCAATTGAAGGCCGACCTCAAGGTCCTGAACGAACTCGGCCGCAGCCGTGAGTCGATTGCCAGGGACTTCGGCGCGGACGACGAGCAGCTGCTGCTCGCGTGGTGCCAGGACGTCGCGGATGCCGCCGGCGGCCTGCTCGGGTTGCGGCCGGCGCGCCACGAGGCCGAGCGCGCGGCCTTGAAGACGATCGCCGCGGTGCTCGACCTTGGCAGCGCCAAGAACTGGCGCGCGGCGCTGGACGATCGCTAGTTCGTCGCTCGTCACGCCCGGGTCGGACGACAACGCCGCGAACTGACGCTCACGCGGTGGATGCTGCAGCAGTTCGATCGGGCCGCGTGAACCAGCGCCGTCAGATCTCCCCGCGTTTCGCGAACCGGGCGATGTGCTCGGCTGCGCGGAACGCGAGGGCCTGGATCGTCATCGTCGGTTGCCCGCGTCCCGACGTCACGAAGCTCGAGCCGTCGCACACGAACAGGTTCGGGATGTCGTGCGTGCGGTGATTCTTGTCGATCACCGACGTCTTCGGATCGTTACCCATGCGTGCCGTGCCGAGCAGGTGCGGTGAGCCGGCTGCGTCGTTCACCGGCTGCTTCCAGGCCTCGAGCGCGCCCGCAGCCTGCATGACCTCGAGGCCCCGGTCCTGCAGGAACCGGGCCATCGCGATGTCGTCCGGGTGGTCCCGGTAGGTCATGCGCAGCGCCGGCAGGCCCCAGGCGTCCTTCAGGTCCGGATCGAGGTCGATGCGATTCGACTCGACCGGCAACGAGGTCGAGTGCGTCGCCACCATCATTGCGCGCGGCAGCGCCTCGAGCAGCGACTTGAAGCCGGCGCCCCAGGTGCGGCCGGGCGGCGGCGCGAACAGCGACCACGCGATCGGCATCGGGCCGATGCGCGCGTCGAATCCGCCGCCGCCGTAGAAGCCGCGCTTCGGGTCGTTGTCGTAGTAGTCGTGCACGATGCGCGTCACCTGTGCGCTCTTGAACTCGTTCAGCTCGTGCTCGAAGATCGCGTTGACCTCCGCGTACATGTTGAACATCAGGTTGCGCCCGACCATGCCGCTCGAGTTCGCGAGCCCGTCGGGAAACTTCGCGTTGGCCGACATCAGCAGCAACCGCGCGGATTCCGCGCCGTTGGCGCACACGACGACCGCGCGTGCCCGCTGGAAGTGCTCGCGCTTGTCCAGGTCGAAGTACGTGACGCCGGTCGTGCGTCCGGCCGCGTTCATCTCGATGTTGCCGACGTAACAGTCGCTGCGCACCTCGCAACGGCCGGTCGCCTCGGCTTCGGGGATCATCGTGTAGAGCGTCGACGACTTGGCCCGCATCTCGCAGCCGAAGCCGATGCAGAATCCGCAGTGCGCGCACGCCGCGCGGCCGCGGTACGGCTCCGAGGCGATCGCCATCGGCGCCGGGAACGGGTGCAGGCCGAGCTTGCGCGCGCCGCGCTCGAGCAGCACGCCCGAGGATTTCACGGGCAGCGGCGGCATCGGGTACGGCTTGCTGCGCGGCGGATCGAACGGGCTCGCGCCGGCGAGACCCGAGACACCCACTTCCCACTCGACCTTCGTGTAGTACGGCTCGAGCTCGGCGTAGTCGATCGGGCCAGTCGGCGAACGTCGTGCCGGGGATCGCGCCGAGCAGCGTGCGTTCCTTGAAGTCGACTTCGTGGAAGCGCCAGTAGTTCGCCGTGAAATGGTTGCTGCTGCCGCCCACCATCGGCGCGTACCACGCCGCCGGGAAGTCCGTCACGCGCTGCGCGATGTCCTGCGGCGACTTGCGAAACGTCTGCGGGTTGGTGTCGAGCTTGTTGGTGAGCGCGCCGTTGAACCAGTAGTCGAGTTCGTCGTGACTGAAGTCTGCGGCCGTGAAGCGCGGGCCCTGCTCCAGCACCAGCACCTCGAAGCCGGCCTGCGACAGTTCGCGCGCCATCACGCCGCCGGCCGCGCCCGAGCCCACGACCACGAAATCGACGGTGTGGTCCGGCTTGAACGTGCGCGTCCTCACGACTGCGCCTCCCGCTTCGCATAGGGCGCGAAGCCGGGGTAGTCCTTGTCGTAGTAGCCGAACGGCGGATCCCAGATGTGCTGGTCGACGAAGCCGACCAGCTTCCAGCCGGCCTTGTTGGCGTTGCCGCCGTAGGAGGGCAGGGCCAGCAGCCCGAGCACCGTCAGGAATCGCATCTGGCCGAAGAACGGCGTGCGCTCGACGTGCTGCAGGTAGGCAAGTTGCTCGTCCGCCGGCAGGTCGGCAAATTGCGCGTTGCCGGGATGGTGCTTCGCACATGCCGCCTGGAACGACGCGAGCCCCGCGAGGAAGGGTTGCGCGCCGTCCGCCCACAACCCCGTGTGGATGTGGTCGATGAAGTAGACGACGCCGGCTTCGCGCGCGCCGGGCGTGGCGCCGCTCGGCACGATCTGCGCCGCGATCGCGTCGACGTCGCGCGCCTGGACGGGCGTCAGCAGCTTGAACCGGGTGCGGTCCGCAGTGTCCGCGCTGGCCGCGGCATGCGCGTGCTGCGCCGCGGCCGCGACCTGCGGCCACTGGGCTGCCAGCCATGCCAGGCCGAGGGCGCCACCGGCACCTTGCAGGAACTCGCGTCGAGAGGTTGCGGTCGGATCCATGCATCCACCCCTGCTTGTCATTTCGCCAAAGTATGGACTGCGTCTAAAGGCCATGCCACGCACATTTCCACGCGGGGTCTGGCTCTGCCAACATGGAGTCCGGCCTGGAGCCGGACCCCGTTGACGACAAGGAGCCTGTCATGACGAAGCTGTCCCCTGCGCGTCTTTCTGCCATCGGCGCCGTCGTGCTGCTGCTTGGCGCCGTGGGCAGTGCGGCGATGGTCCACGCCGAGGACATCGTGCGACGCCAGGGCGGTGACTTCCCGATCGCAAGCAGCATCGTCGTCCCGCCGAGCACCGAACTCGTCTTCCTGAGCGGCACGCTCGCCGACGTCGTCAAGCCGGACGCGCCCGCGGGCAGCATCGAACGGCTGGGCGACACGGAGACGCAGGCCGCCAGCGTGCTCGGCAAGCTCGCGCGGGAGCTGGCTGCGTCCGGTCTCACGATGGCGGATGTCGTGAAGATGAACGTGTTCCTGGTCGGCGATCCGGGCAAGGGCGGCACGATGGATTTTGCGGGCCTCATGAAGGCGTACTCTAGAGTGTTCGGCGCAGGCACCCAGGGCAAGCTGCCGACGCGTACGACGGTGCAGGTGGTCGGCCTCCCCGTCCCCGGGGCCCTGGTTGAAATCGAGGCCGTGGCCGCCCGCCAGCGCCAGTGACGCAATGCACGACATGAACGGTACCCAGTAATACCCATGAACGAGAAGCCCAGGCGCCGCCCGTCGCGCATCCCGGCGCAGGCCCGCGCTGCCTCTTCGAGGTCAGAGTCGGCGCTGAGGATGGGAGGATCGCCCGAACTTCGCGCAGCGTCCCCGGACGCGCCCGAGGATGCGAATACCCAGGCCCGGGAACAGGAACACACCCGGCAGCAGGCGTTTCTCCGGGCCGTCTGGATGGACCGCGACCTGAGCTGGCTCGACTTCAACCGCCGGGTCCTGAGCCAGGCGCTCGACGCGCGCACGCCGCTGCTCGAGCGGCTCAAGTTCCTGGCCATCTTCACGTCGAACCTCGACGAGTTCTTCATGAAGCGCGTCGGGGCGATGCGCACGCGCGCCTATGCGAGCGACAACCCCGCCACGATCGAGGAGTTCAACGCGCACGTCGCGACGTTGCACAAGGCACTGGCGCCGATGCTGCTCGAGCAGGCGCAGGTGTTTGCGAACCTGCGGCCGCTTCTCGCCGAGCACGGTATCCGGCTTGCGGCGTGGGAGGAATTGACCGAGGTGCAGCGGCGGGAGGCCTCCGACTACTTCGACACCCACGTATCGCCCGCGCTGACCCCGCTCAGCCTCGATCCGTCGCACCCGTTCCCGTTCATGTCCAACCTCTCCACGTCGTGGGGCTTCATGCTGCACGACCCGGTCACGGAAGAACGGCTGAGCGTGCGCGTCAAGGTCCCGAACCGCATCCCGCAATGGGTGCGGCTCCGCAAGGGGGCGGGCGAGGGCGTGCGCTGCTTCGTGTCGCTGCAGGACCTCGTGCGGCACAACGGCCACAAGCTGTTCCCGGGCGCCGTGATCGAGCACGCGACGCTGTTCCGCGTCTCGCGCAACGCCGACGTCGCGCTCGAGGAGGACACCGACAACAGCCTGCGCGAGATGATCGAGGAACAGTTGCGCCAGCGCCGCTTCCAGCCCGTCGTGCGGCTCGAGTTCAGCGAGTCGCCGCGACCCGAGGTGCGCGACGGCCTCGTGAGCCGCTTCGACCTGCGCGAGGACGACGTCTACGAGCTGCCCGGGCCGCTCGACTACACGACGCTGTTCGAGATCGCCGAGCTGAAGGTCCCGCAACTGCGCGACCGGCCGTGGACGCCGATGATCCCGCTCGGGCTCGACGAGGACGCCGACCTCTTCGCGGTGATCCGCGCGGGCGACGTGCTGGTGCATCACCCGTACGAGAGCTTCGACGCGACCGTCGAGCGGTTCATCCGCGACGCGGCGGACGACGCGGCGACGACGACCGTCAAGATGACGGTGTATCGGCTCGGCGACGACACGCCGTTCGTGCGCTCGCTGATCAAGGCCGCCGAGACCGGCAAGCAGGTCGCCTGCATCGTCGAGCTGAAGGCGCGCTTCGACGAGGAGCGCAACCTGCACTGGGCCAACGAGCTGCAGAAGGCCGGCGACCACGTGATCTACGGCATGCGGGGCCTCAAGACTCACACCAAGCTCGCGCTCGTGGTGCGGCGCGAGGGCGACGGCCTCCGCTGCTACGCGCACATCGGCACCGGCAACTACCACGTCAAGACGGCGCGCATGTACACGGACGTCGGACTCTTCACGTGCGACCCGACGCTGACGCGCGACGTGGTCAACCTGTTCCACTACCTGACGGGGTACTCGCGGTCGCCCGACGTTCGCACGCCTGCTGGTCGCGCCGATCAACATGCGCGAGCGCTTCCTGGAGCTGATCGCGCGCGAGACCGCGAACGCACAGGCAGGGCGGCCGGCGCGCATCGTCGCCAAGGTCAACCAGCTCGAGGACCTGCCGGTCTGCGAGGCGCTCGCGCAGGCATCGCAGGCGGGCGTGCCGCATCGACCTGATCGTGCGCGGATTCTGTTGCCTGCGCCCTGGCGTCCCCGGCTGGACCGACAACGTCCGCGTCCGCTCGATCGTCGGCCGCTTCCTCGAGCACGCGCGCGTGTTCCATTTCGCGAACGGCCGCGAGGACCCGCTCGACGGCGAGTTCTTCATCGGCTCGGCCGACTGGATGGATCGCAACCTGTCACGCCGCGTCGAGGCGATCGCGCCGGTCGATGCGCGCCCGCTGCGCGAGCGGCTGTGGGAGATCCTGCAGGTGCAGCTCGAGGACCAGCGCAACGCGTGGCAGATGCAGCCGGACGGCACTTACCGGCAGCTGCAGGCCGGTGCCGACGCCTCCGATGCGGCACGCGACGGCACGCACGTCACGTTCATGAAGCGGACCAGCGCGCGCCTGCGCCGCTAAGTCAGGACTCCGCGGCCTTGGGTAGCGACACGACGTTGCTCGGGGTCGCCGGGCGCTCGTCGACGGGCCGCGCATCGGCTCGCGGCTCGGACCGGTCCGCGATGCACTCGAGGCGCCCCTCGACCTGCGCGCCGCACTCCATCTGCAGGGTCCGGTACCTGATATTGCCGGTCACACGCGCCTTCGGCTGCAGCTCGAGGAAGTGCTCCACCTCGAGGTCGCCGCAGATCGTGCCGTTGATGACCGCGTCGTGAACCTGCACGTTGCCGTCGATGCGCCCCTTCTCGCTCAGCACGAGCAGCGCCTTGGCGCCCTGCTTCGACAGGACGCTGCCGGAGACCTGGCCGTCGACGCGCACGCCGTCGGTCACGACGACGTCGCCGACGATCTCGACGCCAGCGGCAACCAGGCTCGACAGGCGTCCGACCTCGATCGACGCATGTGGTTTCTTCTTGCGGAACATCGGTTTCCCCTCGATGGATGCGGGCCGTCAGCGGGGCTTGCCCGAACGGCCAGTCTGCGTGTTGAAAAAGTCGACCTGGGCCTTGAGCTGGCCCGCGCGTTCGTTCAGTTCCGCCACCTGTCCCGCCATGGCCGCGTGCGCCGAGCGCTCGAGCTCGAGTTCCGTGCGCACGCGCGCGAGGTCGGCTCGCAGCGTCGCGTTCTCGCGCTGCATGCTCGCGAGGCGCGAGGCCGGAGCGTCGCCGTCCAGGTAGAACCTCGCGCCCAGCGCGAGGGCGAGCACGACCAGTGCGGCGACGGCGGTCAGGTGCAGGCCGCTGCGCAGGCGCCGATCGGCGCTGAACTCCAGGCGGGCAGTCGCAAGCTTGTGCGTGCGCACCGCCGTCATCGTCCGCATCAGTTCGAATTCCGTGCGAGCACTGTGTCGAGGATGCGCCCGGGCGCGACGCGCGTGCCGTTGCGGATGACCTCGAAGTGCAGGTGCGGTCCCGTCGAGCGGCCGGTCGAGCCCACGGCGGCGATCTTCTGCTGCGGCATCACGAGGTCGCCGGCGCGCACGAACAGCTTCGAGCAGTGACCGTAGAGGGTCTGCAGCCCGTTGCCGTGATCGATGACGACCGCGTTGCCATACGGTCCGCGAAAGCCGGCGGACACCACGCGACCGCCGCCGCTCGCGAGGATCGGGGTGCCCGACGCCGCGGGAATGTCGAGGCCCATGTGACGAGCGAGCCGGCCCGTGAACGGATCGTGGCGCACGCCGAAGCCAGAACTGATGCGCGGCAGCTTGCCCATGACCGGCAACCGGTTGGGGTAAGCCATCGTCGAGAGCTCGCGCCTCGCGGCGACCGCCGTCATCTGCTCGATCGACACCTCGAGCCGCGCGATCTCCGCCTCGAGGTGCGAGAGACCGACGCCGTAGTCGCCCGGCGCCGCCGCCGCGGCGGCAGCGGCAACGTTTGCATTCGCTTCGTCCACGGGCAGCAGCGGGCCGCCACTCGGTTCGTGCGTGGACTCGCTCGGGCGCGTGCTCGAGAGCTTGGCAGCCGGTGCGACGGGCGCGGCGTTGCCGGGCTTCAGGCCCAGGCGCTTCGCGAGCTCCGCGGCCTCGATCTCGAGGCGGGTCATGCGGCCCGTGAGGTTGCCGACGTGCTCCAGGAGCGCGCGGCCTTCCGGTCGCTTCAAGTCGAACCAGCTTGCGGCCCTCGCCTGCGTCGCTGTCCCAGGGCCGACCGCTTGCGCCATGCGATAGCCGATCGCGATGCAGGATGCCATCAGGACCACCGCGACCGTGACGGCACCGACCAGCAGCGGGAATGCGCCGATCGTGCGCATTCTCGAGTCGGTCATCTGACCTGCCGAAACGATGATGAAAGCCAACGGTCCACCCCTGCCTGCGCCAGCCTCCTAATTAGCGCGAGGAGGGCCGCGAAACAACGTTGAGTGGCCGCAACTGCGACCTGTTCCTCAATGCGTGACCGAGTCCGCACGGCGGGGCGCTGGCGCACCGCAAAAAAGGCAGGCGCGCGGCCCTGCATTGGTGCATTTCTTTCTCACGCAATACTTGCTCGCGGCGGATCATCCCACGGGCCGAAGCAAGGCTCTCTTCTTTACCGGATTGGGGTTTCGACTGGATCAACCGGCGACGCTGCAAGTTGCCCTGCTTCAACACGCTGCCTCACATACGGTAAGCTCGGTCCGACAGACGAATTTCGGTGTTAAGTACCTGATCGATGGCCCGATCTTTGGGCCTGCGGGACTTCGTGCGACGATTCGCAGCGTATGGTTCGTCGCGAAGGCAGAGCGCGTCCCCCGGTTGGTGACGTCGTACCCGTTGCGAGGGAGCAAGAATGACTATCGGCGAGCATGACCTGGTCGTACTGACCAACGATATCCCCGAGGCGTGCCTCGAACAGGGTGACGTCGGAACGGTCGTGTTTGTGCACGGCGAGGGGACCGGTTTTGAAGTCGAGTTCATGACACTTGTGGGCGAGACCCTCGCCGTCGTGACTGTTCCGGCCGAGTCCATTCGCCCCGTCGGTGACAAAGAGATTGCCCATGTGCGCCGGGTTGCGTAGCCAGGCCTGAATCGGCCGCACCTGACGATGCGCGCCGGGACTCCGAACCGCAGGTGATCGCAGGCAGCAGATCTCGCCTGTTACCGTGGGCTTGCACGTAAGATCCGGTCATGAAATCCGCACGCCTGCACGCGTTTACCGACAGCCCCGATGACATTCGTATCGAGGACGTGCCCATGCCCGAGCCCGGTGCGGGCCAGGTGCGCGTGCGCATGCTGATGAGTCCGGTGAATCCGTCGGACCTGAACTTCGTCCGCGGCACGTACTTCGACGCGCTCCGTCGCATCGTCTGGAACCAGCCACGCGACGGCGAGGCCGCTGCCAGGGCCTGGTTCGATCCGGACCGGACGAACGCCTGCCCGATGCCGCCCTACGCCTTGGGCGGCGAGGGCGTCGGCATCGTGGAGGCGTGCGGCTCGGGGTTCCTCGCCAGGCGCCTGCGCGGCAAGCGCGTCGCCGTGGCAAGCGGTCCACCCCACGGCACGTGGCAGGAGCACACCCTCGTCGATGCGAAGAAAGCCGTCGCGTTGCCGGCGAGCGTTCCGGACGACCAGGCGGCGATGTTCTTCGTCAACCCGATCACCGCGTATGTGCTGATCCACGAGGTGCTCCGCGTGCGCCGCGGCGGTTGGGTGCTCGTCACGGCCGCAGGCTCCGCGCTCGGCAAGAGCGTCGTGCGCATGGGCCGGCGCGACGGCTTTCGAACGATCTGCGTCGTGCGTTCGAGCGCGAACACCGCGGAGTTGCAGGCGTTGGGCGCCGACGCGGTTATCGAGACCGACCGCCAGGACCTGATCCGCGAAGTCGCGCGCATCACGGGCGGGCACGGCGCGGGCCATGCGCTCGACTGCGTCGGCGGCGAACTCGCGGGCCAGGTCGTTCGCTGCCTCGGCCTGGACGGCCACCTCGTGATCTACGGCACGCTCGCGGACAGTCCCATGCAGATTCCCGGTCGCGACCTGATGATGCCCGTGGTGCGCGTCTCGGGTTTCCTGCTGCCGAACTGGATGTCGCTGCAGTCGCCGCTCAAGCTGCTCGGCATCCTGCGCGCCGTGAAGAAACTCACCGTCGCCGGCGTGTTTCACACCGAGGTCACGGAGACGTATCCACTCGAGCAGGCCGTGGCGGCAGTCCACGCGGCGCTCAGGCCCGGCCGCACCGGCAAGGTGATGCTCAAGATCGCGAAATAGGCGGCGCCTCAGTCCGCAGTCTGCGGCAGCATGCGCACCGCGGTGGGCACCGGGATCACGATGCCGAGCCGCTGCAACGCACCGACGACGGCCGGATTGATCTCACCGATGGCCGGCCCGAAGTCCTTGACGGCGACCCATGGCTTGATCGCAATCGCGATCGCGTACTCGCCGAGCAGGGCCGCCTGCACGACCGGCGCGGGATCCCTCAGCACGCGCGCATTGGACGCGAGCACCTCGTTGATCGCCGTCACGGCCGCATCGAGGTCCGTTGCGTAGGCGACGCGCACGGCCAGGTCGAGCTGCCGGATCTCGCCGTAGTTGTGCAGGATCTCGCCCGCGATCTTGCGGTTCGGGATCACGACCAGCGACTGGTCGGCGTGCCGCAGCGTCGTTGTGAAGAGCGAGATTGCGCAGACTTCACCTTCCTCGCCCGCGATCGAGATGTACTCGCCGACGCGGAACGGCCGCGTAAAGATGATCGTGAGGCCCGCCGCGACGTTGCCGAGCACGCCCTGCAACGCGAGGGCGATGCCGGCACCGGCGATGCCGAGCCCGGCGATGAGCGGCAGCAGGTCGATGCCGAGGTTCTGCAGCGCCATCAGCAGGAACAACGCGAACACGAGGAACTTCACGACGCGGAGCAGCAGTTCGCGGATCGACGGCTCGACCGGGAAGCGCTGCAGGCCGCGCGCCGCGAACTTCGCGATCCAGCGCGTGACGAAGTAACCGGCCACGAGGACCAGCGCCGCAGTCAGCAACCTCGGGCCGAACTCCACGGCGAGTTGCGTCAGTGCGTCGGGAGTGCGCAGCAGCGTGTCGATTGGTTCATCCAACGTGCGGCTCCAGCGGGGTTACAACCAGCGGCAACATAGCCGTTCGGCGCTGCAGCGGGAAGCCCGGACGACGCCGCAGGTACAGCGGCGTCAGGTGGCCGCGAGCAGCTGCAGCGCCTCCTGTTCCTGCGCGGTCGTTGGCCAGCCTTGTGCGCGGGCCCGCCGCTCGTCCGGCTGCGCACGCCACCACGCGAGCGTCGCGGCCGCGGTGTCGGCCAGCGGGCGGTAGCGCAGGCCGGCGGTCTGCGCCGCGATGCCGACGAAGTGCGGGGCTTCGCGCGCCTTCAAGTATGCCGGCCGGACCAGCGGCAGTTGTATCCCGGTCTTCTGCACGACGTCAGGCGTCGACCATTTGAATTGCACCGGCTGTTGCGATAGTTCCGCGAGTTCGTGCAGCACTCGCTTCCACGAAGTCGGCTCGGCAGGTCCGGCCGCGTTATAGACGCCACGTTGGTCGCGCTCGGCCAACGTGATGATCCACGGGCACAGGTCACGCACGTCGACCCATTGCAGCTCGGAGTCGGCATCCGGCGGTCCCAGCACCACGCCACCGCGCGAGCAGCGCTCGACCCAGTAGGTGAACCGGTCGGTGTCGTCGCCGGGCCCGACGATGTACACCGGGCGGACGATCGTGGCCTTCGCCCCGAGCTTTGCCCGCACGATGCGATCGCACTCCGCCTTGAGCGGGCCGTAGGACTCGCGCGTCTCTGCTTCGCTCGCGGGCGTCGCGCGCAGCGGCGATTTCTCGTCGAACCTGGGGCCGGCCACCGGGTCGTAGACCGCGACGGTAGACACGAACAGGTAACGGCCAACGCGCCCCTTGAGCATCTCGACCGAATCGCGGACGTGTCGCGGCACGTACCCGGAATTGTCGATCACCACGTCCCAGCGTCGCCGGCCTTCCAGTGCTGCCAGGCCCGGCGCCGTATCGACGTCGCGATTGCCGAGCAACACCTCGACACGATCGCCGTACAGTCCCGGCCCGCTCTGGCCGCGGTTGAAGAGCGTGACACGGTGGCCGCGTGCAAGCGCGTACTCGACCTGGTGCGGACCAAGGAATCCGGTGCCGCCGAGGAACAGGATATCGAGCGCCTCGGGTGCGCGACGCACGGTGGGTTCTGCCGCGCCCACGGTGCGGGCGGCCGGCATGGCCACCAGGGCGGTGGCCCACTTGAGCAGTTCACGGCGAGTGGTCGGCTGCATCGCTGTCTCCATGACGTCACGTGCAGGCTCAGCCCGGCAGGTCGACGCCGAGTCCGGCCATCATCTCCTTGAACCGCGGATGGTCGTGCAACGGCGCGAGGTCGTTGTCGTTCATGATCCACTGCGCGTTGCGGAAGCCGAGTTCGACGGCACGCGCCAGGAGGTCGAGGGCCCGCTCGTGATCCTGCCCGAACGACGCGCAGCACGCGGCGGTGTAATACGTCGTCGGGTCGTCCGGCCGCAGCGCGATTGCACGCTCGCTGAACTGGCGCGATTCGTCCTTGCGCCCCAGCAGCAGCAACACACCGGCGCCATGGTCGTAGGCCACCGAATTGTCCGGGTCGATCGCGAGGGAGCGTTCGATGGCGGCCCAGGCCCGGCGCAGCGTGCTCTGCTCGCCCTCACGGTCGTTCAAGGCCTGGTACTCCTGCAGCGCCAGCACGATCGCGAGGAAGTCGTCGGGCTGCAGTTCGAAGGCCTTTTCGTAGTGCTCGACGGCACGCGCGTGGTCGCCTCGTCCCGCACAGAAGCGAGCGAAATAGTAATGGGCGTCGAACAGGCGCGCGTCGAGCTCGATCGCACGTTCGAAGGCTCGCAGGGCCTCCTCGGGTCGCTTGCACATTTCGTGCACCTGGCCCACCGCAACGTGCGTTTGAGCGGAATCCGGCGCCAGCGCGAGCGCGCGGTCGATGGCTCGCTGTGCCTCGTCGCCGAGGGTTTGAACCAGGTCCTGGTGCCGGAATGCGAGGTGTGCGATCACGCTCGCCAGCCCGGCATGGGCGGAAGCGAAGTCCGGGTCCAGCCGGATCGCCTGGCGGAACATCTCGGCGGCCGAGCGCTGCTCTGCATCCTTCTCCTTGCGCGCCAGTTGCCGGCCGCGCAGGTAGAAGTCGTAGGCCGCGAGGCTCGCGGTGCCGCGCCACTGCAGGCGCTGGTCGTCGGCGCCGAGCAGCGTGATTCGCAATGCCTGCACCGTGCGGCGTGCAATCTCCTCCTGGATCGCAAAGATGTCCTCCAGCTTGCGGTCGAACGTCTCGGACCAGAGGATCGTGCCATCGGCTGCGCTGACCAGCTGCGCTGCAATGCGCACGCGATCGCCTGCCTTGCGGACGCTGCCGTCGAGCACCGCGCTCACGTGCAGCAGGCGACCGACCTCGCGCCCGTCGACGACGCGGTTCTTGAACTGGAACGAGCCCGAGCGGGAGGCGACGCGCAGCCCGCGCACGGAATTCAGCGCGTTGATGATTTCTTCCGCCGCGCCTTCGCAGAAGTAGTCCTGGTCCCGCGCGGGACTCATGTCGGCGAATGCCAGCACCGCCACGGATGGGTCGATTGCCGCCACAGTTGCGGTGATCGGAACCGATACGTTTGTGCCGTCCCGATCCGACGACGCGGGCCTTGCCCTGCGAGCGCGCGCGTCGAAACCCCAGGCGACTGGGACAGCGATGAAGAACCCGAGGAAGACCGAGACGATCAGCAGCCGGAGCACGGGCGCGGGCCAGCCCATCGGCTCGAACACCGTGGCGGCCACCTGGATCAGCGCCCAGCCGACGGCTACGTAGGTCACGGCAGTCCGCGCGGTGCGGCTGTCGATCACCGCGCGCCACCGGCGCTTCAGCGCTGATTCGTCCTGGGCCTTTGGTGGGGCAGGGTGCATCCGTGTACCGGTACCTTAGCGTTCGGGGAATCGTGACACAACGCGGGCCGGGTGGTTGCAGTCCCGACTATGCTTCGCGCGAGAAGACGGCACCGGGTGCTGTCGGAGACCGGCGATGGATTACATGGCGCTCAAGGACCGTCATCGTGCCGAACGCGATGGCTACCATCCCAACCTGTCGCTGCGGGTGCACCGCGCGCTCAGCTGGCTGCATCGTGCCGAGCAACTGGCAGAGGATCCCGACGGCCGCTTCATCTTTCTCTGGATCGCGTTCAATGCGGCCTACGCCACCGAGATCGACGAGCGATTCCGGCTCTCCGAGCAGGAGACGTTTCGCCACTTCCTGCAGAAGCTCATCGAGCTGGACGTGCGCGCGCGGATTGCGGAGCTCGTGTGGACCGAGTTTCCGAAGAGTATCCGCGCACTGCTCAACAACCAGTATGTGTTCCAGGACTTCTGGAGCTTCCAGAACGGGTCGCTGCCCGAAGCCGAGTGGCAGCGGCGATTCGAAGCGGCGCGCAAGGCCGCGAGGGTGGCGCTCACGAAACACGATACCGTGACCGTGCTGAGCGTCGCGTTGAGCCGCATTTACACGCTGCGCAACCAGCTGGTCCACGGCGGCGCGACGTGGAACAGTTCCGTCAATCGGGATCAAGTGCGTGATTGCACGAACCTGCTGGGCAAGCTCGTGCCGCTCGTGATCGAAATCATGATGGATCACCCCGGGACGTTGTGGGGTGATGCGTGTTACCCAGTGGTCGAAGGATCCCGGACCGCGCCGGCCCGCAGGTAGACGACTGCCGTCGAGCGGCGTTTCAGCTGAAACGCCTGCCGCACGCCACGTGCGTTCCCCGGCCTCGAGTCGCGGCAGTGCAGCATGAAATCCATGGCCGCGCGGGCGTACCATCGGGGAAGCGTGGCGCAGGGTGCGCGGCGCGGACCGCCCGGACACCGGAGAATGGAACATGGCGAAGAAGCAAGCGGACAGCGGCGTTTATCGCGTCACGGAAGTCATCGGCACGAGCACCGTCTCCTGGGAAGACGCGGCGAACAGCGCCGTCAAGGTGGCCGCCAAGTCGCTGCGCGACCTGCGCGTGGCCGAGATCAGCAAGCTCGACATGAAGATCGAGGACGGCAAGGTCGTCGCCTATCGAGCGCGGGTAGCACTGTCGTTCAAATACGAAGGCTGATGCCCTGAGCCGAGGACGCGTGTCGGCGCTCCCGCTGGACCAGGGGAGCGTCGCGGTTCGTCGTGTCTCGAGCCTGCTACAGTCGGGCGCTTGCCTGCGCGGGAATCAATTTGCGCCAACCGCTCGACAAGTGGCCGTACTGCCGTCCGCCACACCAGACCTCCGCGTGAACACGCTCGGTGTGTTCGTAACTCCAATGCGCCACTGCCACGGACGTCGCACGATCGACGAGCAATCCGGCCTCCGTGCCGATCTGCGCCAGCGCCGTGTCCTGGTCCGTCACGAAGTCCGCCCAGCGCTCGAGATACGGTTCACCGCCCAGCAGATCGCTCTTGTGCGAGTTGCAGCTGGCGTGCGCCAGGACCAGGTTGTGCGCGAGATCCCGTGGGTATCGTGACCACGGGATGAAGTGATCCACGCACGCTGCTTTCGCGAGGCTGCCCCGGCAGTAGAAGCAGAGGCCGTGCTGCAGTTCCCGCAGCGGCTTGTTCATCTTCATGGCCAGCGCGGCGCGGTTGGATCCGAACAGGAACTCCGACAACCCCGTCGCCCGCCCGAGCGCGGGCTGGTTCTGCTTGAGCGACAGCACGAACTGCAGCCATTCGGTCTGCGCAATGCGGCGGATCAGCGGCGCGCGCTCGCGCAGGTGACAGGCGACGCCGGGCAGCAGGGTGATCGAGTTGCCGTTCGGGCCGGGCTCGTACAGGAACCGAACGTCTTCGTGACCGACGCGCTGCAGGCGCCAGAGCGGCATCGTGCGCAACAGTATGCGCATCTGGCTTACCAGGCGTCGCCAGTCCGGACTTCGTCGTGCCTGTGCGAGCGTCGCGGATTGCATCCTGAGCGCGGCCAGGCGCCGGATCGCACTGGCTTGCTGACCCTTGTTCTGGTGCAACAACAGGCCGTGCCCAGCACCACCACCGGCTTCATAAGGAGCCGCCTGGCGCCAGTAAAGCTCGGCGAACTTATCCGCTATCGCGCTTAGTGGCAGCGGCAGCTCGCGATTGGAATCGTCGCCGCGCTCGATGGCCAGGTCGACGAGTGCGACGAGCAGGGCGTACTTGTACGTGGCGACGAACGAGCCCTCGGACAGGATCCGCTCGATGCTCGCGATGAATCGGATCTGTTCGTCGGACGTCGGACGTGTTGCAGCCGGGCTGTACGGCGTGGATTCCCCGGCGTCCCTGACCTGATTCACGGTCCGTCAGTCCTTGTCCCAGTAGGCCGCCTTGCTTGACAGCACCCAGCGCACGCCTCCGCGCGGGTCCGCGCGGTCGCCGTCGTACCGCGGGATCAGGTGCAGGTGCATGTGCATCACAGTCTGGCCCGCTGCCGTCCCGTCGTTGATCCCGATGTTGTAACCCGCGGGGTGGTAGCGGTTGTCGAGGTCGACACGCGCTTCGCCAACGAGTTGCAGCACGGCCGCCTGTTCCTCGGGCGTCGTGTCGAAGAATGAGTCCACGTGCCGTTTCGGGATGACCAGCGTGTGACCCTTCGACACGGGGAATCCGTCGCGAAATGCGATCGCGAG
This sequence comes from uncultured Gammaproteobacteria bacterium, assembly GCA_963786705.1. GTDB lineage: Bacteria > Pseudomonadota > Gammaproteobacteria > Steroidobacterales > Steroidobacteraceae > RPQJ01. The sequence goes on from CAWBAG010000028.1 coordinate 136,102, forward strand.
TTCGTTCTCGAGCAGGACGCGGTCGCGGGGCAGGTGGCAGAAAGGGCAGGGCGTGCTCAAGGCGGCTCCGCAGGACGAATTCGACGCAGTCTAGCGGTTGACCCGGTCGCGGTCATTTCCCGCCCTTTTCACCTTCATGGGTGCGCCCGGGCCGGCACCGCGACAGGCACGCGTTTCCGCGGAAACGCCTTCGACCGTGGACAGCATCACGATCCTGAGCATCGCTCGCGACCTGCGTCGTCTCGTCGTGAGAAACTGGCGATCGAAGCGTTGAACCAACCGGACTGCGGTGCAGTCCAATCTGCGCCCATTCCAACGGAGACACCCTTGTCCAAGCATTCTTCGAGTTCGTCGCTCCTGCTCCTGGCCACGGCTGGCATCACGCTCGCTTTGGCGGCTTGTGGTCGTTCGCCCTCGACAACTGATGCCGCAGCAGCACCCACTGCCGCGAGCACGGCCCCGGCCGATGCGGTTGCCGCAGCCGACGCGGCCCAGGCAGAAGCTGATCGCGCCGCCGCATTAGTTGCGAAAGAGCAGGAACTCGCGGAGCGCGAAGCCGCGGTGAAGCAGCAGGAACTCATGGCGGAACTCGCGAAGCGCGACGCCGAGAACGCCGCTGCCGCTGCAGCCGACGAGAGAGCCAGGGCCGCTGCCTCCGCTGCTGCCGCGAAGAAGAAGGCGGCTGCAACGACCGCTGCCGTCGCCCCGACCGTGAAGACTGTGGCGCCGCCGCAGCCGATCGTCGTGCCCGCAGGCACGCCGCTCGCAATCGAATTGACTTCGGACGTGAGCACCAAGACTGCGAAGGTCGGTGATCGCGTGCAGGGCCGCCTGCAGTCGGACCTGATGGTCGGCGACCGTCGCGCAGCCTCGGCTGGCGCGCCCGTGCAGGGGGCCGTGACGCAGGTCGTGTCGGGCAGCAGCAAGATCGGTGGCGTACCGACGCTCGGTCTCGAGATCGACTCGCTGGTCGTCGCTAACGGCACCACGGTGCCGATCTCCGGCCAGTTAGTGCAGCAGGGCAAGAGCGAGACCGGCAAGGACACGGCGAAGATCCTCGGTGGTGCTGCGGCCGGCGCGATCATCGGTCACCAGATCGACCACAAGAACGGCTCGGTCGTCGGCGGCATACTTGGCGGTGCCGCAGGCACGGCGGCTGCCCAGAAGACCGGCGGCGAAGTCGTCCTGGCGGCCGGCACCGTCATCAGCGTCATGACCGCGTCGGCGTTCCAGGTCGATCGCTCGTAGGGTCACACCCTCTCGCGCTCGCGCGCTCGCACGCGAGAGGGTGGGTTCGAGGCCCGTGCTTCGAACCTGATTCCCAGCGCTGCGGCTGTCGGTACGCTCTACCGTGACGAGACTGCAGCCCCCGTCAACTGGCGCTTCAGCCAGTGCGCCACGTCGGAAATCTCGGCCGCACACACCTCGTGCTGCATCGGGTATTCGTGCCACTCGACGGAGTAGCCCTGGGCCTTCAGTTCGTCGCGGGCCTCGAGCCCCATGCCGACGTGCACCACCGGGTCCTGGCGGCCATGGCACATCAGGATCGGCACGTCCGCGTTCTGTGCGGACTTTTCCGCTGCGAGCTCGGCGGGGAAGGGCAGGTAACACGAAAGCGCCAGTACGCCGGCGAGCCGCTCTGGATGACGCAGGCCCGCGTACAGCGCAACCGCGCCGCCTTGTGAGAAGCCTGCCAGCACAATTCGCCCAGTGGCGATGCCACGCTGCTTTTCACCGGCGATGTACTGCGCAACGCGTCGCGACGAGTCGGTGAGGCCCGCCCTGTCCGCCCGTCCCGCCGGCGTAAACTCCTTGATGTCGTACCAGGCCCGCAACACGTATCCGCCGCTGATCGTCACCGGCCGCAATGGTGCGTGCGGAAACACGAAGCGCACCGGCAGCGAATCGGATAGCCCAAGCTCGCCTACGATCGGCACGAAGTCCCGTCCGTCCGCGCCGAGCCCGTGCAGGAGAATGACCGACGCGACCGCCGGTGCCGCGGGGGCCAGCGTGACTTCGAACTCCGTCTCGTGCTGTGTGTATTTCATGCGCCGGATTTTGCCTGCTTCGGACCGAAACGCGCGAGGACGATTTGCATGAGGGAGGGAACTTCCGGCGTTTTGCTTCCAAAGCCGATCGTAACCACTGCACGACTATTACACTGAGTGATAGGCGCGAAGCGACCGAGCGGCCCATCGGCCAAGCTGTTGAACCTGCTCGACAGGTAGGGCCTGCAATCACTGCTGTAGTTGGTCTATCGTGAGCCCCTTGACCACCGACGACTCCCAGCGCGCACGCGAGACGGTCGATGCGGTCTATCGCACCGAATCGCGTGCCGTGCTCGCGACGCTGATCCGGCTGCTCGGCGACTTCGACGTGGCGGAGGAGGCGCTGCACGAGGCCTTCCGCGCGGCGCTCGAGAAATGGCCACGCGACGGCGTGCCGGGCAATCCGCGTGCCTGGCTGGTGTCCGCCGGGCGCTTCAAGGCCATCGACCAGCTGCGCCGCCAGTCGCGCTTCGAGCCGCTCGATACGGACGTGCACGACACGGCAGGAGACGACGGCTCATCCGGCGACGTCGACAGCGTCGAGGACGACCGGCTGCGTCTCGTCTTCACGTGCTGCCACCCGGCGCTGGCTCCCGACGCCCAGGTTGCGCTGACGTTGCGCGAGGTGTGCGGCCTGACCACCGAGGAAATCGCGTCCGCCTTCCTGACGCGCGCGCCCACGCTGGCGCAGCGCATCGTGCGCGCCAAGGCCAAGATCCGCGACGCTCACATTCCCTACGAGGTGCCTGCCGCCGCCGAGCTGCCGGCGCGCCTGGAACCGGTGCTGCGCACGATTTATCTAGTGTTCAACGAAGGCTACGCCGCGAGTTCCGGTGCCACCCTGACGCGCTACGACCTGTCCGGCGAGGCGATCCGGCTGGGACGACTGCTCGTCGAACTGCTGCCCGCACCCGGAAGCGATAGGACTGCTGGCGCTGATGCTGCTGCACGATTCGCGCCGTGCCGCGCGCACTACGCCCTCGGGAGAACTCGTGCTGCTCGACGAGCAGGATCGCTCGCTCTGGGACCACGCCCAGGTCGAGGAAGGCGCCGCGCTCGTCGAGCGGGCATTGGCGTCGCGCAGCGTGGGTCCGTACGCGCTGCAGGCGGCGATCGCGGCCGTCCACGCGCAGGCACCGAGCGCCGACGCCACCGACTGGTCCGAAATCGTGGGGCTGTACGACCTGCTGCTGCGCCTCGAACCCTCGCCAGTCATCGAACTGAACCGCGCGGTCGCGGTCGCCATGCGCGATGGTCCGGCGGCTGGGCTTGCGCTGGTGGACGCACTCCTCGAGCGAGGCGAGCTGCAGGATTACCGGCTGGTCCACGCGGCACGGGCGGACCTGAACCGGCGCCTCGGTCGCACAGCGGACGCCCGTGCGGCCTACGAGCGAGCCCTGTCGCTGACTGCACAGGTGCCGGAGCGGCGCTTCCTCCAGCGACGGCTCGCGGAACTGGCAGACGCCGGGCCTTCCCGGTAAAGAGTTTTCCGGGCGATGTCGAATCGTCGCGCCCCCGTCCGACTAACCAGCGAAGGCAACCGATTTTCGGCCACCACAGCAAGGAGCGCTCCCCATGCGATTCATGATTCTCGTCAAGGCGACCAGGGATTCCGAGGCGGGCGTGATGCCCGAGGACTCACTCATCGCCGAGATGGGCCAGTACCACGAGGAACTGGCCAAAGCGGGCATGATGCTCGACGGATCCGGGCTCCAGGCCAGCTCCAAGGGCTGGCGCATCAAGTACTCGGGAGACAAGACCACCGTCGTCGATGGTCCGTTTGCCGAGACCAAGGAACTGGTCGCCGGTTACACGCTGATCCAGGCCAGGTCGCGCGAGGAAGCGCTCGAGTGGACCAGGCGCTTCCCCAATCCGTCGGGGCCCGGCAAGGCCGGCGAGATCGAGGTGCGGCAGTTGTTCGAACTGGAAGATTTCGCGCCGAGCGAGGCCATCGAGCGATTCCGCGAGCTGGAGGCCAGTCTGGCAAAGGCGAAGGGCTGACGCAACGCGGCATCACAGCAGTACGGAGGGACCGATGCTGAAATTCATACTGCTTGGCATTGCGTTCGTGATCTGCGGCATCCTGGTCTACGCCGCGATGCAGCCCGACACGTTCCGCGTCGAGCGCACCGCGAGCATCAACGCGCCGCCGGAGAAGATCTTTCCGCTGGTCAACAGCCTGCGGAGCGGCGAGCAGTGGTCGCCGTACTACCGGAAGGACCCGGCGATGAAGGGCAGGTACAGCGGCCCCGACAGCGGCGTCGGCGCGGCCTTTGAGTTTGCCGGCAACAAGGACGTGGGCAGCGGGCGACTCACGATCACCGACAGCTCGCCACCCGGCAAGGTCATGATGCGGCTGCAGATGTTCAAGCCGATTGCGGCCGACAACGTCGTCGAGTTCACGCTGGCGCCCCGCGGCGCGACCACCGACGTCACCTGGGCCATGCGGGGCCGCCAGCCCTTGCTCGGCCGGGTCGTGTGCCTTTTTTTCAACATGGACGAGATGGTCGGCAAGGATTTCGCGGCCGGCCTCGCGAGCCTCAAGACCATCGCCGAATCCTGAGGAGTAGCAAGTCATGATCAAGACCCGGATCACCCCCATGCTCTGGTTCGACCACCAGGCCGAGGAAGCCGCGCAGTTCTACACGTCGATCTTCAAGAACTCGAAGATCGGCACGATTTCGCGCTACGGCGACAGCGGCCCCGGTCCGAAGGGATCGGTGATGGTCATCGAGTTCGAGCTCGACGGGCAGCCGTTCACCGGCCTGAACGGCGGGCCGATGTTCAAGTTCACCGAGGCGATCTCGCTGGTCGTGAATTGCGAGGGCCAGTCGGAAGTCGACTACTACTGGGACAAGCTCACCGCGGACGGTGGCGCGCCCGTGCAATGCGGCTGGCTCAAGGACAAGTACGGGTTGTCGTGGCAGGTGGTCCCGAGGGAAGCCATTGAGATGCTATCGGACAGGGACACCGTGAAGGCGCAGCGCGCGATGGGCGCCGTGATGAAGATGGTCAAGCTCGACATCGCCCAGATGCGGCAGGCCTTCGAGCACGGCTGACCGACGGAGCAAGCGAACGATGAAATACCTGTGCCTGGTGTACGGCGAAGAAAACAAGATCGCGGCCATGGACGACCACGAGTGCCTCGCGTACGACACCGGCATGCGCGCGACCGGGCACTGCCTCGCGTCCGAGGCCCTCGAATCGGTCGCGACCGCGACCACCGTGCGTGTGAGGAACGGCCGGCTGTCCGTGTCCGACGGCCCGTTCGCAGAAACCAAGGAGCAACTCGCGGGCTTCTATCTCATCGAGGCGCGCGACCTGAACGAGGCCATCCAGCTCGCGTCGAAGATCCCGCCGGCCAAGGTGGGTTGCGTGGAGGTGCGCCCGATCCGGCCCATTCGCGAGCAGCCTCGGTCGGGCGCGAAAACGTAGACAGCACACGAGGGTTCGGCGGTCCGCCGGAATCGGTTCAAATCCAGCAAATTCGCGACGTGCGATAGTGACGACAGCGAAGTAGCGTCTGGGTTCGAAATGCCGAGGTTGCAATCGACTGGCCAGGGGCCGTATTTTTCAGGGAGAGGGCAATGCACGGCATGAAATACAAGGTCGCACTGCACGCCTCGGAAGAGGGGTTCGCGGTTTCCGTGCCGGGGCTGCCAGGGTGCTGGTCGCAGGGAGGGACTGAAGCGGAAGCTCTCGAGAACATCAAGCACGCAATCGAGGAGTACCTCGCAACGGTCAATGGAGAGTTGCAAGGCGTCACGATCCGCGAAGTCGAAGTGGCAGCCTGATTTCCGTCGAGTGATTGCGCGAGCCCCGGGGTGATGCCCAAGTTGCCGGGCGTGCCGCATCAGGCCGCGATTCGCGCACTGGAGAAGGCTGGTTTTCGTGTCGTCCGGCAAGGCAAGCATGTCGTGCTGAGCAATGGCCAGCGCATCCTCACGGTTCCTCGGCCTAACCCAGTCAACGCGATGACAATGGCGGGAATCGTCCGCGACGCCGGGCTGACCCTGGAGCAGTTTCGAGAGCTGTTGTAGGGCAGTCGATACGAAACGCTCTTCGCGCACGTTTCCGCGGCAACGTCCGTGCCGCTCGATCAGCGTGACCTTGCCCGCTTCGCTCGACAGGTCGCCATTGGAGTTACGATTCGCCGAGTGGAGGCGCGAGGTGCAAATGGCGGGCACCGTCCTTGCCCTGGCCTTGGTCGTCGTGCTCGCGGCAGGCGATGCGCGCGCGGCCAGCCTGATGCCCGCGAGTGGCGAGCTCGCCTGCCAGACCACGGCCCTCGGCGAATGCGACTTTCGCGATCCGGCGACGGGACTGCAGTTCGCTTGGCCGAGCGACTGGCCAGTGCGACGCCTCAGGCTCGTCACCGAATCGGGACCGTCGGCGAACGCGCGTCAGCAGGATGCGGCTCGCTGGATGTCCCTCGAGTACCTGCCAGATGATCCGGCGCAGCCGGAGGTGCCGCTGTTCCAGGTGGCGGTGCTGCAACGCGCCGACTGGATCCGGCAGTCCACGCAGTCGCGGCTGGCCACGAGCATCGAAGTGGCGACCGGCAAGGAGTACGTCGCCGTCGCTTCGCTGCAACCGGTCAATCCTTATCCGCCCGGCTCGCGCGACGCCGACATCTTCGATGCGCTGCAGCCGAGCCTCGCGGAGATCAGCCGGCTGGTCCGGTTCGTGCGAACGATAGCCAACAGTTCACCCCGGCCCAGGCGGTGAGCTTCCCAACCGCGTTCCTCCGATCGCGCAATTGAGCGGATCCGGACGCATCACATGGTCGACACGCACGACCGGATCGCGCGGGCCGTGCGATCGTCTCTCGTCCATCGTTCGTCGACTCACTTCCCGTCTTGATCCGAGTCGCCTGGTGCTGCGCGTTCGAGGAAGTCGCTGACGTGCTGCCAGGAGTCACGGGCTGCGTGCCTGGCACTGTCCCACGTCAAGCTGGATGTGCCCTTGAACCGGTCCCATTCGCTCATCAGCTCGGGTTCCGCCTGTTCGAACGACTGTCCCTGGTACCGACGATGGGCATCGATGCCGTAGCGATAGGCGGGCCGATACTCGTTGAACGAGACCCCGTCGGTGACATAGGGCCGACTCGAGTAGTTCTGGCGCCAGTAGTTTTCCTCGGCGTTGGCATCGAATGAACCTGGGGCTTCGTTGCCGACGGTGGCGTCGGCAGCATGTGCGGCGAATGCACCTCCTGTTCTGGTCGTGGTCCGGTCGAGTTCAACTGTGTCGTGTCTCATGATCGTCTCCAGTTCCTGCGCAACGGAACATTGGTAGTGTCAAAGACCGCCGCACGCTTGTCGGTGCGGTAGGGGACACAACGGGCTGAAAATGTTGTGCAATGGCGAGCCGACGGAGCCCCTGCATGTGCGGGTCGAGATGATCCGGGGAGGCCGGGACTTCCGGATCGCGACGGACGAGTTGGTATTGCAGGGCGCGCCGCGACTCAAAATCCGTAGCGTTCGAGCGCGTTCGAGACCCGAGTCCTCATCGACCCAGTCCGCATCGGCAGTGAGCGGAAGAAGTCCTCCCGCGTAAGCGCGGCGTTGCGCTCGCGCACGTTCGCCGCCCACGCCGCCGCGCGGGCCTGGTCGCCGGCGAGGTCATGCGCGGCGACCGCGATCATCGCGATCAGCACGTGGGCGCCCGGTGAGCGCGCCGCACGCTCGGCCCACGTCGCTGCCTCGGCGTCCTCGCCCAGGGCCATGTGGCTGAAGGCGCGCGTGCCCAGCATCGCGTAGTACAGCGGATCGAGCGGGCTCAGGCGCATCGCGAGATCGACGTGCCCGCGGCCCTCGAGGCCCCGCCCGGACAGGGATTCGGTCCAGCGCGCGGGCGTAGATGCCCTGCGCGTAGTTCGGGACTGATGGACGTCGCGCGCTCGAGCCAGACGAGGCTGCTCGTCGAGGTCGCCCTCGAGCCAGAAGCTGCGCCCCATCGTGAAGTTCACGAACGGGTCGATCGAGTCGAGCTCGAGGCCGCGCTCCGCGTAGCGGCGGGCCAGCGCGATCTCGCCGGCGACGTCGTCCGTGTGCCGCATGAAGGCCGTCTGGAAATGCACGAACGAGAGTCCCGCATGGGCGCGCGCGAAATCCGGATCGCGTGCGATCGCGTGCTCGAACAGCGCTTGGCGGCCGCGTTGTCCTTGCGGTTGAAGCGGTACATGTGCTGCAGGCCGAGGTGATAGGCCGACCAGGCGTCGAGGTTCTCGGTCACGGTCAGGCGCGCCAGGCGCCGCCTCGTGCAGCGGGATGCGGATCTCGAGCGCGGTGAGGATCCGTGAGCGGATCTCGGCGCGGACCGCGTGCACGTCGTCGATCGTGCCGGCGAAGCGGTCGGCCCAGACGACGCCCCAGTCCCGCGTGTCGACCAGCTCGACCGTCGACGGCGAGGCGCGTGCCCGCGATCTCGACCGTTCCCGACAGGCAGTAGCGCACGCCGAGCAGCCGGCCGACCTCGGCCATGCGTCCGCATCTGCCGGCGCGCGCAGGCGGAACGACGAGCCGCGGGCGGTGACGAAGAGCCAGCGCAGCCGCGACAGCTCGGCGATCAGCTCGTGGGGCAGGCGCGTCCGCGATGGCCGCATAGCGGCCCGGCGTCGCCGACGAGACGGAACGGCAGCACGGCGATCGACGGTCGCGACGCCGGCTCGGTGAGCGGCGACGATCAGTGCGCTCGCGACGCCGGAGTCGCCAGCCGGGTCGAGCGACAGATCCGCCGGCGGGCGTCGTGCGCGACCTCCACCTCCGCGACGAAGCGGAAGCCCGGCCGTGGATCGTCTTGATGAAGCGCTGCGCCTTGCCGTCGTCGCCCAGCGCCTGCCGCGCCGACTTGACCCGGCTCGCCACGGCCGCGTCGGAGACGACGCGCCCGTCCCACACCTTCTCGACGATCTCGTCCTTGGAGACCAGGCGCTCGCGGTTCTCGACCAGCAGCGCGAGCAGCGCGAACACCTGCGGCTCCAGCGGTCGGGCCTCGCCGTCCGCGCGCAGCTCGACCTTGGCCAGTGTCGAGCTCGAAGGGGCCGAACCGGTAGATCATGGGCGCAGGATAACTCCCGCGCGAATTCTCCCAGAAATCTCCATGACTTCTCCCAGGGGCCTCCAAGCGTCGCCGCGGAGCTGCGCGTACAAAGCTACCTAAGGCTGAAAGCGGTGATGAAGCCGCGAATTTCGGCCAGTCACTGGAAGGAACGAGTCATGCGCAAACCAACCAAGGCTCAGTTGCTCGAGGTCCTGATCTTCCTGCTCGGCTCGGCCAGCGACCTGCACGGCATGCTGCGCGATCTGCCGTGGCTCTAGACCGCAACGTGACATTCACCTGGAGAAACACGTCATGAACGGCTCACGCTACAACCGGCGCTTCGGAATCATATTGCTCGTGTCGCTTGCGCTGCTGACCACCACGATGCTCGGCACGCTCGTGAATGCCACGCTTCACATGCACGTCGTGGCCTGATGCCATACCGGCGGGCAAGGCAACGGGATGCCGGCGACTTACCGGTCGCGCGACCGCTCCGCGATACGGCGAATCGCTTCGTGGTAGTCCCGCGCGAGCTCGGCGACTACCGTGCCCACCGGCTCGACTGCCTTGACCGCGCCGAGCCCCTGGCCCGCCGCCCAGACATCCTTCCAGCGCTTGGGACCTGCCTGGCTGCTGTCGTAGTTGCGCTCGGGTTTCGTCGGCATGTTGTCCGTGTCGAGCCCCATGCGCCGCAGGCTCGGCTTCAGCCAGGACGCGGGCGTGCCGGTGATCGACGCGCTGACCAGCAGGTCGTCGGCGTTCGAGTCCACGATCATCTGCTTGTACGCGTCCACCGCCAGGCTCTCGGGCGTGGCGATGAATCGCGTACCCATGTAGACGAGGTCCGCCCCCGCGGTGATCGCTCCGGCCACGCCCTGACCGTCGGCGATCCCGCCGCCGACGATGATCAGCCCGTCCGTGAGTTCACGGACGGCCGAGATGAATGCGAAGGGTGAGAGAAAGCCCGTGTGCCCGCCCGCGCCGGCGGCAATGCAGGCGAGCCCATCGGCGCCCGCGTCCACGGCCTTCTTCGCAAGGTGCAGGTTGACGACGTCCGCGATGACCAGTCCGCCGTATCCGTGCACGAGGTCGATGGCGGGCTTCGGGCTGCCCAGCGCGGTAATCACGATTGGCGGGCGATAGCGCTCGACGAGCGCAAGGTCTTCGCGCAGGCGCAGGTTGGTCGAATGCGTGATCAGGTTCGCCGCCCAGGGCCCCTGCACCCGGTCGGGATCGGTTTCGCGTGCCTGCTCGAGCGCGATCGTGATCCGGCTCATCCACGCATCGAGTTCCTCGGCGGTGCGTGCGTTCGGCGTAGGGAAGGCGCCGATGATGCCCGCGCGGCACGCCTCGATGACCAGCTCGGGCCCGGAGATCAGGAACATCGGCGCCGCCACCACGGGCACCCGCAGCCGGCGCGCCAGCCGACGCGCCGCATCGTGAGTCATCGCGGGCTCCGCCAGGGGTTGGGTGATCACGGGTCGATGGCCTGTTGGCAGGGGAGTAACTTGCTAGACAGTACTGACTCTAGCGGGTAGATTTGGGGCCCGTCAACCAGCACGCGGTCTTGGCACCATGCAGAGCCCATCAGCGCCCCTCGCCACGCTGGACTTCGATGGCCTGCGGCCGCCTTCGCCTTTCATGACGGAGTTGCACGAGTCCTGGCGCGCGCGGGTCCGGGACTTCGTCATACGCGAGATCCTGCCGCACCTCAGCGACTGGGAAGCGACGGGCACGTTTCCGGACGCCCTCTTTGAATCCGCGGCCCGCCAGGGGCTGCTGGGCATCGGCTTCCCGGAGCGCCTCGGCGGCCACACCGAGGACGCCGATCCCTACTACCGGGTCATTTTCTCCGAGGAGTTGCACCGGCCGGGCTCGGGAGTCGTGTTCGCGGACCTCGCGACGCATTGGATCGGCTTGCCGCCGGTGATCCAGTTCGGCAGCGAGGAACTGCTGGAAACCGTCGCGCGTCCGGTGCTCGCGGGTAAGCGCAGGATCGCGTTTGCCGTGACCGAGCCGTCCGGCGGCTCGGACGCGGGCGCCCTGCAGACGCGCGCGGAGCGCCGCGAGGGGCATTGGCTGGTCAATGGCACGAAGACGCTGATCTCCGGCGCAATGCGCGCCGATTACATACTCGCGGCCGTGCGCACGGGCGGCGCCGGGGCGGGCGGGATCTCGCTGCTGCTGATCGACGCGGCCAGCCCAGGCATCGCGCGCCAGTCGGTACCGGGCCTCGGCTGGTACAGCGCGAGCAACGGCACGATCGAGTTTCGCGACGTGCAGGTGCCGCTCGATCGGCTGATCGGCCCGGAGAATCGCGGCTTCGCCGGGCTGGCGCGGCAGTTCAACGTGGAGCGCCTGAGCGGCATTGCGGCGACCCTCTCGATGTCGCGCGCGGCCGTCGCGGAGGCGATCGCCTGGAGCCGTGAGCGGCAGGTCTTCGGCAAGCGGCTCATCGACCACCAGGTCGTGCGGCACAAGCTCGTCGACCTGGTCGGCGGGATTCGCAGCACCTACACGTATCTCGACCAGTGCATCTGGCGCATGCAACGCGGTGATACGGTGGTCGCCGACATCGCGATGCTCAAGGTCCAGGCCACCCGCACGCTGGAACGCTGTGCCCGCGATGCCATGCACCTGCTGGGGCAGCATGCCTACGCGGGCGTGAGCCGCATCGAGCGGATACACCGCGAGGCGCGCATCTTCGCGCTGGGCGGCGGCACCGAGGAGATCCTGAGCGACCTCGCCGCGCGACAGCTGGGATTCTAGATCGATACTCAATACTCGACGAGGAGGGCGATACGTGGCGCAAATGATCGACACCCTGCATGGGCTGATGGACGCGACTCGCGCGCAGGACAACGAACGCTTCCTGGGCTACCTCGCCGACGACATCGAGTATCACTACCACGTCGGCAGTCCACCCGTTCGCGGCACCGCCGGCGTCCGCAGGTTCCTCGCGAAATACCGCACGATCGCCGACGAGGTGATCTGGCGTATCGATCGCTGGGCGGAAGGCGACGGCTGCCTGTTCGTCGAAGGCTACGAGGAATACCTCGACAAGCGCACGGGCGATCGCGTCGCGCACCCGTACATGGGGATCCTCGAGTTCAAGGACGGCAAGGTCGCGAAGTGGCGTGACTACTTCGAGATGAACAACAAGGTCGCGCAGGCTTGACCTGACCGGGCAACCGAACGGTCGATCAGCGGAAACTTGGTCGGCGCAGTTCGATGCCGTGTGCGACGCGGTCCCAGCAGTCGGCCGTGACGCCCTGGTTGCGGAGCTCGACCTTCTGGATCTTGTTGGTCGCAGTCTTCGGCAGGGAATCCAGCACGCGCACGTAGCGCGGCACCATGTAGTGCGGCATCCGGGGAACCAGGAAGTCGATGAGTTCGCGTGCGTCGAGCGGCGGGGCCCCGGTCTTGCCCGCCACTGCGACCAGGACCTCCTCCTCGCCATCGACGCTCGGCACGCCGACGGCCGCGACCTCGGCCACGCCCGGGAACGCGTAGACCTCGGTTTCGACCTCGATCGAGGAAATGTTTTCGCCGCGACGCCGGATCGCGTCCTTCAGGCGATCGACGAAGAAGAATTCGCCGGCCTCGTTGCGGTAGAGCAGGTCCCCCGTGTGAAACCAGCCGTTGCGCCAGGCGCGCGCATTGGCCTCCGGCTGGTTCACGTAGCCCAGCGAGGTCGTCCAGGGCAGGTCGTTGCGCACGATGAGCTCGCCGGGCACGCCGGGAGGGCACTCGATGTCGTTCGCGTCGACGATGCGGCACTCGACGCCGGAGCGGGGCCGTCCGCAGCTGCCGGGAACCGCCGGGTCCACGTCCGTGAACAACGGGACTGACAGCTCCGTCATGTTGAACCCGGAGCAGTAGCGGAAGTCGTAGCGCTGCGCGAGATCCATGGCCTGCCGCGTCAGCGGCCCGACCGCGAAGCGCAGCGGATTGTCGGCGTCGTTCTCACCCGGCGGCTGCTTGGACAGGAACGCCGTCATCGACCCGATCAGGCCGCTGGTCGTCGTGGCGCCGAAGGCGCGCACCCGTTCCCAGAACCGCTCCGTGCTGAAACCCTCGAACAGCGCGCACGCAGCGCCCGCCACCAGCGCTCCGGTGATCGAGCCGACGCCGCCGACGTGGAACATCGGCAACTCGACCAGGATCCGGTCATCGGCGTTCATGTAGCCGTATTGCACGCGCGCAACCGTCTGGATCTGCAGGTACGTGCAGAGCACGCCCTTGGACGGTCCGGTGGTGCCGGAGGTGAAGATCAGCGCCTGCGGGTCCCAGCGTTCGACCTCCGCGTCCGGTTCACCGTCGTCGGCGGCGTCGAGCGCCGCGCTGCCGGCGACCGTGCCGGGCCACTCGAGGCCCGGCGGGCCATCCCCGATCACGATCAGCGTTTCGAGTTGCGTGCGCGGAATTTCCTGCAGCCGCCCGACCAGGCTGGCATGCACGATCATGACGCGTGCACGGGACTGCTCGATCGCGTGGGCCAGCAGGCGCCCGCGATACGCCACGTTGAGAGGCGCGAAACATGCGCCCGCGAGATTGATGCCGAACCACGCCCGCACGGCGTCGGCGCCGTTCGGCAGCCAGACGAGCACGGCCTCGCCGGGGCGTACACCGTGGCGTCGCAGCCCTGCCGCGGCACGCCGCGCCAACGCGCGCGTCGCCGCAAACGTCCAGCGGGCGCCGTCCTCGAAGCGCAGGAACTCGCGGGACGGGGTCCGGGTCGCGTGGGTTTCCAGCAGGCACGGCAGCACGCACTGCTCGCGGCTCGGCATCGCCGGGTCGAACCACGGCGGATGATGCACGGGAGTGGACATGCTGCTAACGGGGCTCGACCTCGGCGGGGCGAAGCTCCTCGCCGCAGTGGCTGCAGACGACCATGCCCTCGGCGGGACTGCCGCAGGGTCGATGGAGCAACTGGATCGGCGCCGTGCGGCCCCGTAGCAGCCAACGGTTGGCCCACTGGTGCAGGGTGAAGGCCGGCAGGTACAGGGCGCGCCCTTTCTCCGTCAGCCGATACGCGAAACGCGGAGGCGCCTCCTGGTACGGCGTGCGCGTGAACACGCCCGCCTGGACCAGCAGGCGCAGCCGGTCCGCGAGCGTGTTGGTCGGCACATCCAGCGCGGCCTGGATGTCCGCGTACCGGCGCAAGCCGTAATAGGCGGAGGCCTGCACGAGTGCCGTCCAGCGATCGCCGATCACGTCGATCACATGCACCGTCGCCGGGCCCGCCTTGCGCCAGGACCGGTCGCCGGTGTGCAGGCAATACTTCGGCAGGTCGACCTTGCGTTCGTCCGGCTCCGCCACGAACTCGACGCGCACGCTCGCGATGTCGAGCGGCTCGCGGCACTTCCCGCACACCAGCAACGGCAGCATCGACTGGCCGCACGTGCGGTGCACGAGTTCCGTCGGCAGGCTCGACTTGCCCCCGTAGCGCTTCTCCCAGAGCCAGTACATCAAGGCCGTGGGGTAGAGGTCCGCGCCCATGCGCGTGAGGCGATACTCGTGGCGCACCGGGCGCACCTGGTACGGATGCCGGTGCAGGATTCCTTCGTCGACGAGGTAGCGCAGCCGCAGGCTGAGCACGGCCCGGCTCGCCCCGGTCGCAGCCACGAGTTCCTCGAAACGGCGCGCGCCGAGAAACACCTCGCGCAGGACCAGCGCCGACCAGCGATCGCCCAGCGTTTCGAAGGCCATCGCGACCTGGCTGCCGCGGAGTATGGCTCCAGCCCGTGCCGGCCCGACCCGGGCCGCAATCCCTGCCGGACTCCCGGAATCGTGGCCCGGCGGAACTGGGTCCGGGTGGTTCACGAGAGCGACGGCGGGAATTGCTTCACGCGTCGAATATAGTCGCAGCACGACGCCGGCACCACACTCGACCGGCTAGTCCTTCGGTACGCGCGCACTGTTTTCGTGGACCACGAGCCACCGGCCGCCGAGCTTGCGGAAGATCTGCGACGTGCACCCCGCGATGATTTCGTGCGGGAACTCGTGGGTCCAGCGATACAGGGCGACGCCGATGTCGTCCGTGAGCATCTGCACCTCGACCTCGAAGATCTTCGTGATGCCCATCGCGCCCGGCGGAAAGCCTTGCCCGTACACCGCATTCATCGACGACAGGCCCTTGTACCAGAGGCCCTTCATCGACCAGCGCAGGTCGTCGCTGTCCCAGTAGTGCGTGAGGTAGCTCGCCTGGTCCCCGGCGTTCCACTGCGCGAACATCGTGGCGAGCGTGCCTTCGATCTCTTCTTGAGCTGTCACGAGTTGGCTCCTTGCGCTGGGGTCAGAACGAATAGGTGAAATCGACGCCGTAGGTGCGCGGTGGCCCCCAGACCTCGACGAGATCGCCCAGGAACGGCAATCCGAGCTGCGAATAGAGTTCGTCCGTGATGTTCTTGCCCCAGAACGTCAACGCCCAGTTGGCGTCCGGCGGCTGCACGCGCAGGGAGGCGTCCAGCACGCCGTAACCCGGCTCGTAGCTGATGTTGTCCGGTCCCCAGTAGATCTTGCTCTGGTGCGTGTAGTTGATGCGCGCGATCACGCCGTCGTTCCAGGTGCCCACGTCGGCGGCGTAATCCAGCGCGAGGTTGTACTTGAACTCCGGTGTGCGCTGCATGGTGTTGCCGTCGTAGATGTGGCCGGCCTTGTCGTCGTAGTCCTCGTACTGCGCGTCCAGCGACGTCATCGCACCGCTGAGCGTGAGGTCCTCGGTGATCGCGCCGGTCACCTCGAGCTCGATGCCCTGGATGCGGGCGCTGCCGGCGTTGGAGGTGATCAGGCAGAGGCAGGTCAGGTCCGTGCGCTGCGCCTGGAGATCGGTGTAATCCATGTAGTAGGCAGCCGCATTGACGCGCAGCCGCTGGTCGAAGTACTCGGACTTCAGGCCCATTTCATAGTTGTTGACGTGCTCGGGATCGAAGGAGATGGTCGCCGCCACGGGCGTCGGCGGAATGAAGTCCCAGCCGCCGCCCTTGAATCCTTCGGCGTAGCTCCCGTAGACCATGACCGAATCGTTCACCTTGTATTCCAATACGGCCTGCGGCGTCAGTGCGTCCCAGGTCTCGTCGTAGCTCGCGCTCCAGTGCGTGCCCGCCGGGCCCCTGAGCGGCGTGACGCAGGCGCCGTCCCCGCCGTCCGCGAGGCATGTCGCGTCCTTGTGACCGGACTTGTCGTCACGCAGGTAGCGCAGCCCGGCCGTGAACTTCAAGCCGCTGTCGAACTGGTACCCCGCCTGGCCGAAGATCGCGGCGGTCTCGATCGTCGCGGTGGCGTCGTAGAAGCTGTGGCCACTGAACACCGTGATGGCCGAGACCGTCGACGCGATGTGCTGGTACGGCCGGTCGATGTCGTCGTGTTCGTAGTAAGCACCGACCAGCCAGTCCAGCGCGGAATCCGGCCGGTCGGACGTGAGCCGAAGTTCCTGGCTGAACGACTGCGGTGTCTCCGTCTGGAATACGAACGTGTCGACGATCGACGGCGGGCTGCCGAATCCGATCTGGTTGTAACCCCACTTCGCCTCGGAGTCACGGAACGAGGTGATGGACGTCAGCGTTGCCGCGTCGAGACCGCTCCAGTCGATCCGCAGCATGGCGCCGAGCGACTCGCGCTTCACGTACTCCGCCTGCGTGCTCATGTCCTCGCGCTTGTCGAGTCCATTGGCCGCACGATAGGCGCCCAGCGGCGCAGTCCCGGCGATCGCGAAATCGTCGATGGCGGAACGGATGGTGCCATTGCTCTCGTCGTGACCATAGTCGAGCGTGAACAGCGCCCGCAGGTCGCTGCCGTCGGGCGCGTACAGCAACGAGGCACGGGCCTGGTAGGACTGCAGGTCGTCGAGGTCACGCTGCAACAGGACGTTCCTGTTGTAGCCGGAGCGGTCGCGGACCTGGAACGCGAATCGGCCCGCGATGTTGTCCGTGAGTCCTCCGTTCAGGTACCCGTTCGCCAGCAAGCTGTCGTAGTTGCCGTAGGACAGCATGCCCTGGCCGCTGTTCGTGAAGCTCGGCTTGGCCGTCACCACGCTGAGCGCGCCGCCGACGACGTTCTTGCCGAGCAGCACGCCCTGGGGCCCGCGTATGACCTCGATGCGCTCGAGGTCGTAGAAATCGGTGAAGGCCGAGCCCATGCGCGGGATATAGACCTCGTCCACGAAGAGCCCGACCGAAGGCTCGGCCGAGGCATCGTTGAGCTTGACGCTGACGACTCCGCGGATGTTGAGCTGCTGCGAGACCGCGGAGTCCTGGGTCATGTTCAACCAGGGCACGCTGGCAGCGAGGGAGTAGAGGTCCTGGATCCGGTCGGCGGTCAGTTGCTCGCTGCCAATGGCGCTGATCGCGACGGGCACGTCCTGCAGGCGCTCCTCGCGTCTCTGTGCCGTGACGATGATCTCCTCGAGTGCGGGCGAGCCCGTGCCGGTCGCCTGCGTGTCCTGCGCGCTGGCCGTCGCGGCGAGGGCGGTCGCCAGTACGGCGATGTGCGCGAATGCAAGGGCATCAAGCCTGACGTTTGTCCCAGCCATGTCATCTCCCTCGATGCAGTGAGTGCCTGCCGACGGTTGTCCTTGTAACTTGCGAGACAGAACTCGTCAAGTCAGACTGCACCGACGGGCAGCGATGCGAGCCCGGGCCCGGCCGGACACACCGCTGCGCCTCGGGCATGCCGCATTGCACCAATAGCAGCTTGAATGTCGGCTCCGCTGGGATCCAGTGCGCTTGGGCGGACGACCGGGTGAAACCCGGCGATCAACGGCCAGCTCGTTGATCTATACTTTTGAAACAGAACGTGTCGATACCAGGTGGAGAAGGCATGCGAGCTGTCGTCAGTCGCGAGAGCGGAGGGCCAGGGACGCTGGCGGTCGAAGACCGTCCCGAACCCGCGCCTGGTCCCGACCAGGTCGTGGTCGAGGTGCGCGCCGTCGGCGTCAACTATCCGGATGCGCTGATGATCGAAGACCGTTACCAGCTGAAGCCTCCACGTCCGTTCTCGCCGGGCGCGGAGTTCGCGGGCGTCGTGCGGTCGCGCGGCAGTCGAGCGCAGCGCTTCGCGGTGGGCGAGCGGGTCATCGCGGTGCCGGGCTGGGGAGGAATGGCCGAGTTCGTCGCGGTCGACGAGGCCCAGTGCCTGGTTATCCCGGGCTCGATGCCGTTCGATGAGGCTGCGGCCTTTCTCGCCACCTACGGCACCGCACACCACGCGCTGGCTGCGCGCGCCGGCCTGCAGCCTGGAGAGACCCTGCTCGTGCTCGGCGCGGGCGGGGGTGTCGGCGTCGCCGCGGTCGAACTCGGCAAGGCACTTGGTGCGACGGTGATTGCCGCGGCCTCGACCCAGGAAAAGGTCGATTTCGCGATCGCCTGCGGCGCGGACCGCGGCGTCGTGTATCCCGCGGACCTGGCGGAGGGTCCTGCCCAGCGCGAGCTGGCGGCGGCTTTGCGCAGTGCCTGCGGCGGCGGGGCGGATGTCGTGATGGACCCGGTTGGCGGCCCATACGCGGAGCCCGCGCTGCGCGCGCTCCAGTGGGAAGGCCGGTATCTCGTGGTTGGATTCACGGCAGGAATCCCGCGGCCGCCGCTGAACCTCGTGCTGCTGAAGGGCGCCACGGTGGTGGGCGTGCTCTGGGGCGCGTGGATCGCGCGTGAGCCGGCGGCGTACCAGGCGCAGCTCGCAGCGCTCACGGCGCTATACGAAGCAGGCCGAATCCGGCCCCGGATCTCGGCCCGGTTCCCGCTGGAGCAGGCCGCGGACGCGATTCGCACGGTCGGAGAGCGCCGTGCATTGGGCAAGGTCGTGGTGACCGTCGGAGGACACGAGACATGAGCATCGATCCGCAGAGACTGCTGGCCCTCGAGATGCCGGACCACGAGTGCGAATGGACCGAGCGCGACTGCATGCTGTATGCCCTCGCAACGGGCTTCGGCCACGACCCGCTCGACGAGCGAGAGCTGCGCTTCCTCTTCGAGGGTCCCGGGTTCCGCGTCAGCCCGACGGCGGCAATCACGCTGTACTACGACGATCGGTGGATGAAGGAAAGCGGCGTGAACCTCGCGATGTCGCTGCACGGCGAGCAGCGCAACGTCTTTCACCGCCCGATACCGGCGGCAGGCCGCGGCCGCGTCACCTCGCGCATCACCGGCATCTTCGACAAGGGCCCCGGGCGCGGACTGATCGTCGTGTGCGAGCAGGTGCTTCGTGACAGCCGCTCGAATGAACCCATTGCGACCAATGTGATTTCCAATTTCGCCCGGGCCGATGGCGGCATCGGCTTCTCGAGTGGGCCCGCCCCGAAACCTCACACACTGCCCGAGCGACCGGCCGACTTCATCGTCGACCGGCGCACCCGTCCCGAGCAGGCCCTGCTGTATCGGCTGTGCGGCGATCGCAATCCCCTGCACGCAGACCCGGCGACGGCAAGAGCGGCGGGATTCTCGAAGCCGATCCTCCACGGGATGTGCACCTACGGCTTCGCAGGCCGCGCGATCCTGGAGGCCGTCTGCGGGTACGACCCTGCGCGCCTGAAGTCCATCGGCTCGCGCATCAGCGGCCCGGTCTATCCAGGCGACTCGCTGCGCACCGAGATCTGGCTGGACGGCAATGTCGTCTCGTTTCGAGTGACCGTGCCCGAGCGGGACACTGCCGTGGTGCTCAACAACGGTCGTGCGGAGGTCCAGTAGCGCCGGGCCCTCAGCGGAAGGCTTCTTCGGCGCGCTGCACGCTGGCGCGATACGCACCGAAGCCGGAATAGAGAAACAGCAGGCTCAGTGGCAGCACGACCACTTCCACGGCTGCGATTGCGTACCGGATCATGGCCGGGTCCTGGAACACGTAATCGCTGAGCAGCGCGGGAATCGTCGGGCCGAGGCCGCTCGCGACGAGGTTGCCGATGAAGAAGTAGATCGCGGTCATCTGCGCCCGCAAGGGGTTCGGCGTCACGATCTGCAATGCCGCCGAGGGCAGCCCCTGCGGGAATGCCATGAAAAAGATCGCGATGCCGAGCCCGGTGGAGGCCAGTCGCGCGTCGTTCACGAGCGGTGTCGCCACCAGGAACGGCAGACCGCCGAGCATGCCGAGGAACGCCGCGCGCAGGACGGCGTCGCGGCGACCCGCCATGGCGTAGCGGTCTGCAAGCCAGCCCCCGCAATAGACTCCGGCGGTCCCGAGTCCGAACATCATCGCCCCGATGGTCAGGCCCGCCTGCGGCGCGCTCCAGCCATGGGTCCGCATCATCAGCGTCGGCGCCCAGAAGAGATAGCAGTTGATGGCGATGCCGTACAGCGTGAACGCAGTGATGTGACAGACGACTGTCCTTGCGTTCTGGCGCAGGAAGGCCCTGAGCGCTGGCCAGCCGCTCGGCCTGTCCGGGGACTGGTCGCTCGAGGCGCGCACCCGCATGCCGCGGCGCAACGGTTCGCGGATCGTGAACATGAGCAGCAGGACCGGCAGTCCGATCATGCCGACGGCAAAGAACGTCAGCTGCCACGAGAAGACCTCGCCCACCAGCGGCAGCTCGCGCACGGGCGCGCTCGAGACGAGCTGGACCACGGTGCCGCCGATCATCAGCGCGAGTCCTGCGCCAAAATACAGGCCGGTGGAATAGACGCTGATGGCGCGCGCCAGGCGCTGTGGTGGAAAGTAGTCAGCGAGCAGGGAAAAGGCCGCTGGCGACAGCGCCGCCTCGCCCACGCCCACGCCGACACGGGCCGCAAACAGGCCCCAGAAACCCCGCGCGAGGCCGCACGCGGCCGTCATGAAGCTCCAGACCGCGATTCCAGCGGCCATCAGGTTGCGGCGATGGGTCTGGTCGGCGAGGCGCGCGATGGGGATGCCGAGCGTCGTGTAGAAGATCGAGAACGCCAGGCCGCCGAGCAGGCTCACCTGGGTATCGGAAACGTTCAGGTCACGCCGAATCGGCTCGATCAGCAGCGTGAGAATCTGCCGGTCGATGAACGAACACGTGTAGGCCAGCGTCAGGACGACGACGACGTACCAGGAATACACCGGGTTCCCCCAGCGATGCGCGGTCTCTGCGGTTACGGATGTCCGTACGTCGGTCACCGCCGGAGCGTACCCGGACTGCGCGAATGAGCGCCAGTGAATCCTGATCCCGCTCGGCGGCGCGCAACCTGCAACTCCCGGAATTCTCCATGACTTCTCCCACGCGACTCCAAGCTTCGCCGGACACCTGCGCGTACAAATGTACTTAACGCCGAAAGCGGCAAAGTAGCCGCGAATTTCGGCCCGTCACTGGAGAGAACGACCCATGCGCGCGCCAACGAAGACGGAATTGCTCGAGGTCTTGATATTCGTGCTGGGCTCGGCAAGCGACCTGCACGGCATGTTTCGCGATTTGCCCTGGCTCTAGACCGGATTGCTTGATGGCCAAAACTCGACGTTCATAACCCGAAGGAGAACTGCCATGCCTCTCGTCACCATCGATGTCATCAAGAACGTGTTCACGCCGAAGCAGAAGCAGCAACTGATCGAAAAGGTCACGGCTGCCATGATCGAGGTGGAGGGCGAACACATGCGCCCCGTCACCTGGGTCCGCATCAAGGAGTTCGAAGGCGGAGACTGGGCCATCGGCGGCAGGATGTTGCAGGCGGCCGACGTTCACGCCCTCGCCTCGGGCAAGGCGGCATAACCCGGCGACACGTTCAGTGAAACGCACGGGGCGGCGCTCGCAAGTGCGCCGCCTCGGCCGGCAATCGGCCGCCCTGCGCGAAACCGGCAGGTATCGCCCTATTTGCCGTCGTGGCCAGAATCCCCCGACATTGCGCGCTCGGGCGTGTCAATGACTCGCTGCCACGCATCGCGGGCGGCGTGCCTGGCGTCGTCCCAAGTCAAGCTGGAGGTGCCCTTGAAGCGGTCCCATCCGCTACGCATTTCGGCTTCCACCTGCTCGAACGACTCGCTCGGGTGTCGTCGGTGGGCATCGGCGCCATAGCGATAGGCAGGTCGATATTCATTGAAGGCTGTCCCCTCGCGGACGTAGGGCCGGGTCTTGAACGTCTGACGCCAATACGCTTCCTCGGCGTTGGTGTCGACCGCACCCGGCTTCTGCTGCGCGCCCTTGGCGGCCCCGGGCGGCTTTCCTTTCGACGGTGTGGCGAACGCACCGCCTTTCTGAGTTCCGGTGCTGGTCTGGTCCAAGCTCCTGTTTTTCATCGCCATCTCCGGTTGAGGTTCCAATCGCTGCGCACTCGAACGAGGTGTTCACGTCCCCGCGGTCCCGCGTGAGGGCGCCAGTATTCGAGACGGATTCCGACTTGTCCGTGCGTCAAGGGAGCCAACGACCGGTAAGAAAGACTGATTTTTTCGCAGCCCACGGTGTACATACATTGGGAGCCACAGGGCGCAGGTAGCCGGTCCACGCCGATACGGTCATGAACGAGGACGACCACACCGACCGCGACCCGTACGACCTCGATCGCTTCGTCGAAGCCCAGGCAGGAGGCGTCCACGAGCGCGTGCTCGGCGAGCTGCGTGGCGGGCGCAAGCGCTCGCACTGGATGTGGTACGTGTTCCCGCAGCTCGTCGGGCTCGGGTCCAGCGCGATGGCGAGTCGCTATGGCATCGCAAGCCTGGACGAGGCGCGGGCGTACCTCGCACATCCCGTCCTGGGGCCACGACTGGTTGAGTGCACCGAGGCGCTGCTGCAGTTGCAAGAAGGCCGGACGGCCGCGCAGGTCATGGGATATCCCGACGACATGAAGCTGCGCTCATGCGCGACGCTGTTCGTGCAAGTGTCGCCACCCGGGTCGGTGTTCGAGCGCGCGTTGGACCGGTATTTCGACGGCAGGAGCGACGAGCGGACGCTCGACCTGCTGCGACGATGAGGGCAGGGCGGTTGATGGTCATGACAGAGCGTTTCCCTGCAGACAGCCTCGATATGCATCGCGCTGCCGGCGCGAGATTGCGACTAACGTCCATCGCACAGGGTCTTGCCCGAATGCCTATGCAGGCTGATTATGGCGACTTCGGACGAGTCAAAGCGTCGCGCGAATATTCGTCGGCACAAGCTCGACTTCACAGGAGTCGAGGCGATCTGGGACCAGGTAACCGTTACGCGTGAGGACGTTCGCAAGCGTTACGACGAGCGTCGATATGTGACATTCGGGATGTTGCGTGGGAGGGTCGTCGTGCTTGTCCACACGGAAAGAGCAGACGACATGCACGTCATATCACTTCGACGAGCCGGGAAGTATGAAAAGCGCTACTACCTTGAAACCACCAAAGCGTACTTCGTGTAAACCCGCAGACGCCGACAATCCTCCTTGGACGGAGGAAATGCTCGGGCCGGGTCGCACGCGCGCAGGCCGGGCCGTATCGACCAAAGTGACCAAAGTCGAGACGACGATTCGTCTCGACCGCGACGTGGTCGAGCATTTCCGGTCCAGTGGTCGCGACTCCCAGGCCAGGATGAACAAGGTGCTGCGGGACGCCATGCGTCGTGAGCGATCGAGCACGTAGCGGGACAGCGAATACGGTGCCGATAGTCCGTCCGTGCCGCGCTTCTCAAGTCAGCGTGTTGATGTCGAGTGTGCAGCCCTCCAATCGGCGAGGACTTCGTCGGTCAGGTCGCCGGCGGCTAGCAGAAGAAACGTCGCAACTGACTTTGCATCGCTGGCGGCAAACTTGACGCCGTTCAGCTCGAGAAACAACTCGGCGACCACCAGGCTGGAGAGCTTGTCACTGAGGCGCCCAACATATAGACTAAGTTGAACTAAGTCGTCCGGTCCGTCCATGAGCACCATCGTCAATATCCACCAGGCCAAGACGCACCTCTCGCGCATCCTCGATGAGGTGGCGGCGGGCGCCGAGGTCGTGATTGCGAAAGCCGGCAAGCCCGTGGCGCGTCTCGTACCGCTCGAGTCCAACGTTCGGCCGAAGAAGCTGGGTCTGCTGAAGGGCCGCATCAAGGTGCCGGACAACTTCAACGCACCGCTGCCGCCGGAGGTACTGGCGAACTTCGAAGGTCGCTGACGATGCGCGTCCTTCTCGACACGCACCTGATGCTGTGGGCGCTCGGCTCGCCGTCGAAGCTTCCCACGGCGGCACGCAAGCTCATTGACGACGCCAATGTGTACGTGAGTGCCGCATCCATATGGGAGGTCAGCATCAAGTCGGCACTCGGCAAGCTGTCGGCAGACCCGCGCGAAGTGCTTGCGGCGCTCGAGCCCGCCGGCTTCCTGGAGCTGCCCGTCACGGGAACCCACGCTGCGCGCGTCATGGACCTGCCTGCGATCCACCGCGACCCTTTTGATCGCCTGCTGATCGCCCAGGCTCTCGCGGAGCCGATGCACCTTCTAACGAACGACGCCGCCCTGGCCGATTACGGCGACATCGTCACCATCGTCTAGTAGCGGTGCCGGCCGAGGTGCGGTGGCAGCTCGGTGTCGGGCCCGGTTCGATGCTGGTCTGGGAATGGCGCGATGGCGCGTTCATCGCGCGGCGCGCCCGCGGCCCAGCGTGTGGAAGTGACCTACCGCGACGCCCCAGGTGGGCGCGTGCTCGTGATCGATGCGAATGAGGACTGCGCGGCGATGTCGCGAGGGTGCCTGACACGTGACAGCCACACTTCGTGAGGATTCCAGCTCCACGGCATGTTGACGGAGGTCCGACCGGCCGTTGCCTTGCGCGCGGCCAATACGGCGAGCGCAGTTGATTTCACGGTTTCTGCCCAACGCATCGGTGTTCCCTCCGCTTTGCCTGCGCCACGGGATGCCATCGTTCGCGGTCCCTTGCGACGTGAGCATTATGCTTTGCTCGCGAAGGCCGGCCAGTCGCAAATGTGTTTCCATTTGGCGACATCGGGGGGTTGATCGTGAATACGGGGCAAGCATGACGAACGAAGCAGCGCGCCGGTTGCGGCTGGTGAGGCTCGTGCACACGACGGTGTGGGCGGTGTTCGCCGGCTGCATCGTGGCGATCCCGTTGCTGACTTGGCAGCGTCGGTTCGGCGCCGCGGCCGTGCTGGCAGCGATGGTGCTCGGTGAGGTCGTGGTGCTGTGGTTCCACGGTTGGAGTTGCCCGCTCACGGCGGTCGCGGCGCGCTACACGGACGATCGCCGGGTGAATTTCGACATCTACCTGCCCGAGTGGCTGGCCCGGTACAACAAGCAGATCTTCGGCCCGCTGTATGCGGTCGGGGTCGCGTACCTCGTGGCCATGTATCTGAGTGCCGGGTAGGGGCGACGCGACGGGTCAACCCGAGGCGCGCTCCTCGGGACGCAGGCGGCATGAGGGGCGGTCTTGCCCTCGGATTGGCGCGACGTTTGAGCGGCCTTCGGCATTCTCATTTCGGTCCAAATTCCGCGCGTTCTCAAATCGGGACGGCGTCCTGTTCAGTGCATTCTCACCCGATCCGCGCGGGCACACGCGCCGCATGGCGCTCCTGAGACATTGACAGACATTCGCCTAAAAGCGAAGATGCGAATCGAAGTCGAACATTACCTGTCGCCGGCGGGCCGGGACCCATTCCAGCGCTGGCTCGATGGCCTAGCCGACCTGAGGTGCCGCGCCGCAGTGTTGCGACGCGTCGATCGGATGGCGGACGGCAATCCTGGCGATCAGCGATTCTGCCGGGATGGAGTGTGGGAGTTGCGCGTCGATTGCGGACCCGGCTACCGGGTCTACTTCGCGCGGCCCACGCCGAATCGAGTTCTGCTGCTCTACGGCGGATCCAAGCGCAGCCAGTCGATCGACATCACGACGGCGGTAGCGTGCTTCGGCGCTTATAAGGTGCGTCAATGAACAAGCCCAGATCGACCACGAGAGCGGCGACGCGGAGCCACGAAGACGCGACCATCGAGAGCTTCCGGCGCGATCGAAAGTTTGCAGCTGCCTATCTCGACCAAGTGCTCGCCGATGGAGACCAGAAAGAACTCATGCTGGCACTGCGCCGTCTCTCGGAGGCTTTCGGTGGCGTACCTGGCCTGGCCCAGCAAGCGGGCCTGAACGCGACGACCCTCTATCGAACGTTATCGAGCGACGGCAACCCGGAACTGCGCACGCTGCGGGCGCTACTCGCGGCTATGGGACTGCGACTGTCGATCTCACCGGCGGCTTGACCAACCGCCTGTTGGCCCACTGTCCAAGGTCGCAATTTGCAAGATCAAGTCGGGGAGCTGCCGGGAAACGACCGCTCGCGTCGACGCCTTCATGGGACGATTGGCTCGAGCACCCACTGCTGGATGCGCGGCGGTTGCGTTGGCGCAAGCAACAGGGATCCCTCGAGCCGGCCGTGGGCGCAGCGCCACGTGTAGTCACCGGAGAGCGCTCCGGTTGGCTCGACAGGGGTGCTCGTATCGCAGTCCCCGACTTTGGCCTTGAGCTTCGCCAGGTCGCGTGACCAGCCGTCGGCGTCGCGATCGAGCAGGAAGTTCATCGCGAGTTGCTCGCGGACGGCGGCCACATCACCTGACGTGTACATCGCGCCGACCGTGCGATACGCCGTCGCAAGGTCTGCGCTGACGGGCATGACGCGTTCCTTCCCGAGCCGCCCCGCCTTGTCGAGCGCGATCGCCGCGTCCCACAAGGGCACGGACGGGCCGGCGTAGGTGCGATTGGCGAACACGAACATCCCGATACCGCGATCCGGCAGCAGCAGCACGTGCGATCCATAGCCCGGGTAGCCGCCGCCGTGACTCAGCGTCAATCCCAGGTCGCAGTCGATGGTGACACGCATGCCCATGCCGTAGGTCAAAGGTTGACGGCAGACGGGTGCGCCGGTGTGGGCGGGCCGGTCGCGGACACGCGGGAAGTTCGATCCCTGCAGCAGTTCGCGCACGGTCGAACGTCGCACGGGTCCGGTGTCCGCGCCGTCACGTGCCGGCCACGCGGACAACAGGAACGCAACCCACTTCGCGTAGTCAGGGGCACTCGTCTGCAGCCCGCCCATGGCGCCGAACACCCCGGGCCCGAGTGTCGGCTCGATGCGCCACGCGTCGTCTTCCCAGCGGTAGCCGAGTGCGCGACGCTCGGGCGGCGCCTGCTGCACGTCGAACCCGGACGACTGCATGCCCAGCGGCTGGAGCAGCGTGCGCGTGATGGTGTCTGAGTAAGGCTGCTTCGAGACGTTCGTGATGATGCGGCCGAGGAGCGCGTAGCCGAGATTCGAGTACTCGTGGCGCGTCCCCGGCACGCTGGTGAACGGCACGCCCTCGCGCAGCATCCGTGTGAAATCCGCCTCCGGCAACGGCGTCTGGCGATCGCCCCACGGGTCGTCGGTCACGAAGCCGGCGACGTGGTTCAACAGGTCGCGGACACGGATCGGCGCCGAGTCGTCCGTCGGGTACTTCCAGGTTCGCAGTTCCGGCACGTAGTCCGCGGCGGGCGCATCGAGTCGCACGCTGCCGTCGTCACGTAACTTGAGCACGGTGAGCGCCGTAAACGCCTTGGTCATCGACGCGACGCGAAACAGCGAGTCGCGCGAAACCGGGCGCTTCGAGTCCAGGTCCTGCACGCCGAAGGCGCCGACGTGAACCAGTTGCCCATCGACCACGATGCCGTAGACGAGACCGGGGATGTGCGCGTCCAGGCAGAAGTCCGCGAAGATGCGGTCGGCGAGCGCGTACGAGTCCGGCGGTGTGCTCGCGGCTGACTGTGCCTGCGCGGTTGCCGGCACGATCATGGTCAGGGCGAGGGCGACCAGCGTCCCAAGGCGGTCCATGAATTTTCCCCCCGCGGTTCGAGCTCTTAGTCGTTCCCCAACACTATGCGCCGGCGGGTCGCCGCAAGCGAGCTACGGGAATTTGCACAATCCCAGCAAATTTCATGGCTGAACCAGCTGGAGCGCATGGGTACGTTCCCTCCAGAGGGGACGTCCATGCCGGAGATCTGTCGATTCCTTGGCATCGTGATTACGATGTACTTCAATGATCACGATCCGCCCCATTTTCATATGGACGCTGCTCGCGACCGAGGGTAAGTTCCGTCGCATCGACCCGCTGGTATGAGCGAGGCACCGACCATGGTGGTCTGGGTAACAGAAGCGAAAGCGATGCCACGGTTCAGGCTCTGGCTCAGGTTCTCGGATGCCTCGCAAGGCGAGGTGGACCTGCGCGAGTTCGTCGAGTCTGATCGTCGCGAGATCGTGCGACAGCTTCGCGATCCAGCGGTGTTCGCGAACCTGACCGTCGATGCGGATACGGTAGTCTGGGCAAATGGGTTCGATCTTGCGCCCGAGTTCCTGCGGGCGAGGCTCAATACAGACGCTGCCGCCTAGGACACGCATCGCATTCCTTGGGCAGACCGGCCGCAAGCTGGTGATGGACTACGACGGCCGGCGCGTGCCGTTAGACGGGGGAGCGATCTACGGCAAGGATCCCATGCGCGGGGATCGGTACGAAGTCTGCAAGGCCAAGGAAATGGCTATCGAGTACAGCACGATTCACAATCCGAAACTCGCTATACACCGTCAAAACGGCAATCGTCGACACGTAACCTATACGTTACGGTCGGCGTGTGGTAGAAATTGCCAAGTACGTCGACCCTTCAGGACGTGTGCCGTTCGACTGTTGGCTCGCGCGGCTGCGCGACGAAAAAGCGCGCGGCGCCGTCCTGCTGGTTGGGGGAACCAAGGCGACCCAGGCGGCCGACATCGCTGCGGCCCGCAAACACCTGGCTGTGCATCGAGAAAGGTCCTGATACGGATGGCAACGCGCAAGTTCGAGATCACCGATTATCTCCGCACCGATCGTCAGATCGCGGCCTACCTCGACGCGGCACTTGCCGATGGCAACCCGAAGGTCCTGTTGCAGGCCGTTCGTGATGTCGCTGCCGTGCGGGGCGGGATGACCGCACTGGCCCGCCGCGCGGGTATTCCTCGCGAAAGCATGTACCGGATGCTGTCGAGTCGGGGTAACCCGAGCTATGCCGCCGTAAGGTCGATCCTTGGCGCTGCCGGATTTCGACTGTCGGTTGAGCCAGACAAGCGACGGGTCTCTAGATCTACGCGAGCAGCGTAAAGAAGCCTCGCACTTGTCTTTCCGAATCCTACCGAAGCAGGCTCCGCCAGTCCGCAGAAATGTGCCCCGACTCCGTCCTGCCGAGCCAGACCTGGGCCTGCACGCGTTCAGCATGCCCGTAGCTTCACTCGGCCACTGCGACGGAAGTCGCACGATCGACCACCAGGCCGGCCTCGGTGCCGATCTGCCGAAGGTCGGCATCGTGGTCCGAGACGAATTCCACCCAATGCTCGAGGTAGGGCTCGCTGCCGGGCACGTCGCTCTTGCGAGCGTTGCAAGCGCCGTGGGCCAGGACGAGGTTGTGCGACAGGTCGCGCGGGTATGGCGACCACGGGATGAAATGATCGACGCAGGCCGCCGAGGGCAGGCTGCGCTCGCAATCGTCAGCTGGTCTTGCATAGCGTGATCTATAAGCTACACTCATGCGACACCAGCCCGTTGAGCTATGCATCTTCCGGGACGCCAGCGGAGGCCAGCCGTTTGCGGATTGGTTTCAGGGTCTGGGTGATCGTGTCCTGCGGGCGAGGGTTATGCAGCGCCTGGACCGTCTGCAGGTGTCCGACATCACGAGGGCAAGGAAGTGGCTGGACGAGGCAAGAAGACAATCAAGCCGCTGAATCGCCGGACGCGCGGGGCGACCGCAGCTTCCTACGACCAGTGGGCGCGCAAGACGCTGGCAGCCGATGGCGAGTTGACGAGCGAGTACTTGCGGGAAGTTCTCGAGCAGTCCGACACACCCGAAGAATTGCTCCTCGGGTTGCGACGCATTGCGGAGGCGCAGGGCATGTCTCGCGTGGCAGAGGCCGCGGGGCTCAGTCGTGAGAGCTTGTATCGCTCTCTTTCCGCGACGGGCAACCCGCGCCTGTCGACGCTCGTGGCCGTGCTTCGCGTTGCGGGGTTGAAACTGTCTGTGCGGCCGGCGGCGTAACCCATCGGGCGCGCGCACGCCCCCACGGAGCTCGGAATGGAGAGTGCCTGCGTGCCTGGCTCATGCAGTGAGCCTCGATCGCGCGTATAGTTCATCACGCATCAAGAACGGAGCACGTGCTCCGGCCAACCTGCCGAGCTCGGCAAGGTGGCTCGCCATTTCGGCGGATGCGGCCCGATCCCGGGCAACGAAGGAGCGACACATGCCATCCGTCCGTTCACGCGCGCGCGCTGCGCCACCGCGGCGCAGCCCCTGCAAACGACCAGTAAGTCGCGAGCCGCCGCGGTCGCGCCAGCGCAGCGCCATGCGCGACGTTCAAGCTCGCCGACCTCGGCGTCTACGGCTTCGACCGCCACGAGACCACGATCCTGGCGGCGCTCGTCACCGAGGATCCGCTGCTGCTGATCGGGCCGCAGCGGCACCGGCAAGACCTTCCTGCTCAACACGCTGTCGGAGGCGCTCGGGCTCGAGCACCGGCACTACAACGCGAGCCTGATCTCGTTCGACGACCTGGTCGGCTTCCCGTACCCCGACGAGGCGCACGCGACCGTGCGCTTCCTCGAGACGCCGGCCACCGTGTGGGGCGCGGAGTCGGTGCTGATCGACGAGATCAGCCGCTGCAAGCCCGAGCACCAGAACCGGCTCTTCTCGCTGGTGCACGAGCGCCGGGTGCAGGGCCTCCCGCTCGAGCAGCTGCGCTACCGCTGGGCCGCGATGAACCCGTGCTCGTCCGACCAGGGCGGCGCCGAGGACTACTCCGGCTCCGAGGCGCTCGACCCCGCGCTCGCCGACCGCTTCGCGCTGTTCGTCACCGCGGCCGACTGGAGCGAGCTCACGCAGCGCGCAGCAGCAGGCGATCGTCGCGCCGTCGGGCGAGGGCATGGTCACGCCGCGCAACGACGCGCTGTGCGATGCGGTCGGCAGCTGGCGCGCGCTGTTCGCCGAACAGGTCGAACGCGTGCCCGCCGCAGGTGATCACCTACGTCACCACCGTGGTCAGCGCGCTGAACGGCGCCAGCATCCGCATCTCGCCGCGACGCGCACGGCTGCTCGCGCGCAGCCTCGTCGCCGCGACCATCGTCGCGGGCCGCGCCACGTCGACCACGTTCCGCAGCGTGCTCGAGTGCAGCCTGCCGCACCGACGCTGGGGCCAGGCGGTCGACCCCGCGGTGATCGCCGCCGCGCACCGCGCGGCGTGGGATGCCTCGCGCGAGACCGCCGACGCGTGGATCCACGCGTTCCTCGCGGAGCAGACGCCTGCCGCGCAAGCTCGACCTGCTGCTCGACCACTGCACGGACCCGGACGAAGGCTCGCAGGCGATCGCGCAGCTGATCGCCGAACGAGTCGCCCGACCGCGCCGCCGCGTTCGCGTTCGCCATCTACCCGGCCGCGCTCGCCGGCAAGCTGCCGATCGGCGCCGAGGGCGTGAACGACCTCGCCAAGCTCGCCGTGCCGCTGCTCGACGTCGAGGGCGAGCTCTCGCTGGCAGGAGCGCCTCAGCGAGAAGGACACCAGCCACCCGGTCGATCGCCGAGATCGGCAAGGTGCTGGCGCCGCTGCAGCGACACCCGGCTCGCACGGGCGCGGCAGTTCCTCACGGCCTGCGTGGTGCGCGGCATCGCGCTGCCGGCGCCGGCGGCCGCTCGAGCAGCAGCTGCACGAGTGCGTGAACCTGCTGCGCAAGCGGGCTCGCGCTGGAGAACGGTCGTGAGCCTCGTCGCACATGGCGCACAGGTGCGCGCCGGTCGAAGGCACGCGTCAACGCAGCAGTGCGCCAACAGCGGCGGCCCGATGTCACGCCGTCGCACGGAGCGCGTGGTCGCGAGCGTGCTGCGCGACGAGACCGTCCCGGATCCGCTGCCGCGGGTCATCCGCGCCGGCCTGCACTTCGGCGACCGGGACCCGCTGCAGGCGGTGCTGGAGTCCCTCGCGCGCGTCGGCCTCGACGACGCCGGAGCGATTGCGCGAGCGCTTCGAGGCCCCGGCCACGCCGCTGCTGGTCCGCGTCGTGCCGGACGCCCGCTGGGGCGTGCACGGTCGGACGCAGCGCACGCGACGAGTCGATCCTGCAGCAGGCGCTGCTGCTCGGGCTGTGCACGGCGTGGCAGTACGACCCGTCGCGCCCCGTGCTGTGGACGCGCGCGAGCCTGACGCGCCGCGTCGAGCTCTACGAGCCCGCGGGGTTCTACGCATGAACGCCGATGCAGGTGCGCGCGCCTGATGCACGAGCTGATCGACGAGAACCCGTTCGCGATCCGCGCGGTGCTCAGGATCCTGTCCGTCGAGTTCACGGCCGCGGTGCCGACGCTGGCGGTGACCAACGAGGCGCGGCCGCGGCTGCTGATCAACCTCGAGTTCGTCGACGCAGCACTGCCGCACCGACGAGCACGTCAAGGCGCTGCTGTGCCACGAGTTCCTGCACGTGCTGCTGCGCCACACCGACGAGCGCGGCGCCGTCGACCCCGGCCCGGCACCTGGCGCTCGACGCGGTGATCAACGCGATCATCCACCGGCAGCTCGGCGAGCAGTACTCGGCCTGATGTCGAGCTACTACGCGCAAGGCGCAG
Source organism: uncultured Gammaproteobacteria bacterium (assembly GCA_963786705.1). Lineage (GTDB taxonomy): Bacteria > Pseudomonadota > Gammaproteobacteria > Steroidobacterales > Steroidobacteraceae > RPQJ01. The sequence goes on from CAWBAG010000028.1 coordinate 168,663, forward strand.
GGCCTCGAGCAAGCTGCTGCGGCCGATGGACGGCGCGAGGTCGTCCGGTATCGCAGCCGGCACGCGCCCGGGCAACGAACCCGTGCCGTCGTGGTGGCACGCCTGGGCCGGGCTGTACGAGGGCAAGCTGCTCGCCGACGACATCGAGCAGCTCGCCCGCGACTGTCGCGGTCCAGCGATCGTGGGGCGCGGAGCGCCGAAGGCGGCGGTGCGGCCGAAGACTGAGTCGTATGACGCCGCAGCAACCGGCATCGCCCATCGCATCGACCGGCTGCTCGGCAACCACGACGACGATGCGCCGCTGTCCGATGCGCTGCGAGCAGGCGCTCGATCGCGCGCGCACGCGAAATGAACGGCGGCGGCATCTGGCGCAACGCCGGGCCCGGGCGCCAATCCCTACGAGCTGCTCGTCAACCCGAAGCACGCCGCGCTCGCCGAATGGCAGGCGAAGACACTGGCGGTGCTGCGCGAGCACCTCGAGCCCGCGCGCGCGGCGCGCCTCGAACGAGCCGTGCCCGTGCACGCACGCCTGCCGGTGCTCTCCACCGTCCGACCGCCGCGCGTTCCTGCGCGCGCACGTGGTCGCCGTTCCTGCCCGAGGCGCTGTGGGCAGCGCACCTCGCAGCGGCCCGAGGGACGCGCGCAGGTGTACCTCGACGTCTCGGGCTCGATGAACGCCGAGATGCCGCTGATCGTGGCGCTGCTCGGCCGGCTCTCGCGCTGGATCCGCCGGCCGTTCTGGGCGTTCAGCACGGAGGTCGTGCCGGCGGTGATCGAGCGCGGCGTGCTCAAGGCCGGCACGTCCGGGCGGCACCAGCCTCGAGTTGCGTGCTCGAGCACGTCGCGAAGACGCGGCCCGCCTCCGCGGTGATCGTCACCGACGGCTACGTCGAGACCATCCCGAGGCAACGCGTCGCCGCGCTCGCAGCGACGACGCGCCTGCACGCCATCGTCACGCGCGACGGCAACCCGGCGCTGCTGCAAGGCACGCCGGGATCCCTTACTCGCAGCTCGGGAGGTTGCCGACATGATCCGGGTCAGCGAAGCGGTGTTGCCGGGCCACCCGGACAAGCTGTGCGATTTCGTGGCGGAGAGCATCGTGCAGGCGGCGCTCGCCGTGGACGCCGAGGCGTACGCGCAGATCGAGGCCGCGATCTGGTGCGACCAGCTGTGGCTGTCGGGCGGGTATGCGGCGCGGGGCGCGGCGCTCGACGTCGAGCGGATCGCGGTGGAGGCGCTCGATTCGATCGCGCGGGCCGTGAACCCCGACGCAAAGCGCGACCCGTGGCAGGTGACGAATGCCGTCTGCCGATACGACGTGGACCCGACGCGCTGGACGCGCCACGTCAACGACCAGGCGATCGTGATCGGCTGGGCCGGCTACGACGCCAAGGTGCAGTACCTGCCGCCCGAGCACTTCCTGGCGCTCGAGTTCCGCACTGCGCTGTGGGAGGCGTGCCAGGGCGGCGAGCTCGCGCGCTGCGGGCCGGACGGCAAGCTGATCGTGCGCCTGCGCGAGGACGACGACGGGTTCGCGCTCGAGCACGTGCTGGTGACGCTCGAGCATCCCGGAGGCCATGAGCGTGTTCGAGCTGGCGCAGCGGGTGAGCGCGGTGCTCGGGCAGCACTACGGCAAGCTGCGCGGCGTGGATAAGCGATGGACCGCGACGTGGCCCGAGGTGGAGCTGATGGTGAACCCGAACGGCCCGCTCTCGGATGCGGGCAGCCGCAAGGACAACGGCCAGACCGGCCGCAAGCTGGTGATGGACTACTACGGCCCTCGCGTGCCGCTCGGCGGCGGGGCGATCTACGGCAAGGATCCCATGCACGTCGATCGGTTCGGGGCGCGGAAGGCCAGGGAGATGGCGATCGAGGCCGTGAAGAAAGGGGCGGGGGAGTGCCTGGTCAGGGCGGTTTATGCGCCGAATGTGGCGGAGCCGTTGGATGTGCAGGTCGAGATGAGCCGGGGAGGCCGGGACTGCCGGATCGCGACGGATCGGTTGGTACTGCAGGGCGCAAAGGCTGCGACGTTCCAGGACTCTCGCGCAGGCACGCTGCAGCAGCCGCTCGAGGCGGCTGTGCCATTGGACTGGCACACCGAAGCTCCATGAATTCTCCATGGAAGCTTCAAGCTTCGAGCGCCCCTCGCGCGTAAAAAGTCGATCACCGGCGGCGCAATGCCAACGGCCGCCAAACCGGGAAATGAATCAGCTCAACGTAGGAGAGGAGCCATGAACGGAACACTGAAGACCCGCGTCATCGCGTCTTTGACCATCTTGTTTTGCATCGCAGTAGACCTCGTGGGGGCGCTGCACGGTCTGCTGTTGACCTAGATCGAAGGCAACCAGTTGCGTCGACCGGTTGAACCTGAGCAGGATTTGTCGATTCGCAACACCGAGCAGCTGGCCAAAGCCGGCATCGAGGTGTAGGTCGGCAGCGTCCGTGACGCCTACGGCAACGCGCTGGCCGAGACCATCATCGGGCACTTGAAGACGGAGGTGATCCACGCTCGCGGGCCATGGCGGCCTGACTCAACCACCGGAGCCTCCGGAAATCCCGGGACGATTCAGCACAGAATTGCTGCACCCCAGGTTTGGGTGTGTAATCCGAGTTGCTGGTAGCGTCAGACCTCAAGCGACGATGACGTCAAGACTGTGTTCGACAAAGATCGCTTCATCCAGGACTGCATCAATGCCCTCCCGGAGGGCCAGGGAGCCGTCCGTGAGGTCGTCAAGGAAGCGGTCTGTCACAGTGCGCGCGTGATGGCTGCGCTCGGCGAGCCGGAACATGCGGGCCTTACGCCGATATACCGATCGCGTGATCTGACCATCATCAACTTCGCGTGGGCGCCCTGCATGAGCCTCATGCCGCACAATCACCAGATGTATTCCGTCGTCGGCCTGTATTCCGGCCGGGAAGACAATGTCTTCTGGCGAAGAACGGAGACCACCATCGAGGCCGCAGGAGCTAGATCGCTTGGAGTCGGCGACGTAGCTGCACTCGGTCGCGACATCATCCACTCGGTACTCAATCCGATTGGGAAAATGACCTGTGCGCTGCACGTCTATGGCGGCGACTTCTTTCAACCCGAAGAACCCAGGAGCGAATGGGATCATGAAACGCTGATCGAGCGGCCATGGGACATGGACAAGGTCAGATTGCTGTTTCAAGAGGCAGAGGCACGATTCAAGGCCACCGGGTACTGACAGGACGCAGGTCATGGACGAAGACATTCGATCGATGTCTCGGGAGCAACTCATTGCAGAGGTCCTGAAGCTTCGCTACGGCATTCGCGAGCATAGGGATAGCGCGGGGCATGAGCTCTGCTGGTTCCATCCGGCGCTGTGGGCACTGCTGCCCGAGAAGAGCGACCCGTTGCCAGAGGTTCCGGCATGGCCGGAGTTCATTCGCGGCTGCATACGTTATCGCCAGTCGCTGGACGAGCAACTGCCGGATACGCCCCGCAAGCGGATGTGAAAAGGCCGAGCGTCGACTGAGCGCGCTCGGCCTTGCTGGCTCCGGCTTGCCTGGCCCTGGTGCCGACGGCGACAGAGTCGCAGATCATCGGCCAGCCGAGCCACCCGCCGCGCCGTTGCGCGCGGGCTCTGAGGGGCGGACCTCCAGCAGGGAGGCAACCCTGCGGCCCGTGCCCGCTCGGGCCCCATGTCGCCGACCGCCAGCCGGCATCAACAGGGGCTCGCATTCTTCGTACGCCGCGCGGCCGCGTCGTGGCAACTCCAGATCGACGTATTGGTGCTGCAGAGGACGCACAGGCGCGGCGGCGAGCCGCCATGCGGTGATGCGGCAGCTCGAGCCTGGCGAGGAAGGGCCTTTCGCAATTCAGTCATCGCACTCGTGACCGTGACGATTCTTGCCATCCTTGCATTGATCGGGGCCCGCTGGCCTGAACGACTGCTTGCTGTCCAGGGCTCTCAGCACCTCGCCGATGTTCTGCCGCAGCGGATAGGTGTCGTTGGTGAGCCAGCGACCGAGCAAGTTCGCGTAGAAGGGGCTGCTCAACACGCCGCTCATGCCGCCAGGCAGCGCGGTGTCGCCGTCGATCGAGCCGGGATACATGCCGGGGGTGCCGACGTAGCGTCGATTCGGGCCCGAACCGAACGTGAACGAGTCCGTGCCGTCCGCGCGAGCGCTGTGTGACGAAGCGTCCACTACGCCGAATCCGCCGTCCGTCGCCAGGCCCGGCAGATCCGGGAATGACGGTGGGAACCCAAGCAGCGGGTTCGGGATGCTGAAAGGCCCGCCGACCACCAGACCGTCGAAGGTGATCCGGTGCAGCCTGCCCCAGCGGTAGTCGGCCTGATTGGTCGAGCCATGGAATGCGCCGGCAAAGGCTGGCCCCGCGAGCCTGTCCAATGCGTCCTTCAGGCTCTTGAGCATGACACGTAGTCCCGGCGTTGTTCGGGTAGCGACAGTCCCGCGGCGGCGGCCCAGCCGAAGAAATCGACGGTCGAGAGGCCGATGCCATTGCGTTCGACGAGGTGACGCAGCGCCTTGATGGCTTCGGCCGAGCCGGGCGTTGGTACGCCCAGCTGCTGCAGCGTCAGGTCAACGCCGTTCGCAATCGCCTGTCCGCGCCAGACGGAGTAGATCGTCGCAGCGATGCTGTGCTCGATCTCGGCCGGCGAAGGCGGCGAGAACTCTCCGTCGTCATCCACGGCGTCGTAGCCCGATGCGACGCCAGTCGGGGTCGAGAAGTTCCACTTCTCGAGCCGGCCCACTGCTTCGGCGATTCGCGCATCACCAGCCAGCGCCTGGAGAGCGGCCGGCGCGGACGGCATGGCTGCATTCGCGAATGCGGCGACGATGTACGGTGTGAACACCCTTGCGTCGAGCAGCTTCACGTCGGCCTGGATCGCCTTCATGTCGTTGCGACCGACGTGGCCCTGCGCGAACTTCGCCTTGAGCGCCCCGGTGATGCGCCCGGCCCGTGCGCCGAAATCGAACGTATAGCCGAGGTAGTAGATCCCCTGGCCGCCGACGCGCAACTGGTTGAGCGGGTCATTGTCGAGGGTTGCGCCGGAGGTGTCGTTGTTGGCGTTCACCACGAACCCGTTCTTCGGATTGACGGTCCGCGGCAACTCGGCTGCCGGCAGCGCGAGGTAGCCACTGCCGTTGGTCGGGCCCGGATCCGGGTCCTTGAGCCATTCGTTGCCGCCCTGGCCGTCGCGGATGAACCAGGGGGGCGAACCCGTGACGGTGTTGCGCTGCAGGTCCTCGCGCAGCGGCACCTCGCTGGTCGTGAAGTAGCCGATGTTGCCGGCGATGTCGCCGTAGATGAAGTTCTGCGAGCCGACGTCGAAATACTGCAGCGCCGCCACGAATCCGTTCAGGTTGCGGGCGTGGTTCAGCAGGCGGAACGTCTCGAGTTCACGCGTGCCACTGAAGCCGGTGTACTGCACGCTCAGCGCCTGGCCGCCGCCCAGGTCGGCGATCACCGGGCCGTTGTTGCGACGGGGAATCGTCAGTACGACCGCGGGCACCGGGCCGCCCGGAGGAATGGTCACGATGGTGTCGGGCCCGTTGGCCAGGCCGTCGCGCGCATTCGCCTTGAAGGTCACCGGAATCGGGATGACGTCCTCCATCTGCCCCTGGTACAGCGAAGAGAGTCCGCTCGGCGACGCCGGGTTCGGCACCAGCTGCTCGAGATAGGTATCCGTGACGTCGAAACCGGTGGTGGTCTCGCCCCAGGTGATGAACCTGTTCTGGCCCAGCACCACCCACGGCGTGCCGGCTACGCTGCTGCCGATCACGTTGAGTCCGCTCAACGGTGCGCTCAGGTGGACCTGGTAGAAATTCGGTGGCAGGTCGAGACCCAGGTGCGGATCGTTGGCCACGATCGGACGACCGTCCTTGGTGCGCCATCCCGCGACGGCCCATTCATTGCTGCCGATCTGCTGCTCGGTGCGTGCCAACGTGTTCTTCAGGAAGGGGACCGCCTCGTAGCGGTTTCTCAGGTTGCGCAACGAACGCAGCGCGGTCGCGTCGAGCGACACGCCTGCGACGTCGGTCGTAGCAGCCGGCGCCGATGTCGCGGCGACCGACGACTCGAGCGTGGATGACTCGCTGGACTTGGCGAGTCCGCCCAGGAACGGCGCCGTGCCCGTTGCATCCGGAACGCTCGCTGCCTTGTCGAAGGGCGCTGAGCGGAAGACGTCGCCGAAGAACATGGCCTGCGCCAGCGGGGCCCCGAGCCTGGCGGCGTACGCCTGGAAGTCGGACGTCGCGCCGGTGTCCAGGTCGAACGACAACTGGAAGGCGAGCGCCTTGCCGATGACCGCACAGTCAAGCGCGGTCCAGGGCTGGAACTTCGTGATTTCCAGCGCTGCATATTGCAGTGGCAGCGGGTTGCGCTTGACCCAGGCGTTGACGCCGTCGGCATATGCCTGCAGCCCTGCGCGCGTGAGCGGGGAGTACGCCTCGAGGGATCGCTCTGCAGCGCGCTTCAGGCCGATCGTGCGAAGCTCGATGTCGCTCGCCAGAGCGCCGGTGCCGACCAGTTCGGCAAGCGTGCCACTGGCCTGTCGGCGCAAGATGTCCAGTTGGAACAGCCGGTCCTGTGCCAGCACCCAGCCCTGCAGGACCAGGGCATCGTGTTCGTCCACAGCATAGATGTGCGGCATGCCGTCGACATCACGCAGTATTCGCGCCGGGAAGTGCAGTTCCGACAGCGTGATGGCACCGTCGTCGCCGTGCCAGGGTGGTGGGTAACCGCCTCCCGCATTGGCCACCGACATGATGAACAGCGTGCCGAGAAGTGCCAGGCGTGAGTAACGCATGAGTCTGTCCCCTTGAAGCCCTGTTCATGTGTTGCCGTACATGCAGCACGTGTTCGAGTCACTTATACGCCGGCTCTGGCCGGGTGAAAATTGTGCGGCGCAGTGCAGGCAATCGAGTCCTGCTCGAGCAAGGACGATGCGCCACAGATCGCTTCGATTGATGGCCTCCGCTCGCGCGGCATCTCGGACGGTCTTGGCAGGGGTAGGATGTGAAGCGGAACAGGCCATGAACACTGCACTTATCACCGGCGCGGCGGGTGGCATCGGCCGTGAGCTGGCACGCCAGCTGGCGGCACGCGGCACGACGGTCATTGCGGTCTGCCGCAAAGCGAGTGAGGAGCTTGCACAGCTACCAGTGCGCGTCGAGGCAGGCATCGATATCGCGACCGAAGCGGGCTGCGTCGCGCTTGTCTCGCGCGTGGCCGGCGTGCCGCTCGATCTGGTCATCCACAACGCCGGAGTGCTGGCCCACGAATCGCTCGATGCGCTGGACGAGGATGCGGTCGCGGGCATCCGCCTGCAGTTCGAGGTCAACGCCCTGGCGCCATTGCGACTGACGGCCCTGCTGACGCCGCAGCTCGCCAGGGGCGCCAAGCTGGTGCTGATCACGAGCCGCATGGGATCGATTGCCGACAACACGTCCGGTGGATCCTACGGCTACCGCATGTCGAAGGCGGCGCTGAACGCGGCGGGCCGGTCACTCGCGCACGACCTCGCCCCACGCGGCGTCGCGGTCGCGATATTGCACCCGGGCTTCGTGCGGACGCCGATGACGGGTGGCCGCGGCGACGTCGACGCCGCCACCGCTGCGCGCAACCTCCTCGCACGCATCGACGAACTCACGCCAGCGACCAGCGGCAGTTTCCAGCACGCCAACGGTGCGCCACTCCCCTGGTAACGTTGGCCAGCTCGCGCGATCACTGGTGGCGCCACCGACGGTTTGACATCAAGCAGGCGGTTGAGAGCGGTACCCCTGCTCGGCCTTGCGCACCGACTAAAGGTGCGCTCCCGGTTCCAGCACATTGGGATAGCCGCGCATGCCACGCCTTGGAGCATCGTGAATGCAACACATCACGTTCTGGTTTGACGTCATTTCCCCCTATGCTTACCTGGCGTTCGAGCGGCTGCCGCAGGCGCTCGCCGGTCTGCCATGCAGCATCAGTCATCGGCCGTTACTGTTTGCCGGCCTGCTCAGCCATTGGGGTCACAAGGGTCCGGCAGAGATCGAGCCCAAGCGCGCCTGGACCTTTCGCCACGTCGCGTGGCTGGCCCATCAGCAGGGTGTGACACTGCAGACGCCGGCACAGCATCCCTTTAACCCGCTGGCTTTGCTGCGCCTCGCGACTGCCTGTGCGTCGACGGGCGAAACGCCGTCCCGTTCTGTTTGTGAGCAGGTCTTCAGACACGTCCGGCACAGCAATCTCAGGGTGCGGCCGCCTCCAGGGTGTGTTTGGCGTGCCGACCTTCGAGGTTGACGGACGACTATTCTGGGGCGTGGACTCTATCGAGATGCTGGTCGCATACCTGCACGGCGATCCGTGGTTCGATGGGCCGGGCTGGCATGCGCGGCCGACGGCCATTGCCGGCGTGGTTCGCGCACCGCGCGAGTTCCCTTGAATTTCCATGAGCATGCGTAAGAAAAAGCCTTGAAAAACAGGTGAATTCAATTACAGTGCATATGAACACAGTATCGGTGCGGCCATGGACGACGCCTCGCAAAACGCTACGGACAGCGGCCTCACGATCCGCGAACTTGAAGCGCAGATCACCGAGTTGGCCGGCCACCTCAACGCCGCCAATCACCGCTGGCTGGTCCTTATAGCCGAGTTCGACCGCCGCAATGGTTGGTCGGATGGCGCCACGCGGTCGTGCGCGCACTGGCTCAGCTGGAAATGCGGGCTCGATCTCGGGGCGGCACGCGAGAAGGTTCGCGTGGCCAGGGCCATCGAGTGCCTGCCGAAGACTTCGGCGGCCATGGCCAACGGACAGTTGAGCTACTCGAAGGCGCGGGCGCTCACACGCGTGGCGACACCGGCCATCGAAGACGTACTGCTCAACGTTGCGCTGAACGGCACCACGCATCACGTCGAGACGCTCGTGCGGCAGTTCCGCCGCGTGCAGGAAGTCGAGGAGCTTTCGCGCGAGGCGCGTCAGTACTCTCAGAGGCGACTCACGTACTACCACGACCACGACGGTTCGCTGGTGGTCAAGCTGCAGCTCACTGCCGAGAACGGTGCGCTGTTTCTCAAGGCCCTGGAGGCCGCGCTACCCGACGTGCCGTTGCCGAAAGATGATTGTGAAGGTCGCCTTCACGTTTCACCTGAAACGTCCGGCTGCAATTCTGGGTCATCGAGTACTGCACTCACGGCGGCCATGCGTCGTGCCGATGCGATCGTCGTCCTGGCCGAAAGCTTCCTGCAGCACGGCGCGGCCGCGATGAAAGGCGGCGATCGACATCAGATCGTGGTTCACATGGACGACTGCACGCTGCGCCAGGGTGACTCGGGCCGCTGCGAGCTCGATGATGGCCCTGCAATTCCGGTGGAAACCGCGCGTCGCCTGGCGTGCGATGCCAGCAAGGTCACGATCACCGACGACAAGCGCGGCGAACCGCTCGATATCAGCCGCAAGACGCGCACGATCCCGCCCGCATTGCGCCGTGCGCTCGCCGCGCGCGATAAAGGCTGCGTTTTTCCGGGCTGCAATCACAAGCGCTACGTGGACGGGCACCACATCGAGCACTGGGCGGATGGCGGCGAGACCAAGCTCTCGAACCTGGCCACGTTGTGCCGGTTCCACCATCGCGCGGTGCATGAAGGCGGTCTCAAGATGGAGCGCTGCGATGACGGCGCGTGGCGTTTCGTCAATGCCAGGGGCGAATCGCTGTACGGTTCCGCGCCGGGACACACGCAGCCACTCGCGGATTGGCGTCAACTGCCGGCCGAGCATGCCGCGCGCGGCATCCAGATCGATTCGAATACAGCCACGACCGGATGGCGCGGTGAACGCATGGATTACGGCATTGCCATCGACTCGCTCTTGTTCAGATCAGCGGCGGATGAACGCCTGGAACGTGGTGGCGTGACTTAGGGGTCCGATCGCGGACGTCGATCCATACGCCGGGGGCCACGGCCTGAACTTCGTAGAGCGTCGGCGACGACGTCATCTGACGTGACGCCGCGCTCGTTCAGGACCCGCTCAAGCAGGAGTTGGAGGTGCGCGATCCGCTGCGCGCCCCAGTCTTCATTGGCGATGAGTCGGCTGAGACGCTCGGTGGCGTCCAGGATGTCGGGTCGTCGAGACATGGACCGGGGGCAGTATCGCACAATGGCGCGGCGATCCGATCTTGCCAGTGTGCCCGGCATTCGCCTGGCGCCGGTCGATGCGGCAGTTGCCGCCGAGAGCACACTGTTGCCCGGTGAGCCGCCGGGGGATCCGGCGGACCGCTTCCTGATGGCGACCGCGCGAACCCACGGTGTTGCACTCGCGACGCGTGACGACCGAATCCTCGAGTACGCGAAGCAGGGGTTCCTGCGCGCCGTGCGGGTGTAGAACCGACCGCCTAGGCGGCGCGTGATTTGCTGCGATTGTCTGCCAGCGTGGGCAGCGCCCTCACCGTCTTTCCGGTTTCGCGCTCCGCGACGCGGAGCTCATAAAGCTTTTGCAGGTTCAGCCAGAACTCGGCGCTGGTGCCGAAAAAATGCCCGAGCCGAAGCGCCGTGTCGCCGGTGACGGCACGCTGCCCGTTGAGAACCTGTGTCACCCGATTGGTGGGCACCTTGATCTGACGGGCGAGCTCGGCCGCGCTCATGCCCAGCTGCTTGAGCTGTTCGGCGAGATGTTCGCCGGGATGAATTGCCATGCGTGCCATAACGACCTCAGTGATAGTCCACGATTTCGACGTTGAGCGGGCCCTTTGAGCCCTTCGGCCATTCGAAGCAGACTCGCCATTGATCGTTGATGCGGATGCTGTACTGGCCCTTGCGATCGCCTTTCAGCGCCTCGAAGCGGTTGCCCGGAAGCGCGGCGATGTCGTCCAGAAAGATCGCCGCGTCCAGCTGATCCAGCTTCATCGACGCCTTGCGCACAATCCCATCAAACGCCTTGACTCGCTTGCCATCGGCGAAGTCACGTGTGCGCTTGTCGCGGAAGCTGCGAATCATGCTGCAGCACAGCCTAACGGTCGGTATGCGTTACGTCAAGCGTAACGGTCGATGAATGGGTCCGGGCGGGGGCGGCTGGGCCGCCTCAACATTCTGGGCGAAGCGTTGCGGATGACTATCGCCGCGTCCGCGGCGGAGTAACATTGCTCACTGCGGCAGCACGGTTACCGGCAAAGACGGCGTCGTCTCAACTGACGGGAGGAAGACAAGGTGTCAGCAGAATTGTGGCGCAAGTGCGCGCATGAATTGGCAGAGCTGATTCGCAGCAAGCAGGTCTCGAGCCGCGAAGTCATCCAGAGTCACCTCGACCGCATTGCGGCCGTGAACGACAAGGTCAATGCGATGACCGTCACGCTGGCCGAATCCGCACTCCTGGCAGCGGACCGGGCAGATGCGAGCAGGCCGACCGGGCCATTTCATGGCGTGCCGTTTACCATCAAGGAAAACATCGATTGCACGGGGTCGGCGACGACCCAGGGACTGCCGGCGTTCGCGGCGGCCATGCCTGCTGCGGATGCGCCTGTGGTCGCGAGGATGAAAGCTGCCGGCGCGATTCCTCTCGGCCGCACGAATCTTCCCGAGATGGGGCTGCGCATTGCGACGGACAATCCGTTGCGCGGCCGTACCAACAATCCGTGGGATCTCACCCGGACCACGGGCGGTTCGAGCGGTGGAGAGGGCGCCGCGCTCGCCACCGGAATGACTCCGATCGGCCTCGGCAACGACATCGGCGGGTCGCTGCGCAACCCGGCCTATTGCTGCGGGATCGCCGCGCTCAAATCCACTGTCGGCAGGATTCCATTGGTGACGTCCATTCCGGTCGTCGCGCAAACGATTTCGTTTCGGCTGATGGCAGTCGAAGGACCCATGGCAAGGTCGGTTGCCGATCTCAGGATCGCATATCGACTGCTGGCGGGCTGGCATCCAAATGACCCGTTCTCCGTGCCTGCCGCGCTCGAGGGTCCTGCCGTGCGCAGGAAAGCGGCCATCGTCACGCAGATGCCGTTTTCCACTTTGCCCGAATCCACCATTGCGGCGATCCGCAAGGCAGGCCAGGAGCTCGAGGCAGCGGGCTGGGAAGTGGAAGAGGTGACACCGCCCGAGCTCGCGCGCGTCAACGAGATCTGGGCCCATGTTCTCAACGCAGACATCCAGAATTTATTGCCGCTGCCTCACACCCGTCATGAGCGAAAGTGCGATCGGACTGCTGCGCGGCCTGTCTGCGAAAGTTCGATCCCGGCCACCAAGACCATCACGGAGATCTATACGGAGCGGGACCGGCTCGCGGTTGCCTGGTCCGCGTTCTTCCAGGACTACCCGGTCATCATCGGGCCAACCTGGGCGGATCTGCCGTTCCTGCATGACGCGGACCTGGACACTGAAAGCGGGGTCGAGACGACGCTCCAGCGATTGCAGTTCATCACCCCGGGGAACCTGCTGGGGATACCGTCGGTCGCCCTGCCAATGGGCGTTGTCGATGGATTGCCGACCGGCGTGCAGGTCTACGCCGAGCGTTGGCGCGAGGACCTGTGCCTCGATGTCGCCAGTTTGCTCGAGTCGCGCGTGGGACGAATCACGCCCATCGATCCGGTGTCGTAGTTCGAAGACAGGGCCTGGCTACTTCTCCACCTACCGAGGCGGCGACCTGCTGTCCAACGGGTCATCGGTCTTCTGGTCGATTCCGGTTGCGTCAAGGGTAACGAATACGTTACCATCGCTCCATGAGCATCCGGGTCGAAGAATACATTCGGCCTGACGGCGCGAACCCCTACAAGGCGCTGGTTCGACCGGCTCGATGCGCAAGCGGCCGCGAAGGTCGTTACCGCCAAATTGCGTATGGAGCTTGGGTCTACATCCGAACATCAAATGGTTTGCCGGTCTGGGTGAGTACGTCATCGACTGGGGACCGGGATATCGGATTTATCTCAGCCAGGGATGGAGATGCGCTCATCGTTCTGTTCGGTGGTGGCACAAAGCGCCGCCAACAGGCGGACATCGATCGGGCCAGGGAATTGCACGCGGAGTACAAGGCCCGGAAGCGTGCTCAGCCAGCGGCCGGCAAGGCCGGCAAACGTAAGAGGTAATCGGTATGGCTCTCACCAGGAATTTCAAGAAGACCGTCGTTGCACGCGTCGAGCATGATCCGGCGTTTGCGAAAGCGCTGCTGGATGAGGCGGCGACGCTGTTTCTTGCTGATGAACCGGAAACGGCACGCCTGATTCTTCGCGACCTCGTTAATGCAACACTCGGCTTCGAGCAGCTCGCGAAACTGACGGACCTGCCCAGCAAGAGCCTGCATCGCATGCTGTCGCCCAAAGGCAATCCAAGCATGGATAATCTGGCGGCCATTTTCGGCGCTGTCGGCAGCCGCCTGAAAGTTGACTTGAAGGTGCGCACGGTGAAGGCGGCATAGGGCGAACGTCGATATCGAACAGATCACCTCGAGTTCCGGAGTCATCCCGCGATTCCTGTTGGCGGAGTTCTGACGCGGGATGTCGGGCGGTATCGGACGTACTTTCCGACCGTGGAACTGATCAGTCCCGAGCGGTGATGGATACCGTGTGTTGCGTTCTCGCGCTGCGGGATCGCCGCTTGGGAATGGTTTGCCAGGCCAGTTGCCGCAAGGGTCACGAAGCCTTGAGATCGTCCAGGCCGTGCTCTCAAGCGTGTACGATTCGTACGACGGTGTATCGCGGTTGCGCTGTGCTACACGCTCTCTCGGGGAGTGCAAATGCAGAAGACCATCCTCATCACCGGGTGCTCCAGCGGCATCGGGGCTGCGCTCGCACGCGAATTCGGCAAACGAGGTCATCGGGTCTATGCCACGGCCCGGCGCGGCGAGGCATTGGCTGCGCTTGAGGCCGAGGGCATCCACGGGCTGGCGCTGGACGTCAACGACGATTCCTCCATCGCGGGGGCGTTCGACACGGTGTCGCGCGAGGCTGGACACCTCGACCTGCTGGTCAACAACGCCGGTTTTTCCCAGGTCGGCGCCGTGGTCGACCTGACCCGCGAGGATTTGCGTCGTCAGTTCGAGACCAATGTCATTTCACCGATGGTTGTGACCGGCCAGGCCGTGCCCCTGCTGCGCGCGGCGGTGGCCAGGAATGGCAGCGCGGTGGTCGCCAATGTCGGGAGCATCGTGGGACTTTTCACGACGCCGTTTGCCGGCGCGTACTGCTCGAGCAAAGCGGCCGTGCACTCGCTGACCGACGCCCTGCGCATGGAACTGGCGCCCTTCCGTATTCGCGTGGTCACGATCCAGCCCGGCGGTGTGCGCTCGAGCTTCGGTCAGCACGCGGAGGCAGCGATTCGCTTGCCGGAGAATTCGATTTACAAGCCCGCGGAGGGCGGGATTCGTGCCCGCGCCCAGGCCGGGCAGCAGGGCGCAACGCCGGCCGAGGTCTTCGTCGTGCCTGTCGTGGAGGCGCTGTTGCGCAACTCGCCGCCGCGGGTCATCCGGGGCGGTTCCAACAGCGTGCGACTGCCACTGTTGAAGCGACTGCTGCCGGCGGCGACGTTTGACGCCAGGCTTTCGAAGCACTTCGGTCTCGATGCCCTGCGCTGATCAATCGTCGCGGGTCACGCGATCGCTGAAGGCGGCCAGGCGCTCAAGGCAATCGTGATGCAATCCCGCGCCACGCTGAATCCCAGGAAGCTGCTGCACTCCAAGTGGACGGCCGTGAATCCGCGGAACAAGGAGAAGCATTTCCTCGTGACCGGAATCGTCGATCCGGAACCGCCGGGATCGCCGGTGGTTTCGGTCGAGATCGAGGGGGTGCATTCGAAACGCGCGCGGATCATTGCGTGGCGCGATCTGATGGATGCCACGCATTGGCGGCGGGGGTGGGCGTAGCCGTCGTCATCGGCGCTTACGGCTGCGACGCGGCGTGAGTTCCTCGTGCGCGGCCAGGAGGTGTTCGGCAATTCTGCGTGGGTCGGGCACGGCGCTGCACGCGGCTGTGATGCCGAATCCCATCGCGCCGGCGTAGCTCTCCACCGTGATGTTGACGCCCAGGCCGTGATGCACGATCGACAGCGGCCAGTAGCGGGTCATGCGGAAACCCGCGAAATAGACCGGCACCTGCGGACCGGCTACATTGGAAATGACGACGTTGGCCAGTGGGGGGACCAGGTTCGCGAGCTTTGTTCGCCCATATACCGACGCGAGCCAATGCAGGATCCACGGCATGCCGAAGGACGGAAAGTCGGTGGGCAGGATCCCCTTGGCGCGGTCGATCGCCGACTTCGCGGCGGTTGCTGCGTCGCGGATGGCGCATAGCCGCCGCACCGGGTTGGCAATGTCGGTGGCCAGACTGACTCGGGCCATGGTCGCCTGCGTCGTGTACTCCGTGTTGCCGGGTTCGCGCAGCGAGATCGGCACCGCTGCGATCAGCGGCTCGCTCGGCAGGCCACCTTGGTCCAGCAGGTAGCGGCGCAGCGCACCGCTGCAGATGGCCAGCACCATGTCGTTGATCTTCGCGTCGTGGGCCGCGGCAACGGCCTTGATCTGGTCGAGCGGGACCGAGACGCCTGCGAAGGCACGCTCGCCGGTAATGGCGACGTTGAGTGGGGTCCTGGGTGCGAATCCCGACGTTCCGGCGGACAACGCGGACGCCTTGCCGTTGGCGTCGCTGCGCAGACTGGTCAGCGCCTTGACGATGTCGGGCAGCGTGCGCACGAACTTGAGGTATTGCTTGGCATCGTGTTCCAAGGCCGCGGCAGCCAGCGTGCCAAGGCCGGGGTGCTCGCCGCGGCTCGCCTGACTGGCAGCCTCGGGCGGATTCCGCTTGCCTCTGGGCGTCAGGTCGAACAGGACGCGGGCGAGCATGACGGCCGCCTGCCCATCGAGCAACGCGTGGTGGAGCTTCGTGTAGTACGCGACCTGGCCCGATTTCAACCCTTCGATGATGTACACCATCCAGAGCGGACGGGCCCGATCGAGCAGGATGGAGTGCAGGCGACCGACACATTCCTCGAGTTGCTCTTGTGTGCCGGGACGCGGGAGCACCACGCGCTGGATGTGATACTTCATGTCGACGTCGTCGACCTGCACCCAGATGGGGTTCGCGAGTTGCAGTGGCATCGCGGCCAGCTTGCGGCTGAGCACCAGAGCAAGGGGCAGGCGGCGAGCGTAGAGGCGCTCGACGGCCTTGCAGAAGTCCCCTCGATAACTCGCCGGTGGCTCCAGCAGACTCAGCGACCCAACGTGCATTGGCGTTGCCGGTGTCTCCAGGTGCAGGAACATGCCGTCCAGGCCGCTCAAGGGCTTCATGTGCTGCGACGCCTCCTGCTACAGGAGCCCAGAGTACCTGAGGTACGGATTCCCAGCGACGACACCAAGGCTTGTCCGGTCTGCGGCGAGACCATCAAGGCGGCCGCCATCAAGTGCCGGTTCTGCAATAACGACCTGGTGACCTTTGCCGCCGCGCGGGAAGCGGAAGTGGAGACCATGCTCTTCACGGGTCACCCCGCAGTCGTCTCCAGCGCGTGGCAGTGGATCGCGGTGGTGTTCACGTTGGGCCTGGGCTGGGTCTATCACTGGGTGAAATCCATTGCTACGCGCTACGAGATTACGTCGCAACGCGTGCGTATCGAGCGCGGCATCTTTTCAAAAATTCATATGGTTGCCGCGGAGGTGCAGTGCGTGCCCGCTTCTGTTCGTGGGGATTGGGTTGTGGGGAGAACCGAGAGGCTGAGTTAAGGCAGACGCGACCAGCGGTCACTTCTTTTCAGTCTCCTTGTCCTCCTTCTTGGGACGCCTGAGCAGGAGGAAGGGTCGGCCTTGACCTTGTCCGCTACCCCACCGACGCTGGTCACAACTTTCTTGAGCTGATCCTCGATGGCTGAGAATTTCTCGACCACCTTCGGCAGCTCGTCGAGCATGGCCTTGAGGCCGGTTATCTCCGAAGGAATTTCGGGAATCTTGCCTTGGGGCGTGACTGCAAGCAGCGTCTTTGCCGCTGGATCCCCGCCGTTGAGCTCGATAAAAACGACGCCGGTGATACCTTTCATTGCGAGGCTTGCCCGGGTGTCGGTCTTGACCGGCGTTTCCTTGCGCAACCTCACATCCACAACCACCAGGCGTGAGTTGTCTGGATCGATGATCATCGACTTGACCGTCCCGACGTCGATGCCGCGGAATTTCACCGGATCACCGACCGCGAGCCCGCTCACCGAGTCGTTGATCCACGGGTGGTCGGATTTCATCAGCTTATCCGCTGTGTCGACGGTTATTTTCCCGTCGACCAGCACGGCGATGCGCCCACAGACGGTAAACAGCGTCGTGAGATCGTGCGTGACGATGACGACGGTGATGCCGAGGCTGTCGTTGAGTTGCCGGATCAGCGCGTCGATGCCGCTTGCGGCAATCGGGTCGAGATCAGAAGTCGGTTCGTCGAGAAAAAGAATCTTCGGGTCCAGCGCGAGCGCTCGCGCGAACGCCGCGCGCTTCACCATGCCGCCGGATAGCGCCGAGGGAAACTTGATGCCGCTGTCCGCCGGCAGACCGGCAAGCGCCAGCTTCATCGCCGCGATCTGTTCCTGCTCCTCGGCCGGGAGTGCCGTATGTTCGCGCATCGGCAGCATGATGTTTTGCGCCACCGACAGCGCGGAAAACAGCGCGCCTTGCTGAAACAGCACGCCGATGAGAGCGGCCCTTTCTGCCGCGCCGATGGATTGAACCGACTTGCCGTTGAGGAGAACTTCTCCGGCATCCGGCTCGTGCAGGCCAACGAGTGTCTTCAGCAGCACCGACTTGCCCGATCCCGATCCGCCAGCGATGCCGATGATTTCGCCACGCACGATTTCGAGGCTGAGCTTGTCGTGTACCAGTTGTTTGCCGAACCGATTGACAATACCGCGAGCGGAAAGGATAGGCTCGGCATGCGCCTTGGCGCGGGCGGTCATATGCCAATCCTTTCAAACAGGATAGAGAAAAACCCATCGAGCACGAGGACGAGGAAAATCGATTTCACAACGGCGCGGGTGGTCTCCCGACCGACGCTCTCCGCCGAGCCACTCACCCGGAGGCCGTGCATGCAGCCGACGATGGCAATGAAGAAAGCGAAGATCGGCGCTTTGAACAAACCGACGAAGAGGTCGCTGCCGTCGACGACGTGTGGCAAGCGTGCCAGGTACTGGGTCGGCGATACATCGAGCACGAATTGGGAAATAGCGGCACCGCCAATCAGGCCCATGACGTCGGCGAATACCGTCAGCAGCGGCAGGGTGATGACAAGAGCGATCACCCGCGGCACCACGAGCACCTGCATGGGTTCGATCCCCATCACCTTGAGCGCGTCGACTTCCTCCCGCGTCTTCATGACGCCAATTTCGGCGGTGAAGGCGGAGCCCGATCGGCCGGCGACCATGATTGACGTGATCAGCACGCCCATTTCGCGCAATACCGACACCGCCACCAGGTTGATGGTGAAGTCCTCGCCGCACGTCCGACAAAGGTGATGAGGTCGAGCGTCTCGTGCCTGGCATCGTGCGCGCCTTTGCCGAGTTGGATGACGAACTGGCGCCATCGGGGGACAGTTTCGACTCTCGGCAACGGCTTCAGGTCAAGCTCGCAAATGAGATCGAGCAGCGCCCGGTGTTCGGTGCGGATGCCGGTCAGTTCCACACCCTTGTGACGCAGGCCGCACAGGAACAATGCACCCGGCGTATCGAGGTTCTCGAGCCGGGCGATGTCCAGCGAGCGCGATGGTCCCTGCCTGGACCACTTCTTGAGGGATTTTCTCGCTTCGGCGAGCGTGCCTATGTCAAGAGCGCCCGCCAGCGAGAGTTGATCGCCATCGCCACCGACGACAATCATTGGCCGGGAGGGATCCTCGGAAGCTGGCTGCTTGCCTGCAGGTACGCTGGTCATCGTTCGTCCAGGGCGCCACAAAATCAATATGCACTGAATGAACAGGGCCCGATGGCTCCCAACCTCGGCGTGTGCATATCGTATTGTCGAACAGGGTATTCGAAATACCAGGCGAGTCTCGGTGCGCTACAGCACACAGCGCATGGCGTGCGACTGTCGATATCAGTATTTCGGATGCGGGAAAGGGATTCGAAACAGAGCCATGGCGCATGAAATCCAGGTTCGGCGAAGCAAAAAAGGGGCCGAAGCCCCTTCGCTAGAGGGCTCCCCGTTCGGCCAGGGAGACCACGTCGCTGCCTGCGACGACCAGGTGGTCGAGCACCAAACGCATCGTGAGGTAGCGTTGGGTGGGTTCGACAACTACTTCAGGTCGACGACGAGCACCGGTTGGATCGACAGCGAATCCTTCGTACCGGAGAGCCTGAATCCTGCGGCGGTGAGGGCGTACCGGGCGTCGATCTTCTGCATGGACGGGCTCAGGAATGCGTGATCAAGCCTTCCTGCGTCGCTGCTCGCCGTCCGGTAGCTCGCACCGTCGGCCGGCACCGCGTGTTTCCAACCCGCGTCGATGAGTTGTCGCAGGTGAACGATGCCGTCGGCTCGCTCGTCAGCATCGAAGTCACCGATCAGGACCGCGCGCCGATGCTTTAACGTCGTGGCGGCGCTGACCAACCATTCCCAGCTGGCTCGGCGCCTGGCGGGCCGACTTCCGGGATCGGGGCCTGTCATGCCGAGCACGTCGAGGGCACCAGTCGGCGCGTAGGCATGAAGCATGTTCGGCGGCAGATGGTCGTGGGTCGCGCCCGCCTTCAGCGAACCGGGCACCAGCTCGAGGCGACTGACAACAAGCACGTGACTGCTGTGCAGACCCGGCTTCGTCGCCAGCTGATGCTTCAGGCCGAGGCCTGCAAGAGACCCGAGGAACGACCTGCGGGCGGGGCCGGGAAGGCGTTCCGTCAGGATGACGATATCCGGCTCCAGGGCGGCTAAAGCCGTGATCACATTGTCCGGGGCGTGACCGCCGTTGAGCCGATGACCAAGGTTCCAGGTCACCAGGCGCATGCACGAAGCCTAGCGTGGCGGCACCGGGATTTCTGAGAGGCAGCTCAGAGATTCCGCACCATCGGTTGCCGGTCGTCGAACGCGGGCATGCGGGTTCAAGTCCGAGAGTCCAAGGGGAGGATGCGTGACAGTTCCGCGCTCGACGCACCGGAGGAATGAGCCTGGGAGTCTTGCCGGCATTCAGCCACAGCACGCCAAACATCTTCGTATGCAGTTGGCGCCGTTCGAGTGCGAAGCGAAGGTCCGTGACCAGGGGAGCAGGGTCACGGTCGACATTGAAGTTCAGTTTTTCAGTATCGCGTAGCGCAGGAACAGGTGGCTGCCGCCGCGCCGCAGATCGATCAGGGTTCCCCATCGCGGACTTCGCGGCGCGAACGTTCGTCCCATGGCCAGGCTAAGCCTACGATCGTCAGTCCTGCGGCCGGCAACCTGGGGCGCGAGGGTGAGGAACTGCTCGTCGAGGAGGCGCGCCGCGTAAAAGTCGCCGAGCAATCGTGGCCCGCCCTCGATGAGGATCAGCTTGCCGGCGCCGACCCGGTGCACCTGGTCGAGGATGGAGCGAGCGGCGATCACGCCCCTACTGCGCACCGCGCGGATGCGGACCGATTCGGGCACCTTTTGGTTGCGCAAGCGCTCTTCACCCGCGGTTGTCGTCACGACAAGCGTCGGCACAGCGCCGGACGCGAAGACTGGCAGGCTCAGGTCGATCAGGCCGCTGCCACTAACAATGACGTTCAGCGGCGGTCCCGGTTTGCCCAGCGCCAGGCGCAGCCGGCGATAGTCATGCGCGCCGTCGGGAAAAACTCGTTCGGCGGTCCAGACGTGATCAGGGTCGGCGCGCAGGGTGCCTGCGCCGACGATGACGACGTCGGCAGCAGCGCGCAGCAGGCCCATCACCATCCGATCCTGGGCGCTGCATCCGCTGATGTCGCCGCCGCCCAGGTGTCCTTTCACATTGAGCGAAACGACCCCGTCCAGCGTAGTCACGAAGTTGCTGATGACGTACGGCCGTGCACGCGTGAGCGCGATGCGCAGGGGACCGTACACGCGCGCCAACTCAGGGGGCAATGGCAACGCCTTGCCGCGCTTCGTCTCGAAGAGCGTTTGCAAGGGGGTGAGAATGTGGGAGCCGCGCCGATCCACTGCTTTACTCGCCGAAGATATCCGCGGTCGATTGCTGCGAGGTAGAGCGATCCGTCAACCGTTTCATTCGATTACTGCGTAATCTGGTCAGACTCATGTTCCGGTCGGACACGCTCGGATAGTACCGGAAGAGCCGACCGGGTCGTCCGTGATACTGGACAGACCGCTTCCTCGGTCCAGATCAGATCAATGCCCGAGCGGGCGAGCGGTCTGGCGGAGCGCGTGAATGACTTTGAATCAGGTGACGACACGAGTTTCGGGCGTCCGGCACGGCGTGGGGGTCCGCCGGCCGGTGCCAATCGCGTGAGAGCCAGGACTGCGCCGCGTCGCGGTAAGGCAGACGGCTGCTTTGCAGACTCGCGCTGCGGGGCCAGCGCCTCAGACTGGTTTTGCATCGAGCTGACCAACGAGAGTGATGGGTCCTATGCGTTCTCCCGCACCGTCTAAAGGTGCGCTCTTTCTCGGGTGCTCACTCCGGCTTGGCTGGGTCTATTACTGGCTGAAAGCCATTGCTACGCACGACGAGATTACGTCGCAACGCGTGCGTATTGAGCGCGGGATTTTCTCGAAAATGAAAGACAGCATCGAGGTATTTCGCATCGATCACTTCGCACTGCACAAGCCCCGCGGAATTGCGACGACGAGTCCGCATCCGAGGACAACCCCGTCCTGGATGCCCGACCCCTCTCCCGAAATCGGCAGAGGGATCGGGCCGCCAGACAACTCTACTTCGGCCGCGCAGGCGAGATGTCGACCTCAGCCGTGGCGCTGTTGCCGGCACCGTCGACGACGGTGACACGGGCGAATCCGTCCTTGTCCGTGCCGGGACAGATCGCGTCCAGACCCTTCCAGGTTTCACCCGTGGTGCAGGTCCACGTCGCCGCGATCACGGTGCCCTGGCCGCCGGAAACGCGGGCATGCAGCCCGGTCATCTTGCCGGCCCGCCAGCTGACCTTGCCGGTCACCACCAGGGGCGAATCGATGACGATCGTTTCGGTCCACGTCCGCGAGCCCGGATTGTCGGCAGCAAGGTTGTGCACGACGGCTGTCACCTGGTAGTGGCCCGGACCGGGGAAGGTGTGTTCCTGCCAGCCGGTACCCGTCGACGACCGGCGCCGCTGCCGTCACCGAAGTCCCAGGTGACGTCGCTCAAGGGGTCGTTGCGGCGGTTCTGCGGCGTGATCTTGTTGACGTAGAAGTGCACGGTGGGGTCCGTCGACTCGAGCTGCGTCGGGTAGAACTGGATGCCCGGCAGGTTGCCGACGTCGCCGTACTTGATCGCCTGCACCGGCAGCGGCGACGGCGTGGTTGCGAAGCCGAGCGCCGCGGCGTTCGCGTGGCCGAGGTCGGCGGTCTGCTGCGCCAGGTCGGGACCGAGGTTGTAGGTCTTGAAGTCGCTCGAGCCGAACTCGGTGTCGGTGTACTGACCGCGCACCCAGTTGTAGCCGAGGAAGTCGCCTGCCAGGCCGACGACGTTGACAGCCTGCGCGTCGAGCACGCCGTCGCGGATCGCATCGTTGACCTCGGCAAACGACTCGCCCGGATTCGGACACATAGAGCAGCGAGCCGATGCGGATCGCCGACGCCGATGTGCCGATCTTCTTGACCGCGCCGTCCACGAACAACGGGCGCGGTAATGGCACGCGGAATCGTGCACTTGCCCTGCAGCGCCGGGTTGCAGTTCGGGCCGCCGAAGGCGCTCCCGAGTTGTACTTCATCAGCGCGATCAGGCCCGAGTTGTCGGCGGTCGTGCTCATGAACGACTCGGTGCTCTCGAGCACGTCGCTCGTCAGCGGCTTGGCCTGGGCCAGCGCGAGCTGGATCGCGTTGACGTACGTACTGCCCTTGCCGCTCGACTTCGCTGTAGTCGTCGATCGAGCCCGGGGCTCCTGGCGACCGAGCGTGCCGGAGGCGATGACACTGGTGCCGCCGATGGTGTCGTCGAGCTTGCGCGGACGTAGCCCGGGAAGTCGGCCGAGAACTGCCTCTGGTTCGCGCCGCGGAACTGGTCCGGATGGTTGGGCACGTTGACGTACAGCGCGTTCGTCGCGCCGGTCAGCGGATTGCGCGCCCAGAGGATCGGCATCTGCTCGTCGACCGGGAAGCCGTCGGGATGATTGGTGCCCTGGCCGTTCTGCCAGACGAACGAGCGGATGTTGCCGGTGGCCGACCAGAGTGTCCGAGACCTTGAGGTCGGCCGCGGCCTGGTCGACGGCGGCAACGGCGGCGTCGTGAATGCGCTTGAGGTACTCGCGTCCCTCGGGAGTCGCGGTGCTCGTGCCCCAGATGCCCGTGATCGTCGGTGCCGCGTGGACGTGCGTGGTGGACACGATGACCGCGCTGCGATCCACGTTGAAGCCGCGCTCGACCAGTTTCTGCGCGGCGTGTTCGCGCGCACCCAGCGTGCCGTAGCCGGCCTCGGTGCCCTGGTACTCGGCGAACTAGCCGGTGCTGTCGACGATCACGAAGGCGACCGCCTTGTCGCCCTTGGCAACGACGAAGGCCCGCACTTCGAGCGGGTCGTGGCTGTCGCTGACCAGGGTCTGGTTGCCGTAGCCGCCGATGTACAGCGGCGTCGTCGGCGTCACGTCGACGACGGCAGCGCCCACCCGGAACAAAGCGGGAGGAGGGGTCGGCTTGGCGCTGCTCACGGCGGGCAGCCACGCCATGGTCAAGCTGAATGCGACGGCGAGGATCGCCACGCTCCGGAACGGGTCGTCATGGAACGCATCCTGAAAGTTGAATTGACGGGCACGCACTGTAGGGGCGCGCGCCGGCGCCTGCTTTTATCTGGGTGACAACTGCGACCGGCAGTCGCGCCGCGGACGTCGAGCGACACCCTGTGCGGCGGCTAGCTCAACACGCCCGCCGCCGGTACTCGCTCGGGGTCATGCCTATCCGACGGCGGAACGCTGTGGCGAAGTTGGCCGCGCTCGACACGCGCACCGAGTCGGCGATCTGCTGGATGGGCATTTCCGTGTCGCGCAGCAATTGGCGCGCAACGTCCTCCCTGACCGTTTCGAGCAACTCGCCATAGGTGACCCCGTGGCGCTGCAGATGCCGGTCGAGCGTGCGACGGTGCATCGAGAGCAGTGCAGCGGTGTCCGACATCGAGAAGTCTCCGAGCAGCAGCTGCTTGCGCAGGACGCGGCGGACAATGGCCGGGAAATCGGCCAGCATCTGCGTCTGTTGCGTGCGCACGGCTTTCTGAACCTCGCGGCGCAGCGGTTGATTCACCGCGGGCAGTGGCCGTTCCATCCAGCGCTGCGCAAAGACGACCGCGGATTCGGCCGCGTCGAACTGCACCGGCGCACCGAAGAACCGCTGGAACGGGCGCAGGCTCGACGGCCTGCGGCTCGCAAACGTGACCTCGACGGGCCGCCAATCCGGTCCGAACAGGTCTCGCAGGATATTGAAAGCGATCGTGACGCCGCCCAGCTGGAATTGGCGGGTGTCGTTCATGCCGCGCTCGCTCACCGCATAGACGAACCTGGCAAAGCCGCGCGACTCGATCAGCGCGACGGTCGCTGCGGTGTCATGCAGGTTGTAATGCTCGATGAAGCTGCGCAGCGCTTCGCCACCCGTCGACTCGTGCAGCGCGACCTGCCCGGCGAGGCCCATGTCGGCCAGGCCCGAGCGCTGACCCAGGAGCATCCCGAAATAGTCGCAGCCCGAACGCTTTTCGCAGGCCAGCAACAGGCGTTCCAGTTGTGCGTAGGTGAGTTGGTTCTCCCGATCGCTGAAAAGATCGAGCGGGAGGCGGGCTTCATCGAGTATCGCGCCAAGGTCCATGCCGAGGTCGTGCAGCAGGCCCGGCAGGCCCCACACCGCACTGATCCGCAGCGTGGCGACCTGTGGCGCCAGGTCGGCATCCGATACGGCAGTTCGCACTGGGACACCGTGCACGCCACTGGTCGTGTTCCTGCACGGTCAAACCCGGCGTGTGGGCGAGCAAAGTCAGCGAGTGGTCGCATCGGTCGTGAGTCCCCTCAGCATCAGTGTGATGGCGGTGTCGAGTTTCGCGGCGCGCTCGTCCGAGCGCAGGCGGCGAAACATGGGTGCGGCGACGAGGTCGAAGGCAAAGAACACCAGCGTCTCGGCGGCATCGTGCGCCTCGGTGGTGGATTGCCGGCCGCGGGCGGTGGCGCGGAGCAGCAGCGCGACCTGGTCCAGGATCGCTTCACGCGTGGGGGCGACCTGTGCGTCGGCCGCATCGCCCCAGAAGTAACTGAAGGCGCGCACGTTCGGCAGCAGCGCACCGAGCGCTTCGCCGTGCGCCAGGATGTAGTGCAGTGACTGCCGCAGTCGCTGCTCGGGTTTCAGGCGGGCCTTCGAGCGAGTTCATCGATCGCGCGGCGAACGGCGTCCAGCTCCTCCACCTGGAGCTCGGCGGCGATGTCGGGCCACCCCTCCGGGAACTGAAACAGCACGCTGGCGCGCGTGGTGCCCGCCGTGCGGGCGAGCTCGGTCAGCGAAAGCTGGTCGAGCCACTGCTCGCTGCAGTTCTTGCGCGCGGCCTTGAGGATCGCGGCGCGGGTTTCGCGGCCGCGCGGGGTGTGGGCAGTGCGGCGGAGGCGACTGCGGGTGGGGGTTTGCACATGAGTATCGTACTATACAAAACGTATAGACACAAGAATAGTCAATAAACTAGTCAGAGTGCATACGGTGGCCGCGTGGACGCCGGGCGTGGATCTAAAGTCCGCGTGTCGGTTCGGTCGGTCGAGGAGAAAGCCCTTCACGGTCCAGGGCTTGGTGGCCCGAGACCGGGGCCTCGGTGTTACGCCGTCCTGCGCAGCTCGTCCCGTACCAGCATCGCCGAGGTCGCGGCGCCCATCGAGCCGGCAAAGCCGCGCGGGCAGCTCGCGTCGCCCACGTTGAACAAGCCTTTGACGGGCGTGCGATGCGGCACGGGCGAGCCGGGCGCGGTGCGAAAACCGGGCCACTTGCCGCGGTAGCAGGTCCTGGTCAGCACGCGGCAACGCGCGTCGAAGCCGGGGATGATTTCGCGCAGATCGTCTAAGACCTGCTCGAACTCGGCATCGATGTCGCCGGGCGCGAGGGCGTCGAGCGGCGCCGCGCCCACCGTGTAGAGATGCTTGCCCGGCGGCGCGACGTCCGGGCAGTCGTACGAGGGTGCGTCGACCATGTTCACGCGACGCGTGCCGCACACGGCGATCGCCGAGTAGTCGAGCACGGGCTCATCGCTTGCGAAGTGCAGCCACATGATCGCCGTCGGACGCACGTTGGCGTCGAGCCACGCGAGGTAACTCCGCTCGAAGGGCTCGCGCCCCGCGAGCGCCACCGTGGCGTGCGGGCCGAGGTTGCTCACGACCACGGGCGCCTCGACGCCGACGTCACGGCCGTTCATCCGCAAGGTTGCGCCCGTGACGCGGCCCGAGTCGGTAGCGATTGCAGTTCCCGCGCAACTCGTGACGACCTCGCCACCGCGCGACCGGACGAACGCCGCCATGCGCTCCCACAGCTTCAGGCTGCCGCCTTCCACGTAGCCGAAACGCAGCGGCGCGATGTTGCGCACCAGCTTGAAGTATTCCGACGCGGGCAGCTCCCAGCTGTTGACCGTGAGCAGCGAGGCGATCGTCGACTGAAACAGCCCGTGGATGCGCGGGTTGGTCGTGTACTGATTGAGCCAGTCACGGAAGCTGAGCGCGTCGGTGGGCTCGAGCCAGTTGAGCGCGTCGTTGAGTGCGCCACTGACGCAACGCGACTCGTCCTCGGACTCCGCCACCTTGCGGATCGTCGCGCGCAGGCTGCCGCCGGTGGCCGAAATTTCGTGGAACTGTCCGTCGATCCACCAGGCCGAGCGGCTGGCCGGCCGCACGCCCGACTCGATGCCGATCTGTGCACAGACCTTCTCGACCGGCCCGCCGACCTGCACGGCGAGGCCGCCGGTGGCGCAGAGGTAGCCGTCGTGATCAGACGTGGAAAATCGACCGCCCAGGTAGGCGCGCTTTTCGGCGAGCAGCACCTTGTAGCCTTCGTTCGCGAGCAGCGCCGCCGCGCAGCTACCGCCCACGCCCGAGCCGATGACGATCGCGTCGTAACGCTGCTGCAACAACACGATCTTTCCGACCTCCTCCTTCGCGTCGCCCGCGGCATTGTCACATCCGGTGTGGTGCCCGGCTACCAGGATCAATCGATCCTGGGACTACGCTGTGGACCCATATGCCGTCGCAAATGATGGTGTCGAAATGTTCTTAAAATCAATTAATTTTCAATGAGTTATTGAAACAAGTTCAATCCGTTTATCCCAAGGATGGGTCATTCGAAAATCCGAAAACGCAGCTACACTGTGCCACATGAAAAACGCTGTCATTCGTGCCCGCGGCCCTGCGCGCAAGCCATCGATGGCTGAGCTGCGAGCGCTGAAGCGCCAGTCGCAGGCGCGCGATCACCGGATCGCCAACTCGGTTGACGTGTCGAAGGGCCAGATGCTGCTTGTTCGCCCGGAGCGCCTCCGCGGCGCCAAGGTTCGCTGGCCGAAAGCTAGCCTCGTGTGAAAAGGCTGCGAAAGGGCACGCTCGACGACGTCGGCGGGCCATCGACCCGCGACTGACAACCCGCCTGCCGTTTGGGAGACTGCAGAAAATCCCAGCCCGGGTGCAATGCGATGCTCACCCTCTACACCAATGGCTTCTCGCCGTTCGCGCGCAAGGTCGCGATGGCGCTCGAATACAAGGGCCTCGCCTACGAAACCGTCGATGCCCTGGCCCACGCGAACCGGGAGCGCCTGCTCGCCGTCAATCCGCGCGCCGAAGTGCCCGTGCTCGTCGACGGCGACATCGTCGTCGTGAACTCGAGCGACATTCTCGACTACGTCGATCGCAGGTACCCCGAACGCCCGATCTATCCGATCGATCTCAAGGCACGCGTCGCAGCGCGCGCGCTCGAACGCCTCGCGGATACGCGCATCGACGCGATCCTGCTCGATTGCTCGATCTGGACCTGGGCCGAACGCCACGATCAGCCACCGCCTGGGCTGAAGGCTGCAGGTCAGCGCGATCTCGACATCATCTTTGCTCGCATCGAGGACACGCTGGCCGACTATCCTTCGCCGCTGCCGTTCGGGCACTGGACCATCGCCGAGTTCGCCCTGTGGCCGCACCTGGCGGCGCTGCGCACGCTCGACTTCACCATGAACCCCGAGAGTTTTCCGCGGCTGAGCGCCTGGTTCACCGCGATGCGCCACGAGAAGGTCTTCATGGACGACGCACGCCGTACCGCCGCCTTCATGCGGACTCTCGGTACGACCGCGAGCTTCGAACGGACGAAGATCTTCTGGCGCGGCGACCGCATCGAATGGCTGCTCGCCCGCGGGTTCCACGACTGGTTTTTCGACGAGATCAAGGCCGGCCGCGTGCTCTGGCCGGAATAGTGCCTGCACGCCGAGCGGATCTCCGATCGCGTCGAACCTGGACACCGTCCGGCAGAGGGCGCTGGTAAGCTCGGTCGCTTGCCTTTCACAGCCGGAGCCACCGCCCACCATGCGACATGCCATCTTCGCGCTGCTCATTGGGCTGGGCGTCTCGTCCACCGCATCGGCGGCCGAGTTCACCCCCGACGAACAGGCCGTCTGGCAACTGGAGGAGGCGTACTGGCGTTACGTGCAGGCCGGCGACGTCGAGAACTACATGACGTTGTGGCACGAGCGTTTTGTCGGCTGGCCGTGCTTCTCCGCGGAGCCGTCCGACAAGAGCAAGATCGGCGGCTGGGTCCAGGAGATCCGCGACGGTCACTTGAAGTTCACCTATGAACTTCGACCCCTGGCCGTGCGGTTGTTCGACGACGTGGCGATCGTGCAGTACGCGGCCGAGTACGTGACCCAGTACGACGACGGCACCCGGAGTGGCGTCGGTATCTGGCGCAAGTTCACGCACACCTGGAAGAAGACCGACGGCCGCTGGCAGATCATCACCGGCATGTGCGCAGCGCAGGAGCCGGTGAAGGCTCCGCGCATCTGACGAGGACACGCAGTCCCGAGCGAGTGACGTGTCCGGGAACGTTCCCGGTGCGCGCGGTTCGACTACACTCCGGTGCAACGGGGGAGTCTTGAGCGAACCGGCTGAACAGGCGGGCGAGGGACTGTGGGCACGACTGCAACGCCGCAAGGTGGTGCAGTGGGGCGTCGCCTATATTGCCGCTGCGTGGGGCCTGCTGCAGGGTCTCGCCTACATCAGCACGGTGTTCCACTGGTCTGCGCCCCTGCAACGACCGGCCACGGTGGCGTTCCTCATCGGTCTGCCGATTGCGCTCGTGCTCGCCTGGTACCACGGCGATCGCGGCCAGCAACGGGTCAGCGGCCGGGAGTTTTCAATCCTGATCGTCCTGCTGCTGATCGGCGGCGGACTGTTCTGGTGGGTCGGGCAAATGCCAGACGCACCTCCGGCGGCGACAGCGACGACGGGGCCGTCGGCCGCGGCAGCGCAAACCGCAAACGATGCGACGGCGACGGGCACTTCGATCGCGGTGCTGCCGTTCGTCAACATGAGCGAGGACAAGAACAACGAGTACTTCTCCGACGGGATCTCGGAGGAACTCCTGAACGTGCTCGTGCGAGTGGACGGACTGGGCGTCGCGTCGCGCACCTCGTCCTTCGGCTACAAGGGCAGCCAGCTCGGCACGGCGGACATTGCCAGGGCGCTCAAGGTCAACCACGTCCTCGAAGGCAGCGTTCGCAAATCCGGCAATCACGTTCGCATCACGGCGCAGCTGATCGACGCAGTGAACGACCGTCACCTCTGGTCGGAGACCTTCGACCGCGAGTTGACCGACATCTTCGCGATCCAGGAAGAGATCGCGAACGCGATCGTCCAGGCGCTGAGCGTCCACCTGGGACGCGCGAAGGCCGCGGCGACCGTGACCGTGCGCGCCGACACGGAGAACCTGCAGGCGTATGAGCTGTACCTCGAGGCACGGGAACTCTTCATCGCGCGTAAGGAGCTGCCGGAGAGCATCCGACTGTTCGAGCAGGCCACGCAGATGGACCCCAACTTCGCGCGTGGCTGGGAGGGGCTCGCAGCGGTCAGCTCCGTGGCCCCGAGCTGGGGCATCCAGGACCGCGACTACGTGATGATGGCCAAGGCTGCGGCCCAGCGCGCGCTCGAACTCGACGCATCGTTATCCATGCCGTGGGCGGTGCTCGCCAACGTCGCCCAGGCATCCGTGCCCGTGGATTGGGCGGTCAACTTCGAGCTGCTCGATCGCGCGATCGCTGCGGATGCGCACAACAGCACCGCGTACCTGTGGCGCGGCATCGCCTGGCTGCACCTCGGGTTTTTCGCGCGTGCAATCGCGGAATTCGATCGGTGCCTGGAACTCGAGCCCCAATACCGGAACGCATTGCGGCACAAGGCGCTGGCACTGCTGTATGCGGGCCGGACGGACGCGGCGTTCGACTTGTTCGAGCAGGGAGTGGCCACGGGTTTCGTCACCCCGCTCGCGGAGAACTTCGTCGCCCCGCTGGTCGCGCGCGGCAATCTGCTCGCTGCGCAGTTGTTGCTGGACGACATCGGTTTTACCCCCGACATGCGCAACATGCTGCTCGACGCACTGCAGCGACCGCGACCACCGGGCAAGGACGTGGAAGCGCTCGTCGAACGCTACTTCATCGACACGGACAATCCTGACCTCCTGGCGTTGGGGACGTCGCATCCCTACCTGTGGCTGGGTGACTTCGATAAAGCGGGCTCGATGGAAGACAAGCTCATGACGCACGCGGCCTGGGATCGGCTTCCGGCTGGATACCGCAACTCGGCGGGATTCAAGCACAGGCTCGTGCGCAACTGGCGCCGTGGCTTACTGGCGCAAGCACGGCTTTCCGCCGCAGTGCCGGCCCGTCGGTGCGAAGGATTTCACCTGCGATTGAATCCAGGGCGTCTCACGTATTCGCCGTTCGAGGGGGAGAAACTGATGCATCGACGTGCAGCGACCACTTGCCTGGCCTTCTGGTGCCTGGTCTTTCCTTGGCCGGCGCTGGCTGACCCGGCGGCCGACGCCGCGGCGCCGTCCGCAACCGGCACCACGACGCTTCGCTGCGGCACGCTCATCGACGGCGTGGCCGCGACACCGAAGACGCGACGTCGCGATCCGCATCGAGGAGGGCCGCATCGTCTCGGTCGGTCCCTTCAAGCCGGACGCGGGCACGGTGATCGACCGTTCGCAGGACACCTGCCTGCCGGGCCTCATCGACGCGCACGCCCACGTGCTGATCAAGACCGACGACTACCAGGTCGACCACCTGCGGCGCTCGTCGGCCTACAAGGCGTTGCGCGGCCTCAACGTGGTCCAGGAAATGCTGCGGTCCGGCTGGACGACGGTTCGCATCCTCGGCGACGCCGACGTGGCCTACGCGCACCTCGACGTGCGCACGGCGATCCAGGAGGGCCTGTTCACCGGTCCGCGGATCACCGGCGCCGGTCACTACTTCTCGATCACGGGCGGCGGCGGGGACCTGAACTTCCTCGGCCCCGAGCACGCGGTCGTGGCCGACGGCCTCGTCGTCGACGGCGTGGATGCCGTGCGCAAGGCCGTGCGCGAGGAGATCAAGCACGGCAGCGACTGGATCAAGGTGCTGGCGAGCGGCGCGATGATGTCGGCCGGCAACGACCCGAACAAGGCGCACTTCAGCCCCGAGGAGTTGCGCGCGATCGTCGACGAAGCCTCGCGCCTCGGCGTGCCCGTGGCGGCGCACTGCGCACTCGGCGGCGGGAATCAAGGCGTCGATCCTCGCGGGCGCGCGCTCGATCGAGCACGGCACCTTCGTCGACGACGAGGGCATCAGGCTGCATGACGGAGAAGGGCGTCTACCTGGTGCCGACGCTGTACGTCGGCGACTACTACCTGAACGAGCAGCCGGGCAGCGAGGCGCAGGCCAAGATGAACGAGCTGACGCGCAAGTACCGCGCCCAGCACATCGCGGCCGTGGGCAAGGCGATCAAGGCTGGCGTGAACGTCGGCGTCGGCACGGACTACGTCGGCTTCCCGGTGAAGCAGGGCGTGCGCGAACTCGCGCTGCTGGTCGAGGCCGGCATGACGCCGATGCAGGCGATCCAGGCGGCCACGCGCGTGAATTCGGAACTGCTCGGCTGGCAGGACCGCGTCGGCACCGTCGAGGCGGGCAAGCTCGCCGACATCATCGCCGTGCCGGGCGATCCGCTGCGCGACCTGTCGGTGCTCGAGAAGGTGTCGTTCGTGATGCTCGGCGGCAGGGAGATTGCCACGCACGAGCCGTGAACCCCGGCTCGTTACTGGTTGTTTACGCAACAAATTGTTGCCGCGGCTCATCGAGGCGCTGGCGCAGGATCAGGGTGTCTTGGCATCCGTGATTTATAAGCTACAATCGTGTTACGGCCTCCCGTCGAGCTTTCTACACCAAGCGAACACAGTCGGTCGACATCGAGAGGGCACGGAAGTGGCTGGACGAAGCAAGAAGACAATCAAGGCGGTGACTCGCCGGGCGCGCGGTGGCGCGGCGGCCTCATACGACGAGTGGGCCCGCGATCAACTCGCTGACTAGTTCCGAACTGACCGGCGAATATCTGAAAGAGGTGCTCGAGCAATCGAGCACTCCGGAAGAACTGCTTCTCGGCCTGCGCCGCATTGCGGAGGCCCAGGGCATGTCGCGCGTTGCCGAAGCGGCAGGGCTCAGCCGCGAGAGCCTTTACCGCTCGCTCTCAGCCGCAGGGAACCCGCGTCTTTCGACGCTCGTGGCTGTACTGCGTGTTGCTGGACTGCGCCTGAGCGTGCGGCCTGATCTTGAAAACGCGGCGCAGACTCGAGGATCGCGAATCGAGCCCGCCTTGCAAAGTCGCTTATTCACGCCAACGGGGTTGATTCTTCGGCTGAATCCATGGGTCGCCCCAATTCCATGTCCGGTACGGTGAGCGGCGAGCCACCTTCGCGATTGATGCATTGGAGGCAACCTATGCGGCCTGACGTAGTGATGGCCTCCGGGCGCGCCCGAGTGCGAGTGTGCCTGGCAACAATTTTCGCGCAAAGAGCCGACAAAACGGCGTCGATCTCCAAAAGCTCCAGGGAGACGATCCAGCGTATCCATCACGTCTGGCAGTCGTTCAGTGGGCGAGTTCAAGTTCGCGGACTACTTCGAGCGCAAGGTCCTGCCAAAGCGTCCGTACTTGCGCAAGGAATGGTGCATTGCGGTCATCCAGCATCCAACTCGGTCCGAGCCGCAAGGCGACTCGCGATACCGTTTTTGGGCACCCGTTCCTGAACTCGGCGGCCGTTACTTGCGGGTAATCACGCTGGCCGATAAGGTCACGATACTGAACGCCTTCCCCGACAGGGGGTTCGAACCGTGAAACTCAGTTATTTCCCCGACACGGATTCGCTCTACATCGACCTTTCGGAGGAACCTAGCGTCGAAAGCCGCGAGATTTCCGAAGGCATCGTGTTGGACTACGGTGCGGCGGGTCAACTCGTAGGCATCGACATCGACGAAGCCAGCAAGCGCGTCCAGATGGACAAGCTGGTGTTGAGCCACCTGCCGTCAACGGTCGAGACGGCTGTTGCATAAGGCTCTGTGCAGCTATGCCACTCGCGACCCTGTCCATACGCGGCCCAGGCGTGACGATGGTCGTTACGACGATTCGTCTCGACCGATCGAACGCGCAGCACGCACGCGAATTCGGTGCCGATGGTCGCCCGTTCCGCGCTTTTCGAATCAGCGCGCTGCGGCCAAGTGCGCCGCAATCGACTCGGTCAGGGCGTCTTCGCCCAGGTCGCCGGCGGCGAGCTGCAGAAATGTCGTTACTGACTCTGCATCGCTGGCGGTGAGCTCGAAGCCGTTCAAATCGAGAAACAACTCGGCGACCACCAGGCTGGTGCGCTTGTTGCCGTCCAGGAACGGATGATTACGCGAGATGCCGAAAGCATAGCTTGCGGCGAGTCGAGCGAGCGAGTGCTCGCCATAGGCAAACTGGTTCATCGGGCGGCCCATTGCCGATTCGAGCAGACCGCGATCGCGCACGCCAGCCTGGCCGCCATGCTCGGCCAGTTGCTCGTCGTGAATCGCGAGCACGACCTCGAGGTCGAGCCAGACGGGGTCGGTCACCGGGTCGGCCCTGGTTACTTTGCGAGCTCGCGCAACGCAGCGCGACGCTTCTTCATGATCTTGCGGGCCGCCGTCATCTGCGCTTCGAACTCGGGGTTGTAGGGCGTAAGCCGAAAGCCGTCCGAGGTCTCCGTCAGATAGACCGTGTCGCCCTTGTCGAGCTTCAAGCGGGCCAGCGCCTCCTTGGGAAGGACGACGCCTGCGGAGTTCCCGATCGCGGTGAGCTTGAGTTTGATCACGAACGGACGTTATTACGAATGTAATAACAAATCAACTACTCGGTATGGCCCGAACCACAGTCGCGAATCGAAGTCCGGTCGAATCTTCTGCACATAGGATCCGACGGACCGAAGATTTGCCCAGCCGCTCTCATCCGACGACTCCTCAATCGCCTGCAGGATCAAGTCCAACGGGGCGTCGCCGGAAACCTTGGGCGGTTCGGCCCGAGCAGCGCCGTTCGTCGGGACGGAGCCGGGGAGTGCCTGGTCAGGGCGGTCTATGCGCCGAATGTCGCCGACCCGCTGGATGTGCAGGTCGAGGTGAGTGGGGGCGGTGAGGACATTCGGGTCCGCAAGAACGAATTGGCGCTGCGGCAGCAATAGCAAGGTACCGGTTAGCGCGTCCGTCGGGCCAATTTCCGGACATTCGCGAGTGACTCTGGGATGTCCTGGCCCTGACTTGCTGAGGCAATGTTGATGACCAACGACAGGTTGTCACTTGACAACCAGACATCATCGCACTAGCTTGAAGCGGGCATCTCAGGTGGCTCGCGCAAGGCACCCCATCAAGGAGATCGAGGAGGCCCTTCGGCACGCCGAGGAACCCTGAGAACATTGCGCGAAGGGTCTTGCGCGTAGTCGACAATTGCACGGCGCGCAAAAAGCTGGCTGCTGCGCGCGACGCACCCGAAGCAGAGTGAGTGATGGAATACGAGTTCACATTGAAGTACAGGCTCGCCGCCGATGACGGCGATGCCGACGAGCTCGTGGAGCGACTCGGCGCAGCGGGCTGCGACGACGCCTTGATTGGCATTGGCCAGCCCGGGCGGATCGCGTTGGACTTTTCCCGCGAAGCTCGGTCGGCGCGGGCCGCCATCGTCAGTGCCATGATGGCCGTCAAGAAGGCCATCCCAACGGCCAAACTCGTCGAGGTCAGCCCCGACTCGGTTGGCCTGACGGACATCGCCGAGTTGGTGTGTGTCAGCCGGCAAAACATGCGGCAGTTGTCGCTCGCGCATGCAAGCAGCTTCCCGGCACCGTTTCACTCAGGCAACGTCGCGCTATGGCATCTTGCGCATGTGCTGCAATGGCTCGTGGAGCGGGGCACCTATCGCATTGAGCAGTCCTTGCTCGACGTCGCGCTCGTGGCCATGCAGATCAATCTGGTCAAAGAATCCACACAGATCGAGAGCGACGTCGGACGCGAAGTGCGTCATCTGGTCGCGTAGATTCGTCGGTTATTGCGCCGCCAATACCGACGGATCTGACCGCCGGCACCATACGTTCGAGCAGGTGGCGGCGTAGCCATTGCCCAGCCCAGGCTCCCTCTAAGGTCACACTTCGTGACCTTAGAGATCCCGCCCCCCGCGTCAACAGCACGCGCTGCACATCAAAACCGCGCAAACGCCGTCGATTCTGTAGCCGCCCACCTGTAACCTATACGTTACGGTCGGCTTGTGGTAGAAATCCTCAAGTACACCGACCGGGCCGGTCGTGCACCGTTCGACCGCTGGTTCTCGCGGCTGCGCGACGCAGCGGCGCAGGCCGCCGTCCTGATCAGGCTTCGCCGGTTGGCTCTTGGCCTCGCTGGTGACGCCAAGTCAGTCGGGTCCGGGGTCCTCGAACTGCGAGTCCACATCGGTACCGGCTATCGTGTGTATTTCGCCTGGGAAGGGCCAGAGCGGGTCCTGCTGCTGGGCGGGGGAACGAAGGCCACACAGGCGACCGACATCAACATGGCACGGAAGTGCCTGGTTGCACACCGAGGAAAGGCAAAGCACTGATGCCCACGCGCAAGTTCGAGACCAGCGACTACCTTCGCACCGACCGGCAGATCGCGGCATATCTGGATGCAGCCCTGACGGACGGCGACCCGCGGGTCCTCCTGCAGGCGGTTCGCGATGTTGCAGCGGTTCGCGGTGGCATGGCGGCGTTGGCACGCCGCGCCGGAATTCCCCGGGAGAGCCTGTATCGGATGCTGTCGAGTCGCGGCAATCCGAGCTATGCGGCGGTGCGGTCGATCCTTGGCGCCGTCGGCTTTCGGCTGTCGGTCGAGCCGGGCGACAAGCGGCCCAGTCGGTCTACTCGTGCGGCCTGAGGGACCCGCAATGCTCAGCACTTGACGGCGCAATCTGCGACATCCAGTCAGCTGCGCGGTGCGTGGCGTGCCGATTCGTAACGAAGCAGCTTTCGCCAGTTCATTGAAAGGTGTCCGTAATCCGTCCCGCCGAGCCACACCTCGGTCTGCACGCGCTAAGCATGCCCATAGCTCCACTCGGCTACGGCGACGGATGTCGCACGATCGACCAGCAAGCCCGCCTCGGTGCCGAGCTGCCGCAGGTCGGCATCGTGCGACGAGGCAAGTTCCGCCCACCGCTCGAGATAAACCTCGCGCCCAGCAGGTCGCTCTTGCGCGAGTTGCAGGCGCCGTGAGCCAACACGAGGTTGTGCGCCAGGTCGCGCGGGTATCGCGACCACGGGATGAAATGATCCACGGCGGCCGCAGAGGGCAGGCTGCGCTGGCAATGGAAGCACCGCCCGTCCTGCAGTTCTCGCAGCGGCGGGCTCACCTTGAGCGACAATGCCGCCCGACTCGAGCCGAACAGGAACTCCGACAGACCCACCGCGCGGCCCAGCACCGGCTGGTTCTGTTTGAGCGACAGTACGAACCGCAGCCACTCCGTCTGTGCCAGCCGACGAATGAGCGGAGCCCGTTCACGCAGGTGGCATGCGACGCCCGGCAGTAGCGTGATGCAGTCGGCCCCGGGGCCGGGCTCGTACAGGAACCGGATGTCCTCGTGGCCGACGCGTTGGAGTCTTCACAGAGGCATGCTCTTGAGCAGGGATCGCATCTGGACGACCAGTTGCGTCCAGTCAGCGGTGCGCCGCGCTTCTGCAAGCGTCGACCGGCTTCCCTGCATGTCGTTGCGCAACCGGGCGAGCCGCGATATGGCGCTGGGCTGCTTGCCCTGGTTCTGGTGCAGCACGAGCCCGGGGCCCGAGCCTCCATCCGCGTCGTAGGGCGCGGCCTGTCGCCAATACAGTTCCGCGAACTTGTCGGCGATGTCGTGGATCGGCAGCGCCAACTCGCGATTGGAATCGTCGCCGCGTTCGATCGCCAGCTCCACGAGCGCGACCAACAGGGCGTACTTGTACGTCGCGACGAACGAACCCTCCGACAGGATGCGCTCGATGTTGGCGATGAACCGGATCTGAGTCTTCGGGCGACGGGCGCGAGATCCGGGCCGGCAGGTACGGCGGGGGTGTCCCGGAGTCCCTGACCTTGCCCACGGTCAGTCCTTGTCCCAGTACGCGGCCTTTTCGGGCAACACCCAGTGAACTCCGCCGCGCGGATCATCCCGGTCGCCTTCGTACCGTGGGATCAGGTGGATGTGCAGATGCGGCACCGTCTGGCCGG
>CAWBAG010000029.1:0-75418 GCA_963786705.1 uncultured Gammaproteobacteria bacterium
GCGCGCGGAACTCACGACCGAAGGCGGTCTCGACGTCGCGGGGCAGGTGCCGCGGCTGCGGGACTATTGCGCGGCACTCCGCGAAGCCGGCAGCCGGGTGTCGCTGTTCATCGATCCGGAACAGGCACAGCTCGACGCTGCGCGGGCCGCGGGCGCTCCGGTCGTGGAACTGCACACCGGCGCGTATGCCGAAGCGACCGGCGAGCGCCAGGCGATGGAGCTGATGCGGCTCGTCACGGCGGCCCGGCACGGCTCGCAGATCGGCCTCACCGTGCACGCGGGGCACGGCCTGCATTACCACAATGTCCTGCCGGTCGCGGCGGTCCCGGAGATCGTCGAGCTCAACATCGGCCACGCGATCATTGCACGGGCCGTGTTCGACGGCCTCGCGGCGGCCGTGCGCGGCATGCGTGAACTCATGCTCCAGGCGCGGCGCGGCCTGCCGACGAGCGTGGCCTGAGTGCCCGGCGAGTGATCTTCGGCATCGGCACCGACGTCGTGCAGCTGGCACGAGTCGAACAGGTCTACGCACGCCACGGCGAGCACTTCGTGCGTCGCCTGCTGATGCCCGAGGAGGAGACCGCATTTCGCCAGTACAAGCGGCCCGTGCGCTTCCTGGCCATGCGCTTCGCCGCCAAGGAAGCCATCGTCAAGGCGCTCGGCACCGGCTTTGCGCACGGTGTCTGGATTCGCGACGTCGGCATCGCGGCGAACGCGTGGGGCCGGCCCGAAGTCGTCTGGTCGGAGCGCGGCCGGGAGGTCCGCGACCGGCTCGGGGCCGGCGAGGGGCACGTGACGCTCACGGACGAAGCGGGGCTCGTCGTCGCGGTCGCAGTGCTGATGCGGCGCGTGGAGAACTCACCATGACCCTCGTGCAGAACGTCCTCGCGTTCGACATCGAGACCGTACCGGACGTCGAGTTCGGCCGCCGCCTGCACGGCCTGGGCGGCCTGACCGACAAGCAGGTCGGCTACGTGATGCAGACGCGCCAGCGCGAGCAGACAGGCACCGAGTTCCTGTCGCTCGAGCAGCAGCGCGTGGTCGCAATCTCGGTCGCGATGCGGGCGCGCGACGGCTTCAAGGTCTGGAGCCTGGGCGACCCGGGCTCGCCCGAGGACGAACTCGTGCGGCGGTTCTTCGACGGCATCGAGCGGCTGTCGCCTACGCTCGTGAGCTGGAACGGCACCGGCTTCGACCTGCCCGTGCTGCACTATCGGGCCTTGCGTCACCGCATCCAGGCACACCGGTACTGGGAACTCGGCGACGAAGACCAGTCGTTCCGCTGGAACAACTACATCAGCCGCTTTCACTGGCGCCACGTCGACCTCATGGATGTCCTGTCGGGGTTCCAGGGGCGCGGACGCGTCGGTCTCGACCGCATGGCGCAACTGCTGGGGTTGCCGGGCAAGCTCGGCATGACCGGGGAGGCGGTCTGGGAGGCGCACCTCGCCGGGCGCGTCGCGGACATCCGTGGTTACTGCGAGACCGACGTCGTCAACACGTACCTGGTCTACCTGCGCTTCGAACTCATGCGCGGGCGGCTCACGCACGAGGAACACGACCGCGAGGTCGAACTCGTGAGGGAGACTCTCGGCAACTCCGGCGCGCCGCACCTCGTCGAGTACGTCGCGGCATGGGCGGCCTGCGCGAAATGAATCGTCGATGAAGCGCATTCAGGTCGCGCCGGAGGAGGCCGATATCGTCGACCTGAGCCACGAGGCGCGGGGCGTGGCACGCATCGACGGCAAGACGGTCTTCGTGGCGGATGCGTTGCCCGGTGAGCGCGTGGTCCTGCGCCGGATCTTGCGGCATCGCACGTACGACGAGGCCGTCACGGAACGCGTGCTGCAGGCGAGCCCTGATCGGGTGGCACCACGCTGTCCGCATTTTGGAACCTGCGGCGGCTGCGCGCTCCAGCATCTCGACCCGGCGGCGCAACTGGTGTTCAAGCAGGCGCAACTGCTCGAGAATCTCGCGCGCGTGGGCGACACCCGTCCAGCGACAGTGCTCGAACCGTTGCGTGGGCCGGCGTGGAATTACCGTCGGCGCGCGCGCCTCGGCATCAAGCACGTGCCGCGCAAGGGCAAGGTGCTCGTAGGTTTCCGGGAACGGTCGGCGCCCTACGTTGCCGACCTGCGCGAGTGCCACGTGCTCGTCGAGCCCGTGGGCCGGTTGTTCGAGCCCCTGGGGCGCATGGTCGAGAGTCTTTCGATCATCAACCGGGTGCCGCAGGCCGAAGTCGCCGTGGCCGACGATGCCGTGGCGCTCGTGTTGCGGGTGCTCGATCCGCCGACGCC
Organism: uncultured Gammaproteobacteria bacterium; assembly: GCA_963786705.1. Taxonomy (GTDB): domain Bacteria; phylum Pseudomonadota; class Gammaproteobacteria; order Steroidobacterales; family Steroidobacteraceae; genus RPQJ01. The sequence goes on from CAWBAG010000029.1 coordinate 2,298, forward strand.
CGGCGACCTCCTGCGCATGGCGGAGTTTGAACGCGCTCACGGGGTGCGTTTGTACCTGCAGCCTGGGGGGAGCGACACGGTGCGGCCGCTCTCGGGCGACGCGACTGCACTGCAATACCGGCTCCCCGCATCCGGCGTGAGTATCGAGTTCGAGCCGACGGACTTCGTGCAGGTCAACGGCGCGTTGAACACGGCCATGGTCGACCGCGCGTTGGAACTGCTCGGCGCGACGGCGCACGACGCAGTGCTCGACCTGTTCTGCGGACTCGGCAATTTCTCGCTACCCATCGCCCGTGCGGCAGCCCGGGTCGTCGGGATCGAGGGCGATGCGACGCTCGTCGCAAGGGCCCGCGCGAACGCCGTGCGCAATGGATTAAGTAACGTCGAGTTCCATGCGGCCGATCTGTTCAAGGATGTCGCCGCGTCGTCCTGGGCCGCTCGCCGGTACGATCGGGTGCTGCTCGACCCCCCGCGAGCCGGAGCCCGTGAAGTGCTTCCCATTGTGGCCGGGAGCGGTGCGCGCAGGGTCGTGTATATTTCCTGCCATCCGGGCAGCCTGGCGCGTGACGCAGGCATGCTCGTTCGTGAACACGGGTTCCGGCTGGCGGCGGCAGGGGTGATGGACATGTTTCCCCACACCGCGCACGTGGAAGCGATTGCGGTCTTCGACCGGTGAGGTCATGGCGCTCGAGATCGAACGCAAATTCCTGATCCGGGACGAGTCCTGGCGCGCGGTGGTCGCGCGCACGGAGCGCCTCCGGCAAGGCTATGTCGCGACGACCGCGCGGGCGTCGGTGCGCATCCGCGTGAGCGGCGAGCGGGCGTGGCTCGGTCTCAAGGGGCGAGTCATGGGCGCCAGCCGACCCGAGTACGAGTACGCGGTGCCGCTCGCCGAGGCCGACGAAATGCTCCGCAACCTGTGCGCCGAGGGCCACGTCGAGAAGCTGCGGCACTACGTGCCGCACGCCGGGCACGAGTGGGAGGTGGACGAGTTCCTTGGCGACAACGCCGGGTTGGTGGTCGCCGAACTCGAACTCGAGCGCGAGGACGAGCGTTTCGAGCGACCAGGCTGGCTCGGCCTCGAAGTCACCCACGACGAGCGCTACTACAACTCCTCCCTGGCCCTTGCACCCTGGCGGCAGTGGGGTGGGCAAGCACGCGGCAAGGAGCGCGGGTCGTGACCCTCGGCCCCCTCATGGTGGACGTCGCGGGCACGGAACTCACGTCCGACGACCGGCGCGTGCTGGCTCATCCCCTGGTCGGCGCGGTCATATTGTTCACGCGCAATTTCGCGAGCTACGGGCAGCTCGAATCGCTCGTGCGCGAAATCCGCGCGGTGCGTACTCCCTCGCTGCTAGTGGCGGTCGATCACGAGGGCGGCCGTGTGCAACGCTTCCGCGAGGGGTTCACCGTGTTGCCCCCGCAGCGCGCAGTCGGTCACGCCTACGATCTCGATCCCGAGCACGGCCGCCGCCTGGCCTGGCAGTGCGGCTGGTTGCTGGCCGCCGAGCTGCGCGCGATCGGGGTCGACATCAGTTTTGCACCGTGCATCGACCTCGATTACGGCACCAGCGAAGTCATTGGCGATCGCGCCTATCACCGTGACCCCGAAGTCGTCGCGCGCCTCGCGATCGCGTGCATGCAAGGCATGCGGACTGCGGGCATGGCCGCGACAGCCAAGCATTTTCCGGGTCACGGCGCCGTCGTGGCCGATTCGCACAAGGCGCTGCCGGTGGACCGCCGACCGCTCGCGGAACTGGCCGAGGACCTCCTGCCGTACCGGCGCATGATCGCCAATGGCCTTTCCTCGGTCATGGTCGCCCATGTGCTGTTTCCCGAGGTCGACGACGCGCCGGCCGGATTCTCGCGGCGCTGGATCCAGCAGGAGCTGCGCTGGGGACTGGGATTCACGGGGGCGGTCTTCTCGGACGACCTCAGCATGGGCGGCGCGGCGTTCGCGGGCACGGTACCCGAGCGTGCGCGGCGCGCCCTGGCCGCAGGGTGCGATCTCGTGCCGATCTGCAACGACCGGGGTGCCGTGCTCGCCGCGCTCGCCGAACTGGCAGGGGAGTCGGACCCGCTCAGCCAGGTGCGCCTCGTGCGGCTGCACGGCCGGGCGATGCCGCCGCGCGCGCAACTCGAGCAGACTGCACGCTGGGTCGAATGCCGCGCCGCGGTCGATCACTGTCGCGATGCGCCCAGCCTGCAACTGAATGCATGAGCACGATCACGGGGGATTTCGAGACGATGACGACCATGCACGCGCCGGCTGCACCGGCACTCGACGCGCCCTTGCTCGCCGAGGTCCTGCGCCACGCCCTGGACGGTGTCGCCGTGATCGAGGGCGATCAGGGCGGCACGCGCATCGCCTACGGCAACGCCACGCTGGCGGCGCTCCTGCGCCGTCCGGAAGAATGGCTGGCCGGGCGCGTGCTCGAGGAAATCGAGGTCGAGGCGCCGGCAGACCCGAACCTGACCAATTCCGGCGTCGGCGTGCGGGTGAGGCTGAAGCGCGTCGACGGTTCCACGGTCGATTGCGAGCGCTGGGCCGTCATGCTGCCCGGTGCGCGCGTCGCACTGTATTACCGGCCGCTCACGCGCAGCGCGCCCGGAGCGCTCGCGGCTGCGCTCGAGCGCTCGAGCGGCCTGAGCACCGAGGAACACCTGCGCGACCTCCTGGCCCGTGACTGGTCGATCGGCCAGCGCGACAATCGCAACGTCACGTTGATGCGCTTCGAGATCGACACCTGGAGCGAGTACTGCGAGGTCTTCGGCCGGGGCGCGAGCGACAACGTGCTGCGCCAGATCGGCCGCACGATCGCGACCGTGACGAAGCGCACGAGCGACGTGGTGGCCAAGTGCAGCGGCGGCGAATTCATGGTGCTCGGCGTCACGATGGAGCCGGACGCGGCCTTCGGGTTCGCGCGCCAGATCGTCGAACGGATCCGCTCGCTGTCGATCCACCATCCGCGCTCGGCGACGGGGCGCTTCCTGACCGTGAGCGCCGGGGTCGTGACGGTGACGCCGCCGCGTGAGCGCCCCGCGTCGGCGCTCGTGCGCGCCACCCGGGACGCACTTGCGCGCGCGCGCTCCGCCGGCGGCAACCACGCGCTGCGCGGCGAATTGGGCGACGCCGACGAGTGAGCCGCCGGCCCGCGGCGTTCAGCGTCGCAGCGCGGGCCGTTCCGTCGAGGGCACGCAACTGGTGAGCGTGTCCAGCAGTTGCTGGGCCGCGGCGAAACGCGCGTCCGGGTCCGGCCACTGGCCGTTGCAGCGAATCCTCGACGGACCGTCGAAGCGCATCGTCTTCGAACTCCTCTGCACCAGTAATATCAATGCGCCTGGATCGAGTGGGGTGCCGGCGCCGAACGTGACCGATCCGCCGGCCGCGCCGACATCCATGCGCTCGATCGCGAGCGCGGCCGCGGCGACACGCAGGCGCGCGATTCGAAACAGGTTCCTGGCCGGCGCGGGCAGCGGCCCGAAGCGGTCCACGGTCTCGGCCTGCAGGTCGTCGAGTTCGGTCACCGACCGCACGCCGGAAATGCGCTTGTAGAGCACGAGCCGCGCGTGCACGTCCGGCAGGTATGCCTCGGGCAGCAGCGAGGGGACGTGCAGGTCGATTTCCGGGCCGTGGTGCAGCGGCTTCTCGAGTTCGGGTGTCCGCCCCGCCTGCATCGCCTTTACCGCGCGCTCGAGCAGTTCCATGTAGAGCGCAAACCCGACCTCCTGGATCTGGCCGCTCTGGCCCTCGCCGAGGAGTTCGCCGGCGCCCCGTATTTCGAGGTCGTGCGTCGCAAGCACGAAGCCCGCACCTAGGTCCTCGAGCGATTCGATGGCCTCGAGACGGCGCGCGGCGTCGGCCGTCATGGCGTTCCTCGGCGGCGCGATCAGGTACGCGTACGCCTGGTGATGCGAGCGACCGACGCGGCCGCGCATCTGGTGCAGCTGTGCCAGGCCGAACCGGTCCGCGCGGTCGATGACTATCGTGTTGGCCGTCGGCACGTCGATGCCGCTTTCGATGATCGTCGTGCAGAGCAGCAGGTTGGCGCGCTTGTGGTAGAAGTCGAGCATGACCTGCTCGAGGTCGCGCTCGCGCATCTGGCCGTGGCCGATCACCACGCGCGCCTCGGGCACGAGCGCCACCAGCTGCTGGGACCTCCGGTCGATCGTCTCGACGCTGTTGTGCACGAAGTAGATCTGGCCGCCGCGGCGCAGCTCGCGCAGGCAGGCCTCGCGCACGGTCGGCTCGCTCCATTCCGTCACGAACGTCTTGATCGACAGGCGCGCGGCCGGCGGCGTCGCGATGAGCGACAGGTCGCGCAGTCCACCGAGCGCCATGTTGAGCGTGCGCGGGATGGGCGTGGCCGTGAGCGTGAGCACGTCCACCTCCGACCGCAGGGCCTTCAGGCGCTCCTTGTCGCGGACTCCGAAGCGATGCTCTTCATCCACGATCACGAGGCCCAGGTCCTTGAACTTGACGCCGGGCTGCAGCAGGCGGTGCGTGCCGATGACGATGTCCACCCTGCCGCTCGCGAGGCCCTCGAGCGCGGCCTTCGATTGCGGTCCCGCCCGGAAGCGCGACAGCAGTTCGAGCTTGAACGGCCAGTCGGCGAAGCGGTCGGAGAACGTCTCGAAGTGCTGCTGCGCAAGCAGCGTGGTCGGCACCAGCACGGCGACCTGCTTGCCGCCCTGCACGGCGACGAAGGCGGCGCGCAATGCGACTTCCGTCTTGCCGAATCCCACGTCGCCGCAGACGACGCGGTCCATCGGTCGCGGCGCCCTGAGGTCCTCGATGACGGCCCGGATCGCGCTGGCCTGGTCGATCGTCTCCTCGAAAGGGAACCCGGCCTCGAACGCGCGCAGCTGCTGCTCGTCGACCGGGAACGCGTAACCCTGGCGCGCGGCCCGGCGCGCGTAGACGTCCAGCAGCTCCGCCGCGGCGTCACGGATCTTCTCGGCTGCGCGCGCCCGTGCCTTGCTCCACTGGTCGCCGCCGAGCTTGTGCAGCGGAGCCGTCTCTGCGGGCGCGCCGGTGTAGCGGCTGATCCGCTCGAGCGACTGCACGGGGACGTAGAGCTTGTCGCCCTCGGCGTATTCGAGCACGAGGAACTCCGCGGTCATGCCGCCTGCGTCCATCGTGGTCAGGCCCAGGTAGCGGCCGACTCCGTAATCCTCGTGCACTACGGGCGCCCCGGGACGCAGGTCCGCGAGTTGCTGGATGATCTTCGCCGGATCCCGGTCCGATCGGCGCCGGCGGCGCTCCTGGCGCGCGCGCTCGCCGAAGAGTTGCTCTTCGGCGTAGATCGTCACCGCGGGATCTCGCAATGCGACGCCGGAGGCGATCGGGGCCACGGCCACGCCGACGCGCGCGTCAGGCGCGGCAAGGAACTCCTGCCAGGTGGCGACGACCTTGACCGGTGTCTTGTACGGGCGCAGCAACTCGAGCAGCAGCTCGCGGCGGCCGGCCGATTCGGCAGCAAGCAGGACGCGTTCGGCGGACGATTCGAGTTGCACCGCAAACGCGCGGATCGTCTCCTCGCGGCGCTGGTCGAGGCGAGCAACGGGTGCGGGCCCGGAGCCGAAATCGATGGTCGGAACCTCGTGCCACGCAGGCCTCGTGCTCGTGTCGCCGGCCGGCTCGCCGGCGGGCACGCTCGGCTGCGCGGCATCGAGCAGCAGGTGGGGGCGCGCCGTCGCCTGCTCGAGCCACGCTGCCACCGGCACGCAGATCTCGACTGGATCGAGGACGGGATGCTCGATGTCGTAGCGCCGTTCCTCGTGGCGCTCGACCAGCGTCTGCCAGGCGTCGCGCAGGCCTGCGACGCAATCCGCCGGCAGCGCGAGGACAGCCTGCTCCGGCAGGTAGTCGACCAGCGACGCCGTCTGCTCGAAGAAGAGGGGCAGGTAATACTCGATGCCTGCCGGCGCGAGTCCTTCACCCACGTCGCGGTAGAGCGGCATCCGCGTGAGATCGCCCTCGAAACGCGTGCGGAAGCGCCGGCGGAACTCCTTGATCGATTCGGGCGCGAGGCTGAACTCGCGCGCCGGCAGCAGTTCGAGCCGCTCGAGCTTGTCGAGCGAGCGTTGCGTTTCCGCGTCGAAGCTGCGGATGCTGTCGATCTCGTCGTCGAACAGGTCGATACGCAACGGCGCGTCGCTGCCCATCGGGAAGATGTCGAAGAGCGAGCCCCGGATCGCGAAGTCGCCGGGTTCCGCCACCTGCGGCACGCTCGCATAGCCGGCCCCGGTCAGCCGCAGGCGAAATCGTTCGAGGTCGAGTTCCTCGCCGACGCGCAGGCTGAGCGCATGGCCGTCGATGAAATTCCGCGGCGGCAGACGCTGCAGCGCCGTCGGCAGGTCGACGATGACGATGCCGCGCTTGAGCGACGGCAGCCGCGCCAGCGCGCGCAGCCGTTGCGAAATGATGTCGGGGTGCGGCGAGAACTGGTCGTACGGCAGCGTCTCGTACCCGGGAAACGCGAATATCGGCGTGGTTGCACCCGTGAAGAATGCGAGTTCCTCCTCGAGCCGGGCGGCAGTCGCTGCGTCGCGCGTCACGACGAGCAGCGGGCCGGCCACGCGCTCTGCGGCTCGCGCCAGGTACAAGGCGGTAGCCGCGCCGGCCAGCCCGGTCCAGCGCAGGCTCGGGCGTTGCGGTCCCGGCAGTTGGTCGTCAGCGATCATGCGAAATGCAATACCCACCCGTCCGCGGACGCGGGCAGGTCATGGAAAGGGACGGGAATTCTATGCGGACGAGAGGATTCCTGCTCCCGCTACGCGTCGCCACCCTGGCGTGGCAGCCGGCGTGGCCACCACGGGCCGCCTGACCGGCAGCGTCGATCGCGGCGAGCCGCGATCCTGGCTATGGCCGGGCGGTGGCTACCGCATGGACGACGTGCTCGTATTCGAAGTACACGACGAACGTCGGGTAGACCCAGCGCGTGATCGGAGGCTGGCCCACCGCCGCAAATCGCTCCACCGGCGCGCCGTACTGGCTTTCGACCTGCGCCATGCTGGTGCCGCGTGCCGGCGTTGCCGCCCGTTCGGCCGGAGGCGGACTGGCCATCTCCAGGTTCTGGGCGAACAGGGCGGGACTTCCGGCCAGGCCAAGGAGGCCCAGTCCGAGTGCCGCCACGATGTGCTTGCGCATGATCCAGACCTCACGAACCAACCCCGACGGACTATAACATTCGCCATCCGACGCCATAGCGTCGGGCCCCGATTCCTTGTTCCAGTTCACTAACCGCGGCAGCGATCACGGCTCGCGAGGCGTGCAAAGCAGGCAGTCCCCCGGTAGCCTTGCGGCCTCGCGCCACCGGTGCCAGCACCCCGAGCCTGCAGAAAAACGAGTGTTTCACCCGCTACCCCTCTTCGTCGGCTTGCGTTACGTCCGGACCCGCCGCCAGGGTTTTTTCGTCTCGTTCATTTCCTGGATCTCGATGGCCGGCGTTTGCCTCGGCGTCGCCGCGCTCATCACGATCATCTCCGTGATGAACGGCTTCGAAGGCGAATTACGCAACCGGCTCGTGTCCCTGACCGCGCACGCGACCGTGTCCGGTCCCCCGGACCTCCTCGCGGACTGGCGACGGGTGGCCGAGCGTGCGGCGCGAGTTCCAGGTGTCGTGGGCGTTGCGCCATTCGTAGACGTCCAGGCGATGCTCGGGCGCGGCGGCACCCTGCAACCGGTCCTGCTGCACGGCCTCGATGCACACGCCGAAGCGCGCGTCTCGACCATCGAGCGTCACATGCTGGAAGGCCGGCTGGCCGATCTCACGCCCGGGTCGCGCCGCATGATCATCGGGCGTGTGCTCGCGTGGCAGACCGGCGCCCAGGTCGGCGATGAACTCACCGTGCTCGTGCCAGGACCGGACCTGTTGTCCGGCAGCGGGCGCCCCGTATTGCAGACGTTCACGGTCGCGGGCGTATTCGAGGTCGGGCTGCAGGATCACGATGCCTCGCTGGCGCTGGTCGCCCTGGCCGACGCGGCGGACATCACGGGGTCGAGTGGCGCCACGCCGGCGGGCCTGCGCGTGCGCTTCGACGACGTCATGGCGGCGCCGGCACGCGCCGCCGAACTGCGCGCCGCCGTCGGTCCGGGACTGGCTGTCAAGGACTGGAGCCAGGAACACGCTGCGTATTTCCGCGCGATCCGCATCGAGAAGACGATGATGAGCCTGATCCTGATGCTGGTCGTCGCGGTCGCCGCATTCAACATCGTCGCGGCGCTCGTCATGGTCGTGAACGAGAAGCGGTCCGACATCGCGATCCTGCGCACACTGGGGCTCACGCGGCGCGGCGTGGTGGGCGTGTTCCTGACCCAGGGGCTCGTGATCGGCGCGGTCGGGACCCTGCTCGGCCTGACGCTCGGCCTGCTCGTGGCGGCCAACGTCGGCACGATCGTCCCGGTGCTCGAACGCGTGTTCGGCTTCCACGTCATGGACCCGTCCGTCTACTACATCACGCAGATTCCGTCGGAACTGCGTGCCGGCCAGGTCGCGACGATCGCGCTGCTCGCGTTCGCGCTCACCGTCGTCGCGACGATCTATCCGGCCATTCGCGGCGCGGCGACCGAGCCGGCAGAAGCGCTGCGGTACGAATGATGGCGCGTCCCGCAGCACCCTACGAGCTCCGCATCGGCCGGCGCTACCTGCGCTCCACGGGGAATCGCTTCCTCTCGTTCATCTCGCTGATCTCGATGGTGGGAGTCGCGATCGGCGTCGCGGTGCTGATCGTCGTGCTCTCCGTCATGAACGGCTTCGAGCACGAACTGCGCGAGCGCATCCTGAGCCTCTCCTCGCACGCCACGATCACCGCGTTCGGCGAGGGGCTCGCCGACTGGCCGGCGATGCGGGCCGTGGCGCTCGGGAATCCGGGCGTCGCGGCGGCGGCGCCGTTCGTGGAGAGCGAGGCGCTGCTGATCGCCGATCGCGCCGGCGGCGCGTCGAGCGCGGCAACCGTGCGCGGCATCGACCCGGACCTCGAGTCGCAGGTCTCGGCGCTGCACGAGAAGCTCACGAGCGGGTCCATGTCGGCACTGCACGCCGGCGCGTTCGAGGTCATCCTCGGCGACGAACTCGCGACGGCCCTCGGCGCGGGCGTCGGCGACGCGGTGGTGCTCGCCGTCGCGCAGGGCAGCGTGACGCCGGCGGGCGTCCTGCCGCGATTGCGGCGGTTCAAGGTGGCCGGCGTGTTCCGCTCCGGGATGTACGAGATCGACGCGACGCTCGCCGTCGTGCACCTGGCCGACGCGGCGCGCCTCTTGCGCCTCGGCGACAACGTGACCGGCCTGCGGCTCGCGATGCACGACCCCTACGCCGCGCCGATGGTGGCGCGCGACGTGGCGCAGGCACTCGGCGGCGGCCTCTATGTCGACGACTGGACGCGACGCAACGCGAATTTCTTCCGCTCGATCGAGCTCACCAAGCGCATGATGTTCTTCATCCTGCTGCTCGTGGTCGCGGTCGCGGCGTTCAATATCGTCTCCACGCTGGTGATGGCGGTGAAGGACAAGCAGCCCGACATCGCGATCCTGCGCACGATCGGCGCGCGCCCGGCGAGCATCCTCGCGATCTTCACCACGCAGGGCACGGTGATCGGCCTGCTCGGGACGCTCGCGGGCGTGGCACTCGGCGTGCTGCTCGCGATCAACCTCGAGTCGCTCGTGCACGGGCTCGAACGCCTGTCGGGCGTTCACTTCATGGATGCGAGCGTGTACCTCATGAGCGACCTGCCCGCGCGCGTCGAGCCCGGCGACGTGGCGTTGATCGCAGGCACGGCCTTCGTGCTGTGCTGCCTGTCCACCGTGTACCCCGCGTGGCGCGCGGCGACGACCGACCCCGCGAGGGCCCTGCGGCATGACTGACGAAGCGATCCTGGCCTGCGACGACGTGCGCAAGCACTTCGAGGAAGCAGGGCAACGGCTCGAGGTGCTGAACGGCGTCAACCTGCGCGTCGCGCGCGGCGAGACGATCGCGGTGATCGGCGAGTCGGGCTCCGGCAAGACGACGTTACTGCAGATCCTCGGCGGTCTCGACCTGCCCGCGAGCGGCGTGGTCCGACTGCTCGGCACGCCGCTCGCCGGGCTGGCGGACGCGGCGCGCGGCGACTTGCGCAATCGCGCACTCGGCTTCGTCTACCAGTTCCACCACCTGTTGCCCGAGTTCAGCGCGCTCGAGAATGTCGCCATGCCGCTCCTCGTGCGGCGCATGCCGATCGCGCGGGCGCAGCAGGAAGCGAAATGGTTGCTGGACCGCGTCGGGCTCGGCGCGCGCCTGTCGCACCGGCCTGCGCAACTGTCCGGCGGCGAGCGGCAGCGCGCGGCCGTCGCGCGTGCGCTCGTCACGCGCCCGCAACTCGTGCTCGCGGACGAGCCGACCGGCAATCTCGATGGCCGCAACGCGCGCGGCGTGCTCGAACTCATGCTCGAACTGAACCGCGAGCTCGGTACGAGCCTCGTGCTCGTGACGCACTCGAACGAGATCGCCGCGCGCATGCAGCGCGTGCTGACGCTGCAGGACGGCCAGCTGATCTGACTCCGAATCGAGGCGTCCTGCGCACTTAACCCGCTGGTCCCGGCGCCGCGACGCCGCCACGCTGTCACGCTCAGCGGGAAGGAACAGGCAGCGATGTGGCAAGCGGGCCTTGGGATCGTCGCGGGCGCGTCTGCGGCACTGCTGCTCGCCGCTTGGATTCCGACGCCCGTCTTTGCCATCGGTTGCGTGGTGTTGGCTGCTACCGGCCTGCTCCTCCGGCGACCCTGGATCGGTGCCTGCGCGGCAGGCGGACTGTTGTGCCTGTGGCAGCTCGATGCGCGCCTTGCGGACCGGCTCGATCCCGGACTCGAAGGGCAGAGTCTCGCCGTGCGCGGACGCGTCGTCTCGGTGCCGCTCGGCGCACTCCCAAACGTCAGGTTCCGGTTCGCGCCGGACCGCGTGGCCGGTCAAACGCGCGTGCCGCGCCTCGTCGAGCTGACCTGGTACGACGCGCCCTCACGCCCGCAGGCCGCGGAGGATCTCGAGCTCGTCGTGAAGCTCAGGCGACCGCGTGGTTTTGCGAATCCCGGCGGGCACGACCTGGAAGCCCGCATGCTGCGCGACGGCGTCGGGGCGAGTGGCTACGTGCGCAGCGGCCGGCGCCTCGGACGGCAGCGCGACGCGCACTGGCGCCATGCCGTGCTGATCGCACGCGCACACGTGGCGGACCGGGTGCGATCGGTGCTCGGCGAGCGGCCGGCCGCCGGCATCGTCACGGGACTCGCGGTTGGCCTGCAGGACGCGCTGAGCCGCGAGCAATGGCTCGCCCTGTCCCGCAGCGGCACGAGCCACCTGATGGCGATCTCCGGGCTGCACATCGCGATGGTTGCCGCCATGGCCGCCTGGGCCGGCAGCGTCCTGCAGCGATTGCGGCAACGCCGTGGCGCAACCGGAGCGCGGCGCGACGCCGCGGCGCTCGCGGGAGTCGTGGCAGCGCTGGTCTACAGCGCGCTCGCAGGCTGGTCCATACCTACGCAACGCACGATGGTCATGATTGCGGCCGGTGCGCTGGCACTGCTTGCGCGAAGGCGCTGCGGCGTTGCCGATGGCCTTGCGCTCTGCGCCGCGGCTGTCGTGCTGCTCGATCCGCTGGCTCCGCTCGCTCCGGGTTTCTGGCTGTCGTTCGGCGCCGTGGCCGCAATACTGTTCGGCGCGAGCGGGCACGTGCTGCGCGCCGCGTGGTGGCACGGCTACCTGCGCATCCAGTGCGTCGTCACGCTCGGCCTGTTGCCGGCGCTGGTCGGCAGCTTCGGCGCCGTCTCGCTGGTCGCGGCCGGCGTCAACCTGCTCGCCATTCCGCTCTACACGCTCTGCATCGTGCCGCTGGTGCTGGTGTCGTGCGCGGCGGAGTCGGCGTGGCCCGCGGCGGGCGCGGTGCTCCTGCGCCTGACCGGCAACCTGATCGAGGCCACGTGGCCGCTGATCGAGGTTCCTGCCGCATGGCCCATGGCCACGTGGCCCGTTGCAGGACTCGACCCGGTTGCATGGCTGGCGCTCGTCGCCGGCACGGTCGCGGCGATGACGCCGCTGCCCGGCAGTGGACGCGCGGCCGGACTGTGCCTGATCGCGGTTGCCTGCACCTGGCGACCAGTGCCGGTGGGCGAGGGCGCGGCTCGAGTCACGGTGCTGGATGTGGGGCAGGGCCTCGCCGCCGTCGTCGAGACGCACCGGCACGTGCTCGTGTACGACACCGGACCCGCCTTCAGGACGGGCAGCGACACCGGCCAGCTCGTCGTGGTGCCGTACCTGCAACACCGGGGCGTCCGCACGATCGACAGGCTCGTGGTCAGCCACGACGACGGCGACCACAAAGGTGGCGCGGCCAGCCTGCTCGGGCTCCTGCCGACGCAGGAACTCGTGACCGGTCCGGGCGTCGATGTCCGTGCACTCGCCGCGCCGCGGCAATTGCGGGTCTCGCTCTGCAGGCGCGGCGAATCGTGGAACTGGGACGGCGTCGACTTCGAATGGCTGCATCCCGGTCCGCAAGATTACGTGCGCGACAACGATGGCTCCTGCGTGCTCCGCGTGCGCGCGGGCGAACAGGACCTGCTGCTTCCCGGTGACGTCGAGGCGCGCGCCGAGGCGGACATGCTCGATGCGGCGCAGCTGTCGGCCAGCACGATCGTGGTCGCGCCGCATCACGGCAGCCGCACGTCGTCGACGCCGTCGTTCGTCGCCGCAACGCGTCCGCAATGGATCGTCTACGCCGCGGGCCATCGCAATCGCTGGCATTTCCCGGTTACGGCGATCGTCGAGCGCTGGGAGCGCGCGGGAGCCAGGGGACTCACGACCAGCGCGAGCGGTGCGATCACTTTCACGCTGCGCCCCGGGGAGGCGCTGGCCGGACCCGGGCAATGGCGGCTGGAAATGCCACCTCCGTGGCGCGATCCTTGAACCATGCCCGTCGCCGGGCGGGGGTCCATGCAGTATGATCGCGCAGGATTTTTTGGCGCAGGGTACTAGAGCTCCGCATGTTCGAAATCGTCAAGGCCGGCGGCATCGTCATGCTGCCGCTCATCCTCTGCTCCATCGTCGCGGTCGCGGTCACGCTCGAACGGCTCTGGACGCTGAGCGGCCGGCGCGTCGTCCCGGAGGAACTCACCGACAAGGTCTGGCGCTGGGTCGAGAATCGCAGCCTCTCCGACAAGCAGATCATGGCCCTGCAGCAGCATTCGCCGCTCGGTCGAGTGCTGGCTGCCGGGCTTGCGAACCGGCACCGCGACCGTGTGCTCATGATGGAGGCGATCGATGATGCGGGCCGCCATGTGGCCCACGACCTCGAGCGTTACCTCGGTGCGCTCTCGACGATCGCGGCAATCTCGCCACTGCTCGGGCTGCTCGGCACGGTCACGGGAATGATGCGCACGTTCAAGGCGATCACCGTGGCTGGCGTCGGCAATCCATCGGCCATGGCGGGCGGTATCGCGGAGGCGCTGATCACGACGGCTGCCGGCCTCATTGTCGCCATCCCGGCGCTCGTTGCATTCCGCTATCTTCGCGCCCGGGTGGATGGGCACGTCATCGAGATGGAGAAGGAAGCACTCAAGCTCGTGCAAGCCATCGACCACGCGACCGCGACCCGTCCCGCTGCGGCAGGCGAGCTCGAACCGGCACTCGAGGACGACGACGTGCAGGCGGCGATCGCTTGAAGTTCCAGCCGCGCCGGCACGAGGACCCCGAGTTGAACATGACGTCGCTCATCGACGTCGTGCTGCTGCTGCTCATATTCTTCATGATGTCCACCAAGTTCGTGGACGAAGGGCGCATGCGGGTCCGGCTGCCGGAAGCGGGCGTGCAGGCGGATGCGGCGAGCAACGACGAGACCGTCGAAATCGAGGTGACGGCGGAGGGCGGCTATCGGCTCGACGGCCGCGACCTGCTCAACAACAGCCCGGACACGCTCGCCACGGCATTGTCCCGCGCCACGGGCGGCAACCGGGCCATGCCCGTCACCATTCGCGCGGACGCACGCGCCATGCACCAATCCGTGGTGACGGCCATGGACGTTGCCGGACGGCTCGGTTACCGGCAACTCAACATCGCCACGGTGCACGATGGGTCGGAAGGCAGATAAGCGCGCCGAACTCAGGATGCCGCCCGACGCGCTGCAGACGTACCGGCGCCTGCTGCGTTACCTGCGCCCGCACAAGGGCATGTTCATGGTCGGCGTGCTCGGCATGACGATCTTCGCGGCGACCGATGCCGGCTGGGCCGCGTTCGTCAAGTTCTTCCTCGACGGCACGTTCGTGAACAAGGATCCGCGCATGGTCTGGCTCGTGCCGGCCGCGCTCGTGGGTCTCTTCGTGCTGCGCGGGGTCGGCGATTTCATGCAGACGTACTGCCCGGGCTACGTCGGCCGCCGCATCGTGAAGACGCTCCGCGGCGAGATCTTCGACCGCTACCTGCACCTGCCCGTCGCGTACTTCGACAGCAGCACCTCCGGGGTGCTGCTCTCCAAGCTCACCTACAACACCGAGCAGGTGGCGCAGGCGACGACCGATTCGATCACCGTATTCATCCGCGACACGCTCACGATCTTCGGCCTGATCGGCTACCTGCTGTACCTGAATCCGAAGCTCACGCTCTTCAGCCTGATCGTCGGCCCGCTGATCGCGATCCTGATCCGGCGCATCAACCTGCTGTTCCGGCGCTACAGCCGGCGTATCCAGAACTCGATGGGCGACGTGACGCGGGTCGCGAAGGAAGCCATCGAGGCGCCCCGTGTCATCCGCGTGTTCAACGCGCAGGACCACGAAGCCGCGATGTTCGACCAGGTGATCGAGCACAACCGCCGCTCGCACATGAAACTCATGCTGACCAAGGCGCTCAGCAACCCGATCGTGCAGACGATCGCGGCGGTGGGTCTCGCGGGCGTGCTTTACCTCGCCACGGTCGAGGCGATCGACGGCAAGATGTCGGTCGGAGAGTTCACGTCCTTCATCGCCGCACTGATGCTGATCACCGCGCCGCTGCGGCGGCTCGTCAACGTGGCCGGACCGTTGCAGCAGGGCATCGCGGCCGCCCAGAGCATCTTCGACGTGCTGGACGCGCCGCGGGAAGATCCCGGCGGCCAGCGCCGCATCGGACGCGCGCGCGGCGAGGTGGAATACCGCGACGTGCGCTTCCAGTATCCGTCGGGCGCCGGCCCGGTCCTGCAGGGCGTCAACTTCCACGCGCGCGCGGGCGAGACGATCGCGATCGTCGGGCGCTCCGGCAGCGGCAAGTCCACGCTCGTCGGCCTGCTGCCGCGTTTCTACGACGCCACCGGCGGCGGCGTGATGGTCGACGGGTTCGACGTGCGCGACTACGCCCGCGGCGACCTGCGCTCGCAGATGAGCCTCGTCAGCCAGGACGTCGTGCTCTTCAACGACACGATCCGCAGCAACATCGCGTTCGGATTCCCGGCGACCGACGTGCAGATTGCCGCTGCGGCCGCCGCGGCGCGCGTGACGGAATTCGCGGACCAGTTGCCGCTCGGCCTGGACAATGAGGTCGGCGATCGCGGCACCCTGCTGTCGGGCGGGCAGCGCCAGCGCATTGCGATTGCGCGCGCGCTGCTGCGCAATACGCCCATCCTGATCCTCGACGAGGCGACGTCGGCGCTCGACACCGAACTCGAGCGCCAGATCCAGGACCAGCTCGACGCGCTGATGCTGAACCGCACTACGCTGGTCATCGCGCACCGGCTGTCCACGGTCGAGAAGGCGGACCGCATCCTCGTCATGGAGGGCGGCCGTATCGTCGAGACCGGCACGCATGCGGAATTGCTCGCGCTGAACGGGCAGTACGCCGTGCTGTACCGCCTGCAGTTCAACGAATAGCCACGCTTGATGAGCCTCGAGTCGGGACTGCAGCGCCTCTGGTACGGTCCCGCCTGGCGCAGCTTGCCGCTCTGGCCGTTGTCGGGCGTGTTCCGGATGGTGGTCGCGTTGCGTGGCGCGTCGTATCGGCACGGCCTGCTGCGGACGCATCGCGTCGGCGCGCCGGTGATCGTCGTGGGCAACGTCAGCGCCGGCGGCACGGGCAAGACGCCCGTGGCCGGCTGGCTTGCGCGCGAACTCGGCTTGCGTGGCCACCAGGTCGGCATCGTCCTGCGCGGTTACGGCGGCTCGCATCGCGGTCCGCCGCGCGTCGTCATGCCGGAGGACGATCCGCTCATGACCGGTGACGAAGCGCTCGTCCACGCCCGGCGCGGGGCGCACGTCGTCGTGATCGGCGCCGATCGTGTCGCAGCCGCAAAGCTTGCCGTGACGCAGGGCGCGCAGGTCGTGCTCTGCGACGACGGATTGCAGCACCTGCGCCTCGGCCGGGACTACGAAATCGCGGTCGTCGACGGCGCGCGCCGGCTGGGCAACGGCCGGATGCTGCCGGCCGGCCCATTGCGTGAGCCGGCCCGGCGCCTCGAATCCGTGCAGGCAGTCGTGCTGACGTTGCGAGGCCCGGACGCGACGGCCAGTCTGTGCCTGCATGGCCCCCTCGAGCTGGAGGCCCGCCTGCGACTGGGCGCTGCCGTAAACGTGGTGTCTGGCGAGCGACGCGACCTGGCCTCGTTGGCGTCGTCATCGCCGCTGCACGCGGTGGCGGGGATCGGTCACCCGGCCGCTTTTTTTTCCGCGTTGCGCGCGGCGGGCCTCTCGTGCACCGAGCATGCGCTGGCGGATCATGCACGCCTCGACCTTGCAGCGCTGCCAGGACTGCGGGATGCAACGGTCATGATGACCGAGAAAGATGCCGTAAAATGCCGCGGGTACGGGCAACCCGGCTGGTGGTGGGTCGAACTCGACGTGGACGTCGAGCGCAGCGCCGCCGACCTGCTGCTCGCGTCCATCCTCGAGCGCGCCGGACTCACCGGCGCGGGAGTCCGCCTTGGATAGCAAGCTTCTCGACATCCTGGCCTGCCCGATCTGCAAGGGTCCACTGCGCTGGCACCGCGACGACCAGTCCCTCGTCTGCCGGCCCGACCGGCTGGCGTTTCCGGTCCGCGACGGCATCCCGGTGATGCTCGAGTCGGAGGCGCGGCCGCTCGATTCGGAAGACCCGTTGCTCAAGGACTGAGCCCGGCATGGCTTTTCACGTCGTGATCCCGGCCCGCTACGCGTCGACGCGGCTGCCGGGCAAGCCGCTCCGCGACATCGCAGGCCTCCCGATGATCCAGCGCGTAGTCGAGCGTGCCTGTGCGAGCGGCGCCGACGAAGTGCTGGTCGCCACGGACGATGCGCGCGTCGCGCAGGCCGTGCACGACACGCGCGCGCGCGGACACGACATCGCCGTAATGACGGACCCGGCGCTGCCCTCCGGCACGGACCGCGTCGCGGCCGTCGCGCAGGCGCGCGGCTGGACGGACGACACCATAGTCGTCAACGTGCAGGGCGACGAGCCGTTCCTGCCGCCGCGCCTGATCGACCAGGTCGCAGGTCTGCTCGACCGCGATTCCCGCGCAGACGTGGCTACGCTTGCGACGCCGATCGAATCGTTGCACGACTTCCTCGACCCGAACGTGGTCAAGGTGGTGACCGCGCACGACGGCACGGCGCTTTACTTCAGCCGTGCGCCAATTCCATGGACCCGTGACGGGGCGCCGGCCGGGTTCGCGAGCCAGGCCGAGCACGGCGAGGCGATGCGCCACGTCGGTATTTACGCCTATCGCGTCGGCGCATTGCGCCGGATCATTCGGTTGCCGCCGTCGGGTTACGAACAGCGCGAGAAGCTGGAGCAGTTGCGCGCGCTGCAATGCGGGCTGCGCCTCGTCGTCGGGGCCTGCGTCGAGCTGCCGGGACCGGGCGTCGATACGGAGGCCGACCTGGAGCGCGCGCGCGCGCGCGCCGCGCGCGAGTCAGCAGGAGCGAAAAGCAGATGAACCAGCCGTTGCTCGTGGCCTGGGGTCTCACGATCACCCCCTGGAAACTGGTCGGGTACCTGGGCGTGGCGCTATTCGCGGGGCGCTGGTTCGTGCAGGTGTTCTACTCGCGCCGGCACGGCAGGCCGGTCGTGCCGACCGTGTTCTGGCTGATGAGCATCAGCGGCAGCCTGCTGCTGCTGGCGTATTTCACGTTCGGCAAGAACGATTCGGTAGGCGTGCTCTCGAACCTGTTTCCCGCGGCCGTGGCCGGGTACAACCTGGCGCTCGACCTGCGCCACAAGCGGGACCAGCGCGCGGAACGCAGCGAGTCGGGCCCTGGCGGCACCCGCTGAGGGCGACCGAACGGCGCGGCGGCGTGCCCGGCTACGGCTCGTTCCTGCCGAGCGACAGGCGCGGTCGCTGCGCCTGCGGCGGCAACAACGGGCGCACTTCGGCGGGCGTGAGGTTGCGCCACTGGCCGAGGGGCAGCTCGCCGAGTCGCACGTGCATGATGCGCACGCGCTGCAGGCGCCGCACCGTGTAGCCGAAGTGCTCGCACATGCGGCGGATCTGCCGGTTCAGGCCCTGCGTCAGCACGATGCGAAACGTGTTGCGACCGACCTGGGTCACGCGGCACGGATTCGTCACGGTGTCGAGGATCGGCACGCCGCGTGCCATGCCGGCGAGGAACTCGGCCGTCAGTGGCCGGTCCACGGCGACGATGTACTCTTTCTCGTGCTCGTGCTCGGCGCGCAGCACGCGGTTCACGATGTCCCCGTCGTTGGTCAGCAGCAGCAGGCCTTCCGAGTCCTTGTCCAGGCGTCCGATCGGGAAGATGCGTTCCTTGTGCCCGACGAAATCGACGACGTTGTCAGGCACCGAGCGTTCCGTCGTGCATTCGATGCCGACGGGCTTGTTGAGTGCGATATAGACGCGCCGCGGCCGGGAGCGCGGCGGCTGCCCATCCACCAGCACTGCGTCGCCTGCGTTGACCTGTGTGCCGAGGACCGCCGTCACGCCGTTGACGGCGACCCGGCCCGCCTCCACCCACTGATCGGCCACGCGGCGCGAGCACACGCCCGTTTCGCTCAGGAACTTGTTGATGCGCACGGCGTGGATCACCCGCCCGAGCGTCGCACCGTGTAGCCGAGCTTGCCAAGTTCCGCGACGAGCAGGTCGCGATGATCGCCCTGGATCTCGATCGTGCGGCCCTGCACCGTTCCGCCCGACCCGCACCGCTTCTTGAGTTGCGTGGCCAGCTGCGCAAGGGCGGCCGCGTCGAGCGGCACGCCGGAGATGACGGTCACGCCCTTGCCCTTGCGGCCGCTGGTTTCCCGGCCGACCCGCACGATGCCGTCCCCGGCGGGTCCCGGCGCCGGTTGCGCCGCCCGGCTGCGCCGGCAACGGCACTCCACGACCGGGCGCGCGCACTCGGGGCAGAGCCTGCCCTGGGCGGTGGAATAGACGAGCCTGCCGTTCTGCGACATGTTGGCGATGGTGGCTGCGGAGAGGACGCAACGTTAACGCAGGCGCCTCCGGGTTGCGAGGCGCGCGCGCTCTGTCACGCAGACCCGGAGTAGCCGCTGCTGCCGCCGGGAGGAGGGCCAGGCGCTCGCGCCGTGCGTTGACGCATGCGTGTCCTGGTGGTCTATTCGCGGTCGCAATCCCGCGCAGGACGGGCACCAGGAGCCGCCACCCGTGACCAGAGCGCCATACGTCATCGCATCACTCCTGCTCTGCACGTGGGCCGCCGAGGCGGCCACGAGCGCCCCGGACCTTGCGCGTTTCGCGTGGCTCAGTGGTTGCTGGGCCAGCGACACGGCGGATCCAGGCTCGGGCGAGTTCTGGCTGCCGCCGGCAGGGGACGTCATGCTCGGCATCAGCCGGACCATCAGGCAAGGTCGCACGACCGAGCACGAGTTCATGCAGATTCGCGCGCTCGAGGACGGCAGGATCGCGTTCGTCGCGAACCCGTCGGGCCAGGCACGGACGACATTCCCGCTGGCGAGCGTCTCGGCGACCGAAGTCGTGTTCGAGAATCCGGAACACGACTTTCCGCAACGGATCGTCTATCGCCTCGCCGGCCAGGCGCGCCTCGATGCGCGCATCGAGGGGATGCAGGGCGGCGAGCTGCGCGTCATCGGTTTCCCGATGCACCGGGTGACCTGTGACGTGCGGCAGCCGGCGCCGTGACCGAACTCCAGCTGTGCTGCGTGTAATCCACACGTGCTGTCGCTCGAACTGAAAGTGCCGCCCGTGCCGCTTGCGTTGCTCATCGCGGCGGCGATGTGGCCGGTCGCGCGACTGACGCCGGCCCTGACGCTCGTGCTGCCATGGCGGGGCGCGATTGCCGCGCTGCTGCTCGCCGCCGGAGCCGCGCTTGTACTGGCCGGCGTCCTCGAGTTCAGGCGCGCGCGAACGACGGTCAACCCGCTGCGACCCGCCGCAGCCACGGCGCTCGTCGCGAGCGGTGTGTACCGGATCAGCCGCAATCCGATGTACGCAGGGTTGCTGGCGGCACTCGGCGGCTGGGCGTACTGGCTCGGCAACGCGGCGGCATTGCCATTCCTGCCGGCGTTCGTCGTGTACATGAACCGGATGCAGATCGCGCCCGAGGAGCGGGCCCTGCGCGACCGCTTCGGCCCGGAGTTCGACGCCTATGCCGCCTCGGTGCGGCGATGGCTCTAGGGGCCGCGCTTGCGGGCACAACCGTACGCCGGGCCATGCCCGTTCGAATGACGTTCGCGGCGCAGGAGGGCGTTGCCATGGTTCGCATCGAGCACGTTGCGCTCTGGACCGACGACATCGATCGGCTGGCGGATTTCTACGTACGGCACTTCAACGCGCAACCCGGCCGCAGGTACGTCAATGCCGCGAAGCATTTCGAGTCGTGTTTCCTGTCTTTCGCGAGCGGTGCCAGGCTCGAACTGATGCGCACGACCGCGTTCGATCCGGCACGTCACACTCACGGCGCCGAACGCATGGGCCTGACACACCTGGCGCTGGCCGTCGGCTCCGATGCCGAAGTCGATGCTTGCGCGCGGCGCATGCAGGACGCAGGAATCGCAGTGCTCGACGGGCCGCGGCGCACGGGTGACGGCTGCTACGAAACGGTGGTGCTCGATCCGGACGGCAACCGGCTCGAGATCGTCGCGTCGTGACCGCAGGCGACGCCCACGTCGTGCTGGCGACGTCCCGCCTGTCGCTGCGGCACGTGCGGGAGGACGACGCACCATTCATCCTGCGACTCGTGAACGACCCGGACTGGTTGCGCTACATCGGCGACCGTGGTGTGCGCAACCTGGACGACGCGCGCGTGTACATACGCCAGGGTCCGCAGCAGATGTATGCGCGATGCGGCTTCGGGCTGTACCTGGTCGAACGCATGGCGGACCGCATGCCACTCGGGCTGTGCGGCCTGCTGCGACGTGACACGTTGCCGGACGTCGACATCGGTTTCGCGCTGGCACCCGAGCACCGCGGCGCGGGATACGCCTACGAGGCCGCGGCGGCGGTCTTGCAGTACGGCATGGTCGCCCTGGGCCTGCCCCGCATCGTCGCGATCACGTCCCTGGACAACGCCGCCTCGGGCGCCCTTCTGGAGAAACTCGGCTTGCGATTCGAGGGCCTGGTGCGCCTCGAGCCGCAGGGAGATGAACTGCGGCTGTTTGGTACGAAAACGACGCGCCCCGGCGATTGATGTCCGGTATTGACGGTTCGGACCTGCGTTGGTTCATTCAGACCACGAAAACTCGCTCCCTGTCTCTGTTGCCAAGGCCGCAGGCCGCGTGCGAGCCGGGGCGATTGCTGTCGCAACCACCTGTACGTGTCCGGCGCGCGCGACTAGAGTCGCGACAGGACACAGGGGAACGCGTTCGCATGCACAGGAGCCGCCTGGCAGCGCTCGTCATCGATTGCAATGTCGACGACATCGGCCCGGCCAGCGATTTCTGGTCGCGTGCGCTCGGGTGCGCACCGATTCCGAGCGCCGAGGAGTGGGCCAGCCGATACGTGCACCTGCACGTGCCGGCGAGCGAGCCCCGTGTCCTGGTGCAGAAGGTGTCGCACCCGAGCCGGGTGCACATCGACATCGAGACGGACGACATTGCCGCGGAGGTGCGGCGGCTCGAAGCCCTCGGCGCCCGCACGGTGGACGTCCGCCCTCGCTGGACCATCATGGAAGCCCCGACCGGCCAGCGTTTCTGCGTCGTGAATCCACAGCGACCGGACTTCGCCACCGCGACGGACGTCACTGCCTGGCCCTGAGCCGTGACGAGCAACGCATTCGGCGGCAACCCGTGCCTTGCAGGGTCGGTGGCTCAGCGGGGAGCAGGAGCCGTGGGTGCGTCGTCCGGAACGATGCGATAGATGACACCGGCGTAGTCGTCGGCCACGAAGACTTCTCCCGCAGGGCCCGTCGCAATGCCGGCAGGCCGACCGAGAATTCCATCCTGCCCGAGAAATCCCGTGAGGAAGTCGGTCTCGACGATGCGGCCGTCGTCGCCCCAGCGCAGTGCCACGACTTTGTAACCGTCGCGTCGCGTCCGGTTCCACGAGCCGTGCAATGCCACGAGCGCCGTCCGGTCGAATCCCGGCGGCGCGCCCGGTCCGCGCAGGAACCGGATGCCGAGCGGGGCATTGTGGGCCTTGAAGCCGTGCACGGGCGGCAGCGCGCGGCCGATCTCCGCGACGGCCGCGTCGCCGTATTCCGGATCGCGGATGTCGAAGCCGTGCACGTAAGGCCAGCCGTAGAAGCCGCCGCGCTCGATGCGATTCAATTCATCGGGCGGCGCGTCGTCGCCCAGCAGGTCGCGGCCATTCTCCGTTGCATACAGCGCGCCGTCCCACGGTGCCCAGTCGAAGCCCACGCTGTTTCTCAGGCCGGTCGCGTAGATTTCCCGCGCGGTGCCATCGGGTCGCATCCGCATCATCGTCGCGCGGCGCGAATCCGCCTCGATGCAGGCGTTGCAGGATGATCCTTGCGTCACGTAGAGCCAGCCGTCCGGACCGAACCCGATCGTCTTGGTTTCGTGGAAGCCGTTCGCGGTGAAGTCGTCGACGATGCGCGTGTAGGAGCCGCTGGTCCGTCCGGTCGCGGTGTCGAAGCGGACGCGGCCGATCGCCGTGCGCTCGGCGACGTACAGCCAGCCTTCGTGCAACGCCAGGCCGTGCGGCCGGACCAGGCCCTCCAGCAGGGGGCGCACTGCGTCGGGCTTGCCGTCGCCGTCACGATCGCGCTCGAGCAGCACGAGCGCGTTGGCGCGAGTCCGCGCGACGAGCAGGTCGCCCGCGGCCGTCGCGAGTGGCCATCGCGCGAGTGGCACGTCGGCCGCATACAGTTCGAGCCGGAATCCCCGGGGCACGCTCAGGCGCGCGGCGACCTCGGCCGCGGTCGGCGGCTCGATGCCGCGCCCGAGCAGGAAATCGAACAGCAGCTTCTTGTCGCCGACGACGACGGGTCCGAACCAGACGAATGCGCACACTGCCGCGGCGGCGACCAGCGCAGCGGAGGCGATCAACCGCCAGGACCCGCGGATCTGTTTCATCGTGCGCACAGTCTAGCGGCAGTGGCGGCGCTTCCGGCACGGCGGCGCGTGTGGTAAATCGACGGCATGAAGATCCTCTTCGTGTGCATGGGCAACATCTGTCGATCACCCACGGCCGAGGCCGTCGTTCGCGCCGTGCTGCAGAAGCATGCTGCCGACCTCGACGTCGAAATCGACTCGGCCGGCACCCACGATTACCACGTCGGCGACCCACCCGATCCGCGCGCCATCGAGGCCGCGGCTCGCCGCGGCCTGGACCTGAGGGGATTGCGCGCGCGCATGGTCGACGCTGCGGACTTCGCACGCTTCGACTTGATCCTCGCAATGGACCGCCTCAATCAAGTGACGTTGCTCGAGCGGAGCCCGCGCGAATTTCACGACCGCATCAGGCTGTTCCTGGACTTCGCGCCCAATGCCGATACCAGGGACGTGCCCGACCCGTACTACGGCGGCGTCAACGGTTTCGACCAGGTGCTCGACCTCGTCGAAGATGCAGCCCAGGGCCTGCTGCATGAATTACGGCGGCGCGCGCGTGCCGGCTGAGCGCCAGGCGGCACACCTCATGCGCGCACTGGTGCACTCGTCGCTCAGTTTCGGCACCGAGACGCTGGCCGCCGGCGATCCGCACCTCGCGCGCGTGGTCGCGCGACTCGGCACGCCGCCGATGTTCGCGCGGCGGCCCGGCTTCGCGACGCTCGTGCAGATCATCCTCGAGCAGCAGGTGTCGCTGGCAGCCGCCCGCACGCTGTATCGCCGCCTGGACGCGCACCTGGGCGGCGTCTCGCCGGCCAACGTCAC
The DNA here is from genome assembly GCA_963786705.1 of uncultured Gammaproteobacteria bacterium. Taxonomy (GTDB): domain Bacteria; phylum Pseudomonadota; class Gammaproteobacteria; order Steroidobacterales; family Steroidobacteraceae; genus RPQJ01. Next base: position 26,516 of record CAWBAG010000029.1, read on the forward strand.
CAGGCTGGGCATCAATGGGCTGCGCGAATTCGGGTTGACGCGACAGAAGTCCGCGTACTGTCACGGCGCCGCGCTGCGGGTACTCGATGGCCGGCTCGACCTGCCGACGATCGCGCGGTCCGACGAGGCCACGGCTCGCGCGATGCTGCTCGACGTGCCGGGAATCGGCCCATGGAGCGTCGACATCTATTTCCTGATGGCGCTGCGGCGCCCGGATGTCTGGCCGCAAGGCGATCTCGCGCTCGCGATCGCGATGCGCGAGGTCCGCGCCATGCGTTACCTGCCGAATCGCGAACAGCAGCACCGCATCGCACAACGCTGGACGCCGTGGCGATCAGTCGCGGCCCGCATCCTCTGGTCGCATTACCTGGCCAGGTAAGCACGGACGGCGGCCCGAAAAGCAGCGGCCCCGACGCGCACGGGGCACGCCGGGGCCGGCCTGGTTCGCAACGGCGAAACGCCCTACGTCAGGGCTCGTTGCGCGGTGTCGTCGTGTCCGTCGGCGGTGTCGGCGTCCACTCACGCGGCTCCGAAGCAGTCGGCTGCGGCGCGGGCCTCCATTCGCGTGGCTCCTGTGCTTGCGACGGTGTCACCGCAGGCTGCGGCGCGGCCTGCCACTCGCGCGGTTCCTGCGCCTGCGGCGGTGCCACGGCAGGCTGTGGCGCAGGTTTCCACTCACGCGCCTCCGCCGCCGTCGGTGCGAACGACTCACGTCCCCCCGGAGCCGCCGTTTCGCGCGGCGCAGCGCCAGGCGCAGGTGACGGACGCGAATCGCCGTCGCTGCCGGCCGGTCGATCGAAGTCGAACGACCGCACCTGCGGCTCGCGCTGCTGCGGCGACGCCAGCGACTCACGCGGATGCGGCCCATCGAGCGACCCAGCGGAGCCCGAGCGCCCGCCCTGGACGCCGCCAGGACCGATGCCATCCATCGGAGAGCCTGCTTCACCTTCGCGCGCTTCACCTTGCGGCCCCTGCGGACCGAAGCCTTCGCCCCCGTCACGGCGACGCCGGCGTCCGCCACGGCGCGAGCGTCTTCCGCCACGCTCGCCCTCTGCACGTTCGGGTCGCGCGCCATCGGGCCCGGTCGGCACCGAGTTCTCGGGACCGGAGTCACCGTTCAGTGCGGCCCCGACGACCGGCGCGGCCTGCTGAGCCCCGAAGTTGCGCGGCTCACGCGGCTCATTAGACTCGCGCGCCTCACGCGACTCGCGTGCTTCCCGAGGCTCGCGGGGTTCGCGCGGCTCACGTGGCTCACGCGGCGGCCGAGGCGGCTGCGGTTGCTGCTGGCGTGGGGCTTGCTGCGGCGGGCCATCACGACGTTCGCCCCGGCCGGAGGCGGACGCCTCGCCTGGACCGCCATCGCGACGACCACGCTGACCATCGTCGCGTCCGCGCGCACGATTCTGTTCGTCTCGCCGTGGCGCGCCACCCTGCGCTTGCTGCTGTGGCGGAGGTCCATCCCGCCGCGCATCGGGACGACCGTCGCGCGGCCCGTCCCGGCGGCCGTCACGTCGTCCGTCGCGCGGTCCGTCCCGGCGGCCATCGCGGCCGCCCGCGCGGAACTCGTCGCGCCGGTGCCGATCGCGGTCGCCGACATCGCGAGCGTTTCGCGCCGGACGCTCGGCGGGCGGCACCTGTGGCGCCGGGGCGCGCTTGTCGCCAGCGAGCCAGCGCCATGCGCGCATCAGCACGTTGTCGCGTGGTCCGAACTGCGGCGCCGGCGTCACCGCGCCGATGGCAGGCGCTGCCACCGGCGCCACCACGACCTCGGGGGCGGGCGGCGGAGCCGGGGTGCTCGGCACGATCGTCGTCACCGCAGGTTGCGGCGGCGGCGGGGCCTTTTCTTCCTCGGCATTCGCGATCGCGTCCAGGTCGATCTTCGGTTCGATCGCCATCTGGTGGCTGATGAGCAGGTTCTCGGGCAACCCGGCCTCGTCGTCTCGCACGCGACGGATCTCGTACGCGGGCGTCTCGAGGTACTGGTTCGGCACGAGGATGATGTCGATGCTGCCGCGCGACTCGATGTCGTGCAGCCAGTCGCGCTTCTCGTTCATGAGGTAGGTCGCGACGTCCACCGGCACCTGCGCGATGACCTTCGCGGTGCGGTCCTTGCGCGCTTCCTCGCCGATCAGGCGCAGCACGGCCAGCGCCAGCGATTCGACGCTGCGGATGCTGCCCATGCCGTTGCAGCGCGGGCAGACGATGTTGCGTCGACTCGCCGAGCGAGGGGCGCAGGCGCTGGCGCGACATCTCCAGCAGGCCGAAGCGCGAGATGCGGCCGATCTGGATGCGGGCGCGGTCCTGCTTCACCGCATCGCGCAGCCGGTCCTCGACCTCGCGCTGGTTCTTGCGTGCGACTCCATGTCGATGAAGTCGATGACGATCAGGCCGCCGATGTCGCGCATGCGCAGCTGGCGGGCGATCTCGTCGGCCGCCTCGAGGTTGGTGTTGAAGGCGGTGGCCTCGATGTCGCTGCCGCGCGTGGTGCGCGCCGAGTTGATGTCGATCGAGACCAGCGCCTCGGTGTGGTCGATCACGATGCTGCCGCCCGAGGGCAGCGTCACCTTGTGCGAGTACGCCGACTCGATCTGGCTCTCGATCTGGAAGCGCGTGAACAGCGGCACGTGGTCGTCGTAGAGCTTGAGCTTGCGCAGGTTGCCGCGGCATGAAGCGCTGCATGTACTCCTGCGCCTCCTCGATAGACGTCCTGCGTCGTCGACCAGGATCTCGCCGATGTCGTCGGCGAGGTAGTCGCGCAGCGCGCGCATGATCGCGTCGCTTTCCTGGTAGATCAGGAACGGGCGCCGGGCGGCTCGTCGGCGGCCTGCTTGATCGCCTCCCAGACGTCCCGCAGGTTGTCCAGGTCCCACTGCAGCTCTTCGGCGCTGCGGCCGACGCCGGCGGTGCGGATGATGGCGCCCATGCCGTCGGGGATCTCGCAGCTCGTCCATGGCTTCGCGCATCTGGTCGCGGTCCTCGCCCTCGATGCGGCGCGAGACGCCGCCGGCGCGCGGGTTGTTCGGCATCAGCACCAGGAAGCGGCCGGCGAGGCTGATGAAGGTGGTCAGCGCCGCGCCCTTGTTGCCGCGCTCTTCCTTCTCGACCTGGACGACGATTTCCTGGCCTTCGCGACAGGAGTTCGCGGATGTTGCGCGTCCGCCGCCTGCGGGCTGCCGTCACGGAAGTATTCCTGGAGATTTCCTTCAGCGGCAGGAAGCCGTGGCGCTCGGCGCCGTAATCGACGAAGCACGGCTTCGAGGCTGGGCTCGATGCGGGTGATGCGGCCTTTGTAGATGTTGGCTTTTTTCTGTTCCCGGGACGGGATCTCGATGTCGAGGTCGTAGAGCTTCTGGCCATCGACCAGGGCAACGCGCAACTCTTCTTCCTGAGTTGCATTGACGAGCATTCTCTTCATCGGACCCTCTCGACATGGAGGTTGGGACCGTGAACGCGCCGGACGGGTAGCGGTGCCGTGGCCTTGCGGAGAGGTCTTGCAGCAACTGCGCGGATGCTCGATTGCTGCTGTCTGTCTATGCACCGGCGTCAGGGAGCGCAGTGCTGACCGAATCCTGGTGCTGTCGGGCATCGTTCCCGCCGGGAACGCGCTGCAGTCCGCTGCCCGCCGGGGCTGCGGCACCTGCGCGTGTTCACGGCAGTTCGATGGTCTGATGTATCAGAACCAACTAAGATGCGCGCGTCCCGCAACCGACTCGGTGGCGCATGGCCGCAACGCTCATTCGGCGCCGACTGGTGTCGCTTTGGTGCACCAGCATGGCGCTTCGCGTCGGACTGTAACAAGCGAAGGCCGGTAAATCAATGGCTTACGAAAACTCCACCGCGACGGCAGCCGGAATCCGCCGAGCCGGTCACGAGTACCGGCGTGCAGTACGTCGAAGTGCGCGCCGACGACGCCGGGCAACGCCTCGACAACTTCCTGGCCCGCCAGCTCAAGGACGTGCCGCGCACGCACATCTTCCGGCTGCTGCGCAAGGGCGAGGTGCGGGTCAACAGCAAGCGCGCCAGGCCGGACCAGCGCGTCGTCGCGGGTGACAGCGTCCGCATCCCGCCGGTGCGCCACGGCGAGGCCGCGCCTGCGCCCGGCGAGCCGCGCCCGGCGAGCGCGTCACTGCAGAAGCTCGTGCTCGATGCGATCATCTTCGAGGACGCCGACCTGCTCGTCATCAACAAGCCGTCCGGGCTCGCGGTCCACGGCGGCAGCGGCACGTCGTTCGGGTGATCGAAGCGCTGCGCGCTGCGCGGCCGGACCTCGCGGGCGCCGAACTCGTACACCGCCTCGACCGCGACACCAGCGGCTGCCTGCTGGTCGCCAAGCGGCGGCTCGCCCTGCGCGACCTGCACGCGCAATTGCGCGAGGGCCGGACCGAGAAGCGCTACCTCGCGCTGCTCTGCGGCAAGTGGAACCTCGGCACGAAGCGCATCGAGCTGGCGCTCGACACGAACGAGCGCCGCAGCGGCGAGCGCCACGTCGCGGTGCGCGCGCACGGCAAGAAGGCAGTCAGCACCTTCAAGCCCGTGCAGTTCTTCGGCAACGTCGCGAGCCTGATGGAAGTGGAGATCGACACGGGCAAGACGCACCAGATTCGCGTCCACGCCGCGCACGCCGGGCATCCGGTCGCGGGCGACGACAAGTACGGCAACCGCGTGCTGAACGACCTGTTGCGCGACTACGGCCTCAACCGCATGTTCCTGCACTCGCTCTCGATCGGGTTCACGCGGCCGGGCACACAGGAGCCCATGCTCGCGAGCGCGCCGCTCGGTCCCGAACTTGGTGCCGTGCTCGACCGGTTGTCGCGCGGCAAGGCTAGGGTGCCGGAAGCCCCGCGCGTCGCAGGGCGGCGCAAACCCAGATCAACGGCAGGCCGGTGAGGCCCGTCGGATCGATCGATTCGATCCGGTCGAAGAGCGCAATCCCCAGTGCTTCGGCCTTGAAGCCGCCGGCACAGTCGAGCGGCCTTTCTCGATCGACGTAGCGGTCGATCTCGGCAGCGGTGAGGTCGCGGAAACGTACGACGGTCTCGTCCACGTGCGATTCCGAACGCCCGGTATCGCCGTCGACGACGTGCACCGCGGTCAGGAAGGCAACCTGCTGGCCGGAAGAGGCCCGCAACTGCTCGCGACAGCGCTCGATCGTGCCGGGCTTGCCGAGCACTTCCGCGCCGCGCAGCGCCACCTGGTCCGAACCGATTACGACCGCACCCGGATGGCGACCGGCGATCGCCTCGGCCTTGGCCCGCGCCAGGCGTGCAGCCATCCGGCCAGCCGGTTCACCGGGCACGGTGGACTCGTCGACCTCGGGGGCGACGCAGTCGAAGGGCAGGCCTAGACGCTGCAGCAGCACGCGCCGATACGGGGAGGTCGACGCGAGAATCAGGCCCTTGGAAAACAAAGATTTAGGCTCGAATCGGCTTTGACAGGCGGGGAGGCCGTCACTATTATACGCGGCCCATGTCGCCCGGCCCTGCGGATCAAGTCAACGCAAAGGAACTGGCGGGTCGTGCTGCGGTCGTCGAGCGCAAGCTCGGCCTCGAACAGCTCGAACGCGTGGCGGCCGCCGGCGGACTTCCGGGCACTCGCATCAGCGCGCGGCTCCGGTTCGGAGCGTTCGAGCGCCGAACCACGGTCGAAGTGCGCGTGGAGGGCACGGTGGTGCTGCAATGCCAGCGCTGCCTGCAGCCGTGCGAATGCGCGGTCGCGGACCAGGCGCAGCTGATGGTGGTGGCGCTCGACATGGACGAGGTCCCGGAGGGATACGAGCCCGTGCTCGGCTCCGCCGAACAGTTGTCGCTGGCAGCGGTGATCGAGGAGCAGGTGCTGCTCGCGTTGCCGCTCGTGCCGGCGCATGAAGAAGATGCTGCGCGTTGCGCACCCGTAACGGGGGCGCCGTGCGTCGAGCCCGCCGTGGCGGCACAGCCGGCCGTGCGGGCGACGTCTGCGGAGACGCAGATGCCATTTGCGAATCTGCGGGAATTGCTCGAGAACAAGCACGAGCACTGACCGCGACAGGAGAGTAGACCATGGCAGTCCAGAAGAGCCGCAAGTCGCCGTCGAAGCGCGGCATGCACCGTTCGCACGACCATCTCAGCGGCCCGGCGTTGTCGGTCGATCGCACGAGCGGCGAAACCCACGTGCGTCATCGCATCACCCCTGACGGTTTCTACCGCGGCAAGAAGGTGATCGAGAAGCCCGCGGCCGACGAAGCCCAGGAATAAGGCGATCGCCGCCTGGGCCCGCGCATGACCGCCGGGCTGACCGTCGCGGTGGATGCGATGAGCGGTGACCTCGGTCCCGACATCGCCGTTCCGGCGGCGCTCGACGTGCTCGCAGCGACGCCCGACCTCAAGTTGATCGTGGTCGGTCGCGGCGAGGTCGTGCAGCCGCTGCTGGCCGCCAATCTCCACGCCGACCGCTGCCGCTTCGTCGAGGCGAGCGAGGTCGTCGGCATGGACGAGCGTCCGCAGGACGCACTCCGTCGCAAGAAAGACTCCTCGATGCGCGTCGCGATCAACCTCGTCGAGCAGGGCGAGGCCGACGCCTGCGTATCGGCCGGCAACACGGGCGCGCTGCTGGCCACCGCACGCTTCGTGCTCGGCATGATTCCAGGCATCGATCGTCCCGCGATCGTGTCGACGGTTCCGGCGGCGCACGGCCACACGGTCATGCTCGACCTCGGCGCCAATCCCGACTGCGGTGCGGACCAGCTCGTGCAGTTCGCCGTCATGGGCGCGGTGATCGCGGCGGACCTGCACGGCATCGCGAATCCGCGCGTCGGCCTGCTGAACGTCGGCGAGGAAGACATCAAGGGCACCGAGGAACTGCGCACCGCCCACAAGCGCCTTACCGGCTCGGCGATCAATTACTGCGGCTTCGTCGAGGGTGACGACATCTTCTCCGGCGACGTCGACGTCGTGGTCACGGACGGCTTCACGGGCAACGTGTCGCTGAAGACCATGGAAGGGCTCGCGCGTTTCATCTCGGGGGCGATGCGCGAGGAATTCACGCGTTCCCCCTTGCGCAAGGCCGGTGCGCTCGCGGCGACCCCGGCGCTTCGCGCGCTCAAGGCGCGGCTCGACCCGCGCGCCTACAATGGCGCGAGCATGGTCGGCCTGAATGGGGTCGTCATCAAGAGCCACGGCGGTGCCGACCGTGTGTCGTTCGCGAATGCGGTGCGAGTCGCGATCACCGAGGCGCGCAACGGCGTACCGGCGCAGATCGGCGAGTTGCTGCGCAAGGTCGGCGACAATACGGTCGCAGCCGCAGGCTGAAGCCGCGCGCCGCAGCGGGCCCGGCGATCGGGCATCGTCGTCGAGGAAATTTTCGACGAGCGCGCAGCCGTTCACACCCCGTCGTCGAAGACCCATCTACTGCAAGCCGTCGCACGTCGGCGGCGGATGAGCAGCGTTACCCGCTGGCTTTCTTGAGATCTTCCCGGCGGCGGCGGCGCATGCGCTCCATCAGTTGCGTGCGGCGCTGGCCGAGCCTGCGGTCGCGAGCCTCGGTCGCAGTGCGTTTCGGGAGCGACGACCGGAACCTGCGGAAATCGTCGTACGCTTCGAGTTCGTGGCGCAGTTCGCGAAACACCAGTTCGATCATGACGGCATCGTCCAGCATGCCGATGCCGGGAATGTCGTCGGGAATCAGGTCCTCCGGATCGCAGACGTAGGCGAGGGCCGCCAGCACGGGGCTGCGCTCGTCCTCGTCGAGGATCCAGTCGGGATCGGAAATCATCGCGAGCAGCGTCTCGAGCTTGGCGAGGCGCTCGGTGACGAAATCGGGCAGGTCGGCGCGTTTCAACGCCGCGACGAGATCGACTGCCGCAGCGAGGATCTCCTCGTCGTCGGCGATCTGCACTGATTCGCGCGCCTTCTTGAGTTCGCGCCGGAAGTGGCGCAGGTCGCGATCCGACAGTTCGATGGTCATTTTATAGGACATGGAATTCCCTCGCGGTCGGCAAGGCTACGGGCCGGACCGCGCCGGGGTCAACGCGGACGCAAAGGGAACCTGGCCGCGGCATCCCGGTACAATGAATGCGGGTAGTGGAGGAAAGGTTGCATGCACCGTAGCAACGGTCTCAGGCGTTGCGCCGCGCTGTCCGCCGCGCTGGCGGCACTCTTCGTCGCGGACGGCGCTCGCGCAGGCGGCGCCGAATACCTGCTGCCGGTGAACGGCGACAACGTCGTGGGCGTGGTCGCGACCACCGTGGCCGAGCACGAGGATACGCTGCTCGACATCGGCCGGCGCTATGGCGTGGGTTACGAGGAGATCATCGCCGCCAATCCCGGGATCGACCCATGGCTGCCGGGGGCAGGCACCGAGGTGCTCATTCCGACGCGTTTCGTGCTGCCGGATGCGCCGCGCGAGGGTGTCGTCGTGAACCTGCCGGAACACCGGCTGTATTACTACCCGCCGGCCGCGCCTGGGCAGCCGCGCGTCCTGCGCACGTACCCGATCAGCACTGCGAAGATGGACTGGAAGACGCCGCTCGGCGTCACGAGGATCGTATCGAAGGAGGAGCGTCCGAACTGGTATCCGCCCGAGTCCGTGCGGCTCGAGCACATTGCCAAGGGCGACCCGCTGCCGAAGGTCGTGCCGCCAGGGCCGGACAATCCGCTCGGCGAGTACAAGATGCGCCTCGGCATTCCAAACGGCGCGTACCTGATCCACGGCACGAACCGGCCGGCGGGCGTCGGCATGCAGGTCACGCACGGCTGCATCCGGATGTTCCCGGAGGACATCGCGGAACTCTTCACGCTCGTGCCGCTCAAGACCCAGGTCAACCTGGTCGACCAGACCACGAAGGTCGGCTGGTCGCGCGGCGTACTCTACGTCGAGCGTCACGCGCCGCTCGACGGCACGAACGACCCGAGCCACCTCGATCCCGCGGAACTGGACCGTCTCGTCGCCGCTGCAACGGCCGGCATCGACGCGACCGTCGACTGGCCGACGGCTCGCGGCGCCTTTGCGCAGTCGTCGGGCGTGCCGGTCCCGTCGGGAACCCGCAACTTCAAGACGCCCGCGCGCCCGCAGGTTGCAGTCGCCGAGGCCGTGCCCGCAACACGCTGAGCTGCGGGGACACCGCCGTCAGCCGCGCGATTCGCAGCGGTCGCATGGACCGCACGCAAAAACGCCGCGGAGGACCGCGGCGTCTTCGCTTCGCTGACGCGAATTGCGGGCGCTTACTTGCCCATCGAGCGCTTGAAGGCGCGATCGATCTTCTCGTTGGTCGCATCGCAGCAGGACTGCGACGCCTGTGCAGCCTGCAGGGCCTGGTTGGCCGTGCTCTGCGCGCCACTCGCGGCGTTGGCGGCGCTGGACGCGGAGGCGGCAGCAGCGTCGGCAGCCGACTTTGCCGAAGCGGCATCAGCGGCGGCGGCCTTGGCGGCGGCGTCGGCCGCGTCGATGCGGGCCAGGAGTTCCTTGTTGCTGCAGCCGCTGGCAGCAGCCAGCATGATTACAGCAGTCGCCACGGTCAGCGTCTTCACGATCGCAGTCTTCATTGTGGTTTTCCTCGGTGTTGAATCAGACAAGCCAGATTGGCCGGCTACAGGAGGAAACCACCGTTTCCCTGGCGCAGCGCAGCCCAACGCCCGAAGACTAACCGATTCGAATTCGACGATAAAGGTTGCGTTCGGGTAGATCGCGTGTCCCCGGGGTCGTTCGCCGCAGGATCGCTGCGCGTTCCTGCGGAGGATTGCGCTGGCAAGCGAGGTCCAGCCGCGGCCATTTGTCCGCGTGCAATGCTGCGCCGGCGCTCGCCTGGTCGATCGAGTGCGCGCGGTCGCGCAGCGTCGAAGGAAGCGAATGCCGGCGTTGGGAGGGGTGGGTGCGGAAGGACTTGCAGTCTACCCAAGGTGGCTGTATATAAGACCAGTAACTGTACGGACATACAGTAAGGGGTCCCCATGGAAGAGCTCACGCCGCGTCAACGCCAGGTGCTGCACTTCATCCAGAACTCGCTGGCCGAACAGGGCTTGCCACCCACGCGCGCCGAGATCGCGGAAGCACTCGGCTTCAAGTCCGCCAATGCGGCGGAAGAGCACCTGCGGGCCCTGCAACGCAAGGGTGTCATCGAACTGCGGCCGGGCGCTTCGCGGGGCATCCAGCTGAAGGATTCCATCCGCGACCAGATGGGCCTGCCGCTCATCGGCCGCGTGGCCGCAGGCCGCCCCATCCTGGCCGAGGAAAACATCGAGGCCCGCTACCAGATCGATCCGCAACTCTTCCAGCCGCGTCCCCATTACCTGCTCAAGGTGCGCGGCATGAGCATGCGCAATGCCGGCATCCTCGACGGCGACCTCGTCGCCGTGCACCGGACGCCCGAAGTCCGCAATCGCCAGATCATCGTCGCGCGTCTCGAGAACGAGGTCACCGTGAAGCGCTACCGGCAGGACGGTTCGATTGCCTGGCTGCTGCCGGAAAACGAGGACTTCGAACCGATGCGCATCGACCTGCGCGAGCAGTCCCTCACGATCGAAGGGGTCGTGGTCGGCGTGCTGCGGCAGGAAGCGTCGCGGGCGTAAATGGCAATGGGTTCCGTCGCAGAACTCCTGCAGCAGCATCCTGCAGCGCTCTGGCGCGCGCAGGAGCGCAGCGGTGCGGCTGTCGTCCCGGTACCGGCAGGTGTGCCCACCGGACATGCCGCGCTCGACCACTGCCTGCCAGGAGGCGGGTGGCCGCGACAGGGGCTCATCGAAATCCTCTCCGACCAGCGCGGCATCGGCGAACTGCGGCTGCTCATGCCCGCGCTCGCGACGCTGTGCCGCAATGCTGCCGTCGCCGGGGGCCAGGGCACGGGCGGCTGGCTCGCATGGGTGTCGCCGCCCCACCGGCCTTATGCACCGGCGCTCGCGGCCTGGGGCATCGACATCGCCCGCATCCTGATCGTGCAAGGGGGCGCAGCGACGGAATGGGCCATGGACCAGGCACTGCGCTCGGAGGCCTGCAGCGCGGTGCTCGGCTGGGCCGACCCGCGCAACCCACAGGCTTTGCGGCGCCTGCAACTGGCTGCCGAGCAATCGCGCAGCCTCGCCGTGCTGTTCCGCCCGCTGCGGGCAGGACTCACGCCGTCGCCGGCCGTGCTGCGGCTCGCATTGCTCGGTGAGCGCGGGGACCTGCAGGTGCGTGTCGTCAAAAGCCGCGGAGGCCGTCCCACCACGGTGACCCTGGGGCACTGAGATGGCCCCGCTCGCCAGGCGCCGGGTCCTGCCCGTGCTTCGTCCATCGCTCGTCGTTCCGGGGCACGAGCAACCACCCCCCGCATCTTTCCCGGTCCCTGCCGGCTCGGCGTGCCCGCGCGCGCGCGAGCTCTGGCTCGCGATCCACCTGCCGACGCTGATGCTCGATTCGATGCGGGATGTCGTCGCGGCGCTGCCTGGCCGCCCGCCCGTGGCGCTCGTCGATCTCGACCGCAACGGCAAGGTGGTGCGGACCTGCGATGCGGACGCTGCCGCGGGCGGCGTGATGCCCGGCATGTCCGTCAATACCGCGCTGGCGCTCGTGCCGTCGCTGCACACACTCGCGCGCGAGGCACGACGCGAGCAGCAACTGCTCGATGCCATCGCGCGGCGCGCCCTCAATTTTTCGCCACGCGTCAGCCTCGAGCCACCCGACGGCGTGCTCCTCGAGGTTCGCGGCAGCCTGCGGCTGTTCGGAGGCGCGCGCCGCCTCTGCGCCGTGCTGGGGCAGGATCTCGCCGCATCGACGGGCGCCACCGCGCGGTTCGCGATTACGCCGGCACCACTCGCATCGCTCTGGTTTGCGCGGAGCGTCACCGTGCGCACCGTGCTGGTCCGCCGCGCGGAAGAACTGCCCGGCCGTCTCGCCGGCCTGCCGCTCGCCTGCACGCGCTGGCCGGAGTGCAACCTGCAGACACTCGCGACGACGGGGGTGCGCACCGTGGGCGAATGCCTGCGCCTGCCGCGCGATGGTTTCGCACGGCGCTTCGGCGCCCCGTTGCTCGCCGCGCTCGACCGTGCGACGGGACGACTGCCCGAGCCGCGGGCCGGTTTCGCAGCGCGCGAGAAATTCACCGCCGGCCGTGATCTCGAACCGGAAACCGGCGATGCGGCACGGCTCGGTCACGTGCTCGAACCGCTGCTCGACGAACTCTGCCGGTTCCTGCACGAGCGCGGCCGCGCCGTGCAGGCGCTCGAACTCTGGTTGCAGCACCGCGAGGCCGGCACGACGCGCGTGCGGCTGCGGTTCGTGCAGCCGATCGGCGCAGAGCCGCGGCGCATCGGGGAGTTGCTGCGCGAAAGGCTGGCGCGCCTCGAGTTGCCGCAGCCGGTGCGCGCCTTGCGCCTCGTGAGCGGCCCGCTCGTCGAATCGAGCGTCGCGTCCGCCGAACTTTTTGCGAGCGACCGGCGCGAGTCGGGCGCGAACGTGCCGCAGCTGATCGAGCGCCTGCGCGCGCGGCTCGGCGTCGCGGCCGTGCACGGCCTCGCCTGCGTGGCCGAGCATCGGCCGGAAGCGGCGTGGCGTGCCGTCGAGCCGGTGCCGGTGGCCGCAGGCCGCGCCAGGGGTTCGCGCCGGCCCGCAGCCAGCGCGGCCATCGCGGACGGCGGTCACGATGCGCCCGTGCGGCATGCGGGTTGTCACTCCGCGCGGCCGCTCTGGTTGCTCCAGGAACCCCAGGCCTGCAGCGGGCGCTTCGAGATCGAGGATGGTCCCGAGTGCATCGAGTCCGGCTGGTGGGACGGCCACGACGTGGCCCGCGACTACTACGTGGCCCGCAACGGGCAAGGCGCGCGGCTCTGGGTGTTCCGCAACCGGCGCGATCCGGACCCGGGCGCCTGGTACCTGCACGGCCTTTTCGGCTGAGCGCGGGCACCGATGCCGCGTCGCCGACACCATGTCGTACGCCGAACTGCATTGCCTCTCCAGCTTCAGTTTCCTGCGGGGCGCGTCGCAGCCCGGGGAACTCGTCGCGCGTGCCGCGCAGCTCGGCTATGCCGCGCTCGCGATCACCGACGAATGTTCGGTGGCGGGCGTCGTGCGCGCGCACGTCGCGGCCCGCGAACGGCAGTTCAAGCTCATCGTCGGCGCGGAGTTCCGCCTCGACGACGGCCTGCGCTGCGTGCTGCTCGCGCAGAACCGGCAGGGATACGGCCGGCTCTGCCGCCTGATCACGCGCGGGCGGCGTGCTGCGCCCAAGGGCGAATACCGGCTCGGGCGCAGCGACTTCCTCGACCTCGACGGCTGCCTCTGCCTCTGGCTGCCGGCGGCGAAGCCCGAGGCCAGCGACGCGCGCTGGTTCGCGCAGCGGTTTCCCGGGCGGGTGTGGCTGGCCGTCGAACTGCTGACGACCGGCCGGGATCGCCGCCGCAGCGAAGTCCTGCAGGCGCTGGCGCGCGAGACGGGCCTGCCGCTGGTCGCGACGGGCGACGTGCACATGCACGCGCGCGGCCGCCGCGCGCTGCAGGACGTGCTCACGGCGACGCGGCTCGGCACGACCGTCGACCAGGCGGGCCTGGCGTTGTTTCCGAACGGGGAGCGTCACCTGCGCCCGGTCGCGCGGATCGCCGAACTGCATCCAGCCGGCCTGCTCGCGGCCAGCCTCGACATCGCCGCGCGCTGCACGTTCTCCCTCGACGAACTCCGCTACGAGTACCCGCGTGAGATCGTGCCGGAAGGGTACACGCCCTCCGGCTGGTTGCGGCGCTTGACGGAAGAGGGCAAGCGCCACCGCTGGCCCGCGGGCGTCCCCGCGCAAGCCGGGCAGGCGATCGAGCACGAACTCGCGCTGATCGAGGACCTCGCCTACGAAGCCTATTTCCTGACCGTGCACGACATCGTGCGCTTCGCGCGCTCGCGCGGCATCCTCTGCCAGGGTCGCGGCTCGGCCGCCAACTCGGCCGTGTGCTACTGCCTCGGCATCACCGAGGTGGATCCAGCGCGCATGTCGCTGCTGTTCGAGCGCTTCATCTCGCGCGAGCGCAATGAACCACCCGACATCGACGTCGATTTCGAGCACGAGCGGCGCGAGGAGGTGATCCAGTACCTCTACGGCAAGTACGGCCGGGAGCGGGCGGCGCTCACCGCCACGGTCATCAGCTACCGGCCGCGCAGCGCGCTCCGCGACGTGGCCAGGGCGATGGGGCTCGATGCGCTGCAGGTCGGGGCGCTGGCGCGGTCGATGCAGTGGTGGGACGGATCGCGCATCGACGCGGGCCGCGTGCGCGAGGCCGGCCTCGATCCCGACAGCCCGGTGCTGTCGAAAGTGCTCGCGCTCGCGCACACGCTGCTCGGGTTCCCGCGGCACCTCTCGCAGCACGTCGGCGGTTTCGTGATCGCGCGCGACCTGCTCGAGGAACTCGTGCCGGTCGAGAACGCGGCGATGCCCGAACGCACCGTGATCCAGTGGGACAAGGACGATCTCGACGCGCTCGGCCTGCTCAAGGTCGACGTGCTCGGACTCGGCATGCTGTCGGCGATCCGCCGCGCGTTCGATCTCGTGGAGGGTTGCGGTGGCCCGCGCTGGACGCTCGCGACCGTGCCCGCCGAAGACCCGGCCGTGTACGACATGATCGGTCACGCCGACACCGTGGGCGTGTTCCAGATCGAATCCCGTGCCCAGATGGCGATGCTGCCGCGCCTGCGGCCGCAGTCCTACTACGACCTCGTGATCGAGGTCGCGATCATCCGGCCCGGCCCGATCCAGGGCGACATGGTGCACCCTTACCTGCGGCGCCGCGCGGGCCTCGAGGCCATCAGTTACCCGAGCGAGGCGGTCGCGGACGTCCTGAAGCGCACGCTCGGCGTGCCGATCTTCCAGGAGCAGGTGATGCAGCTGGCGATCGTCGCGGCCGGGTTCACGCCGGGCGAGGCCGACCAGCTGCGACGCGCGATGGCGGCGTGGAAGCGCAAGGGCGGGCTCGGCCCTTTCGAGGAGCGGCTGATCCGCGGCATGCGCGAGCGCGGTTATTCGGAGGAGTTCGCGCGCCGCATCTTCCAGCAGATCCTGGGCTTCGGCGAATACGGTTTCCCGGAATCGCACGCCGCGAGTTTCGCGCTGCTCGTCTACGTGTCGGCCTGGCTCAAGCGGCACGAGCCGGCGGCGTTCGCCGCGGCGCTCATCAACAGCCAGCC
The DNA here is from genome assembly GCA_963786705.1 of uncultured Gammaproteobacteria bacterium. Classification (GTDB taxonomy): domain Bacteria; phylum Pseudomonadota; class Gammaproteobacteria; order Steroidobacterales; family Steroidobacteraceae; genus RPQJ01. The sequence goes on from CAWBAG010000029.1 coordinate 41,621, forward strand.
CATGGGTTTCTACGCGCCGTCGCAACTGGTGCAGGACGCGCGCCGGCACGGCGTCGAGGTGCGTCCGATCGACGTGCACGCGAGCGCATGGGACTGCACGCTCGAGCCGCAGGCCGGTGCGGCCTCGCCGCCGGCACTGCGGCTCGGGCTGAGGCTGGTGAAGGGCTTGTCAGCCGAGGCGGCCGGGCGACTCGTCGCGGTGCGCGCCGGGCGCAGCAGGTTCGAGAGCGTGCAGCAACTCGCCGAGCTTGCGCGCCTCGACCGGCGCGAACTCGGCTGCCTCGCCGCGGCAGGCGCACTGGCCGGGCTCGGCGGCCACCGGCACCGCGCCGCGTGGAACGTGGCCGGCGTGGAGTCGCCCTTGCCGTTGCTGCCGGAGGTGCGCATCGCCGAAGGCCTGCCGCTCCTGCGCGCGCCGCGCGAGGGCGAGGACATCGTCGCCGACTACGCGCACACGGGGCTCACGTTGCGGCGCCATCCCATCGCCCTGCTGCGGCCGCAACTCGGCGCGCGCGGCGTGCTCAGTTCGGCGGAGCTGCGCGCGGCGCCGCACGGATCGATCGTGCGCACGGCCGGCCTCGTCATCACGCGCCAGCGCCCCGGCAGCGCAGAGGGCGTGACGTTCGTGACGCTCGAGGACGAGTTCGGCTCCATCAACCTGATCGTCTGGCGCGACGTGGCGGAGCGCCAGCGCCGGCCGCTCGTCGCATCGCGGCTGCTGGCCGTGGCGGGAGAGTTGCAGGTCGAGGGCGAAGTCATGCACGTGATCGCGCACCGGCTCGCGGACCTGAGCCGCTGGCTCGGGCAGTTGCAGGCCCGGTCGCGGAATTTCCACTGAGGCGGCGCGGGACGCGGCTTACGTGCGGCGCGGGCGCGGGGAATCCCCGATGTCGTAATCGTCGAAATCGCTCAGGAGATCCGAGGTGAGCTTCTGTTCGCGCATGCGCTCGAGCTTGCGCCACGCGGGTTCCGCGCCCTTCGGCGCGCCGCGCTTGCGCTTGTCGAGGTCCTGCATGAGCCGGTCGACGTCGAGCGACTCCTCGTCGCCGGCGACTTCCTCGGCATCTTCATCCTCGAAATCGTCCGCAGACTCTGGCTTCTCGCTCATCGAAAAACCCGCGGGTGTGCGTTGGCGAGAGACTTATACTTCGACACCGCGGTGTCGGCAAGACGACGAACGCACGTATCGCGGCGGCATTCACGTCTCGATGCAATAACCTCGCCATGCCCGCGCACGCAGCGCGCGACGCTTGCGTGCCGGCGCGGGTGGCGCGTCAGTGCAACAGGCTGGCCACCCGGCGCCGGTACTGGATCACGAGCGGATCCTGCTCGCCCAGCACGTCGAACGCCTGCAGCAGGCTGCGCCGGCCTGCATCGTCGCCGAACTTCCGGTCGCGGCGCATCAGTTCCAGCCACTCGGCGAGAGCTGTCCCGTAGTCCCCCAACAGGGCGTAATGGGCAGCCAGTGCGTGCCTGGCCGCCGCGTCGCCGGGATCGGCTTCGAGCGTGTCGCGCAGCGCCGCCGTGTTCGGCCGGGAATTCGCCACTTCGAGAAAGGCGAGCCGGGCTCGCAACGACTTGAGCAGTTCGTGCTGCGGCGCGGCCGCGGCCAGCGCTTCGATGGCGGCCGCCGCCGCCTGTGCATCACGCAGGTCGAGATGCCGCATGGCCGCCACCTCTGGCCGTTCGGCTGCCGGTGCAGTGGCGACCGGTTCCGATTCGTCCCCGGGCGGTGTGGCGGCCGGCTCGAGGTGCTTGTCGATGAACGCCTTGATGGTCGATTCCGGCTGGACACCGACGAACTGCTCGACGACCACGCCGTGGCGCACGAGCATCACCGTAGGGATGCTGCGCACCTGGAAGTGGCTGGCCAGTTGCGGCTCCTCGTCGGTATTGACCTTGGCCAGCAGGACCCGGCCGCCGTAGTCGTCGGCGATGCGCTCGAGCAGCGGCATCAGCGCCTGGCATGGACCGCACCAGGGCGCCCAGAAATCGACGAGGACCGGCCTGCCGGCCGAGGCTTCGACGACCGCCGGCATGAAATTCTCCGCCGTTGCTGCAAACTTGTAAGGCGCTGCCGCCATGTCACTGCTCCTGCTCACCGGGCACGGATTGTTTGGGCCGGGCTGCGCCGTTGCAAGGGCCGGTTGCCGGCCCCGCGTCCATCGCCGCGCCCGGGCGGGCCATCGCAAGGCCGGCCTCGCTATACTCAGCGGCTGCCCGCGCCCGCGGCAGACCCCACCCCCATATCCCAGGGAGCCGACATGCAGATGATCCGAGACGATCGCTTCAGCGCGTACGACTACCAGGCGTCGCTTGCCGGCGGTCTCGGCTACAAGCTCATCGACAGCGAGCGCACCAAGCTCTGGGTGCAGGGCGGCCCGGGGTATCGCTACGCCGAGCTGCAGGACACCGGCGAGAAGCAGGACGGCGTGATCTTCCGCGGCGATGTCGGCTTCGACCACCAACTCACCGACACGACCAAGGTCGTGGACCGGTTTCTCGTCGAGGCAGGCTCCAGCAACACCTATTTCCAGAACGACCTCGGACTCGAAGTCACGATCACGGGCGCGCTCGGGTTACGCGTCGGCTACCAGGTTCGCCACAACACCGACGTCCCCGGCGGCGTCGAGAACACCGATACGCTGACGACCGTCGGCCTGCTCTACGAGACCAAGCAGGCGCTGCCCGCGGCCAGCCGCGGCAGGGCCCGCGGGGCACCGAGCCGCGGGCCTTGTCCGATTTGGCTAGAATCCCGTGATCGACTCTCCCCAAGGCGGCAACCATGGCTGGATCCACGGACCTCGTGTCCACGACGCGCTTCCTGTTCGCCGACGCGGAGGATTTCCTGACGCCCGTCGGCCGTGCCATCAACGCGGATTTCCTGGCCGACGAGGAGCGAGTCGTGCGCGCGGTCGCGGATCTCGCGCGACTCGGGCCGGCGCTGCACGACGCGGCCCAGGCGACGGCGCGGCAGCTGGTCGAGGCCGTGCGCAAGGCGCCCGCGTCCAAGACGGGACTGGATGCGTTCCTGCAGGCAGTACGACCTGTCGTCGCAGGAGGGCGTCATCCTGATGTGCCTGGCCGAGGCGCTGCTCAGGATTCCCGACGACGACACCGCGGATCGGCTGATCGCCGACAAGCTGCGCGCCGGGGACTGGGCGAGTCACCTTGGCGACAGCCAGTCGCTGTTCGTGAATGCGTCCACCTGGGGCCTGATGCTGACCGGGCGGATCGTGCGGCTCGATCCCAACGACGTGGCGGCGCCCGCGAGCGCCATGGGACGCGTCGCCAGCCGCATCGGCGAACCGCTCGTGCGCACCGCGATGCGCCAGGCCATGCGCATCATGGGCCACCAGTTCGTCATGGGCCGCACGATCAAGGAAGCGCTCGACAACTCGCTCTCGGGCGCCAACAAGCGCTATCGCTACACGTTCGACATGCTCGGCGAAGCCGCGCTCACGACCGCCGATGCCGATCGCTACTACGAGGCCTACCGCAGCGCGATCGGCTCGCTGGCCGAGCGTGTCCGCGAGTATCCGGACGTCGAGGCGCGGCCGAGCATCTCCGTCAAGCTCTCGGCGATGCATCCGCGCTTCGAGCGGGCGCATCGCCAGCGCGTGCTCCGCGACCTGACGCCGCGACTCGTCGAGCTCTGCACGCTGGCGCGCGACGCGGGCATCGCGCTCACGCTCGACACCGAGGAATCCGAGCGCCTCGAGATCACGCTCGAACTGCTCGAGGCCGTGTGCCGCGAAGCGCGGCTCGAGGGCTGGTCCGGCTTCGGCATCGCGGTGCAGGCGTACCAGAAGCGCGCACCGGCCGTGCTGCGCCGCCTGATCGAAGTCGCGCGCGCGTCCCGGCGCACGCTGCACGTGCGGCTCGTCAAGGGCGCGTACTGGGACAGCGAGGTCAAGCGCGCGCAGGAACGCGGCCTGCCGGGCTATCCGGTGTTCACGCGCAAGCCGAACACCGACGTCGCCTATCTCGCGTGCGCGCGGCTCGTGCTGGAACAGGGACGCGAGCTGTACCCGCAGTTCGCCACGCACAATGCCCACACGGTGGCCGCCGTGTGGCATCTCGCGCGCAAGCACGGGCGCGAGTTCGAGTTCCAGCGACTGCACGGCATGGGCGAGGAACTCTATGCGCACGTGACGCGCACGGACGGCCTGAACGTTCCCTGCCGCGTCTACGCCCCGGTCGGCGAGCACGAGGACCTGCTGCCGTACCTCGTGCGGCGGCTGCTGGAGAACGGCTCCAACACGTCGTTCGTGAACCGCATCGTGAACGAGAACGAGCCGGTCGCAGACATCGTCGCCGATCCCGTGACGACGGTCGACGCTTTTGCGCAGGCCGCGCACCCGCGCATCCCGTCGCCCGCCGACGTCTACGCGCCCGAACGGCGCAACTCGCGCGGGGTCCATCTCGCCGACGGCGCCGTGCTGCGCGACCTGGCCGATCGCATGGAGCGCGTCTCGCGGCGTCCGTGGGTGGCAGCGCCGCTGGTAGGCGGCAGGGAACTCGACGGTCCACGCGACTCGATCCGCAACCCGGCCGACACCGGGGACCTGGTGGGTTCCGTGACCGCGGCGACCGGCGATCACGTGCGTGCCGCGATCGCTTCCGCGCAGCGGGCACAACCGGACTGGGATGCCGCTCCGGCGCAGGCTCGCGCGGCCGCGCTCGACCGGACGGCCGACCTGTTCGAGGAATCGCTGCCGGAACTCGTCGCGATGTGCGTGCGCGAAGCCGGCAAGACCGTGCCCGACAGCATCGCGGAGGTGCGCGAGGCAGTCGATTTCCTGCGCTACTACGCGGCCAGGGCGCGGCAGGACTTCGGCGCACCGGTCCGCCTGCCCGGTCCGACGGGCGAGAGCAACGAGTTGAGCCTGCACGGGCGCGGCATATTCGCGTGCATCAGCCCGTGGAACTTCCCGCTGGCGATCTTCACCGGACAAGTCGCGGCGGCGCTCGCCGCCGGAAACGCCGTGCTCGCGAAACCTGCCGAGCAGACGCCGCTCGTGGCGGCGCAGGCGGTGCGGCTCATGCTGCAGGCGGGCATCCCGCCCGAAGTCCTGCATTTCCTGCCCGGCGACGGCAGCGTGGTCGGCGCCGCCGCGGTGGCCGACCCGCGCGTGGGAGGCGTGGCGTTCACCGGCTCGACCGAGACGGCGCACATCATTCACCGCGCGCTTGCGGGTCGCGGCGGCCCGATCGCGACGCTGATCGCGGAGACCGGCGGCCAGAACGCCATGATCGTGGACAGCTCCGCGTTGCCGGAGCAGGTCGTGCTGGACGCGGTGCAGTCGTCCTTCAACAGCGCGGGCCAGCGGTGTTCGGCGCTGCGCGTGCTTTGCGTGCAGGAGGACATAGCGGCAAAGGTGATGCGGCTGCTCGCGGGCCACATGGAAGAGCTCGTCGTCGGCAACCCGGCGCTGCTCGAGACGGACGTAGGGCCGGTCATCGATCCGGCAGCGCGTGCGATGCTGGAGGGGCACGCTCGCGAGATCGTCCGCAAGGCGCCCTGGCATCACGGGCTGGCGCTCGGCGAAGCCACGCGCCGCGGTTCGTTCGTCGCGCCGCTCGCGGTGCAGATCGAGTCGATGGCGGTCCTGCAACGCGAGTGGTTCGGCCCGATCCTGCACATCGTCTCGTACCGCTCGCGCGACCTCGAGCAGCTCGTCGACGCCATCAACGCGACGGGCTACGGCCTCACGTTCGGCATCCACAGCCGCATCGACAGCACCGTCCGGCGAGTCGCGTCCCGCGTCAGCGCCGGCAACGTGTACGTCAACCGCAACATCATCGGCGCGATCGTCGGTACGCAGCCATTCGGCGGCAGCGGACTTTCGGGCACCGGGCCCAAGGCCGGCGGGCCGCACTACCTGCATCGTTTCGCGCACGAGCGCACACTGACGATCAACACGTCGGCGGTGGGCGGAAACGCATCGCTGCTGGCCATGGAATGACTGCGCAACGGCCATCGGACGAGTCATGAACCTCAGCGTCCTCGACATCTTCAAGGTCGGCGTCGGTCCCTCGAGTTCCCACACGATGGGGCCGATGAACGCCGCGCAGGCCTTCGCCAGCGACCTCGAGGCGCGCGGGCTGCTAGAGCGCACGGCGAAGGTGGCCGCGCAGGTCTACGGCTCGCTCGCGCTGACGGGGCGTGGGCATTGCACCGATCGCGCAATCCTGCTCGGGCTCGAGGGGAACCGGCCGGAGACGCTCGATCCGGCCGCCGTCGAGCCCGCCCTCGAGCGCATCCGCAGGGCGGGTCGCCTGCGCCTGCTCGGCCGCCACGAGATCGCGTTCGACGAGCCGCTCGACCTGCTGTTTCATCGCGACCAGACGCTGCCGCAGCATCCGAACGGCATGCGCTTCACGGCGCTCGACGCCGCCGGCGCCGTGCTGCATCGCGAGGAGTACTACTCGACCGGCGGCGGGTTCATCGTGCGCGCCGCGGAGTTCGGCAAGGAACGTGATGACGGGGCGCACGTGGCGTTGCCGCATCCCTTCGACTCGGCGCGGGAACTGCTCGAGATGGCCCGCGAGGCCGGGCTCGAGCTGCACGAACTGGTGCTGCAGAACGAACGCGCATATCGGCCGGACCGCCGCGACGCGAACGGCGCTGCTCGGCATCTGGTCGGTCATGAGCGACTGCATCGAGCGTGGATTCGCGAGCACGGGCCTGCTGCCCGGCGTGCTGAAGGTGAAGCGGCGCGCCTCGCGCATGCACCGCCTGCTGCTCGAGTCGTCCGGGCAACGCACCCTGGACGCGATGGATTGGGTCAATGCATTCGCGCTCGCGGTCAACGAGGAGAACGCGGCCGGCGGCCGTGTCGTCACCGCGCCGACCAACGGCGCGGCGGGCATCGTGCCGGCGGTGATTGCGTTACTACCGGCGCTTCGAGCCGGGCGCGAGCGAGGACGGCATCGTGCGTTTCCTGCTGATCGCGGGCGCGATCGGCATGCTCTACAAGCGCAACGCGTCGATCTCGGGCGCGGAGATGGGCTGCCAGGGCGAGGTCGGCGTCGCCTGCTCGATGGCGGCGGCCGGGCTGGTCGCGGCGCTGAACGGCACCAACGAGCAGATCGAGAACGCCGCCGAGATCGGCATGGAACACAACCTGGGCCTCACGTGCGATCCGATCGCGGGCCTCGTGCAGATTCCGTGCATCGAGCGCAACGCGATGGGCGCGGTCAAGGCGATCAACGCGGCGCGGCTCGCGATGCGCGGCGACGGCTCGCACAAGGTGTCGCTCGACCAGGTGATCGCGACGATGCGCCAGACCGGCCACGACATGTCGTCGATCTACAAGGAGACCAGCCAGGGCGGCCTGGCGGTGAACGTGCCGGAGTGCTGAAGGGACTGCGGGAGCGGCGGCAATGAAGATGGACGGCAAGGTGGTCGTGGTGACCGGGGCATTCGGCGTGCTCGGCGCGGCCGTGGTGCGGGCGTTCGCGCGTGCGGGCGCACGCTGCGCGCTCGTGGACGTGGCGCCGCAACCGGCCCCCGAGCTGCACGCCGAGTTCCAGGCGTCGCACATGCTGCTCGGCGGCGCCGACCTCGCGGACTCCGAGGCCACGCGCAAGACCATGGCCGCGATCGCGATGCGCTTCGACGGCATCGACGTGCTGGTGAACGTGGCGGGCGGCTTCCGCTGGGAAAAACTCGAGGACGGCGACATCGAGACCTGGGACCAGCTCTATGCCATGAACCTGCGCACGGCCGTCGTGAGCAGCAAGTGCGCGCTGCCGGCCCTGCTCGAACGCGGGTCCGGGCGCATCGTCAACATCGGGGCGGGCGCCGCGCTCAAGGCCGCGGCGGGCATGGGTGCTTACGCCGCTTCGAAGTCGGGCGTGCAGCGGCTGACCGAAGCACTGGCGGACGAAGTGAAGGATCGCGGCATCACGGTCAACGCGATCCTGCCGGGCACGATCGACACGCCCCGCAACCGGCTCGACATGCCGGCCGCCGACTTCACACGCTGGGTGAAACCGGAGGCGATCGCCGACGTGGTCCTGTTCCTCGCGTCCGAGGCCGGCGGCGCGATCACCGGCGCGTCGATTCCCGTTTTCGGCCGGGGCTGACGCGAACCGCCGGCCGCTCGCGCGCCGGGTGGTTCGCACGGCCGCGTGCCGATGCAGGCGGGCGCGGAAGCGTTGCAGTCGGCGCCTGCGCCGGGCGTCAGGCGAGATTGCGCGGGTAGTCGAACTCGACGTCCTGGCCCGATTCCCAGTCCAGTTGCCCCCAGCGGTCGATCTCGAGACGGGTCGTGAACGTGGCGCACGTGGGCATGTTGTCGATGCGCTCGCCGCCGGAAATCTGGTTGGCGCACTCCGTAATGCCGGGGTTGTGCCCGAACACCATCACGTGCGCGGCGTCGCCGCCCAGTTCGCGGATCACGGCGAGGATCTCCCGCGGGCCGGCCAGGTAGAGCCGCTCGTCCTGGCGCACCTGCTGCACGGGCACCTTCAGCTCGCGGGCCATGATCGTCGCCGTCGTGAGCGCGCGCACCGCGGGGCTCGACAGGATCAGGTCGGGCCGCAGCTTGCGCGCGCGCAGGCGGCGCGCCATCTCCGGCGCATCGCGCTGGCCGCGCTTGTTGAGCGCGCGATCCCAGTCCTGCTGGCCGGGCAGGGACCAATCGGACTTCGCGTGCCGCACCAGCGTGAGGCGCTTCGACGCGCTCGCCGGCCGCGGCTTGCCGCCGCCGGGCGGACTCACGCGCCGCCGGCTCGCCACGGGCCTGTCACGCGTCGCCATCGCCGCCGACCTCCAGGTGACCGTCGACGATGCGAGTGGGATAGCTCCGCACCGGTTCGTATGCCGGCGGCGCCAGCGCGCGGCCGGTGCGCAGGCAGAAGCGGGCGCCGTGGCGCGGGCAGATGACCTGGTGATCCTCGATCTGGCCGCCCGCCAGCCCGCCGCCATCGTGGGTGCACACGTCGTCGATCGCGAAGAACTCGCCGGCGATGTTGTAGACAACGACGAACGAGCCGTCGACCTCGGCCGACGCGTAGTCGCCGGGGGCGATGTCCGAGGCGCGGCCGACGCGGGTCCAGGCCGCCACGCTCACATCATTCCGGTCTGCAGGCGGGCGGCTTCCGACATCATCGACTGGTTCCACGGCGGGTCGAACACCAGTTCGACGTCGGCCCGCTTCACGGTCGGGATGATCTCCACCTTGTCGCTTCACGTCCTGCACCAGCACTTCGCCCATGCCGCAACCGGGCGCCGTCAGCGTCATCTTCACGGCAATGACCCGTCCGTCCGGTTCCGCGATCACGTCGCAGTCGTAGACCAGGCCGAGATCGACGATGTTGATCGGAATCTCGGGGTCGTAGCAGCTCTTCATGCTGCTCCCAGACGAGCTCGCGCACGTCGTCGTCGCTCGCATCCGGCGGCAGGTCCGGCACCTCGTCCGCTTCCTTGCCGAGCGCGTCGGCATCCTTGCCGGCGATCCGGAACAGGTTGCCTTCGACGTACACGGTGAAGCTGCCGCCCAGGGCCTGGGTGATGTAACCCTGCTGGCCCTGGCGCAGCTTCACGTTGACGCCGGCGGGCACGATGATCCCGTCCACGTCCCGGGTGAACGTCACCGGTTCGTTATCGGCTCGGTACACGTCTTCACGCTCCTGGCGCGCCCAGCCGCGCCGTTCGTCTATTCGGTGCAGGCCGCTTCCTGCCTGTGCAACGCCGCATCGAGCGTGTGCCAGCAGAGGCTCGCGCACTTCACGCGCGCCGGGAATTCGCGCACGCCCGACAGCGCGCCGAGCTTGCCGAGGCTCGCCGGATCCACGCCGGCATCGTCGCGCGTCAGCAACTGGTGCATCGCGGCGAAGAGCCGCTCCGCCTCCGGCACCGTCTTGCCCTTGACGCTCTCGGTCATCAGCGAGGCCGAGGCGACCGAGATCGCGCAGCCGCTGCCCTGAAACGACACGTCCGCGATGCGGTCGCCGTCGAGTTTCACGTAAGACGGTCAGCTTGTCGCCGCAGAGCGGGTTGAAGCCGTCGGCGCGCCGGTCCGCGTCGGGCATCTCGCGGAAATTGCGCGGATGCCGGTTGTGATCGACGATCACGTCGCGGTAGAGATCCTTGAGGTCCATCAGCCGAACATCTCCCGTGCCGTGCCGAGTGCGTGCGACCAGGCGGTCGATCTCGCCCGGCGTGTTGTAGAAGGCGAACGATGCGCGCGCGGTCGCCGGGCACGCCGAAGAACTCCATCACCGGCATCGCGCAGTGGTGACCGGTGCGGATCGCGACGCCCTCGTGGTCGAGGATCGTGCCGAGGTCGTGCGGGTGCACGCCGTCGAGCGTGAACGACACGACGGCCGCCTTGTCGCGCGCGGTGCCGATGAACCGCAGCGCCCGGCACGTCGCTGCAGGCGCGCCGTGGCGTACTCGAGCAGCGCGTGCTCGTGCCGCGGCGATGCGCTCCAGGCCGAGCGCGTCGAGGTAGTCGATCGCGGCGCCGAGGCCGATCGCGCCCGGCGATGTGCGGCGTGCCGGCCTCGAACTTGTACGGCAGGTCGTTGTAGATCGGTCTTCTCGAAGCTGACGGCGAGGATCATGTCGCCGCCGCCCTGCCACGGCGGCATCGTCGCGCAGCAGCGCCTCGCGGCCGTAGAGCACGCCGATGCCGGTCGGGCCGCACATCTTGTGGCCGGAGAAGCAGTAGAAGTCGCAGTCGAGCGCCTGCACGTCGACCCGCAGGTGCGGCACGGCCTGCGCGCCGTCGAGCAGGACCGGGACGCCGCGCGCGCGGGCGGCCGGCGATGAAGCGCCCGACCGGGACGACGGTGCCGAGCGCGTTCGAGACGTGCGCCAGCGCCACCAGCCGGGTGCGCGGCGACGAGCAGGGCTGCGAACGCGTCGAAGTCGACTTCGCCGCTGCGCGTGATCGGCGCGACTTCAGGCGCGCGCCGGTCTGCTCGCAGAGCAGTCTGCCAGGGCACGATGTTCGCGTGGTGCTCGAGCCACGAGATGAGGATCTCGTCGCCGGGCCCGAAGCGCGGCCGGCCGTAGCTCTGCGCGACGAGGTTGATCGCCTCGGTCGTGCCGCGCGACGAACACGATCTCGCGCGTCGAGCGCTGCATTGATGAAGCGCCGCACCTTCTCGCGGGCGCCCTCGAAGAGGTCGGTCGCCTCCTGGCTCAGCGTGTGCACGCCGCGGTGCACGTTGGCGTGACGTCGTCTCGTAGTACCGGGACACGGCGTCGATCACGGCGCGCGGGCGCTGGCTCGAGGCCGCGTTGTCGAGGTAGGCGAGCGGCTTGCCGTGCACCGTGCGCGCAAGCACCGGGAAATCGCGGCGAATCGCCTCGACGTCAAAGGGCGCGAACGGCGCCGCGCGCACCGAGGGCATCGTGGCTGCGTTCACGCCGGCACCTCCAGCAGCCCGCACGAGACGCCGGTCGAGTTCGTCGTGCACGTGCGGCGGCGAGCGACGCGACGTCCACGCGGGACAGCACGGCCGCGGCGAAGGCGCGGGTCAGGGCACTGCGCGGCCTCGGACTCGCCCAGGCCGCGCGAGCGCAGGTAGAAGAGGGCGTTCGGGTCGAGCTGGCCGGTCGTCGCGCCGTGGCTGCACTGGACGTCGTCGGCGTAGATCTCGAGCTCGGGCTTGGTGTCGATCTCGGCGCCGGGCGTGAGCAGCAGGTTGCGGCTCGACTGGCGCGCGTTCGACTTCTGGGCTCCCGCATGCACGACCGCCTTGCCGTTGAACACGGCGCGGCCGCGGTCGGCGGCCACGCCTCGATAGTCCTGCAGGCTGATCGTCTCCGCCGCGTGATGGTCGATCAGGATGTGGGTGTCGAGGTGGCGGGAGCCGTCGGCGAGGAACACCCCGGTCAGCTCGGCCTGCGCCCCGCGCCCGTCGAGCGCGACGTTCAGGTCGAGGCGCGACAGCGCGCCGCCGAGCTGCGAATCCCGGCACACGAAGCGGGCGTCCGTCCCGACGCGCACGTCCGTGCGGTCGATGTGGAACGTGCGCGCGCCTTGCCGCTGCAGCCGATACACCTGCAACTGGGCCCCCGCGCCGAGTTCGACGTCCAGTACCGAGTTGACGAAGCGCTCGACCTGGCCGCCGTCGACGTAGTCGAGCAGGAGCCGCGCGCGACTGCCGGGCGCCATGCGCACTGCGAGGCGCGGACTCGACAGGGACGGCTCGACGCCCGTGGCCACCAGGCTCACGTGCAGCAACTCGTCGCCGTTGCCGCCGCACTCGAGCAGCACCGGGTCGACGCTGAACGCGGAATTCAGCGCGGCAAAGCGCTCGGTGCCGCCGCCGGCCGGAAGCCACAGGAACTCGTCGGCAGCTTCGCGCCGCTTGCCGGGGTCGGTGAGCGTCCGCATCGTGAAGCCGCAGCTCGCGGCCGCGCCTGGCGTCGACAGGTGCGGTTGCCACTGTCCGTCGACGAGCACGAGGCGGTGCGCCGACAACGCGGCGCCCAGGTCCGGCGCGATGGCGGGTGCGACGGCCGGCGCAAAGCGCCGGCCTTCGAGACGGCGCAGGCTGGTGTATTTCCAGGCTTCCTCGCGCGGCCCCGGAAAGCCGAGTTCGGCAAAGCGTGCGATGGCGGCGCGGCGCCGCTCCGGCGACCCGCGCAGGTGCGGGCGCGCCTGTTCGAAGGCGTCGCGGTAATGCGCGGTGGCGGGGGAGAGCGTTGCGTCGTTCATGCGACGCGGGCCTCCTGCCGCACCCAGTCGTAGCCGCGCTGCTCGAGTTCGAGTGCCAGGTTCTTGTCGCCCGTGCGCAGGATGCGGCCGTCGTACAGCACGTGCACGAAGTCGGGCTCGATGTAGTCGAGCAGGCGCTGGTAGTGGGTGACGATCACGATGGCTCGGCCAGGCGCACGCAGGCTGTTGACGCCGTTCGCGACCACGCGGAGCGCGTCGATGTCGAGCCCGGAATCGGTTTCGTCGAGCAACGCGAGCTTCGGTTCGAGCACGGCCATCTGCAGGATCTCGTTGCGCTTCTTCTCGCCGCCCGAGAAACCCTCGTTGACGCCCCGATTGAGGAAGCTCTCGTCCATCTGCATGAGCTGCATCCTGGTACGGATCAGCGCGAGGAAATCGAAGGCGTCGAGCTCGGGCTCGCCGCGCTGCTTGCGCTGTGCGTTGAGCGCCGCCTTGAGCAGGTACGCGTTGTTGACACCGGGGATTTCGACCGGGTACTGGAACGCGAGGAACAGGCCGCGACGCGCGCGCTCCTCGGGCTCGAGCGCGAGCAGGTCGGCACCGAGGTACGTCGCCGTGCCGCGCGTGACGTCGTAACCCGAGCGGCCGGCAAGCACGTTCGCGAGCGTGCTCTTGCCCGAGCCGTTCGGGCCCATGATCGCGTGCACCTGACCCGGGCTGCACGTCGAGGTCGAGCCCCTTGAGGATCTTGCGGGGGCCGATCTGTGCGTGCAGGTCGCGGATGCTGAGCATGTGGCGGTGTCTCTTGCGTCTTGGCGTAGGTGTCGGGGGCGCGGTAACGGGTCAGCCGATCGGCGCCTTCGAGGCTGACCGACAGCAGGTTCTGGGCTTCCACGGCGAACTCCATCGGCAGTTCCTTGAACACGACCTTGCAGAAACCGTTCACGATCATGTTGACGGCGTCTTCCTCGGAGATGCCGCGGCTGCGGCAATAGAAGAGCTGGTCGTCGCCGATCCTGGACGTGGTCGCCTCGTGCTCGACGACGGCGGTCGGGTGCTTGATCTCCATGTACGGAACAGTGTGCGCGCCGCACCGGTCGCCCATCAGCAGCGAGTCGCATTGCGTGTGGTTGCGCGCGCCCTCGGCGGAGGGCAGCACCTTCACCAGGCCGCGGTACGTGTTCTGCCCGTGGCCCGCGGAGATGCCCTTCGAGACGATGGTGCTGCGGGTGTTGCGGCCGATGTGGATCATCTTGGTGCCGGTGTCGGCCTGCTGGTAGTGGTTCGCGAGCGCGACGGAATAGAACTCGCCCACCGAGTCGTCGCCGCTCAGCACGCAGCTCGGGTATTTCCAGGTGATCGCCGAGCCCGTCTCGACCTGCGTCCAGCTGATCCGCGAACGGGCGCCGCGGCACTCGCCGCGCTTGGTGACGAAGTTGTAGATGCCGCCGCGGCCCTGCTCGTCGCCGGGATACCAGTTCTGCACGGTCGAGTACTTGATGCTGGCGTCCGCAAGCGCCACCAGCTCCACGACCGCCGCGTGCAGCTGGTTCTCGTCGCGCATCGGCGCGGTGCAGCCCTCGAGGTAGCTCACGTGGCTGCCCTCGTCGGCGACGATGAGCGTGCGTTCGAACTGCCCCGTGTTGGCCGCGTTGATGCGGAAATACGTCGAGAGCTCCATCGGGCAGCGCACGCCCTTCGGCACGTACACGAACGAGCCGTCGGAGAACACCGCCGAGTTGAGCGTCGCGAAGATAATTGTCCGTATACGGCACGACGGAGCCGAGATACCGCTCGACGAGCTCGGGGTGGTTGGTCACCGCGTCCGAGAAGGAGCAGAAGATCACGCCCGCCTTCGACAGCTTGTCCTTGAACGTCGTTGCCACGGAGACGCTGTCGAACACCGCGTCCACGGCGACGCCGGCGAGGCGGGCGCGCTCGTGCAGCGGCACGCCGAGCTTCTCGTAGGTCGCGAGCAGCTTCGGGTCCACCTCGTCCAGGCTCTTCGGGCCGCCGGTCTTGTTCCTGGGCGCCGAGTAATAGGAGATCGACTGGTAGTCGATCGGGGCGATGCGCAGGTGCCCCCAGCTGGGCTCCCGCATCGTGAACCAGTGGCGCAGGGCCCGCAGCCGCCAGTCGAGCAGGAACTGGGGTTCGCGCTTCTTGCGCGAGATCACGCGCACGACGTCCTCGTCGAGCCCCGGCGGCAGCGTGTCGGACTCGACGTCGGTGACGAAGCCGTGGCGGTATTTCTGCGCGACGAGCGCGTCGAGATCCCGTGAGCTGCTGGACATGGCGTGACCTCGCCTCAGATCCGGCCGGGGCCGCGGGACAATGGCAAGGTGCGCGCAGCGCCGGCCAGCTCGGGTCGCCAGACAGCCACGGCTTCCTGGCCGGACAGTTGCGCCAGGGTAATCTCGTCGAGCGACCGGCGAATCGCAGTGTTGATGCGTTGCCACGCACCGCCCGTGCGGCAGGACGTTTCGATGTCGCAGGCGCTGTGGTTACCGCTGCATTCGGTGATCGCGACCGGACCCTCGATCGCGTCGATGATGGCGGCGGCGCTGATCCGGGTCGCCGGGCGTGCCAGCTGGTAGCCGCCGCGCATGCCACGCGTCGACGTCAACAACCCGGCGCGGTGAAAAGATTTCAACAGCTTGCCGACCGTCGGCAGCCCGAGTCGTGTGCGCTCGGCGACCTCGGTGGCCGTCAGCCGCTGCTCCGGCGTGGCCGCGAGGCAGGCCAGCACGACGGTGCCGTAATCCGTGAGTTTGCTGATGCGTAGCATGGCCGTATTCCAGAATTGGGACGATTTTAGTCCTATATGGGGTAGACGCCAAGCCCCGGGTCGGGCGGGCTGCCGGGAGGGGTATCCGAACCTGTTAGACTTACGGGCTGTCAGCAGCACGGCAGCTGCCACGCGCGCCCAGCCGGAGGACACTCATGAACCACAGCGAACTCGAAACCACCGCCCGCGCGATGGTCGCCAAGGGCCGTGGCATCCTGGCCGCCGACGAATCGGGCGGCACGATCAAGAAGCGCTTCGACGCGATCAAGCTCGAGTCCACCGAGGAAGCGCGGCGCAGCTATCGCGAGATGCTGTTCACGACCCCGGGCATCGCCGAGCACATCAGCGGCGTGATCCTTTACGACGAAACGCTGCGCCAGAAGGCCCGCGACGGGACGCCGTTCCCGGCGCTGCTGGCCAGACTCGGCATCGTTCCCGGCATCAAGGTGGACATGGGCGCGAAGCCGCTGCCCGGCTTTGCCGGCGAGACGATCACCGAGGGGCTCGACGGCCTGCGCGAGCGGCTCGCGGAATACCACAAGTTCGGCGCGCGCTTCGCCAAGTGGCGCGCGGTCATCGACATCGGCGCAGGCGTGCCCACGGCGTTCGCGGTCGAGGCGAACGCGCACGCGCTCGCGCGTTATGCGGCGCTCTGCCAGGAGGCAGGCATCGTGCCGATCGTCGAACCCGAGGTCCTGATGGACGGCGACCACACCCTGGCGCGTTGCGAGGAAGTGACCGACGCCGTGTTGCAGGCCACGTTCGGCCAGCTCTTTGCGCACCGCGTGCATCTCGAGGGCATGATCCTGAAGCCCAACATGGTGATCTCCGGCAAGAAGTGCGCAAACCGCGCGACTCCGCAGGAAGTCGCGACGGCCACGGCGCGGTGCCTGAAGCGGCACGTGCCGGCGGCGGTGCCCGGCATCGCGTTCCTGTCGGGCGGGCAGAGCGAAGCCGAAGCGACCCTGCACCTCGATCTCATCAACCGCATCGGCGGGCTGCCGTGGGCGCTGACCTTCAGCTATGGCCGTGCCCTGCAGGAAAGCGCGATCAGGACCTGGGCCGGCAAGGCGGACACGTTCGCCGCGGGCCAGCAGGCGTTCCTGAAGCGCGCCCGGCTGAACGGGCTTGCCCGGCTCGGCCAGTACCAGCCCGGCCTCGAGGCGGCTTGACGCCGCCCGCGCGACCCGCCAGGTGAGCATGACTACCCGGCCCGGGACCGGAAACGATCCGGTCCCGAGCGATGCGACAGCCATTGCGGTACTGCGCGACGTTCACTACTCGGTCGATTCGGGCAAGGCGGTCTTTCGCGGGCTCGACATCGCGATCGAGCGCGGCGCCGTGACCGCGATCATGGGCCCGAGCGGCACGGGCAAGACCACGCTGTTGCGGCTGATCACAGGCCAGATCCTGGCCGATCGCGGCGAGGTCATCGTCGATGGGCGCAACGTCGCGCGGCTGCGCCGCAAGGAGATCTACGCGCTGCGCCGGCGCATGGGCATGCTGTTCCAGAACGGCGCGCTGCTGACGGACCTCGACGTGTTCGAGAACGTGGCCTTTCCGCTGCGCGAGCACACGCGACTGCCCGAGCGCCTGATCCGCACGATCGTGCTCACCAAGCTGCATGCGGTCGGCCTGCGCGGCGCGGCCGAGCTGCTGCCGCAGCAGCTCTCCGGCGGCATGGCGCGTCGCGTCGCGCTGGCACGCGCCATCGCGATGGACCCGGACATCCTGATCTACGACGAACCGTTCGCGGGCCTCGATCCGATCTCGATGGGCGTCGTGATGCGGCTGATCCGTTCGCTCAACGACGCGCTCGGCATCACCAGCGTCGTGGTGACCCACGACGTGCGCGAGATTTCGCAGATCGCCGACACGAGCTACATCCTGGCCGAGGGCGCCGTGGTCGCGCGCGGCACGCCGCGCGAATTGAAGGAGCACCCGTCGCCTGTCGTGCACCAGTTCATGGACGGACTCGCGGACGGCCCCGTGCCGTTCCACTATCCCGCCGCGGACTACCACGCGCAATTGCTCGAGGTGCGCAGCACTGCATGAAAGCCGTCGCACTCGAACTCGTTCTCGGCCTCCGCACCTTCCTCGAGCGCGTCGGCGCCCTGACGCGCTTCTTCGGCCAGTTGCTCCTGCTCGTGCCTGCCGCGCTGCTGCGGCCCCGGCAAGTGATCGAGCAGGTCTACAACACGGGCGCGCTCTCGCTCGTGATCATCATGACCTGCGGGCTGTTCGTCGGCATGGTGCTCGGCCTGCAGGGCTACGACCTGCTGCAGCGCTTCGGGTCGGAGGAGTCGCTCGGGACGGCGGCCGCGCTCGGCCTCCTCAAGGAGCTCGGCCCGGTCGTCACGGCATTGCTCTTCGCCGGTCGCGCGGGCACGGCGCTCGCGTCGGAACTCGGGCTCATGCGGGCGACCGACCAGCTCGCGGCCATGGACGTCATGGCCGTCGATCCGATGCGCCGCGTGGTTCTCCCGCGGTTCCTCGGCGGCGTCATTGCGATGCCGTTGCTGACGGCGACTTTCATCGCGGTCGGGCTGTTCGGCGTGCAGCTCGTCGGGGTCCGGTTCCTGGGCGTGGACCAGGGCAGTTTCTGGTCCCAGATGCGCGGCGCGGTTGAACTCGCGGACGTGCAGGAAGGTCTGATCAAGGGTGCGGTTTTCGGAGTCGCCTGCAGCCTGATCGCGGTCTACGAAGGTTACAATGCGCTCCCCACGGCCGAGGGTGTCGGACGCGCCACGACAAGAACGGTAGTCATTTCCGCCGTCGTGACGCTCGTCCTCGATTACATCCTCACCGCCATCATGCTCTGAACCCCCGAGGCGACCCATGCGGCCATCCCGCACGATCGACATATCCACCGGCCTGTTCGTCCTGCTCGGCTTTGCGGCGATATTGTTCCTGGTCACCCAGATCACGAACCGGGAATTCTCGCTGCGCGACGACTCGTACCGGCTCAAGGCCGCGTTCGAGAACATCGGCGGCCTGAAGTCCGGTGCGCCCGTCTCGATGGCTGGTGTCACGGTCGGCCGCGTCGAGGACATCCACTACGACATGAAGCTGTTCAAGGCGGTCGTCGTGCTGCGCATCGACGGGCGCTACAACGAGATACCGAAGGACAGCGATGCGAGCATCTTCACCGCCGGACTGCTCGGCGGCCCAGCGTAACCGCCAATGCGGCGCGCCTGCTTGCAAGCGTTGGAGGCGCACTGGCTGCCATCTACTGGCTCGATCTCGGCGCCACCGGGTTCTTCATCGCTGTCGCACTTGGATTTGTCGCCTATGCGGTGCTGACCGCGTGCGCGGTCATCAGCGTGAAGCATCCCCGCGCGGGGACCGCGACAAAGCGGCCCGCCCGTCACGTATCAAAAGGAGAATCATCACATGCGTCGATCCCGCCGATCTATTTTGCTGGCCGGTAGCCTCGTTGCATTCAGCGCGACGCAGACCGTTGCTGGGCAGCTGTGCAAGCCAGTTCTGTCGATCAGGGAAGCTCGCACCTCCGAGGCGCGTGACCTGCAAAGGACATGGACCGGCGTCCTGGTCACCGATGCATCGCGTTGTTCAGCCATGTCCGGGCCATTCGAAATCCAATTCACCCGCCTCAAGGAACACGCACCTGACTTGGGGTTCACTGAGCGTTTCATGTGGGCTTCCGGGCAAACCGAACTGTCGCTGAACATCTGGTGGGACGAGTGGGTGCAGGACTATCGGATTGGCCGCATCGCGTCATGCCCGTGTCGCGACTAGTGCCGCGGGAAGCGGTAACGGCGTTCATGAAGTACCTGAAAGGCCCCGCAGCCGTTGCGGCGATAACGGCCAAGGGGATGCGACCATAGACATTGTGTAATTGCATTGACCGGCCTGTATTGGAGAACCCGAATGTCCACGCCTGCGCTGAATATCATCGACTTTCATAACCACCACGTTCCAGCGCGTTTCGAACTGACTGCCGTGCGCACGCAGCCGGCAACGCAGCGCGCACGCTGGGACTTGCTGGCGCGCAAACTGCCGGACGAGGACCTTTTGCTCAAAGACGTTCCGCGAGGGTCATTTGGGCGCGCGCGTGGTCAACATCCCCGGCAATTTGATCGCTGATGCGGAAGGCCACGTGCCACACCAGACGATCATGACCATGAACGACGATCTCGCGGCCCTGGTGGCGCGGCATCCGGGGCGCATTCACGGCTTGGCGTCGGTCGATGCCTATGACGGCGACCGCGCCGCCCGTGAGGCGGAGCGCGCCGTCCGCGACCTTGGCCTGCGAGGCCTTTTCGTCGACTGCGCGCGCGGCGACCACCTGATTGACGCGCCGCAGGCGCGCCCCTCGCTTGCGGCCGCCGCGTCCCTTGGCGTGCCGGTTTTCGTGCATCCCGTGGCCCCGCAGCCGCTCACCAAACAAATGGTTCCCTACGGACTGATCGGGACCCTGTTTGCGCGTGGCACCGTGAATTCGGCTTCTCTCATCGCTCTTATCGAAGGTGGCGTCTTTTCGCAGCTGCCCGACCTGCGGGTCGTCGTGACCGCCCATGCAATCGGCGGCCTGGCCATGGCCGCAGGCCTTTCGGGCCAAAGCAAGCTGCCTTCCGGGACGATCGAGGTGATGCGAAAGCATGTCTTCATTGACACGACGCTCGCTCACCCCGCGGTGATCCGCGCGTGCGTCGATCTCCTGGGCGCCGACAACGTTGTTGCCGGCAGCGATTGGCCGATCGCCGGCGAAAAGCCTATTCGCGGCGTGCTGGCGGATGCCATGCAGCAGGCAGGACTTTCGGATGGCGAGCAGAATGCCATCGCCGCTGGCAATTGCCTGCGGCTGTTGGGTCTCGCCTGAAAACCTGCTTTGGCTGGCTTCGCAAAGCGGCAGTGATCTGCGTCACACACCCTGTTCGAATACCTTCTTACATTGACCTGCATGCGGATAGGCATCGGTCATGACTCTCAAATGAAGCGGCCCGCTCGCTCGCGGAGAGAATTGACGCTCCGTCGTGGGCGGTCGTTGTTTCGGCGTGGAGAGAGGATAGGAAGCCGATTCTAATTGTTCGCGTTGATCCGAGGTATCGAAAACCGGTATCGGCGCCCACCACTCACGGTGGCTATCCGGTAACCGTCCACTGGCGGATGTCTCGCACACCACGAAGGTGATCTAGTTTAGCGTGCTTGCTATTGAAGCGGTATGACCATGTACCGCGAACTACCTTCGGCGCCAGTGACAAGCAGGAGCACGAATTTTCCGTCCATCCTTCTTCAACTGTTCGATACGCCTCTGAACATTGACGATGCTTGTGTCATCGACCGCCACGCATCACCGCGCCAGGCTGCCGGCTCCGGGCACGGGCCGCCTCAACGACCTCGCGGATCGAGTTGATCACGAGTTGAGGCCGCTCCTTGTGTATCTCGTGGCCGCTCTTGGTGTTGCTGACGTGTTTTGCGTTCGGCACGAGCTTGGCGAGCCGCTCCTGCGCCTCTTTCTGCGCGGCATCGGTGACGTAGCCGAAGTCCGGCGGTACGTCATCCGGCAGCACGCCTGCCGCAATCATTGACGGGATTTGCGGCCCCCAGGCCCGGTCCGCAGACAATACAATCAGGGGGAGTGCACGCAGTGGCGGGGCGGTGCGGACCTGGTCGAAGCTGCGGTCTGGGTCGTTCCTTTCAAGGGCTGGATACAGGACCAGGCTTTTCCGTACGTCGCCCTCCATCAGCTTTCGCTGTATCGCCCACTGCTCAGGCGTCTCCGCATCCCGAAGCCCTTCGGAGAGGGCGTCGACGAGGACGAGACCGGATACGTCGTCGGGATAGGTGCTCGCATAAAGCCTGACGACTAGACCGCCATAAGAGTGCCCGACGAGCACGTAGGGGCCTGCCTCACCGGCGGCACTCAGCAGTGCATGCAAATCGGCGGCCGCTTCCCCCGCTGTGGTCGGCTGCGGCACCGGGTCGCTGCGGCTCGGTTTCTCGCCGACTGGCGTTCCGGGGCGGTCGTAAGCACAGACCCGGGTGAACTTGGCGACCTCGGCGAAGACCGTCGGCTCTGATTGCTCGGTGATGTTCCAATCCTCGGCTGAACCCCTGAGGCCAGCGACCAATACGACGGTCGGGGAGCCCGTGCCCCGGCACCCCAGGTACATCTTGCGACCGCCGCCGATGTCGACCAGACCGGCAACCTCTCCGCTTGCCGCGGCCACCGCGGTGACGAGCGAAATAAGAAGCAAGAAGGCGCGCGTGCCGAGGGACATGATGCCACTAACGAACACACCCTTTCCCATAAATGCAACGGCTCACAGCCAGGTCCATTGGGCGACCTCAGCGCGCGCGAACTTGCATCGAGTATAGGTTGTCCGCTCTTTTCGCTTCAGCGACGATTTAGCCGAGTTAGCTGATCGGCCAAAGTCTCTCTCGATCTGCCTCGGAGGCTCGCGCGCGCCGGCAAGCATGACGATCTGATCCGCGGCGTATCGGTTCGCGTCATTGCGCCTTGATGTTGGAGTCTTTGATCACCTGAGCCCATTTTTCGAACTCGGCCCTGGCATGCCGGGCAAATTCCTCCGGCGTGCTGGCAACTGGCTCGAAGCCCAGCACGGCAAGGCGTTCCCTGACCTCGGGCAGTTTCATGATCGCGACCAGTTCCCGGTGCAGGAATGCGATGACCTCTTTCGGTGTCCCGGCCGGAGCAACGATGCCCTGCCAGTTGTCGCCGGCGATGGCAGGATAGCCTGCCTCCGCCGTGGTCGGCACGTCCGGCAACGCGCCTGAACGTTGCTTGCTCGTCACGGCAAGGCCGCGCAGCTTGCCGTCGACCACCTGCTGCGCTGCGGGCGACGGCGAGGCGAAGCAGATCTGCGTGTGACCACCCACCGTGGAGCCGACGGCGAGGCCCGCGCTGTTGAAAGGCACATGCACAAGGTCAAGGCCGAGCGACAGACGGAAGGTCTCGCCGACGAGATGCCCCGGTGTCCCGGTCCCCGGCGACGCGTAGCTGTATTTTCCGGGACTGGACTTGATGACCGCGACAAGCTCCTTGAGGGTCTGGGCCGGAACCGATGGATGCACCGCGATCACCAGCGTCGTCAGCACGGCGAGCGAAACCGGGTCGAAGTCTTTTTCGAAGCGGTACGGGATCTCGTTGTAGAGCGTCGGATTGACCACGTAGCTCGGGTTGACCATCAGAAGTGTGTAGCCATCGGGCGTCATCTTGGCGACGCGGCCCATCGCGATATTGCCGCCGCCGCCGCCGATGTTCTCGACGAAGAATTGCCTGCCCACGCGCTCCGAAAGATGCTGTGCAATGATGCGCGTGACGACGTTCGGTCGGACCGCCGGGAGCGTAGGGAACGACCATCCGGACCGGCCGGTCCGGATACGTCTGCGCGCCGGCAATGCGCGGCACCGCCGAGACCAAGGCGGAGGCGGTTGCCAAACGGAGAAACTGGCGACGTTGAAGTCTCATCCTGCTCTCCTCCCGGAAAATCCGGTCATGCGGCGGGCCGCGCAAGGCCGAAGTGCGCGCGCAGCGTCTCTCCTTCGTACCTGGTTCGAAACAGTCCTCGGCGCTGCAAGATTGGAATGACTTCGGCAATGAACACATCGAGCATTTCCGGCAGGACCGGCGGCATCAGGTTGAATCCGTCAGCCACGCCGCCGCTGACCCAGTCCTCCATGAGGTCGGCCACCTGCTCCGGCGTGCCTTCGAAGACGAAATGGCCGCGCGCGCCGGCGAGCTTTGCCAGCAACTGCCGAAGTGTCGGACGCTGCTGTCTGACAAATCCGACGATCACCTCGGTCCGACTGCGCGATGCCTCGTTGGTTTTCGGATCCGGGAAGTCTTCCGGCACGAGCGGCTTGTCCAACGGCAGATGCGAGAAATCGTGTCCGCCGAACCGCAACGAGAGCCGGTTGCGGCCGACCTCGGGGTCCGACAGTTCGTTGAGCTCATCGGAAAAGCGCCGCGCCTCGGCTTCGGTGGAGCCGATGATCGGGCTGAACCCGGGCAGGATCAGCACCTGACCGGGATCGCGCCCCTCGGCGGCAATCAGCGCTTTGAGATCGTCATAGAAGGCTTTCGCCGTCGCCTTCTCGAGGTGAGCCGTGAACACCGCCTCGGCGTGGCGGGCCGCAAAACGTTTGCCGGTATCCGATGAGCCGGCCTGCACGAACACCGGCCGGCCCTGCGGCGAGCGCGGCAGGTTCAGCGGTCCTTTCACCTTGTAGTACTTGCCCGCGTGATTGATCGGCCGCACGCGCTGCGGGTCGGCGTAGCGACCGCTGGCACGATCATCGAGCACCGCATCGTCGGCCCAGCTGTCCCACAATGCCTTGACCACGGTCATGTACTCTTCGGCTCGCTCGTAGCGCTCGGCATGGCTGACCTCGCCGATGCCGCCGAAGTTGCCGCCAGCCTGCGGCGACCAGGTGGTGACGATGTTCCAGCCGACGCGGCCGCGGCTGATGTGGTCGAGCGAGCAGAACTGCCGCGCGAGGTTGTAGGCCTCGGTGTAGGTGGTCGAGGCCGTCGCGATCAGTCCGATGCGCTTCGTCGTCATGGCGAGCGCCGCAAGCGTGGTGATCGGCTCGAGCCAGTTGAACGGCGTCGTCTGGACGTCATTCCACAGCCCCAGAACGTCGGCGAGGAAGATCGAGTCGAACAGGCCGGCTTCGGCCTTCTGCGTCATCTCCACGCTGTACTGGATATCGGTGAGCGGCAATTTCGATGATTTCGGATGCCGCCAGGCGGCCTCGTGATGGCCACGGCTTTGGATAAAGAGATTGAGATGCATGGGCCGTTTCATGCAGCACCGTCAGCCACGGGCGGGCCAGCCGCAAATGGCGTCACAGGATTATCGACCAATTTGCGAGCGAACGCCGGAAGCGGCTCGCATCTACCTGCGATATGTGATCGCGACATTCTGACCATTCAAATAATTCCATTCGTCCCCAACAGTCAAAACGCCGGTGCAGGATAATCGAAACGGCAATAGTCGGTCAGGGGGTGTCCGGCCTTTTCTCAGCCCTTCGGATGCGCGCTGGCCGGCCCCACGTTTTCCAAGTCGGTCAGCTTAGCGTCGGTCTTTCGATCGATGGGGACGAATGGTCGAATGGGTGAAAGCCCAAACGGTGCTGGCCCCGGTTGCTTGGCCGGACCAACTACGGGCTATCCCGTAGGGATGATACCTGAATTGTACTTGACGCTGACGCGCCTAAGCTGCGCGAGGATTGGGGGTATTCAACATGACAAACCAAGCCAGGTATTCGATGCGGAGCGCGGCCGGGGTTGTTGCGATCTCTGCAACCGATTCGATGATCGGCCGGGCGCGACTTAATATCAGTATGGATCAGGACGACCTGATGATTGCTATCACGACCATCCTCGCGAGTGTGGTGGTTGCGCTGGCGCTGGTCTGAGGGAAGCAACGGACGAGAGGCCGCTCGAATAGCGAGCCGCAGCGAGAACGATGCACAATGCCATTGCCGCGAAAACCGTACATCAGCGGTGGCGCGCCGCTCAATGTTGCTCGCTGGGAGGCGCGAGAATCCTTGGCAACACTATCTGCCAACTGCAGACTGATGCACCGCAACAAACCGTATCTCTATTCGATCACCTCGTCGGCGCAGGCGAGAAGCGAGTGAGGCACGTCGAGGCCAAGTGCCTTTGCAGTTTTGAGATTGATCACCAGTTCGTATCTGGGCGGCGCCTATACTGCAGATCCGCTGGCTTCTCGCCTTTGAGGATGCGATCGACGTAGCCCGCCGCCGGCCGGTATTGGTTGATAGCAAACCAAGCCGCCTGCGCAAGCGGGGCAGAATAAGGTCAGCCAGGGGAAGCTGGCGGCGGGTCGCCAATTGGCGCGCACAACCGCCAACTGACCAAAATCATCGTTCTCATCAAGCACAAGAAGACTTGACCTGGATCAAGGTGTGCGATGACAGCTCGAGCACCATTCGCGCGGGTTGATCATGATGAAACCGCTGTCTTTGTCGAAAGTCTACCAGTTGCTCGAACCGGGTCCGGTGGTCCTGCTGACGACCGCCCGCAAAGGCCGCGCCAACGTCATGACGATGTCCTGGCATATGATGGTCGAGTTCGAGCCGCCGCTGGTCGCCTGCGTCGTCAGCAGCGCCAATCACAGCTTTGCCGCATTGCGGGCGACCGGAGAATGCGTGATCGCCATTCCCGCGCGGAACTGGCGCCTAAAGTCGTGAAAGTCGGCAACTCATCGGGCCGCGATATCGATAAGTTCAAGACGTTCGGTCTGACGCCGGCGCCAGGCCGAGCGCGTGACGCCGCCTCTGGTGGCTGAGTGTTTCGCCAATCTCGAATGCAAGGTGGCCGACACGCGTCTCGTGAACAAATACAATCTCTTCGTCCTTGAAGTGCTCAAGGCCTGGACCGATCCGGCGCAAAAGAACCCCAAGACCATCCACCATCACGGATACGGCACGTTCGTCGTGGATGGCGAGACCATCAAGCTGAAATCGAAGATGCGGTAATGCGCCCTCCTGACATGCCAAGAATTGAGTGATGAGAAAAAAGTGATGATGACACGACGCCAAGCCAATTCCGGAATTCTCGTCAGCGCGGCGCTAGCCGGCGCTCCAACTGTTACGGTTGCGCAGGAGCATAAGCCCCTCGACTTGCCGCCGCCGCGAAGTGAGGGAGGCCAGCCACTGATCACAGCGCTCAAGCTGAGGCGTTCCACGCGCGAATATTCGGATCGGCCGCTTCCGGTACAGGTTCTGTCCGATCTGTTGTGGGCGGCCTTCGGCGTCAATCGTCCGAGCGGCGACCGGACCGCCCCCTATTGGCGCCATGTCATGGTGATGGACATCTACATCGCGATGGCCAACGGGGTGTGGCTCTATGAGCCGAACGCCCATGCGTTGCTGCCCCATTTGAAGGACGATATCCGCGCGCAGACCGGCCTTCAGGACTTCGTAGCCACCGCGCCACTCAACCTCGTCTATGTCGCGCATGGCGAGCGCATGACTGATATCTCGTCCGAGGACCGACGCCTCTACGCCTCGGTCGATACCGGCTTCATCGGCCAGAACGTCTATTTGTTCTGCGCCTCGGAGGGACTTGCCACGGTCTTTCGGGGAGCGGTCGACTATCCAAAGCTCGGTCGCACGCTGCAACTCCCGGACCAGCAGTTCGTAACCTTCGCGCAGACTGTGGGATATCCCCGCGCGTAGGTCCGCGATGCAAAAAAGAGCGGGATCGAACGGCTATTGGACGAAAGTCTCCCACCTGCCGAGGCTGCCGCCTAGCGCGATTCGCCTTCGGTGGCGGCCACTCGCCAAATTTAAAAAACCGGCCAGGGGGTGACTGGCCGGGGGTTTAGTGGATAACAATTTTAGGGAAGCGACGATATCAAGACATACCACTATGTCGGGTTGATGACGCAGGGCGGTACCATGCTGACTAGAAAAAAGGGCCGCTGCAGCGCAGCCTTCCCGCGGCAATGGATGGCCAACGATCCCTCAGTGACAAGGCGGCATATCGTAGTCAGTCCTAAAAGCGAAGCGTCATCGACATGTCGCCTTTGAGTTCATTGGTCTCGGCCTGCAAATAATTCTTCCGCCTCATCCATACGCCACAGATAGAAGTGATGCGGGCAACTGCATCGCTGTCGAGTGCGGTTTTCCAATCACCAACCACTCCTTTCCGGAAGAATGACGTTGGATCCTCCTGACCCGGCGCTCGGCCACTCCAAGTCTCGAACGATGCGCTGTTGATAGCTTGGTTGATGACCGTAGTCGAAGTGGACACTCCCAGAAAGTCGAATACCGTTTGCATGCTCGCGTGCGCGGAAGCGGCAATGTCCTCGTACCGGATCTCCAAGCAGCTTGTCGGGTGCAGGTCGGAAAATCGCCGAAAGTTTTCTTGCGCAGCAAGCCACCTCTGGGCCAATTTATTCAACGCGTCGATTTGGGCGGCCGAACCGGCGACCATGACATCGCGATAGCCTCCGCGCATAGCAAAATGCAGCGCGCTGACCGCCGCATCGCGAGGATCGCGAACCATATGCAGAAAGGCGGCATCGGGGAAAAGCGCCAGGAGTTCGTCTAAAAATTCAGCATTGCGCGGTGTCTTGTCACCGACGACGATTGCGCCTCTTTTCATCCGGCGGTGCATCAACTTGACGATGACCTCTCGGAGTGCCGGCAGGAAATCAAGATCTCCAACCGCCGAATAATAAGGCTTGCCCTGGTAAATCAGTGCGGCGTCGATCGCGAGCTGCTTGTTGTAGTTATCCATCACCCCTAGTATTGGTGTGACCAACCGCTCTATAAAATGGCCTTCGCCGGAACATACGACTTGTGGATGCGCGTCAAGCAATCGCTGCAGCCAGGTCGTTCCGCATTTGGGTGCGCCGCATAGAAAGAAATACCGCAAGGCGATCTCCGAAGATGATCGGCCGTGTCCAAGAGTTAACCGCACGCGCCACGAAGCGAGCTTAAAGCGGACGGTTAAGACGACAGGCGGTGTCTCGTGGCGCCTCCGAAAACAATCATACGAGTAGAACGGACCAGATGATCGGTAAAAACGTACTAAAATTTGAGGTGTAAGCCTTGAACGATGCCGGCGTCGATGGCACTACTGAGCCTTCACTCGATCACTTCGTCGGCGCGGGCGAGCACAGACTGGGGTATTTCGAGGTCAAGCGCCTTGGCGGTCTTCAGGTTGATGACCAGCTCGTATCTGGTCGGCGCCTGCACCGGGAAGTTCAGCCGGCTTGTCGCCCTTGAGGATGCGGTCGACATAGCCGGCGCGCGCGCCGGTACTGGTCGATCAAATCGGCCCCATAGGAAATCAAGCCACCGTCGGCGACGGGCCTTCGACTCCAGTACACCGCTGGTAGTTTGTGCCGGGCTGCAAGCGCGATGATCAGATCGCGATGAAGCACCGACAGCGCACTCGCGGTCACGATCAGACCGCCATTCGGGGAGCGCGCGAATGCCGCAACGGCATGCTCAATCGCGTCTGCGTCGCGCAAGTTGATTGCACCAACGTCTACCCCGACAGCTGGCGCCACGGATTGGATTATGGCGAATTGGCCGATCCCGGCAGTTATGGCGGGATCTCGAACGACCGCCGCTCGCGTCACCGTCGGCGCGATCTGCTTGAGCAGTTCCAGCCATTTCCCGCTCAAACTGTATTCGAACTGCATGAATCCGGTAGCGTTGCCGCCCGGCTGCGCTAAGCTATCGACGAACCCGGCGCCAACCGGATCGGGGACGATCGCGAATACGATTGGTATGGTGCGGGTCGCCTGCAGCACCTGCGCCACGGCCGCGGCACCAGAGGCGAAGATGACTTCCGGCGCGAGCGCGACCAATTCCGCTGCATATTGACGAATGCGGTCGGCATCGCCGGCGCCCCAGCGGTCGATCGAACCGGATGTTGCGCCCCTCAGTCCAACCCAATTGCTGTAGCCTCTGCCGGAAGGCCGCAT
Organism: uncultured Gammaproteobacteria bacterium; assembly: GCA_963786705.1. Classification (GTDB taxonomy): domain Bacteria; phylum Pseudomonadota; class Gammaproteobacteria; order Steroidobacterales; family Steroidobacteraceae; genus RPQJ01. The sequence goes on from CAWBAG010000029.1 coordinate 70,516, forward strand.
AGCGGGCTACGGTGTCCAAATCGGTTTCACGGACACCGGTGATCACGCCAATGCGCCGCATGCGCTCGGTTTGCTGCGCGCGCGCCGCCAGCGGCCACGCCGCCGCACTGCCGAGCCCCGCAACGAATTCGCGCCGTTTCATCTGCCGGATGGACATCCAACCAAATGGGCAGCCGCGCCCGATGCGCCATCCTAGCATGGCCGATCGCATCCATGGCAGGCCTCGGCCGCTCGATGCCAGCTATCATCAAAATAAACGTCGCGCATGAACTTCAAAATCTCACATGTCGGCATGTCTAACGCGGCCAGTGTCCGAGATGTCTTCGGCCTCCTGCTGAGGTTCCTCTCTGCGAGTCACTGAGAGGCGCTTGGTCGCCAGATTAGCCGTCGATCAGCCTGCGGTGAACCAAAGTCCGTCGAGGGTACGCATCTTGGCACGCTGCGTGATCCGAACGGTCAGCAGGTAACCGACGCCCGTGACCAGCAGCGTCAGCAAGGCTGGAATCGATGCGGTCGGAATGGCGTAGGTGCAGATCAGGAAGCCGATCGCCGTCCAGGCAATTGCGATCGGATTGAAGCCAACCCAGTAGCGGTAGCGGCCTTTCGGGTCGTAGAGCGCCGCGACGTCGATCTGCATGCGTCGCACGAACAGGTAATCGAACACGAGCACACCTGCGACCGGTGAAAAGCAATTCCCGAAACTGCTGACGTATTGATAGTAGTTCAGCACGTCCGGCACGGCGCACAACAGGTGGCGTGCCGCGGCGGTCAGCCGATGCGCTTGCGCAGCGCTTCGAAGTAGGCGCGAATACGTGCGGCGTTCACTCCGTAGTCACTGCGTCCCTGGCGGCTGGTGGAGCGCATGTCAATGCGACTTCCGGCACCGTCGCGGGTGACCCTGATGACGATGTCGTCGGTGAAGCGGAACCAACGGCTTTGCTGAAAAGCCTCGATGCGGCCCGTATCGATATCCGAGGCAACGATGATCCAGCCCGGCATCGATTCCGCCACCAGAAGCGCCTCGTTGAACGCTCTCGCGACCGGCAATGCGGTCACAAGCGGGGCCAGATCGGGATAGGCCGCTTTCTGGAGTTGCGCGAGTTGCGGGTTGCGATCGTCGACACTGCTGGCGCGCTCCGCCGCACGCGCCGGCAAGACGGCGCTGAACGTCGGCGGATGGTCGATGTCGGTGGTGATGTCGTGGATGGGTGGCAGCGTGCTGCGGATGTGAGAGTACCGCCAAGGTAGATAGGCGAGGACCGCGCTCAGCGCGAGCGCAACGGCCAGCATGGCGAGGCCGCGCAAGCGGAGCTGCGCCCACTCGCGCGCGAGAGTGAAGACCGAGAGGATGAAGGCAGCCGCCGCGACGTAGCCCGAGGCGGGCATCAGCCGATACAGGCCAAAGCCATATTGCCACCAACCGAATCGCCAGCCGAACGGCGCGACGACGAGAAGGAAGAGGGCGGTGCCGGACAAAGCCAGCGGCACAGCGGGACCGATTTTCGGCAGATGCATGCAGCCTCCGACCCCAGAAGCGCGCCAAAAATGGCGATGCGCTTCCAACTCGTCAACATTCCCGTCGACACGCGCGCATGGACCCGCCCGAGAACTGAGCGCTAGGGCGCATTCTGATCGGAAGGGATCGAGATCCGCCCGGAATCTTGCTTTTGCGCATGTCCTTTTCGGAAAACCGGTATCCACTTTTCCGGGACATGCGCCACAGAGCAACCTTCAGAACGTCAAACCTGTCCCGAACACCTCGATGGCATAGAAATAAAGCTCGGCGTCGAGCGCGCGCTGGATGTTCGCGGCTTTGCGGAAACCGTGCTGTTCACCGGAAAACAGGACATAGCCGACTGACGTGCCGCGGCGGCGCAGCGCCTCCACCATCGCCTCGGTCTGGTTCGGCGGCACGACCGCATCCTCGTCGCCCTGGAAGAAGATGACGGGGCGCGACAGGCGCTCGGCATGGAACAGCGGCGAGCGCTTGCGATAGAGCGCTTCCTCCGCGGGGTAGGGGCCGATCAGCCAATCGAGATAGCGCGATTCAAATTTGTGGGTATCGCGCGCCAGTGCCGCGATGTCGCTCACGCCATAGTAGCTCGCGCCGCCGCGAAACACATCGTGGAACGCGAGCGCGGCGAGCACCGTGTAGCCGCCGGCACTGCCGCCGCTGATCACCATTCGATCGGCGTCGACCAGGCCGCGCTCGACGACGAACTTTGCGCCGTTGATACAGTCCTCGACGTTGACGATGCCCCAGTTGCCTTTCAGTCGGTCACGATAGCTGCGGCCGAAACCGGTGCTGCCGCCATAATTGACATCGAGCACCGCGATGCCCCGGCTCGTCCAGTACTGGATTGCGAGGCTCAGGGTGGAGGAGGCGGCAGAGGTTGGTCCGCCGTGGCACTTGACCAGCAATGGCGGCTTTTCGTCGGCGGGAGCGGCGTAGTCGGGATTATGCGGCCGGTAGAACAAGCCGAAGGCGGTGCGATCGCCGGACGTCGGAAACGCGATGGCCTCGACCGGGGTGACATAATCCCCGATGGGCGGATCCGCTCGGTCGAGCACATCCGTTGCTTTCCTGAGCGTCTGATAGTCGCCTGACGCAAGATCGAGCACGATAACGCTGGACGGGTGAGACGGCGCTCCTGCGATGAACGCCGCGCGATCGCCATGGGCCCGCACCGACGCGAACTGAGTGAACGGGACGTCGAGCCGCGTCAGGGCGCCGGTCGCAAGATCGAGCGCGGCCAGATGGCCGAGGCCGGCCTCCGCATAGGTGCAGACGATCCGGCCAGGTCCGACGAAGGCGTAGGTCGCCATGCCGAAATTCCATTGCGGCTGGCCGAACTCCGCCGCCATCGGGGCGATCGGCCGTACCGCACCGGTTGCCACAGGTGAAGCGATACAGGTTCCACCAATCCGAACGATCTGAAACAAAGACGAGGTCTGCTCCGTCCGGTGACCATTCCGGCTGGAAGATCGAATTCGGCCGGACCGCCGGCGACAACCAGCGGAGTGCCGACGATCGCGCCGTCGTCAGCAAGCTCGGCGAGATAGAGCGAGGTGCCGTTCCATGGCATGTTGGGATGGTCCCACGCGAGCCAGGCGAGGCGCCGGCCATCCGGGGACAGCCGCGGTGAGGAAAAGAAATCGTGTCCGCCGGCGAGGATGCGGCCCGGTGAGGAACCCGGTTGCGCGAGGTCGACTGCGACGATCGCGTTGACGGCGGATCCTTCACCGGTGTGATCCTCGCGCACGCCAATCCATCGCTGCCGGCGCTGGTCGATGATGCCGTCGGCGAACCGCCAGTCGCGTTCGCGCCCGGGCGGTGCCGGGGTGAGAGGCTCTGGATCCTTCCCATTGGCTGTGAGGCGATAGAGCCGGCCGTCGGTGAAATTCGAAAAATAGAGAATCCCGTCCGCGATCGCCCAGGCGCCGCCGCCGTATTCGTGGGCGCGGGTGCGCACGTTGAACGGTTTTGGCACGATGTCAGTCGTATCATCCGGGGAGGCGCCAGCGCGCACGACGACGTTGCGCCCTTGCTCCTGCGGCCGCGCCTCCAACCAATAGACGGCCTCGCCGTCGAACAACACTCCCGACAGGCCGATCGATTGCGCCACGATGAGATCGGACGTGATCGGAGATTTCCAGGATCCGTAGGGTGCGGTCTTCCGCTTCATCGTCTTGACTGTTTTGCCGCCTTCATCATCCCGAGTGGCCGATCCAACTGTCCTCAAGACCGAGACCATCCGGCGTCGTGCAGAGGCAGTCTCGACCGTTGCGTTTGGGTTCACGCTGCTCGGCCACTCGTTGGCAACCAGACGTTTGCCGGTGATGCCATCGGAGGCCGGTGAGACGAGCCACAGCAGGGGAGGGACCATGATCGTGGGATCGAGCAGCGCAGCCCGCATCGCGTCCGGAAAACCCGCCGGGATCATCCCGGTCAGCGTCGCGCCGCCCGGCAGCAACGCGTTGACGGTGACGCCGGTTCCGTCCAGATCTTGCGCCCAGATGATCGTCTCGGATTCAACCGCGGCTTTCGACGGACCATAGGGCGAAAAGCCGGCTCGCCGCATGGTCTCGTAATTCATGGAGATGTTGACGATCCGGCCCCAGCGCTGCCGCAGCATTGGCGGGACCGCAGCGCTCGCCATGAGAAATGTGCCGTTGACGTTGGTGTCGATCACCAGGCGCCACGCGTTCGGGTCGGTTTCCCAGAACCGGGTCGGCTTGGTCATGAACTGTTCGCTGACGTATTTCATGCCGCGTCCGGCATTGTTGACGAGGATATCGACGCGCACCGAACCGGGCCAGCGCAGTCTCGACCACGCGTGCGCAATCCTCTTCCCGCGTGACATCGGCGACGAGCGGAAGGATCTGTCCGTCGGTTTCGGCCGCGAGCGCCTCGACCTCTGCCCGTTCACGGGCCGCGGTCGCGATCACACGGTAGCCGGCCCGTGCGAGCCCGCGCGCCATGGCGGCGCCCAATCCGCGGCCGCCCCCGGTGACGATTGCCGACCTTGCCATCGGGTTTTTCGGATGTCGTGTTCATGCCACCAGCAACTGCTGTTACCACGATTGATGATTTACCTGTCCGAAGCCTGTTCGATTGCGTGCAATAGTGAACCTGCGAGCCGCAGCTTGAATAGGTAAGGCTCAGGCCTTCGGCCAGATGTCAACCAGATAGCGTGCGGCGGCCTTCATCGCCGCGAGCCAAGCCTTTGCGTCTTCTTCTCCGAGACCGCGCTTCTCGCTGCAAATGGTCAGAAAGATTTGTTCGACAGCGGGCGCCATGGTGGCGGCGTCGCCGCAGACGTACACGACAGCGCCTTGCTCGATGAGCTCCCAGACGCGGTCGCGGCGATCGTACAGACGATGCTGCACATAGCATTTGGCA
>CAWBAG010000030.1:0-100397 GCA_963786705.1 uncultured Gammaproteobacteria bacterium
AGGGATGAACTTCCACCAGGATGTCGTTGTCCATCACCTGCCGTACGTAAGATACGGCAAAGAGCGGTTCCACGCCGGAAGAGGAATTGGCCATAATCGAAATTGTTCCGGTAGGCGCGATGGTTGTGACGGTGGCGTTGCGCATCGGCGGTTCGCCTTTTTGATCATAGACTGACCCTTTAAAATTTGGAAATGCGCCGCGGGATTTGGCCAGCGCCTGTGATGCGGCGTGTCCCTCTTTATTGATGAATCCCATGATTTCTTGCGCCAGTTCAATGGCTTCTTCGGTGTTGTAGGGAACGCCCAGTCCGATCAGCATATCCGCCCAACCCATGACCCCAAGGCCGGTTTTCCGGTTGGCCAAGGTGATTTCAGCGATCTGGGAGAGCGGGAACCGATTGTTGCATTCAATGACGTTATCCAGGAACCGTACAGCCAGCCGAACAACCTCTGTAAGCCTGTTTCCAGTCAATCTGTCCGTTCTTCACCATCTTCCCGAGGTTGATGGAGCCGAGGTTGCAGGACTCATAGGGCAAGCAGTGGCTGCTCACCGCAGGGATTGGTCGATTCGATTATTCCGACATGGGGTGTGGATTGTCCCGGTTAATCCGAGTCAAGGAAGATAATGCCCGGCTCACCATTTTCCCAGGCCTGCGTGATAGATGAGATCAAAGACCATCCTGGCGTCTGAGGGTTCTGCCGACTACTTCACCGTTGCGGGGATTGATAAGGGGGTATTCTTCATCCTTTTCCAGAGCCTCCATGAAGGCATCCGTGATCCCACGGAGATGTTGAAATTGTTGAGTCTGTCCTCTGATCGGCTTTGCACATGATGAAATTCATGATGTCCGGGTGGTCCACGCGCAGAATTCCCATGTTGGCGCCCCGCCCGGTCCCTCCCTGCTTGACCGTCTCGGTGGCCACGTCGAAGACCCGCATGAAGGAAATGGGTCCGCTGGAAATGCCTGTCGTTGTAACGACATCGTTGGCCGGCCGTAGACGGAAAAGGAGAATCCCGTGCCGCCGCCGGATTTGTGGATCAGGGCGGTGTACTTAACCGCATCAAAGATCTCCCCCATCGAATCCCCGACGGGCAGGACGAAGCAGGCGGACAACTGACCCAATTCACGGCCGGCGTTCATTAGGGTGGGGGAGTTTGGCAGAAATTCCAATTGGGTCATCATCCGGTAAAATTCTTCCGCGATCAAAGTAGCATCAGCTTTTTCATCAAACTTTTTATCGGCGGCGGCAATGGTATCCGCCACGCGCCGGAACATTTGAACAGGAGTCTCCAGCACCTTCCCCTCTTTTATCGCGCTTCAGATAGCGCCGCTCCAGAACGGTAATAGCGTTTTTCGTTAATTCCGGGACGATGGGGGTGTAAGTCTTTTGTTCCATGGGGCTGAACTCCTTGAGTATGTAAGAGGTTTGTTAACTAAAAAAAGCACTACATGTAGTATGATGAGTGCCATTAACCACAACATCTAGACGTTGTCAAGAGAGTGATATTATTTATTTTGAAAAGTAAAAAAAGGCGCATGGTTGGACGTGAAAAATTCCGGCGTGCGTTTTACGATGGATGCAATGGCCGGGCGCTTCTTGAATGTTTTTTAAGAAAATTGCGGACATTTGAGCGCTGCCAGCCTTCGGGATGATGAAAGCTTTTATATAATGATAAATCGCCTTCATAAAAATCCTGCGTGGCGAGATTTTAAGCCTCCGGACTTCCGGCTGGTAAATTAAAAATGGCTAAATTCAGAAAGTCGATGCAGTCGGAATGCCGGCTGACAAAATCCAGCGTCTTTCCGGCACTTACTTCAGTTTCAGGCGGTGTGCCGAATAAAAAATAGCAGTAAGTGGCAATACCGGCCTTTTTCAGAGATTTGAGCGCATTCGAGGTGTCGTGAAGGTCAATGCCTTTATTCAAGCGGTCGAGAACGGCTTGATCACCGGACTCAATGCCGAGTTTCAACATTACGCAGCCGCCGGCTTTCAATGCCCGACAAAAATCTCATCCGCTAAATGTTGGGTGACGCGGGTAAAGCCGTACCAGGGTTTGCCCGGCGGTTGCTCGGCCAGCGCTTTTAACAGCGCCGGGGCAATGGAGCTATCCAGAAGGTGAATCAATGATGGCTTTATCTGCTCTGTCAGCGTTTGCAATTCTTCCGTAACGAGGGCGGAAGGCAGAGGCAGGTAGGGATTGGCCTCGGCTTTCTCGGGCAGAAAGCGCACTTTCGCCACCAGCAGCCGCGCGCCGCGCTGTAGGGCGGGATAAAACCCGGGGAAAGATAGCGGTTCTCCGTCAGAAGGCGATAATTCGTTGAGGCGCCGCCCTGGATATTGGCTATGCCCAGAAGGGTCAGTAATTGTTCTTCGCCAGCACCGGCCACGACTTGGTCAACGAGGCCGGGGAAAAAAGTCGCCCGGCAGGTTTCTGAACCCACGATGTTGTCAGAGACCCGCCCAAAATAATTTTCTGCCGGGGGTTGATTCTTTTGATAAAGCCGATCATGGCCATCGTGCAGAGCGCCTGGCTCAAAAAATTGAGTGAAAAACCGATAAATTCCGGCGGAATTCTTCCAGCGCTTGCGTCAGACGTCCGGAAAAGTAAGGATAGAAAGGGTTGGCTTCGTGGTTTTCGGCGGCCCAAATCAAGTCACTACTTTTTACCGATGATCGTTGATTGTCTGTGTAGTCCCGAAGAAGTAGATTCTATTCCGTAGGGATGCTGTCCTATTCAGAACATGGTTGACGTCAAGCACGGCAAGGGAATAACGGCTTTTGCTGCTGAAGGTGACCATATTCTGCAGGGCGAAAAGGTTTGTTTCCAGGTTTTTGCAGGCGCGCATATCCCAACGGCCGGAAGGCGCGCCGGCCTGTGCGGTTGATCGCGCCAGATGGAGGATGCCTTCCAGATTGGCGTCAATCACCTGATGTGAAACGCCGTTTGCTTGCAGGCAGGACGACAATTTGGCAATTCCTGCCGGCGGTTCAGAGGGTTTCGCGACAGGCGGATGAATTAGAATTATTTTCGGCGTCATAAGTAACAAATATTACAACAGAGTGGCTGTTGAAAAACGCTCATCTGCTGTGTTGCGCTGCAAACCGCACCGCTCAACGTATATCTATATACGCCTCGCGGTTCGGTTTTTTGCGCGCCTTGCATCTGAACATTTTTGAACAGCCCCCAGATATGCTATTTTTTTATGATCTCACAGATCCTAATTCATCTTATTAATATCTGATGTCTCTTGCGCAAGCATTATCTCATGCTTATATTTCCGCCTTGACAGCCAATGAGCTTTACGCATGGTCGACGCCTCACCAAAAGCGGCGGCAGGGTATTGTTGTCCAGGCATCAACACGGTGTGGATAATTTTAAAAGGTTTGACGTGGAAAAAAAACATATTTATTCTCACACACTCGGATTAAAAACATTCCCATTCCTGTGCGTGGCAATTTTTATTGCGCTTTTGGCCAGTGCGGCATTTGCGGCGGAAAACTATCCTTCTCCCAAAGGGACGGCTGTCAATGATTTCGCCAATGTGATCGATCCGGACAACAGCGCCAAAATGGAATCACTGGCACATGAAATTTTGCAGAAAACAGGCGCGGCGATTTACGTGGTCACTGTCCCGGAGTTGGAAACAGAAGAGATCAATCTTATGCCAATGGTTTGTATGGATTGGGGGATCGGTAAAAAAGGAGAAGACAAGGGCGTCTTGATATTTCTTGCCGTCAAAGAACGTAAAATCCGCATTGAAACCGGCTATGGTGTTGAAGGAGTTTTACCCGATGGCTTAGTTGGCGAAATACGGGATAAATACGTGGTGCCTCATCTTAAAGCAGGCGAGACGGGCAAGGCTCTCTATAATGGGATGTTGGCCTGCGGCACCTATATCGCAAAAGACGCGGGTGTTCAGCTGACGGGTGTTGCCGGCACCTTACCGGACAAAAGTCCGTCCGAGAAAAAAGGGTTTAATGTTGTCGGCATTACCTCTTCTTAATTGCTGCTGCCGTACTTTTGGGTACCAGAAAAGGCCGGGCGATCAATGCTTCCCTGGATATTGCTGCTGCTGATGAGCGGCAGCGGTCGGGGCGGTGGCGGGGGCGGTTTCAGCGGCGGTTTTGGCGGTTTTGGCGGCGGCGGAGTGGCGGCGGCGGAGCAGGCGGTGATTATTAATCAAAATTTCAGGGTGGATAACTATGACAAAAATACCGGATCAACCACAAGACATTTTTGTTCCATTGACACAGGACTACCTCCAGGTGTTCGGCAACGAACTCGTTTCGCTGATTCTTTACGGCAGTGCTGCCGGCGGTTCTTATATGCGGGGCAAGTCGGATATAAATATTGCTGGTTGTGTTGACGCCCGCCGGAATGGATCAATTGGCTGGATGTTCGCGATTTGCCCGGTAAAGTCCTGGAAAAAGACGCCGTGTCGCCGTGCCGCTGATTATGACCGGCGATTTCATCGAGTCTTCACTGGATTCCTATCCCATTGAATTTTAAGCATGAAAAACAATCATATTTTGATTTATGGTGAGGATGATATTAAGCGAATTGAACTTTAATCCGGCCGATTTGCGTGCTGCAAATAGAAAGAGAACTCCGGGGCAAGCTGGTTCTCCTGCGGCAGGGCTATCTGGAAGCTGAAGGTAAGGCAAGCGCCAATTAGGGACAGCTGATCGCGTAATTCATTACGGCTTTTATTGCGATTTTTAATGCCCTGTTTGTATTTCAAGCAGGGCAAAGCTACCGCAGGGCCGGCGCGATACGATAAAAGAAGCAGGTGAAGCTAAGCTCTTTACAATTGATGCAGACCGTATTTATGCTATGCGCCGATATTAAAGAAGGCACGGATAAGCTCTCCAGTGAAGAAGTTGTGGATGTTTTTAAAAAATATTTACGGGAAGTAGATAATATTTGTAACATCGTTGATTGCTTATAATAAAATGTGACGTAGAAACTTTAACCTAATGGAGGAGGGAAAAATGGATTCCAAAAAGAAAACTTTACTCATCGTTCTGGCAGTAATTGTTGTTCTGGCTATTAGCTTTATATTCTTTCTTTGCCGGCAACTACAATAAATTCGTCAAGATGGATGTGGGAATAAAGGCGGCCTGGTCGCAGGTGGAAAATCAGCTGCAACGGCGTTATGACTTGATTCCCAATCTGGTGGAAACGGTAAAAGGTTATGCCAAGCAGGAACATGATGTTCTGGTGGAAGTGACCAATGCGCGCGCGAAAGTAGGCGGCGCGGGAACTGTTCCGGATAAGATTGCGGCCAATAATGAATTAACCGGCGCGCTCTCCCGATTGATGGTTGTTGTGGAAAGATATCCTGATTTGAAATCGAATCAGAATTTCATGAAATTGCAGGATGAACTGGCCGGTACGGAAAACAGAATTGCCGTGGAAAGAATGAGATACAACGAATCGGTAAAAGTTTATAACGAAGCAATAGATCATTCCCGGCAAACATGCTGGCCGGCATGTACGGTTTTAAAGAGGCTACCTTCTTTAAAGCGCAGAAAGCTGCCAAAGCCGCACCCAAAGTGAAATTCTAGCCGTCTGTAGAATTTGTAAATACCGGTTCCATTGAAGCCCTGAACCTTTTCGTAAGAAAGGTCAGGGCTTTTCTGATCATCCATTATTTACTTCCGCATAACATTGCTTCCGCCAAAAAGAAACCACCGGCTAGGCCGGTGGTTTCCGGTAATCGTAGAAGCTTCTTCGGGAATGCCAGCCTATTTTTTGTTGGAGTGTCTCCAGATCTTTCTTTCCTCGGCTGCCTTGATGAGGTCATCCCTGAAATCGGGATGGGCAATGGATATCAGTTTTTCCGCGCGATACCAGGTTGGACAGGTTTTCAAGGATATGCAGCCATACTCGGTTACCACGTAGTTAACCATCTGGCGGGTTATGGTGGTAATGGAACCGATATCAAAATTCGGAACGATCCTGGACATAACTGAGCCATCTTTGTTGGTATGGGTTGACGGCAGGCAACGAAACTGCGTCCGCCTTTCGACCAGAAGGCACCGAGGACAAAGTCCGACATGCCTCCATTACCGGAGACTTGCTTGAATCCGGAGCTCTCAGCATTAATCTGGCCGTAAAGATCTACCTGCAAAGCCTGGTTGATGGAGACCAGGTTATCAATCTGGCATAGTTGGGTTGGGTGGTTCACATAACCTACACTGCAGGATGCAATTGCGGGATTATGGTCCATCCAGTCATAAAGTTTTTTGTTGCCCAGTGCGAAGGTGTAGTTTATTTTGCCCATGTCAAATTTCTTATACTTGCCGGTCATTCTACCGGATTCGTACATGTCCCGGTAAGCATCGACCAGCATTTCGGTCCAGCCCCCCAGGTCTTTAAGATCAGTTTCACTGATCATCTTACCAAGAATGTTGGGCATTCCACCAATCCCTAATTGCAGGCAGTCGCCGTCTTTCAGGTGTTCCAACACATGGGTGGCTATTTTCCTGTCAACGTCTGTGGGTGTAACTTCGGGCAGTTCAGCCAGCGGTGTGTTTTCGCCTTCCACCACGGAGGTGACCTGGGAAATATGAATTCTTCCATATTCCCACCGTAGGCATAGGGGATGTTCTCATTTACTTCTACGATGCAAGCTTTGGCTGTGGTGGCTTGCAAATAACAGCAAGAATTGTGAAGCCCCCAGTTAAAATAACCGTCCTTATCCATTGGAGTAACCTGACAAAAGAAAACATCGCGCAGGTTAGTGCCTATTTTAGTCGGATCATTCTCAGCGTACCTCATGTAAAGTTCCGATTCACCGTAAAGTGTTGGTTGATAAAAAACACCGCCGCACTGCTGTTGCATGATGCGGGTAAGAAGGCTAAAGTGTTGGTCGTTATAGGTGAAAACTTCACCTTTGGGATCTTTGGCTACCACTTCCGGAATCGGAGGTATCGTAACTGCTGCCATAATCTTGATATCCTTCAATTCGTCCTTACGAGCCCCCAGCGCCCTGTCGCACACAACCGGCTTGCCATTGAACATGGCGTAGTCAATCCAGTCGCCTGATTTGACTATACTTACAGCTTCTTCTGCTGTACGCAGCTTTTCCTTGTACATTTTTTGAAATTTACTCAAAGTTAATTCCTCCTGTTACTATTTTTATATTTGTACTTGCTCCTCTTAACAGGATACAAGCCCAATGCTTCAATAATGTCCGTCTCTGTTTGATATGGACTTCACTTTTGCGGGAGCGAGTATAGGGAACGCGGTCTTGTCTGTCAATGAAAAAACGGCCGGCACAGAACGTCGCCATTTTTCCACTCCCGAATCTTTCTGAAATCAAAAGGATGATTAAATATTGTAAAAAATTCCAAAAGATTATAAATTCACGACGATTCATTTCATGAGGTGCAGTTTGGCAACTCCACAAATTCCCGTAGCTAATCCCATGACGCGTCAGGTCCGCCCTCGCGGCATATACCGCTTTTTCCCGATTCTCACAACACTGCGAAACTATCGACGCGATTGGGTGCTGCAAGATGTCGCCGCCGGACTGGTCCTTACGGCGGTTCTCGTGCCTGTCGGTATGGGCTACGCGGCAGCCTCCGGCTTGCCTGCCATTTACGGTCTGTACGCCACCATCTTCCCGCTTATCGCGTATGCCATCTTCGGACCCAGCAAAATCCTGGTATTGGGACCGGACTCGGCGCTGGCCGGTCTCATCGCGGCAACAATTCTGCCGCTGGCCGCAGGCAATGTTGATAAAGCCGTTGCCCTTGCCTCAATGCTGGCGATCCTTACGGGCGTGTTGTGTATTGGGGCGGGTCTGGCCCGATTCGGTTTCATCACCGATCTTCTCTCCAAACCGATTCGCGAAGGCTATCTAAACGGAATCGCGCTCACGGTTTTAATTGGCCAATTGCCGAAGGTTCTCGGTTTTTCCGTAAGCGGCAATAACTTTTTAAAGGAAACAAGCGGCCTCATACAAGGCATCCGGGATGGACAAATAAACTGGACGGCATGTGCAATCGGTTTATCCTGCCTGATTGTGATTCTCGGTTTCAAGCGATGGGCTTCCAGAATACCGGGGGTATTAATCGCTGTGGTCGGCGCGACGATCATTGCATCTGTGTTAGATTTATCCACTAAGACGGGAATCGTCGTGGTCGGGCCGCTGCCGCAAGGTTTGCCTCAATTCCAAATTCCCTCAGTTTCTTTTGCCGAATTTGGCAATTTGTGCGCCGCCGCGGTGGCAATCGCACTGGTGTCTTTTGCTGATATGAGCGCGCTTTCGCGCACTTTTGCTCTCGGTCAGGCACAGAAGTTGACAGCAATCAGGAAATCATCGCTCTCGGCGCCGCAAATGTGGCCGCCGGATTTTTTCAGGGGTTTTCCGTGAGCAGCAGCGCGTCACGAACGCCTGTGGCTGAATCGGCGGGCGCTAAAACACAAATCACCGGTGTGGTCGGCGCGATATGCATCGCACTTTTGTTGATTTTTGCGCCCAGTCTGCTGCAGAACCTGCCCCACGCGGTGCTCGGCGCTGTCGTTATTGCGCTTGTATCTGGCTTTTTGAGGTTCGCGGTGTTCTGCGTCTTTATAAATTGCGGCGGGATGAGTTTGTCTTGTCGATCGTGTGTTTTCTTGGTGTGGTGTTGCTGGGCGTCATTTCGGGTATTTTTATTGCGGTCGCTCTGGCGTTGTTCGCTTTTATCTGGCGGGCGTGGCGGCCTTACGACGCCGAGCTCGGCCACGTGGACGGTCTGAAGAGCTATCACGACATCTTCTCGCCATCCCGAAGCCAAACGCATTGAGGGACTGGTGATTTTCCGTTGGGACGCGCCGCTGTTTTTTGCCAACGCGGAAATTTTCCGCGAACAGTTACTACGTGCGGTGGCTGATGCTCCGACACCGACCAAGTGGGTTGTCGTTGCGGCTGAACCGATCACCGATGTGGACATTACGGCTGCCGACGTGCTTGCCGACCTTGCCGCGAGGCCGTCGAACACGGCCCGTGCAATGATCGCGTGGCCGATGTTGAGCTCGACGATCTCCGGGACCGCCGCGACCGGCAGGACATTGTGGTAATGCAGGCCGTGCCCCGCGTGCACGGTGAGGCCGATCTGCGAGCCGTGCCGGGCCGCCGTGACGAGCCGCATCAGCTCCATCGCCTGGCGCTCGCCGGTCGCTTCGGCATACGCGCCGGTGTGCAGTTCCACGACCGGAGCGCCCGCGGCCCGCGCAGCGTCGAGCTGTGCCTGTTCCGGATCGATGAACAGCGACACCCGGCTGCCGGCTTCGCGGAGTGCCGCGCAGTAGTCGCGCAGCCGCGGCACCTGCCCCGCGACGTCGAGACCGCCTTCGGTCGTGAGTTCCGCGCGCTTCTCCGGAACGAGGCAGCAATCGTGCGGCCGCACCTCGCGGGCAATTGCGAGCATCGCGTCGGTCGCGGCCATCTCGAGATTCATGCGCGTCTGCAACGCCCGCCGCAGGCGGTGCACGTCGTGGTCCTGGATGTGCCGCCGGTCCTCGCGCAGGTGCAGCGTGATGCTGTCCGCGCCGGCCTGCTCGGCCACGAGCGCCGCAAACAGCGGGTCCGGGTACGCGACGCCGCGCACCTGGCGCAGCGTCGCGACGTGATCGATGTTGACGCCGAGCTTGATCGGGTGGGTCAGCAGCACGTCCCTCAACCTCCGTCCGGTTTGCCTGCGTGCGCCCGCATCTCGAGCAGCACCTCGCGAGTCCTGAGCGGGCGGCCGTCGAGGCAGCGGTCGAGCGCCGCCCGCAGCAACCGGCGCGCGTCGGCCAGGCTGCGCGGGTCGGCGAGTTCGTCGCGCGCAAGCGACAGCAGCGACGCGCCGCAAAATATCAGGGTTCCCTCCGCCACTCCATCCACGGGTTCGGCGCCGCCGTCGAGCCCGTAGCGGTAGCTGCGGCGCGCATCGAGCGGTGCGCCGCTGCCAGCCTCGTGCTCGAGGTTGAGGCCCCAGCCGAGTTCCTCGAGCAGCCGCCGCTCGAAGATCCGCAATGCGCGGGCCGGCTCCTCCGGCACGTCGAACAGGCGATGCAGCAGCGCCGCATAGGCATCGAACAGCATCGGGTGCGGGTCGTTGCGCGGCAGGAGCTTCATGAGCAGCTCGTTGGCGTAGAAGCCGCTCATGAGGCGGTCACCGCTCAGAGTGGCCGGCGCCTTCACGCGCTCCGCGCCGGACAGGTAGCCCATTTCGCCACGCCCGCTCCAGGACGCGAGCATCTCGCCGAACAACTGCAGCGCGCCGCCAAGCGCGCCCTGCGCGCTGCGCGACGCGCGCGCGATCACGGCGACGCGGCCGTGCGTGCGCGTCATCAGTTCCAGCACGCGGCTCGTTTCGCGCCAGGGATAGTGGTGCAGCAGGAAGGCCGGTTCGAGGCTCACGCGCCGCGCCGATGCGCTCACGACTCATACCCGAACTTGCGCAGCGCGTTCTCGTCGTCGGACCAGCCCTCCTTGACCTTGACCCAGAGCTCGAGGTGCACGGGCTTGCCGAAATGGCGGTTCAGGTCCAGGCGCGCGGCGCGACCGACTTCTTTCAGCAGCTCGCCGCCCTTGCCGATCACGATCGGCTTCTGCCCCGAGCGTTCGACCCAGATCACGGCCTGCACCACGAGCTTGCCGGGTTCGTCCTCGGACGGTCCCATGCCCTCGATCTCGACGACGAGGCCGTACGGCAACTCCTCCTGCAACCGCAACATGAGCTTCTCGCGGATGAGCTCGGCGGCCATGAACTCGTCCGGCGAGTCGGTCACGTGTCCTTCCGGATACAGGGCCGGCGACTCCGGCAGGTGGCGCGCGATGAGGTCGGGCAGCTTGCCGAGATTCGACTTGCGCGTCGCCGAGATCGGCACGATCTCCGCGAATTCCGCCTTCGCGCTCAGGTCCTCGATGTACGGGAACAAGCGCTCCTTCGGGTGTGCTCGATCCACCTTGTTGATGAGCAGCAGGATCGGCCGTCCCGCGGCTTTCAAGTCGCCGAGCACGCGCTCGTCCTCATCGGTCCACCGCAGCGCCTCGACCAGGAACAGGTTGACATCGGAATCGGCCAGCGACGACAGCGCGGTGCGATTCATGTAGCGGTTCATCGCGCGCGTCTGGCGGGCGTGTATGCCCGGCAGGTCGACGAAAATGATCTGCATGCCGGGCTGGTTCAGCACGCCGTGGATGCGCGTGCGTGTCGTCTGCGGCTTCGGGCTCACGATGCTGACCTTCTGGCCGAGCAGCGCGTTCAGCAGCGTGGACTTGCCCACGTTCGGACGCCCGACCAGCGCGGCGAAGCCGCAGCGGAGCGGCGGGCCGGGGCCACCGGGCGGCGAGGTCGACTCGATGTTCATGCCCGCTCCTCTCCCGCGCGCCGGAGCGCTTCGAGCACGTGCTGTGCGGCTTCCTGTTCGGCGCGGCGCCGGCTGGAGCCCTCCCCCGCGCCGCGCAGGCCGAGCGCGTCCACTACACAGCTTGCGACAAACCACTGGTCGTGGGGTTCGCCCTCCACCTTGTCCAGTGCGTAGCGCGGCAGCTCGAGGCCGCGCGCCTGCAGTTCCTCCTGCAGCCGCGTCTTCGGGTCCTTGAGCGCCTCCGCGGTCGGCAGCGCGCCGAGCTTCGGTTCGAGCAGCCGCTCGACCACGGCCGCGACGGCCTCGAGCCCCGCGTCCAGGTAGATCGCCCCGAACAGCGCCTCGAGGGAGTCCCCGAGTATCGAGTCCCGGCGGAACCCGCCCGTCTTCAACTCGCCGCTGCCGAGGCGCAGCTGCTCGCCGAGGCCCAGCGGCCCTGCCACCGCGGCGAGCGACTGGCTGCTCACCAGCGCCGCGCGATACCGGCTCAGGTCGCCTTCGGGCGCATCCGGGTAGCGCCGGAACGTCAGCAGCGCGACGACGAAATTGAGCACCGCGTCGCCGAGATACTCCAGCCGCTCGTAATTGAGCCGGCTCGCGCTGCGATGCGTGAGCGCGGCTTCGAGCAGCGCCGGGTCACGGAAGCGGTACCCGAGCTGCTGCGCGCACCATTCACCGGCGTTCGGCAAGGGCCCGCGTCACTGCTGGACGATCACGGACTTGTCGAACCTGACGACCAGGAAGACGTTCGCGATGAAAGGCTGCTCGGCCTCGTATTCGGCGCGAATAACGTAGTCGTCGCCCTCCTTCTTGATCTCGATTTCCTTCCAGCCGATGCTGTGGATGTCCTCGACGTCCCAGCGCCGCTCGAGCGACTTGCGAATGAGCTGCGGATTCGTCTCGATGGCGCTGTGTTCGTCGGCGACCTGCTCCAGCGCTCGCGCCACCTTGGTGTATTCGAGGTAGATGGGCACGAGCCGGATGCCGCCGTAGAGCGCGCTGCCGAGGATCAGCAGGATCACGACGATGCCGAGGAAAGTCGCGCCGCGTTGACGGTCTCTCATTGCGAAGGGTCTCCCTGCTTTGCTAGTGGATCGGGTCGCCGATACGTTCCCAGAGCGGTGCGTTCGGCAGGTTCCAGTTGAGCCAGATGCGGACGGCCTTGCCGACGACGTTCGCGGAAGGCACGAAACCCACTTCCGGAAAACGGCTGTCGCGGCTGTTGTCGCGATTGTCGCCCATGAAGAAAAAGTGCCCCGGCGGCACCACGTCGTTGAAATCGACCGACGGGCGCTCGGGGATGTAGAGCGTGCGGTGGCTCGCGGCGCCGAGTTGCTCGATGCCGACCTGCGCGAGCGGCGTGCCGCCGAACGGCTCGAACATCCCGTCGAGCTGCACCGATTGGAGTTCGCCGTTCACGTAGACGCGCTTGTCGCGGACGATGACGTGGTCGCCGGGCAGGCCGACGAGCCGCTTGATGTAGTTCGTCGACGGGTCGGCCGGCAGGCGGAACACCACGACGTCGCCGCGCTGCGGCTCGCCCAGGGCCACGATCTCCGTGTTCAGCACCGGCAGCCGCAATCCGTAGGTGAACTTGTTGACGAAGATGAAATCGCCGTCGAGCAGCGTCGGCATCATCGAATCGGACGGGATCCGGAACGGCTCGAACAGGAACGAGCGGATCAGCAGCACGATCAGGATGATCGGAAAGAACGAGCGCGCGTACTCGACGAGCAGCGGCTCGGGCGGCGTGCCGTTCGCGTCGGCGGCTGCGGCCAGCCGCCGGGGGCGGAAGTACCAATGGTCGACGGCCCAGATCACGCCGGTGACGGCAGTGGCGGCGACCAGGACGAAGGAGAAATCGAAAACCAAGCGGCACCTCGTGAAGCGCGGCGAAGTATTGAGTAATTATTTCGGCAATTCAATGCTTTGCATCACATTGATGCCAAAGCGCGGGATCATTCCTTGCGACCGACCTGCAGCACCGCCAGGAACGCTTCCTGGGGAATTTCGACCTGGCCGAGCTGCTTCATGCGCTTCTTGCCCTCTTTCTGCTTTTCGAGCAGCTTGCGCTTGCGGCTGATGTCGCCGCCATAGCATTTCGCCAGGACGTTTTTCCGCAGCGCCTTGACGGTCGCGCGGGCGATCACGTGGGCGCCGATGGCGGCCTGTATCGCGACCTCGAACATCTGCCGCGGAATCAGCTCCTGCATCTTGTCCACGAGTTCGCGCCCGCGCTGGTAGGCGCTGTCGCGGTGGCTGATGATCGAGAGCGCATCGACTTTCTCGTCGTTGATCAGGATGTCGAGCCGCACCAGCGGTGCCGCCTGGAACCGGTCGAACTCGTAGTCGAACGACGCGTAGCCGCGGCTCACGCTCTTCAGGCGGTCGAAGAAATCGAGCACGACCTCGGCGAGCGGCAGTTCCCACTGCATCGACACCTGGTTGCCCAGGTACAGCAGCTTCTTCTGCACGCCGCGCTTGTCGAGGCAGAGCTTCATGACCGGCCCGACGTAGTCCGGCGGCAGCAGGATGCTGGCCAAGATGATCGGCTCGCGCAGTTCCTCGATCCGGTCCACCGGCGGCAGCTTCGCCGGGTTGTCCACGTTGACGACTTCGCCGCCGGTCGTGAGCACTTCGTAGATCACCGTCGGCGCGCTCGTCACGAGCGACAACTGGTACTCGCGTTCGAGCCGCTCCTGGACGATGTCCATGTGCAGCAGGCCGAGGAATCCGCAACGGAAGCCGAAACCGAGCGCGGTGGACACCTCGGGCTCGTAATGCAGCGCGGAGTCGTTGAGCTTGAGCTTCTGCAATGCGTCGCGGAACGCCTCGTAGTCGTCGGAGCTGACCGGGAAGAGTCCCGCGAAGACGCGCGGCTTGATCTCCTTGAAGCCCGGCAGCGGCGCGGCGCACGGCTGCACGTCGCTCGTGATGGTGTCGCCGACCGGAGCGCCGTCGATCTCCTTGACGCCCGCGATCACGAAGCCGACTTCGCCGGTGTAGAGTGCCTCGGCCACGAGCGATTTCGGCGTGAAGCGCCCGAGCTTGTCCACCTGGTGGGCGCGCCCGGTCGTCCACACGCGGATCTTCTGGCCGGTCCTGATCGACCCGTTCATGACGCGGACGAGCGACACGACGCCGACGTAACTGTCGTACCAGGAGTCGATGATCAACGCCTGCAGCGGCGCGTCGGGATCGCCCCGCGGCGGCGGGATCCGCGCGACCAGAGCTTCGAGCAGTTCGGGCACGTTCTCGCCGGTCTTGGCGCTGACGCGCAGCGCACCCTCGGCTTCGATGCCGATGATTTCCTCGATTTCCTTGATGACCTTCGCCGGGTCGGCCGAGGGCAGGTCGATCTTGTTCAGGACCGGCACGACCTCGAGCCCCTGCTCGAGCGCCGTGTAGCAATTGGCCACGCTCTGCGCCTCCACGCCCTGCGCGGCGTCGACCACGAGCAGCGCGCCTTCGCACGCGGCGAGCGACCGCGAGACTTCGTAAGAGAAGTCCACGTGCCCCGGCGTGTCGATCATGTTGAGCTGGTAGGTCTGCCCGTCGCGCGCCTGGTAGCGCAGCGAGACGCTCTGGGCCTTGATCGTGATGCCGCGCTCGCGCTCGAGCGCCATCGAGTCGAGCACCTGCGCCTGCATCTCGCGCTCGGCGAGCCCGCCGCACAGCTGGATGAACCGGTCCGCCAGCGTGGACTTGCCGTGGTCGATGTGCGCGATGATGGAAAAGTTGCGGATCAGTTGCATCGGGGCTTCGGTGACGTTGCGGGCCGGGTTCGGGCCCCGCAAAAGGCGCGATTATAGCCCGACGAACCGCTCCACCTTGACCCTATCGTAGGCGCCCTCGCAGAGCGTCGTGCCGCGGAATTCGAGCACCGGAACGCGCAGGCCGAACCGCACGGCCAGGTCCGGGTCCAGATCGACGTCCAGCATCTGCAGCGTGTGCGCCGCCGCGGGAAAATCGAGTGAAAAATCGAGCAGGAACTGCTCGCAGAGGTGGCACCCGTCGCGGACGTAGAGAATGAACTGCGCGGCCACCCTCACGCCGACCTGTCGCGCGTCGCGGGACCGCAGGGCGGCGACGCAGCACGCAACACGATCGGCGGCGGCAGCCGGGCCCAGCGGCGCGCGACGAGGCAGCCCGCCAGGAGCCCGGCCATGGCCGCCGCAAGGGGCAGGATGCCAGTGTCGGGCTGGGCCGCGCGCAGGAGCGCGGGTGCGAGCAGCAAACCGGCGAGCGGCGGCAGGTAGAGCCTGCCGGCCGCGCGCAACAGGCCGCCGTCGCTCACCTCGAGGAGAACCGGGTCGCCTGGCCGCAGCGCACTGTCCGGCTGCAGCGGCACCTCGAGCGATCTCGAGGCGGGCACGCGTTGCCAGCTGCAACCCCGGCCCGCGCCACACTGGGGACAATCAAGGGGTTGGAGGCTGCAAGCGATGACGGCCTGCCCGCCACGCAGCTCGACGACGGTTCCCGCCATCTTGCCCACGTGGAATCAGGGGGCCTGCACGACGGGCTTGCTCGCGACCGTAGCGTCGCGGACCGGCGCCAGCGAACTCGCGATGTCGCGCACCGTCGCCGGCGGGACTTCGCCGACCGCGGTGACGATGTGTCCCTGGATGCTGGTCGAGTAGGCGTTCGCCGAACCCATGCGCGACGACTCCGGTGGCCGCGAACCGGTCGGCGCGCCCGGCTCGATGAATACGGACACCGCCGCGATGCCGTCCGAGAAAATCAGGTGCTGCGCCGGCATGGGCGATCCCGGCAGGACCTGCAGGCGGCTCGCGACGAGGCGGAATCCTGGTGGAATCCTGAGCGGACGCCAGCCGTTGGCCGGCAGCTGGGGCATGGCGAGCTTGCGGCCGGTGCGCACCCACTGGAAGCCAGTGGCGTCCACGGCCGGTTCGACGTCGCGGCCGGGAATGCTGTCCCGCATCTCGAGGCGGGTGAACGAGATCTGCTCGATCGGTCGTCCCGCACCGTCGCTGACCACCGAGCGCAGCGGCATCGCGGTCTCCGCGTCGAGCCAGAGCCGGTACCCGTAGCGATAGGCGTCCTTCGGGCGTACGTCGATGACCTGGATTTCGCGCCCGAGCAGGCGGGTGCCCTTGCGCATCGACAACTCGTAGAACGCGTCGAGCTTCGGGCCCGGCGTCGGCAGTGCCTTCAGCAACGAGCCGTCGTCCGTGCGCGGCTCGACCAGCACGACGCGGCGATCGGGAAGGTACGCGTGCACTTCCTGCGGCGTGCGGACGATCTCGCGCCCGCTCCCGTCCAGCGAGACCAGCCGCTCGAGGCTGCGGCCCTCGGCCACGCTGTGCACGATACGCATCGACTCGGTCTGGTCACCGCTGCTGTGCGTGAACAACCCGTCGTAGTTGCGCGTGGCGAGCGACTCCGACATGCGTTCGAGCCAGTCGCGCGCCTCGTCCTCGGGGGATGCATGTGCCGGCGTGATCGCAAGGCCCAATGACAGGGACAGGGCCACGAGCGGTAGCGCCGACCGCCTCATTCAGGGTGCCTCTCCCGTCTCGTACGAGACGCGAGAGATGCCGGGATCGGCGGCGAGCAGCCCCGACCACACGTTGCGGCGGACCATCGGCGTCGAGAACTGGCTGTGGGCGACCATGTAGCTGGCGAGGCGCTGGCTCTGGGCCGGCGTCGGGCTCGAAGCCGCCGCGGCCACGGGCCGCGCCGCCTCGTACTGGTGATCGATGGCCGCGATCGGCGCCGGTCCGCCGATCGGACGCAGCAACATCACGGCCGCCACTGCGACGCTCGCGGCGATCGCCGTGGCGGCGAGCGGCCCCTTGAGATGCAGCGCGTGCTTCGGCGCCGTCGGGATTCGTGCGCCGGCCGAGGCACCGTCGGCTTCGGGCGTCCCGATCACCGCGCCGACTCGTGCCGCGAACGACGGGCTGGCCAGTGGCTGGCCTGGGGCGCGCAACGATTCGCCTATCAGCGCATAACTGCCGAACGCGCGGCGCAACTCGGCGTCGCGCTCGAGCCTGCGCAGCAGCAGGCCCATTTCGTCGTGCGGCAACTCGCCGTCGAGCAAAGCCGAAACCTGTTCACGAATCTGGACTGTCATGGTACTTCCAGTCGAACGATCATCACTCGGGCAATGGCATCAGTCGAGCAGCGGCTTGAGGCTGCGGTCGATGGCTTCGCGGGCACGGAATATTCGCGATCGCACCGTGCCCACGGGGCAATCCATCGCCGCCGCGATTTCTTCGTAACTCAAACCCTCAACTTCGCGCAGCACGATGGCCGTGCGCAGGTCCTCGGGCAGTTGCTCGATGGCCTGGTTGACCGTCGTGCGGATCTCCTCCGACAACACGTTCGCTTCGGGCGTGTCCGTGTGACGCAGTTTCGATGCGAGCGCGGACTGCTCCGATTCCGAAAGCTCGGACTCGTAGTCGAGGGGCCGGCGCTGGCGCGAGGCGATCGCATTGCGGGCCGTGTTGACCGCGATGCGATAGAGCCAGGTGTAGAATGCGCTGTCGCCGCGGAACGAGCCGAGCGCCCGGTACGCCTTGACGAAGGCTTCCTGGGCGACGTCCTCGGCCTCGGTCTGATCGCGCAATAGCCGCGCCACCAACTTCACGACCTTGTGTTGATACCTGAGCACCAGCAGATCGAACGCCCCACGTTCGTTGCGCTGGGCCCGCCTGACGAGTTCGAGGTCGCTCTGCTCCACGCCGGCTGCCGGCTGCTGGGCATCGTCGTCCCCGGTTTCTCGCGACTTCATAGACTCGTCCGGCGGGGGAAAGTTCGGCATGCACCGCATGGGTAGGCTACAGCAACGGGCACGCCGTCACGAAAGAGCCGCCCGACCGCCCGCCTGCAGGACGATGCTCCAGAGGCGCAGCGTGTCGCGCGGCAGGTCCCA
The DNA here is from genome assembly GCA_963786705.1 of uncultured Gammaproteobacteria bacterium. GTDB lineage: Bacteria > Pseudomonadota > Gammaproteobacteria > Steroidobacterales > Steroidobacteraceae > RPQJ01. The sequence goes on from CAWBAG010000030.1 coordinate 18,255, forward strand.
GGGCGTGAGCCACGCGCGCAACCGCAACGGTCGTCCTTCGACCTCGCAGTCGGCATCGAGGAAAACCGAGGGTCCCAGCATGCGGGTCGCAGGCCGGAGCCGCAGCGGGTAGGCGGAGCCGTCCTCGAGCCGCAGTTGCAGTCGACCGCCGGGGCTCGACTGGACCCAGCGCCGCGGAGCAGTTCTCGACTGAGTCCAGTTCCCTGCCAACTTGCCAAGCACGAGGATCCCCACCGTCAGTGCGGCGACCGCGAATCCGGGCGCCTCCTGGCGGAGCGACGCCCAGGCGGCACATCCGGCCGCCAGGGCGACCAGCGCCATGGTCGCCCGCTGCGCGACGCTGCGGGCCGGCAACTCAAGGCTGGTCACGGCGTATGTGCGCGACGACGTCACGCTCGATGGCCTCGTCGGGAGTGGTCCGGCCGACAAGATACCCGAAGAGGTCGGGGTCGGGCAGTTCGAGCAACTGCACGAACGCGTCGCGTTCCGCGGCGGACGCGAGTTGAAATTCCTGCTCGAGGTAGCGTATCAACAGCACGTCGAGTTCGCGCATACCGCGCCGGCAACGCCAGCGCAACCGGGACAGCTCGCGCGACGGCGTTTCCTCGGTGGGCATCGCGACTCGCCGCCCCGCCCGGCGGCCGGGCGGAGCACGCCTCAATGCTGCCGCTCCACGATCATTTTCTTGATCTCCGCGATCGCCTTCGAAGGATTCAGGTCCTTCGGACAGGCCTGCGCGCAGTTCATGATCGTGTGGCAGCGATAAAGGCGGAACGGGTCCTCGAGTTCGTCGAGGCGCTCGCCGGTCGCGTCGTCACGCGTGTCGATGATCCAGCGATAGGCTGCAAGCAGCGCCGCCGGGCCGAGGAACCGGTCGCTGTTCCACCAGTAGGACGGGCAACTCGTCGAGCAGCACGCACACAGGATGCAGGCCGACGGGCGGTCGATCTTTTCCTGGTCCTCTTTCGACTGCAGGCGTTCGCGGTCCGGCGGCGCCGGCGTGCGCGTCTGCAGCCAGGGTTTCACCGAGGCGTACTGGGCGTAGAAGTTGGTGAGGTCGGGAACGAGGTCCTTGATCACCGGCAGGTGCGGCAACGGGTAGATCTTCGCGTCGCCCCTGATGTCGCCAATGGCCTTCGTGCAGGCGAGCGTGTTGACGCCGTCGATGTTCATCGCACACGAGCCGCAGATGCCCTCGCGGCAGGAGCGACGGAACGTCAGGGTCGCATCGACTTCGTTCTTGATCTTGATCAGCGCGTCGAGAACCATGGGCCCGCAGGTGTCCATGTCCACCTGGTAGACGTCGACCCGTGGCTTCTGGCCCGTGTCCGGGTCGAAGCGATAGACGCGGAACGTCTTCAGGTTCCTGGCGCCGGCCGCAGCCGGATGGCTGGTCCCGGCCTGGACCCTGGAATTTTCGGGAAGTCGAAATTGCGCCATGGGTGCTGCTGCCGACTGTATCGATGTGGTGGCGAAGGACGCGCGTCAGTACGTGCGGGCTTTCGGCGGGATCGGTTCGACGTCCCGGGTGAGCGTGTTCAGGTGCACTGGACGATAGTCGATGCTCACCCTGCCCGCCGGGCTCACCCACGCGAGCGTGTGCTTCATCCATTCCTTGTCGTCGCGCTCGCTGAAGTCCTCGCGGGCGTGCGCTCCGCGGCTTTCCTTGCGGTTCGCCGCGGAATTGATCGTCACGAGCGCCTGGGCGAGCAGGTTGTCCAGCTCGAGCGTCTCGACCAGGTCGGTGTTCCAGACCAGCGAACGATCAGTGACCTGCACTTCGGCGAACGACTCGTACACGGCCGCGAGCTTGCGCACGCCGTCGTCGAGCGTCTCGCCGGTGCGGAACACCGCGGCGTGGTCCTGCATGACGCGCTGCATGTCGAGGCGGATTTCCGCGGTGCGCCGCTTGCCCCTGGCATTGCGGAAACGATCGAGTCGGCTGACCGCCAGGTCGCCGGCGTCCTTCGGCAGCGGCCTGTGCGTCGTGCCGGGCTTGATCGTGCGGCCGCACTGGTGCGCGGCGGCGCGGCCGAACACGACCAGGTCGAGCAGCGAATTGGAGCCGAGGCGGTTGGCGCCATGCACGGACACGCACGCAGCCTCGCCGACGGCCATGAGGCCCGCGACGACCGAATCGGGATCGCCATTGCGCAGCGTGACGGCCTCGCCGTGCACGTTGCAGGGAATTCCGCCCATGTTGTAGTGCACGGTCGGCAGCACCGGAATGGGCTCGCGGGTGACGTCCACGCCCGCGAAGATGCGCGTCGTCTCGGCGATGCCTGGCAGGCGCTCGTTGATCACGGCCGCGCCCAGGTGCTCGAGGTGCAGGTGGATGTGATCCTTCTGCGGGCCCACGCCCCGGCCTTCGCGGATCTCGATCGTCATCGAGCGGCTCACGACGTCGCGCGAGGCGAGGTCCTTGGCGTTCGGCGCGTAACGCTCCATGAAGCGCTCGCCAGCCGAGTTGGTGAGGTAACCACCTTCCCCGCGCACGCCTTCCGTGATCAGGCAACCCGCGCCGTAGATGCCGGTCGGGTGAAACTGCACGAATTCCATGTCCTGCAGGGGCAGGCCGGCGCGCAGGGCCATGCCGCCGCCGTCGCCCGTGCAGGTGTGGGCCGACGTGCACGAGAAGAACGCGCGGCCGTAACCGCCGGTCGCGATGATCACCTTGTGCGCGCGAAAGCGGTGCAAGGTGCCGTCGGCCATGTCGAGCGCGACGACCCCCCGGCAGGCGCCGTCCTCCATGATCAGGTCGATGGCGAAGTATTCGACGAAGAAACGCGCCTCGTGCTTCAGCGACTGCTGGTAGAGCGTGTGCAGCATCGCGTGGCCAGTGCGGTCCGCGGCGGCGCAGGTGCGCTGCGCGATGCCCTTGCCGTAGTGCGTCGTCATGCCGCCGAAGGGGCGCTGGTAGATGCGGCCGTCCTCGGTGCGCGAGAACGGCACGCCGTAGTGCTCCAGCTCGATGACCGCGGCCGGCGCTTCCTTGCACATGAACTCGATCGCGTCCTGGTCGCCGAGCCAGTCCGAACCCTTGATCGTGTCGTAGAAATGGAAGCGCCAGTCGTCCTCGCCCATGTTGCCGAGCGCGGCGCTGATGCCACCCTGCGCGGCCACGGTGTGGCTCCGTGTCGGGAACACCTTGGTGATGCACGCGGTCTTGAGGCCCTGCTCCGCGAGGCCGAATGTCGCGCGCAGACCGGCGCCGCCGGCGCCGACCACGATGACGTCGTAAGTGTGGTCCGTGAACGGGTAGGCCGAGGTCATGCCGGGACTCCGAAAGCGATATGCAGCACTGCGAGCACGCCGATCAGGGCGGCCGTCGCGAGCGCGAACTTGACCGCGATCAGGGCTACCATGCGCGTGCCGTGGTCGGCGACGTAGTCTTCGAATACGACCTGCAGGCCGATGTGCGCGTGGTATGCCGAGACGAGGACGAGCAACAGCGCCATCGCCGCGGAAAATGGTGCGCGCAGCCAGGAGACCACCGCCTCGTAGGACACGCCGTCCATGAGGACCAGCGACGCCACGAACCAGAGTCCCAGGATCACCAGCGCAACGGCCGTGACACGCTGCGCGTACCAGTGGCCCGAGCCGCCCCTGGCGGACCCGCGGCCGAGCACCTTACCGAGAGGGCTGCGCAGGCTCATGCCGCACCTCCGATCGATAGGTCCAGCGCGCACCAGAGCAGTGCCGTCAGCACGACGGCCGCGATCGCCACGGCCCAGCCGCTCTTGCGCGCGACCGGCAGTTCGAAGCCGTAACCCGCGTCCCAGAAAAGATGCCGGACACCGTTCAGCAGGTGATAGCTGAACGAGAACAGGCCGCCAAGCAGCACGAGGCGCACCAGCGGCGAGCGGACCGTGTCGAGGGCCGCGGCGTACCGTTCGGGACCCGCGGCGGCTGCCGCCAGCCAGTAAACCAGGAGGAAGAAACACGCCGCGAGCACTACGCCCGTGACGCGGTGCAGGATCGACAGCGTGTTGGTGTACGTCCAGCGGTAATGCAGGAACGGGGACAACGGCCGTTCAGGCTGCGCCATGCGTGTTTACCTCCCGGGAGCCGTGCCGCTAGAAGTCAATGCAGCGCCCGGCCTTCTCCCAATCCCCGAAGCGCGTGGGTTCGGGGCCGTCGCGCCCCCCGATTTCACGCGGCGCCGGCTGCGGCAACGGCGCGACCGCAGGGAGCGGGATGCCGGGATGGGCAGCGGCCGCCGGCGCGGGCTGGGAGACTGGTTGCTCTTCTTGTGACGCGTGCATGTTTCAGCAGCAAAGTCTGCCAGATACCGCGCGTGTTCTCCACCGTCGCGACCCCGGCGGTCGCCGCAGTCTGCTCGTCGCAAACCCTCGAATCGCCACGCGCGGGGTCGGCCGGGGCTCCATGCATTAGAATCCGCCCGCAAATGAACGACGACAGCACCCAGGAGTTGCGCGCAGTCCTCCTGCCATCGCTCGGCGTATTGCGAGTGGGCGGCCGGGACGCTGTCGACTTCCTGCAGGGCCAGTTCACGAACGATGCCCGCTTGCTGGCGGACGGCCGCACGCAGCTCTCGGCGTGCTGCACGAACCAGGGGCGCGTGATCGCGATCGTGCGATTCCGGCAACTGGACGAGGCGGTCTACGCACTGCTGCCGGCCGATCTCCTGCCGCGGCTCGCCGGGCAGTTGCGCAAGTTCGTGTTGCGCTCGAAGGTCGAGATCCAGCAGGCGACCGAGCTGCACGTGGGCACCCTGTTCTCCGGACCCACTGCGAGCCGGGCGGGGCGCGAGATGTTGGACGACGCGGCGATGACGATGTCGCCCGTGCCGATGGCGGGCGCGGCCGAGGTTGTCTCCTTCCACTACGCTCCCGGACGCGAGGTCATGGCGGCGCCGCCGTCGGCCTGGCGATCGATCAGCGGCCTCTCGCTGTCGCGACCCGACCCGCAGGGCCAGGCGGACTGGGTCGCCGCCGATGTCGCGGCGAGCCTGCCGCAGGTGTTCGCGGCCACCACCGAGCAGTTCACTCCACAGATGCTGAATCTCGACCTGCTCGAAGGCGTCAGTTTCGCCAAGGGCTGCTACACGGGGCAGGAGATCATCGCCCGCACCCAGCACCTGGGGCGGGTGAAGCGGCGCACGTTGCGTTTTCGGCTGCCCGCGGGCCCGGCGCCCGCGCCACTCCAGGGCCTGCATCTCGACGGCGTGAAAGTCGCGGACGTGCTCATGAGCGCCACGACTGCCGCGGGTGTCGAGTTGCTCGCGGTAACGAATCTCGACGCCGGCCAGCGCCCGCTCCTGCTCGAGGACGGTCGCGTGGCCGAGCCGTTGCCACTGCCCTACCCGGTCGTCAGCCACGCGTAGGCGCGGCAGCGGGGCTCATTCCGGCTTCATGTGCGGGAAGAGCAGCACGTCGCGAATCGACGGCTGGTTCGTGAACAGCATGACCATGCGATCGATGCCGATGCCGAGCCCCGCCGTCGGCGGCAGGCCGTATTCCAGGGCGCGCACGTAGTCCGCGTCGTAATACATCGCCTCCTCGTCGCCGTCGCTCTTGCGCGCCACCTGCTCGCGGAATCGCGCGGCCTGGTCCTCCGCGTCGTTCAACTCGGAGAAGCCGTTGGCGATTTCGCGGCCGCCGACGAAGAATTCGAAGCGATCGGTCAGGAACGGGTCCGAATCGTTGCGGCGCGCGAGCGGCGAAACTTCCGCCGGGTACGCATAGACGAACGTCGGCTGCGTCAGCCGGTGCTCGGCGGTCTTCTCGAAGATCTCGACCTGGAGCTTGCCGGCACCGTCATGCGGCTTGACCGTGATGCCGAGCCTCGAGCAGATCTCCCGCAGGTAGTCGACCTCGCGCAGCCGCGTCCGCTCGATGCCGGGACTGAAGTGCACCACGAGGTCCTCGATCGTGACACGGCGGAACGCCGAGCCGAAGTCGAACGTCTCGCCCTGGTAGTCGACCCGCTGCTTCCCGCAGACCGCGTCGGCGATGCCCTGGAACATGCGCTCGACCATGTCCATGAGATCGCGGTAATCGGCGTACGCCTGGTACAGCTCGAGCATCGTGAACTCGGGGTTGTGCCGCGTGGACAGTCCCTCGTTCCTGAAATTGCGGTTGATCTCGTAGACGCGCTCGAACCCGCCGACCACCAGGCGCTTCAGGTAGAGCTCCGGCGCGATGCGCAGGAACATGTCCAGGTCGAGCGCGTTGTGATGCGTCACGAACGGCTTCGCCACGGCGCCGCCGGGAATGACCTGCAGCATCGGCGTCTCGACTTCCATGAAATCGAGCGCGTCGAGGAAGCGCCGCAGGTACTGCACGATGCGGGTGCGCGTGCGGAACACCTCCCGGCTCTCCTCGCTGACGATCAGGTCCACGTAGCGCTGCCGGTAGCGTTGTTCGACGTCCGCGAGGCCATGCCACTTGTCGGGCAGCGGTCGCAGGGACTTCACCAGGAGGCGCAGCCGCTCGACCTTCACCGACAACTCGCCCGTGCGGGTCTTGAAGAGCGTGCCCTCCGCGCCGACGATGTCACCCACGTCCCAGCCCTTGAATTCCTCGTAGACGTCGCCGAGAGCGGCCTGCTGCAGGAACAGCTGGATCGATCCGCTGCGATCCGTGATCCTGGCAAACGACGCCTTGCCCATCACCCGCTTGGCCATCATGCGGCCGGCGACCATCACGGGCGTCGCGTGCGCGTCGAGCCATTCCGTCGCGCGATCGCCGTATCCCGTGTGCAGGTCCCCGGCGGACGCATTGCGCCGGAAGTCGTTCGGAAACGCTGGGCCGCGCTCCCGCAACCGCTCGAGCTTGGCCCTGCGCTCCGCGATCAGGTGATTCTCGTCCGGAACAACGGTCTGGTCGTCTGCCATCTTGTCCGCCTTGAGTTCGTCCACCGCGTCACCCTGGGTGCCGTCGTCGCGGCCGCGTCGCCCGGCCCGAACGCTACAGGCCCTGCTTGAGGCTTTCCTCGAGGAAAGGATTCAGGTCGCCGTCCAGGACGGCGCCCGTGTTGCCGATTTCGACGCCGGTGCGGAGGTCCTTGATGCGCGACTGGTCGAGCACGTAGGAGCGGATCTGGTTGCCCCAGCTCACGTCCGACTTCGAGTCCTCCAGCACCTTGGCGGCCGCGTTGCGCTTGTTGACCTCGAGTTCGTAGAGCTTCGCCTTCAGCATCTTCATCGCGGTCGAGCGGTTCTTGTGCTGGCTGCGCTCGCTCTGGCACGCGACCACGATTCCGGAAGGCATGTGCCGGATGCGCACGGCGGACTCGGTCTTGTTGACGTGCTGGCCGCCGGCCCCGCTCGAACGGTAGACGTCCATTTCGAGGTCGGCCGGGTTGATGTCGATGTTGATGTCGTCGTCGACCTCGGGCGAGACGAACACGGAGGCGAACGACGTGTGCCGGCGCGCGTTCGAATCGAAAGGACTCTTGCGGACCAGGCGATGCACTCCGGTCTCGGTGCGCAGCCAGCCGTAGGCGTATTCGCCTTCGAACAGGATCGTCGCGCTCTTGATGCCCGCGACTTCGCCGTCGCTCGAGTCGATGACCTCGGTCTTGAACCCGTTCTTGTCGCCCCAGCGCAAATACATGCGCATCAGCATCTGCGCCCAGTCCTGCGCCTCCGTGCCGCCCGCACCCGCCTGGATGTCGAGGAACGCGTTGTGCGCGTCCATTACGCCTGGAAACATGCGCTTGAATTCGAGGCGCTTCAGCTCGTCGTCGACCCGCACCAGGTCGCGCTCCACCGTGTGCGCCACGGCCTCGTCGCCTTCGGCCTCGGCCATGTCGAGCAGTTCGGCCGCCTCGTTCAGGCTCGTGTGCATGCGGTCGAGCGTGCCGACCACCCCTTCGAGCTTCGTGCGTTCGCGCCCGAGTTCCTGCGCACGCTCCGGTTTCGACCACACCGCCGGGTCGGCGAGTTCACCCAGGACCTCGGTCAGGCGCTCGCTCTTCCCATCGTAGTCAAAGGTACCCCCTGAGCGCGTGGGTGCGCTGCGTGAGGTCCTCGATCGAGCGACGGATGGGGTTGATTTCCATGGTGGGCGCGTGTCGAAATGCTGGAACGAATCTCGGATTCTAGCATTCCCGGCCGTGCATCGTGCCGCGGGGGCACTACTCCGCCACGGCGATCCACTCCGAGATGAGTTGCAGTTTGCGGCTGCCCGAATATTCGTCCACGGCGGCGCGGTAGACGAGTTCGACGCGATCCTGCGCCACGATGGGCGGCGCCCGCGCATCGTCGCAGTACCGGAATGCGATCGCATCCACGGCTTCCCCGGAGGAGGCGCGCAGCCGCAGCTTCAGGTGGCGGTCGGCCACGATGCGCGACTCGATCACGCCGAACTCCCCGTCGAACGCAGGTTCCGGAAAGCCTGGACCCCACGGGCCGCCCTCGCGCAATGCGACGGCGGTAGTCACGTCGAATTCGCCCGGCAGCAGCGCGCCGTCCGTGTGCAGGTGCCCCGCCAGCGTGTCGTCGTCGATCCACCGCTCGACCTCGGCCGCGAAGGCGCGCTCGAACTCGGGCACGTCGTTCTCGCGCAGGGTCATTCCCGCCGCCATGGCGTGACCGCCGAACTTGTCGAGCAGACCCGGATGGCGCGTCGCGACCGCGTCCAGCACGTCGCGCACGTGCACTCCGGGCACGGACCGTGCCGAGCCCTTGACCCACCCCGGGTCCGCGGGAGCGAATGCGATGACCGGGCGATGCAGCTTCTCCCTGACGCGCGACGCAACGAGCCCGATCACGCCCTGGTGCCAGGCGGAATCGAACACGCAGATCCCGGCGGGAAGCCGGCCGTGGAGCCCGGCAACGCGCGCGTCGAGTTGTTCGAGTGCCTCCTGCTGCATTTTCGTCTCGATCGCGCGCCGGTCCGTGTTCAACTGCGCGAGGCGCCCGGCCAGTTCGCGGGCCTCGGCGGGATCGTCCGTGACGAGGCAACGCACGCCTTGCGTCATGTCCTCGAGCCTGCCAGCGGCGTTCAGGCGCGGTCCCGCCTGGAAGCCGAGGTCCTGGCCGACGATGGCGGGCAACGCGCGGCCCGAGACCTCGAGCAACGCCCGCAATCCGGCCGCGCAGCGCCCGCGGCGTATGCGCAGCAGTCCCTGTGCCACGAGGATGCGGTTGTTGTAGTCGAGCGGGACCACGTCGGCCACGGTGCCGAGCGCGACGAGGTCGAGCCATTGCGCCGGATTCGTGTCGATGCCGGCCGGCAGCGCAGCGCGGTCGCGCATGAGGCGCGTCAGCGCCGCCATGACGTAGAAAGCGACGCCGACACCTGCCAGCGCCTTCGACGCGAACGCCGCGCCTGGCGCGTTCGGGTTCACGATGCACGCCGCGTCCGGCAGGACCCGGCCGGGCAGGTGATGATCCGTGACCAGCACGTCGATGCCGTGCCGCCGCGCTTCGGCAACCCCGTCGAGGGACGACACACCGTTGTCGACGGTCACTATCAGGCTCGGCTTGCGGGCGGCGGCGACGCGCACGATCTCCGGTGTCAGCCCGTAGCCGAAACGGAACCGGTCCGGTACGAGGAATTCCGGCTGCTCGAAACCGAGCCGCGCCAGGTGCCGCATCATGAGCGCCGTGCTCGTGGCGCCGTCCGCATCGAAGTCGCCGATCACCAGCACCTTGCCGCGTGAGCGCAAGCGTGCGAACAGCAATTCCGCGGCGTGTTCGACACCGTCGAGCGAACTGACCGGCAACAGGCGCTCGAGGCGGAGTTCCAGCTCGCCTGGATCCAGCAGGCCACGCGCACCGTACACGCGCCGCAGTACCGGATGCAGCGTCGCAGGCAGGCGCTCCTGCATGTCGACGTGCACGACCCGGCGCAGGATGCGTCGACGCGCGGTCAAGCGAACAACTTCGCTGCGTCGAGGGGGCTGCGCCAGATCCGGTAGCGGGCCCGGGAGTCGAGCGCGATCAGCAGTTCTCCAGCGTGGACCTCGAGCCGGCCGATGCGCCCGGCCCCGAACGCGGCGCGCAGCGGGGCGAAGTGGTGCGACTCGGCGTCCTGCAGCGCGTCCTCGCTGCCTGTCCCGCGCGGCACCGACATTGCGATCAGGCGATCGCCCGCCGGGTCCAGTGGCAGCTGCGGCCCCGCCAGCCATTGCGACTGGCCGCCGCGCAGGCACCAGAGACCGTGCAGCCATGCATCGTCCGTGCTGAGCGGCCATCGGCTCGCGTGCGCGCCACCTCGTTCGGCATCGGCCTGGCCCGCCTGGTCAGGCACCGGCCCGAAGCCCCAGGGCCAGACGGCGTTCACCGGCGATTCGCGTCGCTGCCGGCGTTGCTCGTTGACCGGATGCTCGTGCAGCAGCATCTGCATTTCGTTCATGAGGCTGCGCACCAGCGCGCCATGCGTGCCGCCCGGCATGAAATCGTGCACGTTCTGGCCGACGAGGCCTGCCGGGTCGTGCGTGCGGCATTCGATCGCCGCCGCACAGTGCAACACCCAGGTGTCCGCCGACTTGCCGCGGAGCTCGTAACCGCGGGCGGCGAAGTGCGCGTTGAACGTCGCGGCGATCGCCGCTGCCTCCTCGACGTTCATGGCGGCGCGCTGCAGCGGCGACATGCGCAAGTGGTCGATGCCGGTCGTGAGATGCACTGGCTGCGCCCGGGCCCAGGTGGCCTGTCCCGGACTGCGGGCCGCGCCGGTCGCGGTTGCCACGGACGGACCGGCGGGCCAGCGCGCGAGGAGTGCGTCGGGATCGGCTTCGCCTGCAGCCTGCAGCAGCCAATGACGCCAGCTGCCGGGCACGGCGGGCGCACGGTTGCCACGTCCCGCCAGCCAGCACAACGCGGGCACGCCGGGCAGAGTTCCCGACTCGCGTGCTTCGCGCACAGCAGCCGCGAGCCAGGGCACCGCGACGTGAATGCGCGGCCTGGTCATCCTGCGCGTCCACGCGCATCGGGCCGGCCCGATGACCTGCGCGCGGCCTTGCAGTATGTTGTTCGCATGAAGCTGCACCTCGACGCGCCCGCGGGCGCCCACTTGATTCGCGGCTACGCGCCGGGCGCACTGCGCGTCGGCGACCGCACGCTCACGACGAGCGCAATCGTCAGCCCGGCCGCCCTGCTCGCGCCCTGGCGGCCGGTATCGTTCGCCGACCTCGTGAGCGCGGACTTCGAGCCGCTCCTCGACCTCGCTCCGGAGGTCGTGCTGCTCGGCACCGGTCCACGCCAGCAGTTTCCGTCGCAGTCGCTGCTGGCCCTGCTCTACGAGCGCCGCATCGGCGTCGAGATCATGGACACCGCAGCGGCATGCCGCACCTACAACCTGCTGGTGGCGGAAGGACGCGCGGTCGCCGCGGCGCTCATCGTCGCAGCGGACTAGGCGAGGCCTTGCAGCAGCGGCACGAAGGTCACCGGGCCGAGCACCTCGCGTTCGAGCCGGTCCCCGCGCCGGGTGATGCGCAGCAACTGCTGCTCGCGGTCGGGCCCCACCGGAATGATGAGCCGTCCACCCTCGCCGAGCTGCTCGAGCAGCGCCGAAGGCACGGAATACGCGGCGGCCGCCACGATGATGCCGTCGAACGGCGCAAACGGCGGCCAGCCCTCGAAACCGTCGCCGTGCCGCATGTGCACGTTGCCGATCCGCAGGTCGCGCAGCACCCGCCGTGCGCGCTGCTGCAGGACCGCGATTCGCTCGATGCTGTAGACCGTCACCACGAGCGGCGCCAGCACCGCGGTCTGGTACCCGCAACCCGTGCCGACTTCGAGCACCTTGCGCGGCTTGCCTGCCTCGAGCAGCGCCTGCGTCATGCGCGCGACGATGTATGGTTGCGAGATCGTCTGGCCGTGGCCGATAGGCAGCGCCGTGTCCTCGTAGGCGCGGCTCGCGAGCGCCTCGTCCACGAACAGGTGACGCGGCACGCTGCGAATGCGTTCGAGCACGTCCGGGTTCGTGATGCCCTGCTCCCGCAGGCGTGCAATGAGCCGTTCGCGCGTACGCGCCGAGGTCATGCCGATGCCGCTGACTCGCGTCTGGTCGCTCATGGTGCGGGGACTGCCAGCGCCGTCATTCGCCGCGCCCGCGCAGCCACTCGTCGATGTCCGCGATCGCGGCATGCCGGGTGAGGTCGACCTGCAGCGGCGTGACCGACACGTAGCCCCCGGCCACGGCGTGAAAATCCGTGCCCTCCCCCGCATCGTCGCCGCCCCCGGGCGGCCCCACCCAGTACACCGGGCGGCCGCGCGGATCGGACGCGCGCACGACGGGCTCGGACCGGTGCCGATAACCGAGTCGCGTCGACTTGAAGCCCCGCAGCCGCTCGTACGGCAGGTCGGGCACGTTGACGTTCAGGATCATCGATGCATGCAGCGGCGTGCGCGCCAGGCGCAACAGGAGTTCGCTCGCCACGCGGGCCGCGGTGTCGAAATGACGGCCGTCGCGCAGCACCAGCGAAATCGCGATGGCGGGCAGGCCGAGAAAGCGCCCTTCCACCGCCGCCGCAACGGTGCCCGAGTAGAGCACGTCGTCGCCGAGGTTCGCGCCGTCGTTGATGCCGGACACGACCATGTCCTGGTCCTGCTCCTGCTCGAACAGGCCCGAGATCGCGAGGTGGACGCAATCGGTCGGCGTGCCGTTGACGAAGTACATGTGCTCGCCGTACTCGGACACGCGCAGCGGCACGTCGAGCGTGAGCGAGTTGCTGGCCCCGCTGCGATTGCGATCCGGCGCCACCACGGTCAGGTCGGCGAGCGGACGCAGCGCGTCGACGAGGTGCTGCAGGCCCTCCGCGCGATAGCCGTCATCGTTGCTGACAAGAATTCTCAAGGGCGTGGGGACCGTGTCGTTCTGGGCCCCAGCAATGACGGGGTTGGCCGCGGACGCGCCGCAACTATACTGGAATCCCGACCCGCCCCGGAAGCGAACTCCGTCCCAGGATGAGCGTGCAGGACGACGACACAGCCGAATTCAGGCGCGCAATGAAGAACGTGCGACCTTTGCGCGTGCGCCAGGGCGTCGTGCGACCGTCGCGACCGGTCGGGGCCGCGAAGCCTGCGCGCGCCGTGCGCGGCGACGTCCTGCGCGAGAGTCCCGCGCCGCCGGCCGGTGCGGCGACGGTCGGCGTCGGCGACGCGGCAGCGTTCCGGCGTGCGGGCCTTGCGGACGATGCCTGGCGCCGGCTGCGTCGCGGCCAGATCGCGATCGAGGCCGAAATCGACCTGCACGGGCTGACCCGCCATGCCGCGCACGACGCCCTGCTCGAGTTCCTGCGCGACTGCGTGCGTCGCGACCTTGGTTGCGTGCGCGTCATCCATGGCAAGGGACTGCGCTCGGGGCCCGGCGGGCCAGTCCTGAAGCACGTCGCGGAACACTGGTTGCAGCGTGTCGAAAACGTGCTGGCGTACGTTGCGGCGCGGCCCGCCGACGGCGGCGGCGGCGCGGTCCTCGTGCTGCTCGGGCCGGTTGCCGCGCAGGCGCCGGCGCATGGACGCACGGCAACCGGTAAATCGGCTGGGGCCATGTCCCGCGAACGCGGCCGGCGCAGCTAATCGTCGTCGCCTTCGACGCTGTCCCACGCGTCGGCCAGCAACTCGTGCAGCACGGCGGTCGCGAACGCGCCACGCGGCAACGAGAACCGCAACACGAGGCAGCCTGCGTCCACGAACTGCCATTCGAACTCGCGGACCGGCAAACGCAGGCTGCGCCGTTGGTGCTCCAGGCGTTCACGCACCAGTAATTCGACGAGCGACGCGTGCGGGGCGAGCGCCGCCGCCTCGATCTCGGCAGCCAGCAGCGACACGGTAACCGCTCCTCGGCCGGGCAACGGGCCGCTCGGATGCACGTCCATCTCCAGGCAGCGGAGCTGGAGACTCGCGTCGATTTCCGGTGCGTGAAAAAAGCTGCGGCGACCATCGAGCATGACCGCTTCGCCCGGCAGGACCAGGTTCCAGTCGCCGCGCGCGACGCGTGCGCCGAGCACGGTGTTGAACAGGAAACTGCGCGCGGCGGAGAGTGCAAAGCCACGCTGGTTGCGGTCCCGCGGCCCCGTGCCGCCGGCGGCCCATGCGACCGCCCGGTGCAGGTTGCCGCCCTCGCGCCCGAATCGCTGCGGCCCGAAATAATTCGGCACGCCCGCGGCCGCAAGCAGTTGCAGCCGCGCATCGATTGCGCCGCGGTCGCCGGTCAGCTCGCGAAGCGTCAATTCGAATCGATTTGCGCGGTGCGAACCAGGCCGCAACTTGCGGCCGTGGCGTCGCGCGTCAATCACGCGATAGCCCTCGCCCGCCCAGGCCAGGCAATCCTCCGGGGAGACTATCGTCGCGAGCGGCACCGTGTAGGCCTGCTGCGTGACCGCGTGCCGGTCCTTGTGGCCGCTGTAGCCGATGTCGCGCACTGCGACGCCCGCATGTCGCGCGAGCTGAGCCGCGACCCACCCGGTGTTCGCACCGCGCTTTTCCACCTGCAGCAGCATGTGCGCCCCGGCGCCGTCGGGTTCGAACCCGAGCACTTCGGTGACGCGGAAATCCTCGGGCAACGTGCGCAGGCGTCCAGTCGCGGCCGGCGTGCCGTGCGCGCAAGGCACGCCCCGCAAGGCGGCGTCGCCGGTCATCGGCCGCGGCGTTGCGATTCGTCGCGGGCCAACAGCACGGTCGCCTGGCAGGCGAGCCCCTCCCCGCGTCCGATCGCACCGAGTCCCTCGGTCGTCGTGGCCTTGATGTTGACGCAGTCCGCCTGGACGCCGAGATCCTCCGCGATGTGCTGCGCCATCTGCGCGCGGTACGCGCCGAGTCGCGGCGCCTCCGCGAGCACGGTGAGGTCCGCGTTGACGAGACGCCAGCCGTGCTGGTGCAGCAGGCCCGCGCAGTGCCGGACGAACTGCCGGCTGTCGGCACCCTTCCAGCGCGCGTCGCTGTCGGGAAAATGCTGGCCGATGTCGCCGAGGCCGAGCGCCCCGAGCAGCGCGTCGCACAGCGCGTGCAACGCGACGTCGCCATCGGAATGCGCGCGCACCCCGCACACGTGCGGAATGCGCACGCCGCCCAGCATCACGTGATCGCCGGGCTCGAAAGCGTGCACGTCGTAGCCGGAACCCACCCTCATGTCGCGTGACTCGCCCGCCGCCGCGACCCGAGGATCGCCGCCGCCAGCGCGGCATCCTCGCGGTGCGTGACCTTGATGTTGTCGCCGTGACCGCGCACCAGGCGCGCCCGCAACCCGAGCGCCTCGATCGCCGAGGCTTCGTCCGTCACCGGCCGTTCGCGGTCGAGGCACAGCAGCAGCGCACGCTTCAGCAGGCCGTAACGGAACATCTGGGGCGTCATGGCGCGCCACAGTTCGTCGCGGGGCACCGTCTCGCGGCAACGCCCGGCGCGGTCCGCGCGCTTCAGGGTATCGCCGACGGGAATCGCGAGCAGGCCCCCGACCGGGTCGCCGTCGCAGGCGGCGAACAGGCGATGCAGGTCGTCCGGCCGCACGCAGGGCCGCGCGGCATCGTGCACGAGCACCCAGTCGGCGTCGGCCGCCCGGCCTTCCAGCGCGAGCAATGCGTTGAAGACGGAGATTTCGCGACGATCACCGCCTTTGCAGGTCAGCACGCGCGACGAGTCCGCCTCGGGCAGGCGCGCCCAGCGGCGATCGCGCGCGGCCAGCGCGACCACGACTCCCGCGATGCTGCGCTCGGCGAGCAGCGTAGCAAGTGTCCACGACAGCAGCGGGCGGCCGAGCAGCGGGAGGTACTGCTTCGGCACGCGAGCGCCGAACCGGCTGCCGCGTCCGGCTGCGGGCACGATGGCCCAGCGCCTTGCGGCGGCGCTCATCGAGCTTCGGCCTGGGCCGTCCGCTGTTCGGAAGTGGACTGGGGCGCCGGCGGGCTCTGCCTGGTCGCCGGAGGCACGATCTGGAAGAACGTCTCGTTGGACTTGACCATGCCGAGATCGGTCCGGGCGCGCTCCTCGATTGCAGTGCGGCCTTCCTTCAGGTCGCGAACCTCGGCGGCGAGTGTCTTGTTGCGCTGCTCCAGCCGCTCGTTTTCCTCGACCTGAACGGCGATCGCCTTCTCGAGCCGCCACACCTCGCGCATGCCGCCGGGCGACGCCCAGAGCCGGTACTGCAATACCACGAGTGCCGCCAGCAGGAGTCCTGCGATGATCCGGATCGTCATGGGCGCGAGAGATTAGCAGAATACGGCCGGCGATTCGCCGCACGCCGGCCACATCCGCGGCATCGCCTCACCGTCGCCCTGGGCCGCCGCTCGCGTCGAGCGGCACCGGAAACGCGTTGCGCCCGGCGTACGACGCGTCGCGGCCGAGTTCGGCCTCGATGCGCAGCAGCTGGTTGTACTTCGCGATGCGGTCGGAGCGACACAGCGAGCCGGTCTTGATCTGCGACGCACGCGTCGCGACCGCGATGTCCGCGATCGTGCTGTCCTCGGTCTCGCCCGAGCGGTGCGAGACGATCGAGCTGTAGCCGGCCTCGGCGGCCATGTCGATCGCTTCGAGCGTCTCGGTCAGGGTGCCGATCTGGTTCGGCTTGATCAGGATCGAGTTGGCAACACCCCTGGCGATGCCCTCGCGGAGGATCTTCGTGTTGGTCACGAAGAGGTCGTCGCCGACGAGCTGGATCCGGCGGCCGAGGCGCTGCGTCAGCGTGGCCCAGCCGTCCCAGTCGCCTTCGGCCATCCCGTCCTCGATCGTGCAGATCGGGAAACGGTTCACGAGTCCTTCGAGGTAGTCGACGAACTCCGTCGGGTTGAACTTGCGCCCTTCCGACTCGAGCACGTAGACGCCGTCACTGAAGAACTCGGAGCTCGCCACGTCCAGCCCCAGGTACACGTCGCGGCCGGCCTTGAATCCCGCGCGGTCGATGGCCTGCAGGATGGTCTCGAGCGCCGCTTCGTTCGAAGGCAGGTCCGGTGCGAACCCCCCCTCGTCGCCGACCGACGTGGCCAGTCCGCGCTCGTGCAGCACTTTCTTGAGGGTGTGGAAAATCTCGGCACCGTAGCGCAGGGCTTCGGTGAAGCTCGGCGCGCCGACCGGCAGCACCATGAACTCCTGGATGTCCACGCTGTTGTCGGCGTGGGCGCCGCCGTTGATGATGTTCATCATCGGCACCGGCATGACCTTGGGGCCCGGACCGCCGAGCAGGCGGAAGAGACTCTGCCGGCTGGCACGCGCGGCCGCGTGCGCCGAGGCGAGCGAGATCGAGAGCAATGCGTTCGCGCCGAGCCGTGACTTGGTGTCGGTCGCGTCGAGTTCGATCATCGCCTGGTCGAGACCGCGCTGGTCCATGGCGTCGCGCCCGAGCAGCACGTTGCGCAATTCGCCGTTCGCGTTGATGACCGCCTGCAGCACGCCCTTGCCGAAGTAGCGCTTCTTGTCGCCGTCGCGCAGTTCGACGGCTTCGCGCGTGCCGGTCGACGCGCCCGACGGCACGGCGGCGCGCCCCACGGCGCCGCCGGCCAGGTAGACGTCCGCCTCGACAGTCGGGTTGCCGCGCGAGTCCATGATCTCGCGCGCCTTGATGTCCACGATCTTAGTCATAGGGTCGATTCCTCGAACGGTCGCTTCTTGACGGCGGCATCCAGTTCCTTGAGCACTTCGAGCAACGGCCGCATGCGGTCCAGCGGCCACGCGTTGGGCCCGTCCGAGAGCGCCTTGGCCGGATCCGGGTGCGTTTCCATGAACACGCCGGACACTCCTGCGGCCACGGCCGCGCGCGCCAGCACCGGCACGAACTCGCGCTGCCCGCCCGACGAAGTCCCCTGGCCGCCCGGCAGCTGCACGGAATGCGTCGCATCGAACACGACCGGCGCGCCGGTCTCGCGCATGACGGCGAGCGAGCGCATGTCGGCGACCAGGTTGTTGTAGCCGAAGCTGAAGCCGCGCTCGCACACCAGCACCTGCTGGTTGCCGGTCGAGCGCGCCTTGTCGACCACGTTGCGCATCTCCCACGGCGACAGGAACTGGCCCTTCTTGATGTTGACGGCCTTGCCCTGGCTCGCAGCGCTCAGGATGAAATTCGTCTGGCGGCAGAGAAACGCCGGCGTCTGCAGGATGTCCACGACCGCGGCGACCTCCGCCATGGGCGTGTCCTCGTGCACGTCGGTGAGCACGGGCAGCCCGAGCTGGCGTTTCACCTCCGCGAGGATCTTCAGGCCCCGCTCGATGCCGGGCCCCCGGAAGCTTGCCTGCGACGAGCGGTTCGCCTTGTCGTAGGACGCCTTGAAGACGTACGGAATGCCGAGCTCCGCCGTGATTTCCTGCATGCGGCCCGCGGTCTCCAGGACCAGTGCTTCGCTCTCGACGACGCAAGGGCCGGCGATCAGGAAGAACGGCCGGTCCGGTCCGACCTCGAAGCCGCAGAGCTTCACGCGCCTGCCGCCACCGGCATCAGGGACGCCCGGTGATTGCGCGCGGCACGCACGAAGCCCGTGAAGAGCGCGTGCCCGTCGCGCGGCGTGGAGCGGAACTCGGGATGGTACTGGCTCGCGATGAAGAACGGATGCTGCGGCAGCTCGATGATCTCGACGAGCCCGTCGCGCGAAAAGCCCGAGAATCGCAGTCCCGCGTTCATGAGCCGCTGCAGGTAGGTGTTGTTGAACTCGAACCGGTGCCGGTGACGCTCGCGGATCACGTCGTTGCCGTACACCGAGTGCGCGAGCGACCCGTGCGAGACGCGGATCTCCTGCGCGCCAAGACGCATGGTCCCGCCGAGGTTCGAGGCTTCCGTGCGCGCCTCGAGCGTGCCCTTCTGGTCCTGCCACTCGGTGATCAGCGCGATGACCGGGTGCGGCGAGGCACGGTTGAACTCGGTGCTGTGCGCGCCGGCGAGGCCGGCGACGTTGCGGGCGTACTCGATGATCGCGAGCTGCATGCCGAGACAGATGCCGAGATAGGGCACCCCGTGCTCCCGCGCGTAGCGCACGGCCTCGATCTTGCCCTCGATGCCGCGCTCGCCGAACCCGCCCGGCACGAGGATCGCGTCCATGCCCGACAGCGCGGACGTGCCGTGCTTCTCGACGTCGGTCGCCTCGATGAACTCGATGTTGACGCGGGTGCGCGTGCGCAGACCGGCGTGCTTGAGCGCTTCGCAGAGCGAAATGTAGGCATCCCGCAGGTTGACGTACTTGCCGACCATCGCGATGTCGACCGTCAGGTCCGGCGAACTCCTGGCCGCCACGACGTGGTTCCATTCCTTCAGGTCGGCGGGCGGCACGTTCAGGCCGAGCTTCTCGCAGACGATCTCGTCGAGGTGCTGTTCGTGCAGGATGCGACGGTATCCTGTAGATGTCGTCCGCGTCCACGGCCGAGAACACGGCGCGCTCCTCGACGTTCGTGAAGAGCGCGATCTTGCGGCGCTGCTCGCCCGGCAGCGGGTCCTGGCAGCGGCAGAGCAGCACGTCGGGCTGGATGCCGATCGAGCGCAGCTCCTTGACGGAGTGCTGCGTCGGCTTGGTCTTGATCTCGCCCGACGTCGCGATGTAGGGAATCAGCGTCAGGTGCATGTAGAGCACGTTGTTGCGGCCGAGTTCGACGCCGAGCTGGCGGATCGCCTCGAGGAACGGCAGCGACTCGATGTCGCCGACCGTGCCGCCGATCTCGACCATGCAGACGTCGGCGTCGCCCGCGCCCATGCGGATGCAGTGCTTGATCTCGTCGGTGATGTGCGGAATGACCTGCACCGTGGCGCCGAGGTAGTCGCCGCGGCGCTCCTTGGCGATCACGCGCTCGTAGATGCGGCCGGTCGTGAAGTTGCTGTTGCGGCCCGTGGTCGTGCGCACGTAGCGCTCGTAGTGGCCAAGGTCGAGGTCGGTCTCGGTGCCGTCGTCGGTGACGAAGACTTCGCCGTGCTGGAACGGGCTCATCGTGCCCGGGTCGACGTTGATGTACGGATCGAGCTTGACCATGGCGACGCTTGCAGGCCACGCGCTTCGAGGATTGCTCCGAGCGAGGCGGCCGCGATGCCCTTGCCCAGCGACGAAACGACACCGCCGGTCACGCAGATAAATTTGGTCATGGGAGTCACCGTCGCAGGAGGAGCACGACGGGAGTGCAGTCTAGCGGATCGGGGGGGCCTCTCGCCACTCGAAACTCAACGCGTCCGATTCCGTGACGTCGCCGCGCCCGTGCCAGGCGACGCGCCACGAAGGCTCGTCCGTCGCGGCCGCGAACTGCGTGTCGCAGGCAAGATCGGCGACGGCCACCAGCGCGCCCTCCGCATGGACCAGCGGCACGTCGTCGCGACGCCACGGCAGCACGTTCCGCTCCTGGAACCACTTGCGCAGCGGCCGCCGATGTGCAGACCCGGCGGGCCTGAACGACGCGCCTTGCACTCGAGTGCCGACATGCAGCGTGCCGGGCAGGCGCTCGCGGCTGAGTCCGGTCCCGCGATCGGGCACCAGTTCGAGCCATGCCGCGGGGCCGAGGTCGAAGCGCGTGGATTGGCGCGGGTTCCAGGGTCCTTCGCGCGTGTGCTCACGCTCGCGCGCCATGGCGTGCAGGCGGCCGCGATATCGGTGCACGATCGCGCCAGGCCAGTCGACCTGCGGATTGCGGTCGCTCGCGGCTGCTGCCATGTCGTGCCGCAGCGCCGCGAGCGTGTGTGCGGCGGGGAGCGGCAGGCCCAGTCTGCGCAGCCAGCCGCGCAGCACCGCGCGCTGGCGCGCTTCGGGCAGCGCCAGGAGCGCATCCAGGGACAGCGTGCGTCCCACGCTGATGGCGGCAAGGTCCTGCGCAGCCAGCGCGGCCTCGAGCACGAGCGCGTCGCGCGCGAAATCGGCGACGCGACCGACCGTGCGCGCGGCGGCGGGCCAGCGTCCCCGCAACGCGGGCAGCACCTCGAGGCGCAGGTAGTTGCGGTCGAAGCGCCGGTCGGCGTTCGAAGGATCCTCCAGCCACGACAGGCCCTGGCCCGCTGCCCAGGCGAACAGTTCGTCGCGCGTGAAGCGAGCAACGGTCGCGCGTGCCAGGCATCGTGGCCGCAGGACGCGATCGCGGGCATTCCCGCCAGTGCGCGCAATCCGCCGCCGCGCAGCCACTGCAGCAGCACGGTCTCGAGCTGGTCGTCCGCGTGGTGCGCGGTCAGCAGCCCCTCGGCGGGCTGCAATCGGCGATCAAGCGCTCCATAGCGGGCCGCACGCGCTGCAGCCTCCGGACTCTCGCCGTGCGCGGCGCCGGCCTCGACGCGCACGCACTCGAACGGCACCGACCAGCGGGCCGCCAGGGAGCGGCAGGCCGCCGACCAGCGCCCTGAGTCCGCGTGCAGGCCGTGATCGACGTGAATGGCGCGCAGCGACGGCAGCACGAACGGCGGCCCGGCGCCGGCACGCGACATCGCGTCCGCGCGGTGGCGATCACGCAGGCTCGCGAGCGCGACGAGGAGCACGGTGGAATCGAGTCCGCCGCTCAACGCGACGCAGAGTCCCGGCACGAGCGGACTGTGCGCTGGCGCAGCGCCAGGCTGGAAGCGGCCGTGCGTGCGATCCGGCGCCTGCGCGTGCGGCAGAGTGACGGCAGCATGCACGCAGTCCGCCAGAGCGCGCTCGAATGTCTGCAGCGTAAACACGCGCGATGGCGGCGCACCTGCCCGGCAGGTGCCGCGTCAGCTGACCGCCCGGTAAACGCCCTGGCCGCGTAACCGCTGGTAGCGCCGGGCGAGGAGTTCGTCCTCCGTGAGCGCCGCGACTTCGCCGAGGTGGCGCAACAGCGCCTCCTTGAGCGAATCCGCCATCTCCTGCGGGTCGCGGTGCGCCCCGCCGAGCGGCTCCTTCAGGACCTCGTCGACGAGGCCGAGCTTCGTCGAGCCGCTCGGCCGTGATGCCCATCGCTTCCGCCGCGAGTTCCTTCTTGTCCGCGCTCTTCCAGAGGATCGAGGCGCAACCCTCGGGCGAGATCACCGAGTAGACGGCGTACTGCAGCATGAGCAGGCGATCGCAGACGCCGATCGCGAGCGCGCCGCCGGAGCCGCCCTCGCCGATCACCGCCGTGACGACGGGCACGCGCAGCCGCGACATCTCGAACAGGTTGCGCGCGATCGCCTCGCTCTGGTTGCGCTCCTCGGAGCCGACGCCCGGGTAGGCGCCGGGCGTGTCGATGAGCGTGACGATCGGCAGCCGGAAGCGCTCGGCCAGCTTCATCAGGCGCAGCGCCTTGCGGTAGCCCTCGGGCTTCGGCATGCCGTAGTTGCGACGCACGCGCTCCTTGGTGTCGCGGCCCTTCTGGTGGCCGATCAGCATGACCGGCCGGCCGTCGAGCCGCGCCAGCCCGCCGACGATCGCCAGGTCGTCGCGCGTACATGCGGTCGCCGTGCAGCTCCTGGAAATCGCTCGAAGATCGTGGCGGCGTAGTCGAGCGTGTACGGGCGCTGCGGATGGCGCGCCAGCTGCGCGATCTGCCACGGCGTCAGGTTCGCGAAGATACTGGTGCGTGAGCGCACGGCTCTTGGCACGCAGCCGCGCGATCTCCTCGCCGATGTTGACCTCGGCATCGGAGGACACGAAACGCAGCTCCTCGATCTTCGCTTCGAGCTCGGCGATCGGCTGTTCGAAATCGAGGAAACTCAATGCCATAGGGCTGCGAGGATGCCGCAGGCGACCGCCGCGCGCAAATCGCGTCGGCGCGCAAGCACCCGCGGGCCAGGCTCGCTCGTCCGCGCCGGGCATCGAGGCGCGGCAAGCCGGCGCGGTAGCGCCAAGGGCCGTCCGGCGCGTGTCCGCCGCGGCGCGCTCAGGGGCTGCTAGTGAGTCGAGTCCACGCGCGGCGCATAGACCAACTCGACCGCGTCGCGGCCGACGATCGAGCCGAGCCGGTCGACCAGTTCGCGGGACGGCCGCACCTTCCACTGCTCGCCGAACTGCAGCAGCGCGGCCGCGTCGCCACGCAGTACCGGATCGCGACCGCGCAGCGTCCCCGGCGGCGCAGGCTGCTCGGGGCCGCGACGCAGCCGGCCTCGACGTCGTCGCGTCAGCGCAGCCGGCGGCCGCTCGTGACCCGTCGCCTGATCGTCCGCTCGCGGGCCAGCGCAGCACCAGGCGTGCGCGCGTACTGCTCGCGCGCCTGGTCCACGTCCATGATGCGCTTCGCGGCGAGACGCCAGTCGTCGATGAACTCGTCGAAGCGCAGGCTGCCGTCGACGACCAGGATCGCGTCCTTGGCGATCAGCTCGCGGTACTGCTGGTAGAGGTCCTCGAACAATCGTGACCTCGAGGCGGCCGCTGCGATCGTCGAGCATGAAGCTGGTCCGCGCCGGCCGCGCTTGCGGACCTCGAGCACCAGGCCCGCGACGGTGACGCTCGGCCGGGCCCGCGCCACGCTGCGCCGCGCTCGTCCCTCGCGCCCGACCGGCGCGCCTGGCGCCGCCGACGTCCGCGATGCGCCCGCTGATGATCGGCTTCAGTTCCCGCTCGTACTCGGCGATCGGGTGACCGGTCAGGTACAGGCCGAGCGTCTCGCGCTCGCCGGCGAGGCGCACGCGCCTCGCTCCATTCCGGCAAGGTCTCCTGCAGCGTCGCCGCGATCGCCTCCGGCCGTCGCGCCGCAGCCGGTCGGCCAGGCCGAACAGGTCGTCCTGCCCGGCCTCGCGTGCCCGCGACGTCTGGTCCGCCGGCCTGCATCGCCGCCGGCAGCTGGTGCATCAGCGTCGCGCGGTTGCGCAGCGCCGAGCGAATCGCAGGCGCCGGAGCGGATCAGCGCCTCGAGCACGCGCCGGTTGACGCGATTCAGGTCGAGGCGGCGGCAGAGGTCCGCGCAGGCTCGCGGAACGGGCCGCGCGCTTCGCGCTCGGCGACCATGCCTCGACCGCCGCCTGCCCGACGCCCTTGATCGCGCCGAGGCCGTAGCGGATCGCGCGCGGCGCCGGCCACCGCGAACATGTACGCCGAGGCGTTGACGTCCGGCGGCTCGCACCGTCGAGCCCCATGCGCTCGCACTCGTCGATGAGCGTGACGACCTTGTCGGTCTTGTCCATGTCGGACGACAGCACGGCCGCCATGAACGCGGCCGGGTAATGCGCCTTGAGCTACGCCGTCTGGTACGAGAGCAGCGCGTAGGCGGCCGAGTGCGACTTGTTGAAGCCGTAGCCGGCGAACTTCTCCATCAGGTCGAAGATGTGCGCGGCGTCGCGCCTCGGCGCACGCCGCGCGCGTCGCGCCGTCGACGAAGACCGAGCGCTGCTTGCGCCATCTCCTCGGCCTTCTTCTTGCCCATCGCGCGCCGCAGCAGGTCGGCGCCGCCGAGCGTGTAGCCGGCGAGCACCTGCGCGATCTGCATGACCTGTTCCTGGTAGAGGATCACGCCGTAGGTCGGCTGCAGCACCGGCTGTCAGGTCCGGGTGCAGGTAATCGATCTGGCCGGTCGCTGCGGCCGTGCTTGCGCGCGATGAAGTCGTCGACCATGCCCGACTGCAGCGGTCCCGGGCGGAACAGCGCGACCAGCGCGACGATGTCCTCGAAGCAGTCCGGCTGCAGCCGCCGGATCAGGTCCTTCATGCCGCGCGATTCGAGCTGGAACACCGCCGTCGTCTCGCAGCGCTTCAGCAGCGCGTAGGTCGGCCGGGTCGTCCATCGGCAGCGCGACATGTCGAGCGGCGCCTCGCCCGTCCGCGTGCGCTCGGCGTTGATCGTGCGCACGGCCCAGTCGATGATCGTCAGCGTGCGCAGGCCGAGGAAGTCGAACTTGACCAGGCCCGCGGCCTCGACGTCGTCCTTGTCGAACTGCGTGACGACGCTCGTGCTGCCCTCTTCGCAGTAGAGCGGCGCGAAATCGGTGAGCACGGACGGCGCGATCACGACGCCGCCCGCATGCGTGCCGGCGTTGCGGACGAGCCCTTCGAGCGAACGGGCGAGGTCGATGACCTCGCGCACGTCGTCCTCGTTCCTGTAGCGCTTGCGGAGCTCTTCCTCCTTCTCGAGCGCGTCGTCGAGCGTGATGCCGAGCTCGAACGGGATCAGCTTGGCGATGCTGTCGACGAACCCGTAGCTCAGGCCCAGCACGCGCCCGACGTCGCGCACGACGGCCTTCGCCGCCATCGTGCCGTAGGTGATGATCTGCGAGACGCGCTCGCGGCCGTAGCGGCTCGCGACGTAGTCGATGACGCGGTCGCGCCCCTCCATGCAGAAGTCGACGTCGAAGTCGGGCATCGAGACGCGCTCGGGATTGAGGAAGCGCTCGAACAGCAGGTCGTACGCGCAGCGGGTCGAGGTCGGTGATGCCGAGCGCGTAGGCGACCAGCGAGCCCGCGCCGGAACCGCGGCCCGGGCCCACCGGGACGCCGTTCTCGCGCGCCCAGCGGATGAAGTCCGCGACGATGAGGAAGTAGCCGGCGAACCCCATCTGGCAGATCACGTCGAGTTCGGTTTCGAGGCGTGCGTCGTACTGGTCGCGCGGAATCGGCGCGCCGAGCGCCGCCACGAGCGTCGCGCCAGCGATGATCGAGTCCTTGCGCGCCTCGTCGCGCAGGTAGCTCCTCCGTCGTCTGCCCGGCCGGCACCGGATACGCCGGCAGCGACGGCCGGCCGAGCTTGAGCTCGAGATTGCAGCGGCGCGCGATCTCGACGGTGTTCTCGAGCGCCTCGGGCAGGTCCGCGAACAACTCCGCCATCTCCGCCGGCGAGCGCAGGTACTGCTCCTCGCTGTAGCGGCGCGGTCGCGACGGCGTCCGCCAGCAGCGTGCCGTCGTGGATGCAGACGCGCGCTTCGTGCGCCTCGAAGTCCGTCGCGCCCGAGGAAGCGCACGTCGTTCGTCGCGACGACCGGCACGCCGCGCGCCACGGCGAGATGCAGCGAGCCGGCGATGCAGTCTTCCTCGCCGGGGCGCCCGGTGCGCTGCAGCTCGAGGTAGAAGCGGTCGCCGAACAGCGCGAGCCAGGCGTCGAGCGCGGTGAGCGCTTCGGCCTCACGACCCGCGACGAGCGCGCGGCCGACGTCGCCTTCGCGGGCGCCCGACAGCGCGATCAGCCCGCCGGTCGACTGCCGCGTCGAGCCAGCGACGCTCGAACAGCGTCGGGCCGTGCCTGCCCTGCCCCTCGAGGTAGGCGCGCGTGACGAGCCGCGTCAGGTTGCTGTAGCCCGCGCGAGATTCTGGCACAGCAACACGAGCCGCGGCAGGCTCGCCGCGGTCGCCGTCGTCGCGCACCAGCACGTCGACGCCGATCAGCGGCTTGACGCCCGCTGGCGAGCGCCGCCTTGTAGAACTTCACCAGCGCGAAGAGATTTGCCTGGTCGGTGAGCGCGACCGCCGCCATGCCCATGCGTGCCGTCGCGTCGATCAGTCCTTCGCGCGCGGCGTGCCCTTCCTTGTTCTCGCCTCGACGCGCACGACGCCGTCGACGAGCGAGTATTCGGTGTGGACGTGCAGGTGGACGAAGCGCGGTCATTCGACGCGGCGCGTGCTCAGCGCGGGATCGCAGGATTGCACCGGCGCGAAGCTGCGCCGGTGCACCGGGCACGGCCCGAGGCGGCGCAGCGCCGCGAGGTGCTCGGGCGTCGCGTAGCCCTTGTGCCCCGCGAAGCCCGTAGCCCGGATAGACGCCGTCCAGGTCGCGCATGCAGGCGTCGCGGGCGATCTTGGCGAGGATCGACGCCGCGCCGATCGCAGGTGACGCTGGCGTCGCCGCGCGATCGATCGCCTCGATGCTGCAGTCGACGCGCAGGCCGCGCAGGTCGGGGCAGCGGTCACCGTCCACGATCACGTGCGCGGGTGCGCAGTGCAGCGCCCAGGAGCGCGCGGCGCATCGCGAGCATGGTCGCCTGCAGGATGTTCGAGCGCATCGATCTCGGTCGCGATCGGCCCAGCCGAGGCCCCAGGCCAGCGCGTCGCGCGCGGATCGCGACGGCGAGGTCGCTCGCGCACCGCGGCGTCGAGCACCTTCGAATCGGCGAGGCCCGCGGATCGGCGCCGGCGATCGCAGGATCACCGCCGCGGCGACGACCGGGCCCGCGAGCGGCCCGCGGCCGGCTTCGTCGACGCCGGCGGTCAGTCCGCGCCGGCGCAGTCGATGCGTCGCCTGCCGGGATCGACGCGCTTCACGCGACCTGGCTCCGCCGCGAGCGCCAGCGCTCGCAGCATCGCGTCGGCGGCGCGCGCACTCGCGTCGCGCGCGCAGCGTCTCGGTGAATCGCAGTCGAAGCGCCGCCATCAGTTCGCGCACGGTCCGGCGCTCGAGTGCTCGAGCAGCGGCCGCGGCCGAGCGCCTCGGCGTCGCACTTCGTCCTGGAAGATACTCCGGCACCAGCCGCCGGCCCGCGAGCAGGTTCGGCTGCGCGAAGAAGTCGGGATCTTGACGAGCTCAGGCCGCCGCAGCAGCCAGCCGTCAGCGCGCGCGAGGCGGTAGGCGACGACCATCGGGCGCTTGCACAGCGCCGTCTCGAGCGTCGCGGTGCCCGAGGCGACGAGCACCGCATCGGCCGCCGCCAGCGCGCTTCCTGCGCCTGCCCGTCGAGCAGCCGCACCGGCGACGCCGGCGCAGCCGCGCGAGCGCTGCGCGCGAAGATCGCCCGGGCGCGCGCGTTCGCCATCGGCGCGACGAACTCGCACGCTCCGGCCGGCGCGCGCGCAGCCAGCGCGCGGTCGCCGCGAAACGGCGCGCCGAGCCTGCCCACCTCGCCGCGCGCGGCTGCCCGGCAGCAGCGCGACGATCGGCGCGCGCGCGGCGATGCCGAGCGCGCGCGCGCGCCGCCGCCGCGGTCGACTCGCAGCGGCATCGTGGTCGGCGAGCGGATGCCCGACGAACACGGCGCGCACGCCGTGCCGCGTCGTAGAACCGGCTCTCGAACGGCAGCAGGCAGAGCACGAGGTCGACGGCACGGCGCGATGCGTGCGCACGCGCCCCTGCCGCCACGCCCAGACCTGCGGGCTCACGTACTGCACGGTGCGGCACGCCGTGCGCCTTCAGACTGCGCGGCGAGCACGCAGGTTGAACTCCGGCGCGTCGATGCCGACGAAGACGTCCGGGCGCGCTGCGAGCAGCCGCGCGACGAGTCCTCGCGCAGCCGCAGCAGCCGCGGCAGGTGCTTCGAGGATCTCGACGAGGCCCATGACCGCGAGCGCGTCGGACGGGTACCAGGGCTCGCAGCCGGCGGCGACCATCGTGGCCCGGCGACGCCGAAGAAACGCGAGCCGGGCGCACGTTCCCGCAGCGCGCTCGATCAGCGACCGCGCCGAGGTGTCCCCGACGCCTCGCCGGCGACGAGACCGATCGCCGGGCAATCCGCGACCGCAGGCGGCATGATCGGTCCCGTGCGCTCAGCGCACGAGGCTGCGCGTCGACTGCGGGATGAATTCGACGAACGCCTGGATCTCCGGCTGCTCGAGCGCCGATGGCCTTCAGCTGCGCCTCGGCATCCGCGAGCTTCAGTCCCGACCGGTACAGCACCCGGTAGGCGTTGCGGATGTTGCGGATCTGCACGCGCGTGAATCCGCGTCGCTTCAGGCCCTCGGCGTTGACGCTGTGCGGCGTCGCCGGCTGGCCGATCGCCATCACGTAGGGCGGCACGTCGCGCGTGACGGCCGCGTTGTTCGCGAGGAACGCGTGCGCGCCGACCTTGCAGAACTGGTGGATCGCCGCGAAGCCGCCCATGATGACCCAGTCGCCGAGCTCGACGTGACCGCCGAGCGTCGCGCAGTTGGCCAGCACGCACTGGTTGCCGACCACGCAGTCGTGCGCGACGTGCGCGTAGGCCATGAACAGGTTGTCGTTGCCGATCACGCGTGACGCCGCGATCCTGGGTGGTGCCGCGATTGAGCGTCACGCACTCGCGGATCACGTTGCGGTCGCCGATCTCGAGCCGCGTCGGCTCGCCCTTGTATTTCTTGTCCTGCGGGGCGTCGCCGATCGAGGCGAATGGCGTGAATCACGTTGTCGGCGCCGACGCGGGTCGGGCCGTTGATCACCACGTGCGGCCCGATGCGCGTGCGCGCGCCGATCGTGACGCCCGCCCCCAACACGCTGTATGCGCCGATCTCGACGTCGTCGCCGACCACCGCGTCCGGCGCCACGAGCGCCGTCGCGTGAATGCTGCCACCCATCGATGAGTCTCCTTCGCGAACTGCCAGGGCCGGCTCAGCCCGGCATCACCATCATCTCGGCCGAGCAGACTTCCGCGTCCCCCACCTCGGCCACGGTCGTGAATTTCCAGATCGTCCGGATCCTGCGCTCGAGGGTCGACCTTCAGCAACAACTGGTCGCCCGGCAGCACCGGGCGCCGGAAACGCGCCTTGTCGATGCCCGCGAAGTAGAACTTCGTATCCTCGTCCGGGTAGATGCCGGCCGTGATGAAACACAGGATGCCCGCCGACTGCGCCAGTGCTTCGAGGATGATCACGCCCGGCATGACCGGGCGGCCCGGGAAGTGCCCCGAGAAGAACTCCTCGTTCGCAGTGACGTTCTTCAATGCGACGAGCGCTTTCGCCCGCGACGCATTCGAGGACGCGGTCGACGAGGAGCATCGGATAACGATGCGGCAACCGCCGCATCACCTCGTCGATGCCGAATCCGCCCTTGTCGTTATCCATGGTTCTGCTTCATCCCACTGCAGTCGAACAACTTCAGTCGTCGCCGCCGGAGCCGCCCGCAGCTTCGTCGAGCGGTGCCACCGGCGCCCCGCCCCGCTCGAGCCTGCGGACCCTGCGGGCCAGCTCGTCCAGCGTGCGGAAACGCGCGCTGTTGCGGCGGAAGCGCGCGGCCTCGTCGAAGGGCACCTGCCCCGCGTAGAGACCGGGTTTCCTGATCGAATGCGTCGCCATCGCCTTGGCCGCCAGGAACACGTCATCGCAGATCTCGATGTGTCCCACCACGCCCGCCATGCCGCCGATCATGCAGCGCTTGCCGATGACCGCGCTGCCGGCGATGCCGGCGCAGCCGGCGATCACGGTGTGGTCGCCGATGCGCGTGTTGTGGCCGATCTGCACCTGGTTGTCGATCTTGACGCCGTTGCCGACGACTGTATCCCCGATCGCGCCGCGGTCGATCGTCGAGTTGGCGCCTATTTCGACGTCGTCACCGATGCACGACGGCACCGAGCTGCGGCACCTTCACGAAACCGTCCTTGTCGGGGGCGTGCCCGAATCCGTCCGCGCCGATCACGACGCCGGCGTGCAGCAGGCAGCGCTCACCGAGCGTGACGTCGTGGTAAAGCGTGACGCGTGCGACGCAATGCGTGCCGGCGCCGAGGCGCGCGCGCCCGAGCAGCACCGAGCCCGGCCCGACGAACACCCGCGGCCCGAGCACCGCGCCCGCGCCGACGAAGCAACCCGCGCCGACCCAGGCAGTCGGATCGATGGTGACGCCGTCCTCGATGACGGCGCTCGGGTGGCGGCCGCCGTCGAATCCCGGCTCCGGATTCAGGTACTGCGCAATGCGCGCGTAGGTCGCGTAGGGATTCGCGGCAATCAGCGCGTTGGTCCCGCAGTGACGCGCGCTCCCGGCATCGAGCACGACGACCGCCGCGCCGGTCGTGGCGAGGTAACGGCGATACCTGGTGTTGGCGAGAAACGCGAGCGCGTCGGGACCGGCGTCCTGCAGCGTGGCGACGCGGGCGACCACCACGTCGGGGTCGCCCTGCAGCTCGCAGCCGAATCGCACCGCCAGTTCGCCCAGGCGTACCGGCATGATTGCCTCCGCGCGGCTTCGCCCGGGCCCCGGCGCCGGGTCAGGGCTTCGCCGGCGCGGCCGGGCGGCCCTTGGACTGCAGCGCCGTCAGCACCTGCGCCGTGATGTCGACCGCCGCGCTCGCGTACAGCGCATCGGCGATCACGAGGTCGAGCCCGGCGCCCTTGGCGTACGTCTGCACTTCCTGCAGCACCGTGCGCTGCAACTGGCCGAGCGCCTCGTTGCGGCGCACGTTCAGGTCTTCCATGAACTCGTTCTGCTTGCGCGCGAGCTCGCGCTGGCCGTCGCGCAACGCCTTCTCGGAATTGCGCCGCTCCGCCTCCGCCATCGTCGCGCCGTCCTTCTGCAGCTTGTCCTCGCGGGCCTTGAGGTCGCGGGTCTGGTTCTCGAGGTCGCGCCGTCGCGCGGCGAATTCGTTCTCGAGCGACGGCCGAGGCCGCCTGTGCCTGCGGCGCCTCCTGCAGGAGGCGAGCCACGTTGACGACGCCGATCTTGACTTGCGCCTGCGCCGAGGCGAGCGGCAGGGCGCTGGCGGCGATCGTCACGAGAGCAAGCAGTGCGGTCTTGGTGCGCATGGAGCGGAATTCCTCAGAAAGCCTGGCCAATGGAGAACTGGAAGCCTTCGGTTTCGTCTTTGAACTGGATCGCGTCGCCCTTGAACTCGTTCAGGGGGATCGCGTAGCTGAAACGGAACACGCCGAGCGGGGCCATCCACTGGACGG
Source organism: uncultured Gammaproteobacteria bacterium (assembly GCA_963786705.1). Classification (GTDB taxonomy): domain Bacteria; phylum Pseudomonadota; class Gammaproteobacteria; order Steroidobacterales; family Steroidobacteraceae; genus RPQJ01. The sequence goes on from CAWBAG010000030.1 coordinate 49,523, forward strand.
CCACGCCTGTCGTATAGCGTAGTTTATCAAACGCGAACTCGTATTCCACGGGCGTGACGCCGTCCTTGCCGTAGAACACCACGTCGTCGTTCGAGAAGACGTTGCCGATGTCGAAGAACACGCTGAACCGCGCGCTGTTGCGCCATTTCTCGGGCATCGGCAACAGCAGCTCGAACTGGTTCGTGAATTTCAGGTTGCCGCCATAGGGATTGCCGAAAGAATCCTTCGGTCCCATGCGGCTGTCGCTGTAACCGCGCACCGACTCGGGGCCGCCCGCGAAGAACCTGCGGTACGGCGGCAGCGACGTCGTGTCGCCGAGCGAATCGCCGTAGGCGAGTTCGCTGTTGAGCATGAACGTGAACCACTTGTTGATCGGTATGAACTGCAGGTAGTCGTAGTTCACCGCGTAGAACTCGACGTCGCTGCCCGGGAGCGTGTAGCCGACGGTGAGGCGGTGCCTGGCGCCGCGATCGGCGAAGATCGACCGGTTGCGCGAGTCGAACGACCACCCGGCCGAAACGTCGAAGGTGTCGAACTTGGTCCCGTAATACGTATAGGCGATCGGCGGCACGCCGATATTGTTGATTTCCGTGTACGTGTTGCCGTTGTTCTGCACCCAGTCGAGCGCCTGCGCCGCGCTCGCATTCGGGTCCGTGAACAGGTCCGACCGTTGCGCCGCGAGGCCGACGCGCAGCGACTGGTACTCGGTGATCGGCCAGCCGTAGTCGACCGCGAGCGTGCCTGTCTCGGTCTGGAAATCGGACGACGACTGCGTGAACTGGTCGAGCCGGCGGAACGTCGCCGACAGCGTGCGGGAGACGCCGTCGATCGTCGTGTACGGATCGGTGTGCGAAAGGCTGAACACCTTGCTGTACTGGCCCGCGTTGATTTCCGCGGCCACGCGATTGCCGGTGCCCATGAAGTTGCTGTGCACGAAGCTGCCGTTCAGCATGATCGACTGCGACTCGGAATAGCCGATGCCGCCGCTGAACTGCCCCGGCAGTCCTTCCTTGATCTCGTAGTTGACGTCGACGAGGTCGGGCGTCCCGGCGACGGGATTCGTCTCGACTTCGACCTTCTCGATGAACGGCAGGCGCTGCAGGCGCTGCTTCGAGCGCTCGACGGCCGAGTTCGACAGGTACGCGCCTTCCATCTGCCGCATCTCGCGGCGCAGCACGTCGTCGTTGATGCCCGTGGTGCCGCTGAAGGTCGATGTGCGCACGTAGACGCGGTTGCCCGGCTCGATGAGGAACGTGAGCGCGATCTCCGTGGTCTCCGGGTTGTTCCTGTCGGCACCGGGTCGATCTTTGCGAACGCGTAGCCGTCCTGGCCGAGCCGCAGCTGCATGAGCTCGGTCGTGGCCGTGATCATCTTGCGCGAGAAGATGTCGCCACGACGCACCGCGAGCAGCGCGCGCAGCTCCGACTCGGGCACGACGAGGTTGCCGGCGATCTTGACGTCGGAGATGCGGTAGACCTCGCCCTCCTTGACGTTCACCGTGACGAACATGTCGTCCTTCTCGGGCGCGATCGCGACCTGCGTCGACTCGACCTCGAAGTTCGCGTAGCCGCGATCCATGTAGTAGCGAACGCAGCTTCTCGAGGTCGCCGGACAGCTATTCGCGCGAATAGCGGTCGTCCTGCCGGTACCAGGACAGCCAGTTCGGCGTCTTCAGCTTGAACTCGTCGAGCAGGTCCTCGTCGCTGAAGGCCTCGTTGCCGACGACGTTGATCTGGCGGATCTTCGCGCGCTTGCCCTCGACGACGTCGATCGCGATCTTGACGCGGTTGCCCGGCACTTCCTCGACCTTGGCGTCGACCTTGACCGCGTACTTGCCGCGCGAGAAGTACTGGTCGGTCAGGAAGCGCTCGACCTCGTCGAGCGCGGACTGGTTGAACGTCTTGCCGCGCGCGAGGCCGACGTTGCGCAGCGACTTCTCGAGGTCCTCGGTCTTGATGTCCTTGTTGCCGGTGATCGTCGAAGCTCTCGATCGACGGCCGTTCGATGACCACGACCACCAGCGTGCCGCCGTCGCGGCGCATCTCCACGTCGCGGAAGAAACCGGTCGCGTAGAGCGCCCGCAGCGCCTCGTCGATGCGCTGCCGTCGAGACGGTCGCCGATGTTCACGGGCAGGTAGTTGAAGACCGTGCCTTCGGAGATGCGCTGCAGGCCCTCGATGCGGATGTCGCCGACGGTGAATTCGCCGGTCTGGGTCTGGGCCAGTACCGCGGGTACGGCGAGGAGGGCCGACAGGGCGGCCGCGTGCTTCAATCGCATTATTGGGACGGGCTCAGCTGAACAACCGGGACAGGTCGTTGTAGAAAGCGAAACTCATGAGCACGAGCAGCAGCAGGATGCCGATCTGCTGGCCGACCGCCTGCGCGCGCTCGGAGAGCGGGCTGCCCTTGACGACCTCGGCGAGCTGGTAGACGACCTGGCCGCCGTCGAGGATCGGAATCGGCAGCAGGTTCAGCACGAATAAGCTCACGCTCACGACCGCCAGGAAGGAAAGGAACGACAGTATGCCCTGCCGCGCAGAAAAACCGGCGTATTCCGCGATGTTGATCGGGCCGCTCAGGTTCTTGACGGAGACGTCGCCGGTCGCGACGTTCCAGATCATGCGCACCGTCAGCACGGACATGTCCCAGGTCTTCGTTACGGCCCTGCCGGCCGCTGGAATCACGCCGTAGCGCTCGAGCGCGCGCATGCTCTCCGGCACATCCAGGCCGGTCACGGGCTGGATGCCGATGCGGCCGATCATGCGGCCGCCTTCGCGCTGGGCTTCGACTTCGATCGGCACCACGAAGCGTTCGTCGCCCCGCTCGACGTGGAACGCCAGCGTCTTGCCGGGACTCGGCTGCACGATCCGCACTAGCGCCGGAAAATCCGCGACCGGCACGCCGTCGACCGCGACGATGACGTCGCCCTCGCGCAGCTCAGCCTGCGCGGCCGGACTGCCGGGCACGATCTTGCCGATCGAGGTCGGGATCGTCGGATACCAGAAATCGAACCCCAGGCGCGGCAGCAGCTCGCCGGGCTCCGTGAGCGACCGGCGTTCTTCCGGCGCTATGCGCAGGTTGACGCTGCGTTCGCTGCCGGCGCCTTCCTCGCCGCGAACGCGCATCTCGATCGGCGCGTCGTCCATGAGACCATCGAGGATTGCGAGCACTGCGCCTTCACGCGTGAGGACCGGCTTGCCGCGGATCGCCACGATCGAGTCGCCCCGGGCGAGACCAGCCTCTGCCATCGGCGAGCCGTCCGTGACCTCGCCGATCACCGGCTTGAGGGCCGGCACGCCCACCAGGAAAAGGACCCAGTAAGCGACGGCCGCAAACAGGAAATTGGCGAACGGGCCCGCGAGCAGCACCAGGATCCGGCGCCAGACCGGCTTGCGGTTGTATGCCTCGTTCAATTGCCCGGGCGCGACCGGACCTTCTCGCTCGTCGAGGAGTTTGACGTAACCACCTAAAGGAATTGCAGAAATTGCATATTCCGTCCCGTCCGGCCCGTGCCGGGACCAGAGTACCTTGCCGAACCCGATCGAAAAGCGCAGTACGCGGATGCCCATGCGCCGCGCCATCCAGAAGTGACCGTATTCGTGGACGGCCACCAGCACGCCGATGGCCACCAGGAATGCCAGCAAGTAACCCAGTATCGTCATGTTCCTGCCCTGGCATGGTTGGCCAGTCGTGTCTGCGCGAGCTCCCGCGCCCAGCGATCCGCCTGCATCACGTCCCCCAGTTCCCGGGCAGCGGTGTTGCGGTGCCCGCCCATGACGTCGTCGATCAACGCCGGAATGCCGAGGAAATCGAGCCGGCCGCCGAGGAATGCCGCCACCGCCACCTCGTTCGCGGCGTTGAGCGCCGCAGGCGCAGTGCCGCCGGCCACCGCGGCCGCCCGTGCGCAGGCCGAGCGACGGAAACCGCCGCAAGTCCGGCGCCTCGAAGTCGAGCCGCGCCGACTGCCGACCAGGTCGAGCGATTCTACACCGGAGCGCGATCCGCTCCGGCCAGCCGAGCGCCTGCGCGATCGGCGTGCGCATGTCCGGGATTGCCGAGCTGCGCCAGCATCGACCCGTCCACGTACTCCACCAGCGAATGCACGATGCTCTGCGGGTGTACGACGACGTCGACCGCGGCGGGTTCGGCATGCCGAACAGCACGCTCGCCTCGATCAACTCGAGTCCCTTGTTCATCAGCGTCGCCGAATCCACCGAGATCTTGCGTCCCATGCTCCACCGCGGATGCGCGCAGGCCTGCTCCGGCGTGACGCGCGCCATGCTGCCCGCGCGTCGCGCGCAGGAACGGCCCGCCGGACGCGGTGAGCAGGATGCGCCGCACGCCGCGCGGGCCTCGCCGGGCGGCGCGCCGCGCGGCATGCACTGGAAGATGGCGTTGTGCTCGCTGTCGATCGGAATCGAGCGCTGCGCCGCTGCGGCGCGACCGCGATCGAGCAGCAGGCTGCCCGCCATGCACCAGCGATTCCTTGTTGGCGAGCAGCACGCGCTTGCCGGCGCGAGCGGCCGCGAGCGTCGAGCGGCAAGCCCGCGGCGCCGACGATCGCGGCCATCACGACGTCGACGTCGGCGCTCGCGGCGACCGCGCTCGAGCGCATCGCTCCCGGCCAGCACCTCCGTCGCGCAGTCCGCCGCCCGCAATGCCGCGCGCGAGTTGCCGCGGCGGCCGCCGGGTCCTGCAGGACGGCCGCGCCGGGGCCGGTGCCGCAGGCACTGCTCGAGCAGCCTGGCGTGACTGGCTGCGCCGCTGCAAGCGCAACGACACGCGAAGCGGTCCGGGTGGCGCTGCAGCACGTCGAGCGTGCTCACGCCGATGCTGCCGGTGCTGCCGAGTATCGCGACGCCGTCGTCTCACGGCGCGAATCCCAGCGCGATGAGGCCGAGCAGCGAACGCGGCGCGGCCGCCGTCAGGCTGTCGATGCGATCGAGCACGCCGCCGTGGCCGGGCAGCAGCGCGCCGCTGTCCTTCGAGCCCGACGTGCGCGCTTGAACATGCTTTCGGTGAGGTCGCCGACGATCGAAACAGGGCCACGAGTCGCACAGCGGCGAGCCAGCGGCCAGAACGGCACGTCGAACAGCGACGGCGCCGCCGCAGGCGACCGCGACGGCAGCCAGCATGCCGCCGACGCACGCCTTCCCAGGTCTTGCCAGGACTCACGCGCGGCGCGAGCTTGCAGGCGGCCGAACGCGCGGCCGGCGAAGAACGCGCCGATGTCGGCCGCCGAAATCCAGCACGCAGCAGGTAGAGCAGCAGCCAGCGTGCGCCGTGCGGCTCGAGCCGTGACCAGGTGCGACAAGCGCGAGGCACGCGGGCACGAGCACCAGGAATACCGCACGGCTGCCGCAGCGCGCGGCCGCTGCCGCTGCGGCGCGAGCTGAGCCAGCCAGAGGAACGCCACGACCCACCAGACGCAGCGACCCGCAGCAGCCGGTCGAAGCCACTCCGGGTCGCGCGCGAGCAGCCCAGCGCCGGCAAGCGCCAGCGCCCGATCAGCGAGCGCATACGCGGCCGCGCGCGTCGTGCGCGTTCCAGCCGCCGAATCGCCGCCCACTCCCACGCGCCGAGCAGAACACGACGAGCGCGATCAGGACCACCGCCACGCCGGGCGGCAGCCACAGCAGCAGCGCCGACGAGCAGCACCGCGAGCAGCAGGGCCGTGACGATGCGGCTGTACGCATCGAGCTAGCCACCGGCTGCACCTGGCGCCGGTGCAGGCCGAAGCGCCGTTGCCGCCGCGCAGAAATGCTGCAGCGCCAGCTCGAGGTGCGGCGTCGTCGAAGTCGGGCCACAGCGTGTCGCTGAAATACAGCTCGGTGTAGGCGAGGTTCCAGAGCAGGAAGTTGCTGATGCGCTGCTCGCCGCCGGTGCGGATGAAGAGGTCGGGCTCGGGCGCGCCGGCGAGCGCGAGCTCCGCCGCGAGCACCGCTTCGTCGATTCGAGCGCGGGTCGCAGCTCGCCGCGCCGCGGCGCGCGGCGCCAGCGCGCGCGCCGCCTGCACGATGTCCCAGCGGCCACCGTAAGCGACCGCGACGTAGCAGCGTCATGCGCGTGTTCGCCGCCGGTGCGCGACTCGGCCGCGACGCATGCGCTCGCGCAGCGCCGTCGCGCAGCGCGTGCGAGCTCGCCGATGAAGCGCAGGCGCATGCCGTTGCGATCGAGTTCGTCGATTTCGCGGTCCAGCGCCTCGACGAACAGTTCCATGAGCTCGCGCGACTTCCTCGGCGGGACGGCGCCAGTTCTCGCTCGAGAACGCGAACAGCGTCAGGGCCTCGACGCCGCGTCGCGCGCACCCCTCGATGATCGCGCGCACGGCCTTGACGCCCGCGCGGTGCCCGAGCTGGCGCGGCAGCGCGCGGCGCGACGCCCAGCGGCCGTTGCCGTCCATGATGATGGCGACGTGGCGCGGCGAGCCGGCGCTGGCCGCCTGCGATTGGGGATGCGCCACGGCTCAGACCTGCATCAGTTCCTTTTCCTTGTCGGCGAGGACGTGGTCGACTTCGGCGACGTACTTGTCGGTGAGCTTCTGGACGTCGTCCTGGGCGCGCCGGTCGTCGTCCTCGCGACATCAGCTTTTCCTTGAGCATTTCCTTGAGTTCGCTGCATCACGTCGCGGCGCACGTTGCGGATCGCGACGCGGGCGTTCTCGGCCTCGTGCGCGACGACCTTGGTCAGGTCGCGCCGCCGCTCCTCGGTCAGCGCCGGCAGCGGCACGCGAATCACGGTGCCGGCCGTCTTCGGCGTCAGGCCGAGGTCCGACTTCATGATCGCCTTCTCGATCACCGGCACCATCTGCTTGTCCTAGGGCACGATGGTGAGCGTGCGCGCATCCTCGACCGCGATGTTCGCGACCTGCTGCAGCGGCGATTCGGCGCCGTAGTAGTCGACACTTGATGTGGTCGACCAGGCTCGTGCTGGCGCGCCCGGTGCTGCAGCCGCTTCAGCTCGTTGCGGAATGCGACCACGCACTTGCCCATGCGTTCGGCCGCGTCTTTCTTGATGTCCTCGAGCATGTGTACTCCCGTCGAGCGGCGCGCGGCCGCCTTATGTCGTGACCAGGGTGCCAACGTCGTCGCCGCGCGCGACCCGCACCAGCGCGCCCGTGTCATTCAGGTTGAAGACGCGCAACGGCAGGCGGTGGTCGCGACACAGCACGATCGCCGTCGCGTCCATCACGTTCAGGCGCTGGTCGAGCACCTGGTCGTACGTCAGGCGATCGTAACGGCTCGCCGCGGGATTGTGGACCGGATCGGTATCGTAGATGCCGTCCACCTTGGTCGCCTTCAGGAGCAGGTCGGCGTCGATCTCGATCGCCCGCAGGCTGGCCGCGGTGTCGGTCGTGAAGAACGGATTGCCGGTGCCGGCCGCGAAGATCGTGACCCGGCCTTTCTCGAGATGGCGGATCGCGCGGCGGCGGATGTAGTCCTCGCACACCTCGTTGATGCGCACGGCGGACATCACGCGCACGGTCACCCCGATGGATTCGAGCGCGTCCTGCAGCGCCAGCGAGTTCATGACCGTGGCCAGCATGCCCATGTGGTCGCCGGTGACCCGGTCCATGCCGGTGCGCGCGAGGCCCGCGCCGCGAAACAGGTTGCCGCCGCCGACGACCACCGCGATCTCGATGCCGAGATCGCGCACGGCGCGGATCTCGGAGGCGAGGCGCTTCAGGAAGACCGGGTCGATGCCGTAATCGGTGTCGCCCATCAAGGCCTCGCCGGAGAGCTTGACCAGGATGCGGCGGTTGCGCGCTTGCGGCTCTTCTGTAGGGTCCATCGTCGAAACCAGCCCCTTTTTCCACGCGTCATTATAAGGAACCCCGCTTGCGCGGGGTTCCGTGGAGTGTGCTGCGTGACTGCCGGGCGGGGCTCAGGAGCCCCGCACCTGCGCCATCACTTCGGCAGCGAAGTTCTCCTGCTTCTTCTCGATGCCTGCGCCGACCTCGTAGCGTATGAAACGGACGACCCTGGCATTGGCCTTCTTCAGCACGTCGGCCACGGCCTGCTTGTCGTCCTTCACGAACGGCTGGCCGAGCAGCGTGATCTCGCCCAGGTACTTGCGTACCTTGCCGTCGACCATTTTCGCGATGATCTCGGCCGGCTTGCCCGCGGCCTTCGGATCCGCCGCCACCTGCGCGACGTAGATCTCCCGCTCCTTGGCCACCTGGCCGGCCGGCACGTCGTCCGGCGCGAGAAACTGCGGGTTGATCGCCGCGACGTGCATCGCGAGATCCTTGCCGAGCTGCTCGTCGCCACCCGCCAGCACCACGACCGACCCGATGCGCGTGCCGTGCAGGTAAACGGCCAGGGGCGCATCGGCGCTCAGCAACTCGAAGCGGCGCACGCCGATGTTCTCGCCGATGCGGGCGATCAGGGCGCGGCGCGCGTCGTCGACGGTCTGCCCCGACGGCATTCGCGCGCCGAGCAATGCATCGAGGTCCGCCGGGCGCGCCGCCAGGACGACCTTCGCCACCTCGGCCGCGAACGACTGGAAGTCCTTCTCGCGCGCGACGAAGTCCGTCTCGGAGTTGACCTCGACGACCGCCGCCTGCTTGCGGTCGGCCGAACATTCGATCGCGACGACGCCTTCGGCAGCGACCCGGCTCGCCTTCTTGTCGGCTTTCGCGAGACCCGTCTTGCGCATGATCTCGGCAGCCGCTTCGAGGTCGCCGTTGGTTTCGACGAGCGCCCTCTTGCACTCCATCATGCCGGCGCCGGTGCGCTCACGCAGCGCCTTGACGGCTTCCGCCGTGACGGCCACGGTCAGGCGCCCTCGCTGGTCGGGCCGGCGGCAGGCTCGGCGGCCGGCTCGGCGGCCGGCACGGCCGCTTCGACCGCGGCCGCCGCGCCCACCTTCTTGCGCACCGCTTCACGGCGCGCCATGAACGCTTCCGCGCTCTCTTCCGGATCCGCTTCGACGAGTTCCTCGGCGCGCTGCTCGGCGCTCGCACCCGCCTCCTCGGCCGGCTTGCGACGCGCGGCGCCCGCGGTCTTCTTGCGGGCCGGCGCGCCGCGGCGCGGCTTCGGCGCGCCCGTGCGGGCACGCGGCTTGCCTTCCTCGTCGAGCTCGACGAATTCGTCCTCGCCCACGGCGACTTCCGGCACGGTCGCGCGGCCTTCGATCACGGCGTCGGCCATGCCCGAGGCATAGAGCTGGATCGCCCGCATCGCGTCGTCGTTGCCCGGGATCACGTAGCTGATGCCGTCCGGCGCGCAGTTGGTGTCGACGACCGCGACCACCGGGATGCCGAGCTTCTGCGCCTCGTGGATCGCGATCTTCTCGTGACCCACGTCGATCACGAAGAGCGCGTCCGGCAGCCCTTCCATCTCCTTGATGCCGCCCAGGCTGCGGTCGAGCTTCTCCCGCTCGCGGCGCAGGCCCTGCGCCTCGCGCTTGCTGCGCTGGTCGAGCGTGCCGTTCGCCGCCATCTCGTCGATTTCCATCAGGCGCCGGATCGACTGGCGGATGGTCTTGAAGTTGGTGAGCATGCCGCCGAGCCAGCGGTGGCTGACGTATGGCATGCCGCAGCGCATTGCCTCCTGGGCGATCGCCTCGCGCGCAGAGCGCTTGGTGCCGACGAAGAGCACCTTGCCGCCGTCGGACACGAGGTTGCGCACGAACCCGGCCGCCTCGTTGTAGAGCGGGAGCGAGTGCTCGAGGTTGATGATGTGGATTCGGTTACGTTCGCCGAAGATGAAAGGGGCCATCTTCGGGTTCCAGAAGCGGGTCTGGTGTCCAAAATGAACACCCGCCTCCAGCATCTGTCGCATGGACAAGCCGGTCATGAGAAAACTCCTTGAAGGGTTGAACCTCCACACACCCCATGCGGCAACCCAGGGGATCTCACGATCTTCCGGGCACCCAGCCACACGTGACGGTGTGTGTGCGGATTTCGTTGTCAAAAACGGGCGCGCTTTATACCATAACTTTCCTTTCCTTCAAATACTTGCGCGCGCGCCGGCCGGCGGGCGCGAGGAACCGATCCTCCCATGCAGCACCTCGAGCCCAGTTTTGCGCCTCCCGTCCAGGACGGAATGGGACGCGTTCACGTCAAGGGAGCCGCCGAGCAGGCGGCCATGCGCGTCGCGGGCAGGCTCGCCGCCGAGGTGCTCGACATGGTCGGCGCCCGGGTCGTGCCTGGCGTTACCACCGACGAGCTGAACCGGGTCTGCCACGACTACATCGTCGAACGTGCAGCGGGCCATCCCCGCTCCGCTCGGCTACCGCGGGTTCCCGAAGTCGATCTGCACGTCGGTCAACCACGTCGTCTGCCACGGCATTCCGGGCGACCGGCGGCTGAAACAGGGCGACATCGTCAACGTCGACATCACCGTCATCAAGGACGGCTTCCACGGCGACACGAGCCGGATGTTCCACGTCGGCAAGGCGCTGCCCCATGCCGTGCGGCTGTGCGACCTGACCTACCAGGCCATGTGGCACGGGATCCGCACGGTGCGCCCCGGCGCGCGCCTGGGCGACATCGGCGCGGTGATCCAGAAGTTCGTCGAGGCCAACCACTGCTCGGTCGTGCGAGAATACTGCGGGCACGGCATCGGGCGCGGCTTCCACGAGGACCCGCAGGTACTGCACTACGGCACCGCGGGCACGGGCCTCGAGCTGCAGGCGGGCATGACCTTCACGATCGAGCCGATGGTGAACGCCGGCCGCCGCGAGGTGCGGCTGCTGCCCGACGGCTGGACCGTGATCACGCGCGACCACTCGCTGTCCGCGCAATGGGAACATACGATCCTCGTGACGGACACAGGCTTCGAAGTGCTGACGCTGGGCGCGAACGAGCAGCCAACCGCGTGAACAGGCCCGCCGCACCGCTCGAAGACATCGAGACCACCCCGGGCTCGGTGCGGGCACCGGCATGGCCGTTCCTCGACTCACTGTCCGCCTCGCTGCAGTCGGGCGACGACCGCGTGGCAGTCTTTCGCCAGGCGCTCGCCGACGGCGACGCGAGCCTGAGGCAGCGCTTCGCCGAGGACGAGGCGGTCGAGGCGCTGGTGCGCGACCGCGCGCGCATGGTCGACGGCGTGTTGCGCAGCGCGTGGAAACTGCACGTCGGGTCGCGCGAGAAGGACGTCGACCTGATCGCGGTCGGCGGCTACGGCCGCGGCGAACTGCATCCCAGTTCCGATATCGACGTGCTGATCCTGCTGCCGAAGAGCGAAGTGGCCGGCGGCGAGGAAGGCATCGAGCGCTTCCTGGCGTTCCTGTGGGACATCGGCCTCGAGGTCGGGCACTCCGTGCGCACGATCGACGACTGCCAGCGCGAAAGCGCAGCGGACGTCAGCGTCGCGACCACCTTCATCGAGGCACGGCTGCTGTGCGGCCCCGAACACCTCTTCCAGTCGATGCGCCGTGCGATCGCGCAGGACAAGGTGTGGTCCTCGCAGGCGTTCTTCGAAGCCAAGGTCGCCGAACAGCAGGCGCGGCATCACCGCTACCACGACACCGCGTACAACCTCGAACCGAACGTCAAGGCGAGTCCCGGCGGGCTGCGCGACATCCAGACGATCGGCTGGGTGGCCAAGCATCATTTCGGCGCCGAAACGCTCGACGAACTGGTCGGCCACGGCTTCCTGACCGCCGGCGAGCTGCGCAAGCTCCGGCAGGCGCAGGCGTTCCTCTGGAAGGTGCGCTTTGCGCTGCACGTGCTGACCGGGCGGCGCGAAGACCGGCTGCTGTTCGATCACCAGATCCGCATCGCCAGGATGTTCGGCTACGAGGACGCCACCTATACGCTCGCGGTCGAGCAGTTCATGCAGCGTTACTACCGCACCGTCATGGACGTCAGCCTGCTGAACGAGATGCTGCTGCAGCTCTTCCGCGAGGCGATCCTGAACGACGGCGCGAGCACCATCGTGCCGTTGAACCCGCGCTTCCAGGTCCGCAACGACTACCTCGAGGTCACGGGCGACGACACGTTCGTACGCAATCCTGCAGCGATCCTCGAGCTGTTCCGGCTCATGCAGGAGCATCCGGAAATCCGCGGCGTGCGTGCCACGACGATCCGGCTGCTGGGCCGCCACCTCTGGCTCATCGACGAGGAATTCCGCCAGAACCCGCGGCACCACCGGCTGTTCCTGGAACTGGTACGGGCCCCGGCGGGCGTCACGCACGAAATGCGGCGCATGAACCTCTACGGGGTGCTTGGGCGCTACATTCCCGCGTTCGGGCGCATCGTCGGCCGCATGCAGTACGACCTGTTCCACGCCTACACCGTCGACGCGCACATCCTGTTCGTGCTGCGCAACCTGCGACGCCTGGCGCTGTCCCGCTTCGAGCACGAGTTGCCCGACATTTCGCGGCTGATGGCGACGATCCAGCGGCCCGAGATCGTGTACCTCGCGGCGCTGTTCCACGACATCGCGAAGGGACGGGGCGGCGACCACTCCGAACTCGGCGCCGTCGACGCGGAGACGTTCTGCCTCGAGCAGGGCCTCACGCGCTACGATGCGCGGCTGGTCGCGTGGCTGGTGCGCAATCACCTGCTGTTCTCCGTCACCGCGCAGAAAAAGGACATTTCCGATCCGCAGGTGATCCAGGAGTTCGCGCGCACCGTCGGCGACCAGGCGCACCTCGACTACCTCTACGTGCTCACCGTCGCGGACGTGCGCGGCACGAACCCCAAGCTCTGGAATTCCTGGAAGTCCTCGCTCTTCCACGACTTCTACGAGCGCGTCCGCCGCGCGTTGCGGCGCGGCATCGAGGCGCCCATCGACCACGAGGAACTCGTGGCCGAGACCAAGGCGAACGCGCTCGAACTGCTGGCGCGCGAGCACGTGACGCCGGAGCGGGCAGCCGAGGTCTGGGCGCGCTTCAACGAGATCTATTTCCTGCGCTACGCGGCCGCGGAAGTCGCGTGGCACACGAAGCTGCTCGCGGATCGCGAACCGGGCGATCACTCGCTGCTCGTCGCCGTGCGGTCGACGACGGAACGCGGCGGCAACGCCGTGCTCACCTGTGGGCCGCATCGGCAGCAGAATTTTGCGCGCACGGCGGCGTTGCTCGACCAGATGGGTCTGAACATCGTCGACGCCCGCATCACGCCACTCGAGGGCGGGCTCGGGCTCGACACGTACCTGGTGCTCGAGGATACGGGCACGCCGATCGCGGACCGGCATCGCGCGCAGCAGATCGAACAGCACCTGTGGCGCGTGCTGCAGATCCCCGAGGCGGAGTTGCCCGTCGTGACGCGCCGCGCGCCGCGCCAGGTGCGCATGTTCACGACGCCGACCCAGATCGCCTTCAGCGACGACACGCTGCAGAACCGCACGGTCCTCGAGATCATCGCCGGCGACCGGCCGGGCCTGCTGTCGGAGATCGGCAGGGTGTTCCTGGCCGCGCAGATCGACGTGGTGACCGCAAAGGTCATGACGATCGGGGAGCGCGCGGAGGACGTCTTCTACATCACGGACGCCCAGGGCCGTGCGTTGAGCGCCGAGGCCCGGAAGCAGCTGCAGGAGCACCTGGCCACGGCGCTCGACCGGCGCGACGCGGACATGCGGCGCGCGTGAAGTTCGAGCGCTCGATGAAGACCGGGTTGGGAGCGTCGACCGGGATCGAGGCAGAGGCGCCAGGCACCCCTGCGGTGCGGCCGTGGGCGGAATCCCCGGCGTGAATCCCCTGCTCGGCCGGCTGCAGCCGTATCCGTTCGAGCGACTGCGGCAATTGCTCGCCGGGGCCGAGCCTCCCGCGGGACTGAGTCACATCCCGCTCTCGATCGGCGAGCCAAAGCACACGCCGCCCCGGTTCATCGCCACGGCGCTGGTGGACGCGCTGCACACGCTCGGCAGCTATCCGCTCGCACTCGGGCTGCCCGAATTGCGCGTAACGATCGCGCACTGGCTCGAGCGCAGGTTCGGCCTGCCGGACGGCGCCGTGCGCGCGGACGACATGGTGCTGCCCGTGAATGGCACGCGCGAGGCGCTTGTTTGCATTCGTGCAGGCAGCCGTGGACCCCGGGCGACGGTCGGGCAAGACCGGATCGCCGCTCGTGCTGATGCCCAACCCGTTCTACCAGATCTACGAGGGTGCCACCCTGCTGGCGGGCGCGGAACCCGGGTTCCTGAACTGCACTGCGGGCAACGGCTACCTGCCCGATCTCGATGCGGTCGATGCCGCGAGCTGGAACCGCTGCCAGGTCCTGTTCCTGTGCTCGCCCGGCAACCCCACCGGTGCCGTGCTCCCGGAGGCGTACCTGCGCCGCGCGCTCGAACTCGCCGCGAGGTACGACTTCCTGGTCGCGGCCGATGAATGCTACTCCGAGCTGTATTTCGACGAGGCGGCGCCGCCGGCGGGGCTGCTGCAAGCGGCGTGGCACTCGGGTAACAGCGCGTTCGAGCGCTGCATCGTGTTCCACAGCCTGTCGAAGCGTTCGAGCGTGCCGGGCCTGCGGTCGGGATTCGTCGCGGGAGACGCGGCGTGCCTCGCGGCTTTCCGTCTCTATCGCACCTATCACGGCTGCGCGGTGCCGGTGCACACGCAACTCGCCAGCATCCCGGCCTGGAACGACGAGGCGCACGTGATCGAGAACCGGCGCCTGTATCGCGCGAAGTTCGAGCGCGTCACGCCGATCCTGGCCGCCGGGCTCGGGCAGGACCTCGCGATTCCGGCGGGCGCGTTCTACCTCTGGCCGGAGGTCGACGGCGACGAAGCGTTCGCTCGCGGCCTGTTCGAGCACCAGCACGTCACCGTGGTGCCGGGTTCCTATCTCGCACGCGACACCCCGACCGGCAACCCGGGCCGCGATCGCGTGCGCATCTCGCTCGTCGCAAGTATCGAGGACTGCGTGCTCGCCGCCGAGCGCATCGCCGAGTTTGCACGTACGCTCCGCTAGCGAGCACCGGCACCGACTTGCGTCTGAGCACTGCGTCGGGCTGTTCTTGCGCGCGCACCGTGCACGACGGGAGGCACTCCTGTGTCCACAAGAACGGAGCCGGGTGCGTTACCTGCGCCCGCCGCCCTCGTTCCGGAGGACCGCCGGGAGACGCCGTGAATCCGTCCCTGGAGGCTCCGCGCGCAACGTCCTGTTGCGCGACGGCTCCCGGCGGTCCTCCGGAACGAAGACGTCGCGGCGCACTTGTGGCACGCGGTCCGTGCAAGCGCGACCGGACTCTCGGCCCATGCGTCGGCGCAGGGCCACCGCGGTCGCTCCGAGAGCACTTGCGCGCCACGACGGAGCGGCGAGCGTGTGGCCCCCGTCCGGAGCGCATTCCGAAAACCGTCCGCGGCAGGGATGCCGCGGCGGAGCCTCCAGGGACGGATTCCCGGCGTCTTTCGGGATGCGCTCCGGACGGGGGCCGCGCACCGACGCGGACCCTGCAGCGCAGGCGTTCAATGGTGCTCAACATACGCGCTGCGACACGCTGACGCATTGCGACTCGGCGATTGGGTGCGACCTGCAACGCGTCCGCCGCGAACCGGCCGCCCGTCGCGTATGCTTGACGCTCGTCTCCACCTACGCTCCGGAACGCCGCATGACGCTTTCGCCGCACGCGCAACTCGCCGCCCAGATCGACGCCGCCTTCGAGGAACGCGCGACGCTGTCGCCGGCCAACGCGCCCGCCGACGTGCTCGTTGCCGTCGACGCCGCGATTGCGCTGCTCGACGCCGGCGCCGTGCGCGTCGCGGAGAAGCGCGCCGACGGGCAGTGGCACGTCAACGAGTGGCTGAAGAAGGCGGTGCTGCTGTCGTTCCGGCTGAACGACAATGCGCCGGTCGACGCCGGCTACACGCGTTTCTTCGACAAGGTCGGCCTCAAGTACGCGGCCCACGATGCCGAGCGCTTCCGCGCCGAGGGCGTGCGGGTCGTGCCGCCCGCCGTCGTGCGACGCGGCGCCTTCGTCGCACCCAATGCCGTGCTCATGCCGAGCTACGTCAACATCGGCGCCTACGTGGGCGAAGGCACGATGGTGGACACCTGGGCCACGGTGGGCTCGTGCGCCCAGATCGGGCGCAACGTGCACCTGTCGGGAGGCGTCGGCATCGGCGGCGTGCTCGAGCCCCTGCAGGCCAGCCCGACGATCATCGAGGATGGCTGCTTCATCGGGGCGCGCTCGGAAGTCGTCGAGGGGGTCGTCGTCGAGGAAGGCGCCGTGCTGTCGATGGGCGTCTTCGTCGGGCAGAGCACGCGGATCTACGATCGCGAACGCGACGAGGTGCTCTACGGCCGCATCCCGGCCGGAGCCGTGGTCGTGCCCGGCTCCCTGCCGGCCGCGAGCGGCAAGTACGCGCTCAACTGCGCCGTCATCGTGAAGCGCGTGGACGCGAAGACGCGCGCGAAGGTCGGCATCAACGAACTGCTGCGTGGGGCGGAACTCACGGAGCGAGCGACCGTGGACAGCGGGTCGGCGGCGTCGCGGCAGTTCCACTCGCGATGCCGCGATCGCGCTCATGCGTCAGGGTCCCCTGTCGCTGGACGGGCTCTCCTCGCCCAGCATGTAGAGCACCTGCTCGGCCACGTTCTTCGCGTGATCGCCGACCCGCTCGAGACCCTTCAGCGCGAAGATCGTGTCGATCGTCGGCTTCAGGAACCGGTGATCCTCGCAGCACGTACGACATGAGCTGCCGCAGCGCCGTGCGCGAACTCGGCGTCGAGTTCCTTGTCCTGCGCCAGCACCGATCGCGGCCAGTCCGGGGTCGATCTCGTCGGCTGCACGGACCGCGCTGCGCAGCATGCCGACGCGAGAGATCCGCCATGTGCCGCAGGTACCGGGCCACCGCGACGCACCGGATCGTTCTCGGTGCCGCTGGCCCAGTGCAGCGCGAAGCGCGCGATCTTCTTCGACTCGTCGCCGACGCGCTCGAGCTCGCGCCCGATCGCGCGACCAGCGCACGCGCCAGTGCGCAGGTCGTTCGCGACCGGCTGCTGCAGGGCGATGAACGTCAGGCTGTCCTCGTCGAGGCGGCGCTCGTACTCGTTGACGATGCTCTCGCGCGCAGCAGGACCTCCGCGAGCTGCGCGTCGCGCTCGAGCAGCGCCTTGACGCCGAACCGCGACCTGGTCGATCACGAGGCCGCCCATCTCGACCGCGTGCAGGCGCAGCGCGAGCAACGACTGGTCGACGGCACGCGACGTGTGCGGCTCAGACGGGTCGCTCACGCCGGGTCCCGCCGCCGACGTTGCGCGAAGGTCGCGGCGTGCTCGACAGCCTCCTGTCCGGGCTCGCGGGATGCTGAACGCGCCATGCATGGTCGCTCCGACTCAGCCGTAGCGACCGGTGATGTAGTCCTCGGTCGCCTTCTTGGCCGGGTTGGTGAAGATCTTCGACGTCGCGTCCACCTCGACCAGCTCGCCCAGGTACATGAACGCCGTGAAGTCCGACACGCGCGCGGCCTGCTGCATGTTGTGCGTGACGATCAGGATCGTGACCCGCTCGCGCAGCTCCGTGATCAGCTCCTCGATCTTGGCCGTCGCGATCGGATCGAGCGCCGACGTCGGCTCGTCGAACAGCAGGATCTCGGGCTCCGTCGCGAGCGCGCGCGCGATGCAGAGCCGCTGCATCTGGCCGCCGGACAGCGCCAGCGCCGAATCGTTCAGGCGGTCCTTGACCTCGTCCCAGATCGCCGCGCCGCGCAGCGCCTTCTCGACGCGCTCCGCGAGGTCGGTCCGGTTGCTGACGCCGCGCAGCCGCAGCCCGTAGGCCACGTTCTCGAACATCGATCTTCGGGAACGGATTCGGCTTCTGGAACACCATGCCGATGCGCATGCGCACCTCGATCGGGTCCACCTCCGGGCCGACCAGGTTCACGTTGTCCGGCTGCAGCGTGATGCTGCCCTCGTAGCGCGTGTCCGGCTGCAGGTCGTGCATGCGGTTGAAGCAGCGCAGGAACGTGCTCTTGCCGCAGCCCGACGGCCCGATCAGCGCCGTGACCTGGTTCTCCGGGATGGCCAGGTTGATGTTCTTGAGCGCATGGTTCGTGCCGTACCAGAAATCGAGCTTCTCGGCCGTCGCCTTCGGCGCGTTGGCGCGCGCGACCGTGCGCGTCCTCCATCGCGATCGAGACCGAGGGTCCGGCTCGTCGGCACGGTTCGCCTGCATGCGGCTGCCTGTCGGATTCGGTTCATGCGTGCGATCGTGCCATGGCGCTCACCAGTTGATCTTCTTGCGGAATCGGTAGCGGATGCAGATCGCGACGCCGTTCATCAGCAGCGTCATGCCGAGCAGGATCGCGCCGGCCGCCGCGGCGTTCGCCTGGAACGCCTGGTCCGGCCGCGACACCCAGTTGAACATCTGGATCGGCATCGCCGTGAACTCGCTCCGCAGCCACTCGAAATTCAGGAACGGGAACTCGCCCGTCACCGGCGACGGCGGCAGGAACGCGATGAAGCTCAGCGCGCCGATCGTGATGATCGGCGCCGTCTCGCCGATGGCGCGCGACAGGCCGAGGATCAGGCCCGTGAGGATGCCGCCCGTCGAATACGGCAGCACGTGATCCTTGGTGACTTCCCAGCGCGTCGCGCCGAGCCCGTAGGCCGCCTCGCGAATCGCCTTCGGCACCGCGCGCAGCGATTCGCGCGTGGCGACGATCACGATCGGCAGGATCAGCAGCGCGAGCGTGAGGCCCGCGGCCAGGATGCTCTGGCCGAGGCCGAACTGGTAGACGAAGAGTCCGAGCGCCAGCAGGCCGTAGACGATCGACGGCACGCCCGCCAGGTTCGTGACGTTGATCTCGATGATCGCCGGTGAACCAGTTCTTCGGCGCGTACTCCTCGAGATAGATCGCGGCCGCCACGCCGACCGGCAGCGCGACCAGCGCCGTCACCAGCATGATCAGCGACGTGCCCGACCCAGGCCGACAGGATGCCGGCGTGCTCGGCCTTGCGCGACGGGAACGACGTGAAGAAGTCCCAGCCGAACCGCGACGCGCCGTCGCGCACGAGGTCGAGGAACAGGATCGCGAGCAGGCCGAGGCACGCCGATCATGATGCAGCAGGCCCACGATCACGAAGATCTTGTCGAGATTCTTGCGCCAGCGCGAGGCCGCGGCGGATCTCCTCGAGCGTCATCGTGGCGCGCTGGCGGCCATCAGTAGGCCTCCCGGAACTTGCGGGTCAGGAAGAAGCCGATCACGTTGAAGACCAGCGTCATCAGCATGAGCACGAGGCCGGCGGCGAAGATGCTCTGGTAGCCGATGCTGCCGTGCGGCAGGTCGCCGAGGCTCACCTGCACGATGTAGGCGGTGATCGTCGCGGCCGGCTCGGTCGGGTCGAAGGTCAGGTTGGGCTGCATGCCGGCCGCGATCGCGACGACCATGGTCTCGCCGATCGCGCGCGAGATGCCGAGGATGTAGGCCGCCGCGATGCCCGGAGAACGCGCCCGGCACGACGACGCGCAGCGCGGTCTGCAGCTTCGTGGCGCCCATCGCGTACGAGCCCTCGCGCATGTAGCGCGGCACGGCCCGCATCGCATCCTCGCTGACCGAGGCCACGTACGGCACGATCATGAGGCCGATCACGAGGCCCGCGCTCAGCATGTTGAAGCCGGGCAGCCCGGGAATGATCTTCTGCAGCAGCGGCGTGACCATCAGCAGCGCGAAGTAGCCGTAGACGACCGTCGGCACGGCGCCGAGCAGTTCGAGGATCGGCTTCACCGTCTCGCGCACCCGGTGCGGCGCGAACTCCGACAGGTAGATCGCGATGATCGTGCCGAGCGGAATCGCGACCAGCAGCGCGACGAACGGTCACGGTCAGCGTGCCGGAGACGAGCGGCATGATGCCGTAGTGCGCATCGGCGAACAGCGGCGTCCACATCGTGTCGGTCAGGAAGTCGCTGATCGAGACGTGCTCGAAGAAGACCGACGATTCGTAGACCAGGATCGCGACGATCGCGAGCGTCGTGAACACCGCCACGAGCCCCGCGGCCAGCAGCACGGACTTCGACGATCCGATCGCGAGTCTTGCGGTACGCGAGCGACGCGAAGGGTCCTTGTCGCAGCGCCATGGCGATCGACTCATGCGACCAGCCTGCCCGCATGTCTGGATCTCTTGCCGGTCACCGGCGGCAGTCTGACGCGCGCGAACGGTGCACTGCACGATCCAGTTCGAGGCGGCCGCGTGCGGAGCGGCCGCTACCCGGCGCCTGCGACCGCCTGCGAATCCGGCCGTGGACTGCGTCATTCCGTCACAGCTTGCGCTTCCATGGCCAGCAGCTGGTCGATCGTCACGCCGATCTTCGGCACGCCGCCGAACACGGTTCCGAGCTTGCCGTCCTGGAAGTGCTGCCAGGCGAGGTCGTAGGCCGGCCTTCGGCAGCGGCACGTAACCCACTTCGCCGACGAGGTCGCCGCTGCGTCAGGATGAACTCGACGAATTCCTTCACCTCCGGGCGCTTCGCCGCGGTCTCCTTCACGTAGATGAAGAGCGGCCGCGACAGCGGGCTGTAGGTTCCGTTGGTGACGTTCTCGAGGCTCGGCCGACCGGCGCCCTTGCCGCCGTCGACGCGCGACCGCGCGTCATCTTGTCCTTGTGCGCGGCGTAGTACGCGAAGCCGAAGTAGCCGAGCGCACTCTTGTTGTTCTCGACGCCCTGCACCAGCGTGTTGTCGTCCTCGCTCGCGGTGTAGTCGCCGCGGCTCGCCTTGGCCTTGCCGTTGACGGCCTCGGTGAAGTAGTCGAACGTGCCCGAGTCGGCGCCCGGCCCGAACAGCATCAGCTTCTCGTTCGGGAAGCCGGAGCGCACCTGCTTCCAGGTGGTGATGCGGCCCTGCGCGCCCGGCTCCCACATCTTCTTGAGCTCGGCGACCGTCAGCGTCTTGGCCCAGGTGTTCTGCGGGATTGATGACGACGGTCAGCGCGTCGAACGCGATCGGCAGTTCGATGTACTTGATGCCGGCCTTGCGGCAGGTCTCCATTTCCTCGGCCGAGGATCGGGCGCGAGGCGTTCGAGATGTCGGTCTCGCCGCGGCAGAACTTCTTGAAGCCGCCGCCCGTGCCGGCGATGCCGACCGTGACGCGCACCTTGCCGCGCTTCTGAGATCTGGAATTCCTCGGCAAACGCCTCGGCGATCGGGAACACGGTGCTCGATCCGTCGATCTTGATCGCGCGCCTGCGCCTCGGCGTGCCCGGGCAGGCCGCGGCCGACGACGCCGGCGAACAGCGCCGGGACGGTGAATTTCTGCCACAACTTCATGGAGTTAACCTCTGCGGGTGAACGGCACAGGACCTGACGCGCCTGATTCTGGCGCGCAGTCTGCAGGCCGGCTTGTGACAGCCGTGTGACAGACGGCCGGCGGTCTCGATGACTTGTGCCGACGCGGTCGCCGTCGTTATATACGGCGCGCGCCCCCGGGCGCTCGCGACGAGCGTCGCATGCTGTCAGCCCGACGTTACAGCATCCATGTCATCGACCCTCGAACTGACCGAAGACCTGCTGCGGCGGCCCTCGGTCAGCCCCGAGGACCACGGCTGCCTCGACGTCATCGCAGCGCGCCTCGAGGCCGCTCGGCTTCCGCATCGAGCGCCTGCACGTTCGGCCCGGTCGACAATCTCTGGGCGCGGCGCGGCGCGCGGCGCCCGGTGCTCTGCTTCGCCGGCCACACGGACGTCGTGCCGACCGGGCCGCGCGAGGAGTGGCGCACCGATCCGTTCGAGCCCGTGGTCACGGACGGCGTGCTGTACGGCCGCGGCGCGGCCGACATGAAGAGCGGGCTCGCGGCGATGGTCACGGCGACCGAGCGATTCGTCGCCGGCATCCGCGCACCCCGGCATCGCTCGCCTTCCTGCTCACGAGCGACGAGGAAGGCCCGTCGGTCGACGGCACGCGCAGCGTCATCGAGGTGCTCGAGGCGCGGCACGAACGCATCGACTGGTGCGTCGTCGGCGAGCCGACCAGCCCCGAGCGCGCTCGGCGACACGATCAAGATCGGCCGGCGCGGCTCGCTCTCGGGACGGCTGACGGTGCACGGCGTGCAGGGCCACATCGCCTATCCGCAGCTCGCCGACAACCCGGTGCACGGCTTCGCGCCGGCGCTCGCGGAACTCGCTGCGCGCACGCTGGGACGCAGGGCAACGAGTTCTTCCAGCCGACGTCGTTCCAGGTCTCGAACATCTCGGCCGGCACCGGCGCGCCGAACGTGATCCCCGGCGAGCTGAAGGTGCGCTTCAACCTGCGCTTCTCGACCGAGCAGACCGTGGCGAGCGCTGCAGCAGACGGTGCTCGCGATCCTCGACCGGCACCAGCGTCAACTACACGCTCGAGTGGTTCGTGTCGGGACTGCCGTTCCTGACGCGGCCGGGCGCGCTCACGGCCGCCGTCGAGCGCGCGGTGCGCGAGATCGATCGGGTCGCACGCCCGCGCTCTCGACGACCGGCGGCACGTCCGACGGCCGCTTCATCGCGCCGACGGGCGCCCAGGTCGTCGAGCTCGGCGTCGTCAATGCGACGCATCCACAAGGTCAACGAGTGCGTGCGCGTCGCCGACATCGACGTGCTGAGCCGCGATCTACGAGCGGGTGATGGAGCTGCTGCTGACGGCGCGACGCTGAGCGCAGCCTGCGCTAGCGCGTCGTCAGAGCCGAGTCGCGCGCCTGCCGCGCCAGTTGACGAAGACGCCCCAGAGCGCCGAGCGCGACGAGGCCATGCAGCACCCAGGTCGGCATGTTGAGGCCGAGGAACGACCAGTCGACCTTCGCGCACTCGCCCGAGCCGGTCAGCACCTTGCCGAGCACTTCGTGCAGCGGCAGCACGTCCATCATGTAGTCGAGGCTCGCGCCGCACTCCGCGACCGAGCCGGGCGGCTGCGCGATGATCCAGACGTGCCGCGCCGCGACGCGCGATGCCGGCGAGCGCCGCGACGTCGATCAGCACGCCGTAGACGCGGGCCCCGCGCTCGCCGCGGGTCGTGCAGCGCCGCGACCAGGAACAGCGACGCCCACGCCGCGATGACCGCGACGCGCTGCAGGATGCAGAGCGGACAGGGCTCGAGGTCGCAGCCCGTACTGCACGAAGCAGCGCATAGGCCATCAGCGCCGCGCAGGCGAGGAAGCCGAGCAGATTGCCGGTGCGCCGGGTCGAGCCAGTCGCCGGAGCATGGCGCTCAGCCTCGATCAGCCGGCGCTGCCGGTGCGGCGCGCGCGCCGCTGCCAGCTGCTTCTCGACGTCCTCGAGCGAGAGGTGGCGGATGTCCTTGCCGAGCACCATGTAGATCACGTACTCGCAGATGTTCTTCGCGTGATCGCCGATGCGCTCGAGCGCGCGCGCCACCCACAGGACGTCGAGCGCGCGGCGGATCGTGCGCGGATCTTCCATCATGAACGTGATGCACTGGCGCTGGATCGCCTCGTACTCCTCGTCCACCGGCGCGGTCCTGGCGCGCCGACCTCGAGCGCCGCGTCGGTGTCGAGCCGCGCGAACGCGTCGAGCGCGCCGTGCACCATGTCTGCCACCAGCGCGCCCGATGTGCTTGATCTCGCGGTAGCGGTCCGTCGGACGCTCGAGCGTCGCGAGGCGCGCGGCGATGTGCGCCGAGCTTCTCGGCCTCGTCGCCGATGCGCTCGAGGTCGGTGATGGTCTTGATGACCGCGACGATCAGCCGCAGGTCCGACGGCCGTCGGCGCTGCGCGTCGCGAGGATGCGGCTGCAGTCGTCGTCGATCGCGACTTCCATGCGCGTTGACCTTGTGGTCGAGCCGCGCGACCTCCTCGCCGAGCCGGCTGTCGCCCTTGACGAGCGCCGTCACGCCGTTCTGCAGCTGCTGCTCGACGAGCCCGCCCATCTGCAGCACCGCGGAGCGCACGCCCTCGAGGTCCGCGTTGAAGCGGCTCAGGATGTGATGCGAAAGGTCGACGGTTTCCATGCGGTGTCTCCGGGAGCTCGACCGTATACAGGACGGCCGTCGCACGGCAGCAAGCGCGCGCTGCCGCAGGGTGACAAAGGCCCTGCACCGTCCTGCGCGGGCCCGGTGCTCGCGGACCGAGAGGCGCCCTTGCGGTCGCGTGAGGGCCGGGCGGGTCGAGGCTTCAGAACTTGTAGTTCAGGTCCAGCTGCAGGCGGTTGTAGTCGAGCTCGGTGCCGACGTCCTTGTTGATCGTGTTCAGGAAGTAGGTGCCGTTGAGCGTCCAAGTTCTTCACCGGCGCATAGCCCGCCTTGAACACCCAGCCGTCCGCGTCGCGTCCTGCCGTCGCCGAAGTCCGAGTCGATGAACTGGCGCGAACAGCGCATCCTTGTCGATGCGACTGGTACATCAGGCCCGCTTCCCAGGTCTCGGCGTTGCTCGCCTTGCCGAGCGACGCGCCGACGCCGTACGCCTTGTCGAACTCGACGTCGGATCGCCTGTTCTGCGCCCAGTCCGCCCAGAGGCTGAACGGCAGGTCGAACAGCGTCATGTTCATCTCGCCCGACAGCTCGACGACCTCGTAGTCGTAGGCAGCAGCACCGGGTCGTCGGTGCCCTCGAGGACCGTCGCGTCGTCGTGTTGCCGAAGCGTTGCCGTTGTAGAACGGGTGCGTTGCCCTGGCCGTTCGTCAGGTCGTAGTACTGCGCCGCGACGCTTGCGTCTCGCCGCCGAACAGCGCGAACTTCAGGCCGACCTGCGCGCCGAAGATGCGTCGGGTCCGACGTTGGCCAGGTCCGGATTGCGTTGAAGTTCTCCTGCAGCCAGCCACGCGTAGCGCGCTGCCGAAGAACATGCCGCGGTCGAAGGTGACCGCGGCGCCTTCCGGATTGAAGTCGCCGTCGTAGAACAGGCTCTAGGCCGGCCGCCAGAACGGGTAGCGGCTGCTTGCCGAGCAGCAGAGTTGCCGCCGTCCATGAACGTTCCAGTCGGCGTAGGCCAGGTCGATGCCAGATGTCCTTGCGCGATGGCTCGTTGGTCAGCGTCTGGTTGGTCGACCGCGGGTCCCGTCGCCGCGTCGCGAGCTGGAAGGTCGACCTTCGACGTGTCGGTCACCTTCGCTTCGCGCCGAGTCGGAAGCGGAACCGGGTGCGCGGACGCGGTCGCCGCGTCTGCGACTCGAGCCGGGATGGCGTCGCAGCGGGTCGGTGCCCGCGACGACGCTCCTTCGCGATGTTCTCGTCGCGGATGCGGAAGTCGCCCTTGAACTTGATGCGGGTGGCCCAGTCGGCGCCCTTGACCTTGCCGAGCTCGTCGGAGGCCTACGCGCGGCCTCCTCGCGCAGGTCCTTGGTCTGCGCCTTGAGGTAGTCCGATCTCGGCGTCGCGCGCTCGACGGTCGCCTTGAGCTCGCGAGTTTTCGGTCTGCAGCGCGGTGTTCGCCGCCTCGAGCCTGTTCAGCCGCTCGGCCAGCGCCTGCATCTGCGCCTGCATGGCCTGGATTTCCGCCTTGGTGGCGGTGCCGCCGGTGGCGCGGACGCATCGGCCGCAGCCAGGGTCAGTGCCGCGGCGACGGCCGTCGGCAAGCAGGGTGTTTCTCACGGTGATCCCCTCACGGTAGTGGTAGCTGGACGACAGAACCGCAGACCCGCCACGCAGTGAGACAGGTCGTCTGCGAATTCGCTGGGCGGCTTTATAGGCGCGCTGTGTTACAGGCATGATTGCAGGGCATTGCGACCGAATGCACCGGTCAGCGCGACGCGCTGCGGGCATGTGACTGCGTCGCCGACCTGCGCGGAAAGTGACAGGTGAAGGTGCTGCCCTTGCCTTCCTCGCTCTGCGATCTCGAGCCGGCCGTCGTGACGCTGCAACGCATGCTTCACGATCGCGAGGCCGAGCCCCGAGCCGCCGAGCTTCCGGGAACGGCCCGCGTCCACGCGATAGAAGCGCTCGGTGAGCCGCGGCAGGTGCTCCGCGGCGATGCCGATGCCGGTGTCCGCCACGGCACACGTGACCGCCCGCCTCGTCGACCCACCAGCGGATGTCGATCGTGCCGTCGGCCGGGCGTGTACTTCGCGGCGTTCGAGATGAGGTTCGGGAAGACGGAGTGCAGTTCCGTCTCGGAGCCGAGCAGCAGCGCGTCGGCGTCGAGCGTCAGGTTCGACCGGCGCCGGCGCTCGGTCCGCGCGACAGCACGTCCTTGCGCATCAGCGCGAGCATGCCGCCGACGTCGACCGGCGCCTGCTCGGCCGTCGCCGCCCTGCGCCTCGAGCCGCGACAGCTCGAGCAGGTCCTGCACGATGCTGCGCATGCGGCTCGACTGGCGCTGCATCTCGCGCACCGGCTCGCGCCAGGCCGGCGTCGAGCGTCGGATCGTCGTCCAGCGAGTCGAGGTAGCCGCCGATCACGGTGAGCGGCGAACGCAGCTCGTGCGACGCGTTCGCGACGAAGTCCTTGCGCATGCGCTCGAGCCGCGCCTCGCTCGGTCACGTCGCGCACGATCAGCAGCTGCTGCCCCACGCATTGGTCGTGACCAGGTGGAACTCGAGCCAGCGGTCGCCCTGCTTCGGCAGGTGGATGCGCGGCGGCAGGCCCTGCGCCGCCGCTTCTCGACGTACTCGACGAACTCCGGGTGGCGCACGAGGTTGTCGATGCGGATGCCGTAGTCGACCTTGCGGCGCAGGTCGAGCCAGCGGCCGGCCGTGCCGGTTGAACCAGAGGATCTCGCGCTCGCGGGCCGAGCAGGATCGCGCCGTCCGGCATCGCCGACGTCATGCGGCGGAATTCGCGCAGCAGCACGCAGCACGCGGCGCTTGTGAAATGCCTTGCGCCGGTGGATGCGGTGCGCCGTCGCGACGACTTCGCCCCAGAGACCGTTCATGTCCGGCGGCGTCAGGTGCGCACGCAGGCGCAGCCAGCGCTCGAAGCGGATCAGCTGCCACGATTGCCACGCGACGACGGCGAGCAGGAACAGCGCTGCGTAGAGTGCCGGCCGTCCCGCGATCCAGCCGCGCGACGAGACGACCAGCAGGCCGCTGAAGATGACGAGGACGTGCTGCCAGGCCGGTTTGTTCAAACAGCAGCGGCCTCCGAGCCGCCTATTCGGGGCGTGTCGAGAATCGATAGCCGGAGCCACGCACCGTCTGCACCAGATCGTCGCAGCGAACGGCTCGAGTGCCTTGCGCAGGCGCCGGATGTGCACGTCGACGGTGCGCTCCTCGACGTAGACGTTGCCGCCCCAGACGCGATCGAGCATCTGGCCGCGCGTGTACACGCGTTCGGGGTGCTCCATGAAGAACTGCAGCAGCCGGTACTCGGTCGGACCGAGCGGCACGGTCTGCGTCGCCGACCGTCACGCGGTGGCTCGCGGTGTCGAGCTTGAGGCCGCCCGCCTCGATCGCCTCCCCGGAGCCGCCGGGTGACGCGCGACGCAGCACCGCCTGGATGCGCGCCAGCAGCTCGCGCGGGCTGAACGGCTTGGTGACGTAGTCGTCGGCGCCGCCCTCGAGCCCGCGACCTTGTCGTGCTCGTCGGCCCGCGCGGTGAGCATGATCACCGGCATGTCCTGCGTGTCCTTGTCGCGCTTCAGCGCGCGCGTGAGCTCGAGCCCGCTCTGGTCGGGCAGCATCCAGTCGACGAGCAGCAGGTCGGGGCGCGAGTCGGCGATCCGCGCGCGCGCCTCGGCGCAGTCCTCGGCTTCCGTGACGTCGAATCCCGCACGGCGCAGGCCGAACGCGATCATGTCGCGTATCGGCTTCTCGTCTTCGACGATCAGTATCTGCTTGCCTGTCATCATCGATCCGGGGTTGGTGCATTGCAGGCGCATTACATGCGCAAATTATGACAGTCCCGTGACACGGGCGCGCGCGGGCTGCGCCACGTCGTCCCGCACGTACACCGGCTGCGCGTCGGCAGCGACGACGCCCTCGCCTCGGGCCAGCACCAAGGCCCCGATCCTCGCGACCGCGTCGGCCCGCGGGTACAGGCCTGCGTGCACGCGCAGCCCGGACGCCTGCAGCCGGGACCGAAGCTCCGGCTCGCGCGGCAATGCGTTGCCCGCGCAATGGCGCACGCGCGGCGCCGGTTCGACGCCTGCCGGCGGTCCGACACGCTCCGGCGTCAGCGCGACCACTTCCGGCAGTCCCGCCTCGCCGGCAGCGAAGCAACCCCAGTACACCTCGCCCATGCGCGCATCGTTGCAGACGAGGACGCCTGTGTCCGCAACATCCACCGCTTCGAGCACCTGCAAGGCCACTGCGGCGAGGCTCGACACCGGCGCGACCAGTAACCCGGCGCCGAACGCGAGGCCCTGCACGACGCCGGCCGCGACGCGCAGGCCCGTGAAACTGCCCGGACCCCGGCCGAACGCGAGTCCATCGAGGTCCGTGAGCGCGCACCCCGCCTCGTGCAGCAGTTCGTCGATCATCGGCAGGATCAGCTCGGCATGGCCGCGCGGCGTGACCACGC
Organism: uncultured Gammaproteobacteria bacterium; assembly: GCA_963786705.1. Lineage (GTDB taxonomy): Bacteria > Pseudomonadota > Gammaproteobacteria > Steroidobacterales > Steroidobacteraceae > RPQJ01. The sequence continues at coordinate 77,788 of CAWBAG010000030.1, forward strand.
AACGCAGCGCCATGCGCCCGTCCGGCAGCAGCAGCGCCGCGGAACACGACTCGGTCGCCGTTTCGAGCGCGAGCACGCGCAAGCCGCGCCTGGTCATCCGAGTTTCTCCTCGAGGAATGCCCGCACCTCGTCGAGTTCGCGCGTGCGCTTCATGGGCGGCAGGCTCTTGATGAACGAGCGGCCGTACCCCTTGGTCACGAGACGAGTATCGCAGAGCATGACGACGCCGCAGTCGGTCTCGTCGCGGATCAGGCGGCCGACGCCCTGTTTCAGCGCGATGACGGCTTGCGGCACCTGCTCGTCGAAGAACGGGTTGCCGCCCTGTGCGCGTATCGCCGCGAGGCGTGCCTTGAGCAGGGGGTCATCGGGCATCGCGAACGGCAGCTTGTCGATGACGACGACCGACAGGGCCGGACCCTTGACGTCCACGCCTTCCCAGAAGCTGCCGGTGCCGAGCAGCACGGCGTTGCCGGCCTCGCGAAACGCGCGCAGCAACTGGTCGCGCGACGCGCCGCCCTGGATCAGCACCGGGAACGGCGGGTGCTCGCCCCAGCGACGGTACAGTTCCTCGGCCGCTTCACGCAGTGCACGATGACTCGTGAAGAGCAGGAATGCGCGCCCGCCGCTCGCCTCGAGCACGGGCAGCGCGGCGTTGATCACGTCGCGCGTATGTGTCGGTGCGCCCGGATCGCCGAGGCCCTTCGGCAGGTAGAGCAACGCGTGGCTGGAAAAATCGAAGGGACTCTCGAAACGCACCGTGGTCGCGCGCGCGAGCCCGCTGCGGCGCTTGAAGTGCGAGAAATCGTCGCCGACCGCGAGCGTGGCCGAGGTCAGGATCCACGCGCAGGGCTGCGACTCCATCAGTGCCGACAGCTGTCCTGCCACGTCCACGGGCGCGTAGTGCGCGCTGACGCTGCGGCTGCTGGTCTCGGCCCAGCGCACGCCTCCCGGCAAGTCGTCGGCGGTGAGGGCCTGCAGGCGATCCGCGCTTTCCTGCAACCGCTCCTGCAGGCGCGTAAAGGCAGCCTGGCCGTCCTGCCCGCCGAGCGGTCCGATGGCTTCCGCGAGGTCACGAGCCCGGACACCGAGCCCGCTCAGCGCCTCGAGCAGGCGGTCGGGCCACTGGGCGTGCTCGAGTCGCGCCTCCTGGCCGCCGGTGGCGGCGAGGAGTGCCGCAATCTGTGCGTCGAGCGCGGTCAGCGCGACGTCGATGGAACCGGCCATCTGCTGGGCCAGCAGCAACTCGCCCGCCACGTCTTTCGCGATCGACGCAAGTTGCCGGGTGCTCACGTTGTAGCCGAGGAACTGCGCGGCGACGTCCGGCAACTGGTGCGCCTCGTCGATCACGATCGCGTCGGCACCGGGCAGCAGGTCGCCGAACCCCTCCTCCTTCAACACCAGGTCGGCCATCAGCAGGTAGTGATTGACGACGACGATGTCCGCGGCCTGCGCGTCGCGTCGCGCCGCGAGCACGAAGCAGTTCTCGAACTTCGGGCAGTCCGCGCCGATGCAGTTCTCGCGCGTGGACGTCACCCAGGGCCAGACGGGGTCCTGTTCGCCGATGTTCGGCAGTTCCGCGATGTCGCCGCTGCGCGTCGCATGCGACCACGCCCTCACCTTGGGCAACACCACGGCCAACTCCCGGCGCAGCCCGCGTGCGTAGGCCTGCTGCTCGGCCAGGTCGAGTCGATGCCGGCACAGGTAATTGGCGCGACCCTTCAGCAGGGCGACACGGACCGGGCGGCCCAGTGCGGCGCAGATGGCCGGCAGGTCGCGATGAAACAACTGGTCCTGCAGCGCGCGAGTGCCCGTCGAGACGATCACCCGCCGTCCTGAAGTCAGCGCGGGCACCAGGTACGCGAAGGTCTTGCCCGTGCCTGTGCCGGCCTCGACGATCAGCTGGCGGCGCTCGGCGAGCGCGGCTGCAACATGCTCCGCCATGCCGAGCTGCTGCGGTCGCGCCGTGTAACCGGGCAGCGCGCTCGCGAGCGGGCCATCGGCGCCCAGGATTTCCGGCAGGGGCCTCTCCATCTCAGGTGAACGTCGCGCGGAAACGCAGCAATGCCGTCGCGCCCGGAGCGAGCGGCTTGGTGAGGATCCAGCGCACGTGCGTGTAATCCGCAGGCGAGTGCTTGCGGGACGCACGCGTGCCATCGGCGGGCGCGATGAAGCTCGCGCCACCGTCCACGGAGAACTGCACGTCGCACGCCGGGCCGGCCGCGGAACCGCGCAGGTAATGCACGCCGTAGGGCAGGCGCTTCGTGACGACCACGTCCCGTACCGGCGCCTTGCCTGGATTGCGCACGCGAATCGTGTAGTGCACCTCGTCCCCTGCGCTCAGCCTGCCCGCGGGCTTCCAGTGACGAACTTCCTGCCCGCCTGCGGTTTCCTCGACGACCAGCGTCTCGACGGCAATTGCCTCCTCGAGCGGCCCGCTGCCAGTGGCCACCAGATCGGTCCGCGGCTCCGCGTCTGCGTCGGCCCAGGCGGGGATCGCCGCACAGGCGAGCGCCAGGGAGAGCATGGAGCCGAAAGTCGCGCTCGAAGCGAGTCTCGCAGCGAGTCTGGGGCCACCCCGCGGCGCGGGCGCGGGAAGTAGACGGTCACGCATTGGGGGTCGGACTGTGCGGGACGAACCGGTCCCAGGCAAGTCAGGTCCCTGGCGCAATTGGCCGGATTTGCATACGCGCCAGCCTGAACGTCGCGCAGACTCGGCTTGTGCATTTCTCCTATTTGACAGCAGGGCCCTGCTGGACTATTGTGCAATGCAGCAAATGCTGCGATGCAGCACAGCCCCAAGGAGACCCTGATGATCGTCGAAATGCGTGAATATGTAGCAGAGCGCGGTGAATTGCTCGCCGGACAGGTGCGCAAGCTCCGTGAAAACTCGGTTGAATCCGTTCGCGAAGCCGTGTCCGGCTCCGCCGAAAGCCTGAAGTCGCTGAAGAGCCCGGTCCGCCTGATCGCCCGTTCCGGCGTCAAGCTGACCGCCGTTTCGCAGTCTGCCGTGCAGAACCTGATCGAACTGCAGTCCGAGATGGTCACCTCCGCCCTGACCGACGTGGCACTGCGGCTCGAGCGTGCGACGCGTGCCGCCAGCCTGGTCGACCTCGTGCGCGACCAGATCGAGTTGACGCCCGCCACGCGGGCGCGCCTGGTCGAGGATGCGAATCGTGCCGTGGCCATTTTCAAGGTCGCCGGCCGCGACCTGCGCAACGTGGCGACGCATGCATATGGAAGCTTCGTCGAGAAGAATGCCGCACGGGCGGCTGCCGAAGCGAAGCCGATGCGCCGCAAGGCAAAGCGTGCAACGCGCAAGACCGTGGCGCGAGTGAAGAAGGTCGCTGCAGCGGCGGCCTGAACATGACGCAACGGACGAACAGGACGGCGACGACAGCACGAGCGCGGTCCGGCGCCTCCTGATCCTGGTCTCCCCCCTGATTGCGCCCTCTCCGGAGGGCGCTTTTTTTTGCGGGTGCCCGGCGCGCGGTTACGACTTTGGTCGCGCCACAGCGCCATCGGGCGGCCGGCAGCTATAATCCCATGGATCGGATGCCACGGTGCCCACCGGGGTCCGTACGGCGGCACGCCGGACCATGCAAGGAAAAAGGCTGATGACGACGACCAACACTGCGCTGCGCGAATGGGTTGCCGGGACCGCGAGGCTGACCCAGCCGGACCAGGTTCACTGGTGCACGGGTTCCGATGCGGAGCGCAAGGACCTGATCCAGCTGATGCTCGGGCGCGGCGACCTGGTCGAACTCAACCAGGAGACGCATCCGCGCTGCTACCTGCACCGCTCGGATCCGTCCGACGTCGCGCGCGTCGAGCATCTGACGTTCGTCTGCACGCAGCACAAGGACGATGCCGGCCCGAACAACAACTGGATGGCGCCCGGCGAGGCGCACCGCAGGATCGACGCGCTGTTCGAGGGCTGCATGCGCGGCCGCACGATGTACGTGGTGCCGTATTGCATGGGTCCGATCGACTCGCCGTACGCACGTTGCGGCGTCGAGATCACCGACAGCCCGTACGTCGTGCTGAACATGCAGATCATGACGCGCATCGGCAGCGCGGCGCTCGAACGCATCGAGAGCGACGGAACGTTCGTCAAGGGCCTGCATTCGATCGGCGACCTGAACCCGGATCGCCGCTTCATCATGCATTTCCCCGAGGAGCTCTCGATCAAGAGCATCGGCTCCGGCTACGGCGGCAACGCGCTGCTCGGCAAGAAGTGCCACGCGCTGCGCATCGCGAGCTACCAGGCGCGCACCGAGGGCTGGCTCGCCGAGCACATGCTGATCGTCGGCATCGAGAGCCCGCACGGCGAGATGCACTACCTCGCCTGCGCGTTTCCGTCGGCCTGCGGCAAGACCAATCTCGCGATGCTGATCCCGCCGGAGCCAGATGGGCTGGAAGGTCTGGACGCTCGGCGACGACATCGCGTGGCTGCATCGTCGGCAAGGACGGCCGCCTGCGCGCGATCAACCCGGAGGCCGGCTACTTCGGCGTCGTGCCGGGCACGAACCGCAAGACGAACAGGAACGCGTACGACATGATCCACCACGACACGATCTTCACGAACGTCGCCGTGACCGCGGACAACGAGCCCGTGGTGGGAAGGCAGACCGAGGGCGGCCCCGCGATCGACTGGCAAGGCCGCCCGTACGACAAGGCCAACGGCCCGGCGGCGCATCCGAACTCGCGCTTCACGGTGTCGGCGCAGCAGAACCCGACGTATTCGACGACTCGACCGAGGCACCCGGAGGGCGTGCCGATCTCGGCGATCGTGTTCGGCGGCCGCCGCCGCGAGCTCGCGCCGCTCGTCTACCAGGCCAAGCGACTGGGCGCACGGCGTGCTGGTCGGCGCGAGCGTCGCGTCGGAGACGACGGCGGCCGCCACCGGCCAGGTCGGCGTCGTGCGCCGCGACTCCGATGGCGATGAAGCCGTTCTGCGGCTACAACTTCGGCGACTACTGGGCGCACTGGCTGAGGTGGTCGCCAAGCGCTCGCGCAGCCGCCGAAGATCTTCCACGTCAACTGGTTCCGCCAGGACAAGGACGGCAAGTTCCTGTGGCCGGGCTTCGGCGACAATCTGCGCGTGCTGCGCTGGATCATCGACCGCTGCGAGGGCATCGCTCGGGCGCGCACGAGACGCCGATCGGCTTCCTGCCGAAGCCGAGCGACATCGACATGGCCGGCCTCGGTGCTCGAGCGACGGCGCACTGCACCAGCTCCTGGCCGTGGACCCGCAGCGCGTGGCACGCCGAGATCGACGACATCGGCCGGTACTTCGAGGAATTCGGCAGCCGCACTGCCCGAGGCGCTGCGCCGAGCAGTACCAGCGCGTGAAGCAGGCGCTCGGCTGAGACCCGTCGCCGACGGTGCTCCCGGGTCGCCGGGAGCAGCGACGTCCGTGCCCTACTCTTCCAGCTGGTAGCGGATCGCGTCCGTCGCGTTGGCGTCCGGCAGCTTGCCGAGGCCGATCAGCCCTTGCCCTGCAGGATCACGGAGTCGCGGCGCACGAACGCTTCCTCGCCTTCCTGGCTCGTGACGAACGTGCCGTTCGTGCTCTGGTCGATCAGCAGGAACTTGTCGCGCGAACCTCGATCCTCGCGTGCAGGCGCGAAATCAGCGTCCCCTTGACGACGATGTCGTTCTCCTCGGCGCGACCCATCGTCAGTTCCTTCTTCGCATCGTCGAGCAGGTACTCGCGCCCCAGATAGCGCAGGCGCACACGCCGTGGCCGCCGCCCCTGCCGGGTGGCCATCTCGATGGACGGCAGCATGCTGGTCGCGTCCTCCGTGCTGCCAGAGCACCTCGAACAGCTCCATCTCTTCCTGCAGGCCGCGCACCGTGGTGACGTCGATCTGCCGCGACACGGCGCGCCACTCCGGCGACAGCCGCTCCACGGTGTCGGCGGAAAGGATGATCTGCCCGGCCTTGGCCTGGCTCGTCATGCGGTTCGCCGTGTGGACCGCAGAGCCGAAGATGTCGCGGTTCTCCAGCACGACCGGGCCGAAGTGGCAGCCGATGCGGATCGCCACGTGCTGGCCCTGCACGGTCAGTTCCGGGTGCGCCCCGATGTCCTGCTGCATCTCGGCGGCGGCGTTCACCGCGTCGTCGCAGGTGGGGAAGATCGCGAGGATCTCGTCGCCGATGGTCTTGATGACCGTGCCGCGGTTGCGCTCGGTCGCCTCGCGCATCAGGTCGACGCAACTGACAATCATCTCGCGCGCGTTGTTGTCGCCAAGAATTTCGTACAGTCGCGTGCTGCCCACGACGTCCGCAAACAGGACGGCAACTTCCGTCTCGGTACTAGTCACGCGATAGGACCCCGATGCCCGGTCGGCTCGCCGCGAGCACGCGTCGATGCCGCCGTACTGATTCATTATACATATGCCCATGACTGCAACCCGGACCCCGCCCATGTACCGGGCATCCCGCATCGGCCCCGCCGGCCGCCATCGTCGCGGGCCGCGTCATGCCACATTGCGGAACATGCGCAGCGAATCGCGCAGGACCTCGGCGCCTGCGCCCGGGCGCTGTCCCTGCTCGGTGATGTAGCGCCGCCAGCAGCGGGCTCGCGGTAATCCCGCATAGATCCCGTGCACGTGACGCAACAGCAACGGCAGCTTGTGTCCCTCCTGCAGCATGCGCTCGACGTAATCGGCATAGCATTCGAGCACTCGTTCGCGTGCGGGCAGGACGCCGCCCGGATCGAGCCACTCTGCGTCGAGTTGCGCCAGCAGGTAGGGCTCCTGGTAGGCCTGCCGCCCGAGCATCACGCCGTCGAAGCGCGGCAGCCACTCGCGCACCTGAGCCTGCGACTTGATTCCCCCGTTCAGGATCACGGTGAGGTCCGGGTGCTCGGACTTGAGCCGGGCCGGAACGTCGTAGCGCAACGGCGGGACTTCGCGATTCTCCTTCGGGCTGAGTCCCTGCAGGTGGGCCTTGCGTGCGTGTACGACGAATACGTCGACGCCGGCGGCACGCACCGTGCCGACGAAATGCTCGAAGGACCCGTAGTCGTCGCGGTCGTCGACGCCGATGCGGCACTTGATGGTCACCGGGACCGTCACGGCCTCCTGCATCGCGCGCATGCAATCGGCGACGAGTTCCGGTTCGGCCATCAGGCAGGCGCCGAATCGACCGCTCTGCACGCGATCGCTCGGGCACCCGACGTTCAGGTTGATCTCGTCGTAGCCGCGCTCGGCGCCCATGCGCGCCGCCATGGCCAGGAGGCGCGGGTCCGAGCCGCCGAGCTGCAGCGCGACGGGGTGCTCGGCCTGGTCGAAACCGAGCAACCGCTCCGGATCGCCATGCGCGAGCGCCTGTGCAGTCACCATTTCGGTATAGAGCAAGGCCCGCGGGCTCAGCAGCCGCAGCAGGTAGCGGCAGTGACGATCGGTGTAACTCATCATGGGCGCAACGCTGATGCGACGCGCTGCCGCCGTGACTCGTCCGCCCGCGATCTTGCCGTGTGTCATTCGATCCGCGCAGTCTCGGCGACGAGCCAGTCGACCACCGCGACGAGCGCCTCGTGCTCGGTCGCGCCGTCGCGCAGCGCCGCCTCGTATGCCGCGATCTGCCGGTGCGCGCTGGTGCCGCGGCCGACGATTTCCCGCAGGGCCTCGATCTCCGCGACGCAACCGAGTGCGGCCGCGTCCTCGCGCACCAGGTCGATCAGCTCCGCGACGAGTTCACCGAACGGCACGATCTGCTGGCGGCCAAGGTCGAGCAGGCCGGCATCGTACGAGTAACGAATCGCGCGCCAGCGGTTCTCGCCGATCAGCAGCGCCGGATAGGAACGCCAGCGCTGGTTGTCGCGATGCAGCCGGTACAGCCGCCGCAGCAGGCACAGGTTGAGCGCGGCAAGGCGCAGCGTGTCTTCGATCGAGGTGCAGCAGTCCATCACGCGCGTTTCGAGCGTGGGATAGCGCGCGCTCGGCCGCAGGTCCCACCAGATGCGGGAGGTGTCCACGATGATGCCGGTTTCGATCAGCGTGTCGGTGTGGCGGCGGTAATCGCTCCAGCTCGCGAAGGTCTCGGGCAGCCCCGTGCGCGGGATGCCGTTGAACACCATGAGCCGGAACGACATGAGGCCGGTGCGCTCGCCTTCCCAGAACGGCGAACTGCACGAGAGCGCGAGCAGGTGCGGGAGGAAATAACGCATCTGGTTCATGAGGTCGATGCGCAGTTCGTCATCGTCGATGCCCACGTGCACGTGGAGGCCGCAGATCATCATGCGGCGCGCGACGCCCTGCATTTCCTCGAGCAACGCGACGTAGCGCTCCTTGTCCGTGCGCTTCTGCTTCGACGGCAGCGAGAACGGGTGGCTCGCGGCAGCGATCGGCGCCAGGCCGTAGCGCGCCGCCTCCTCGATCACGACGCGCCGCAGCGCCACGACGGATGCGCGCGCCTCGCCGACGCTGCGGCACACCGGCGTGATGACCTCGACCTGGGAACGCAGGAACTCGGGAAACGCGCGCCCCTCGGTACGCTCGTGCAGGTTCGCGAACAACTCCGCCGGGGGCTCGCTGGCCACCGCACGGGTCTCGCGATCGACCAGCAGGTACTCCTCCTCGATGCCGAGCGTCAGCGGCGGCTCAAGTGTCGCCATGCAGCGGACTCCTCGTGCAGCAGTCGCACCGCTGCCGGATCGGCGAGCACGGCCCGCAATTGCCGCGCCAGCAGCCGCACCCAGCGCTCGATCCCGGCGGGCGATTCGAGCTGGTCCTGCCTCACCTCGATACATACGTGCGGCAGCCCGGCCGGCTGGGCATGATGCGCGATCGTGAAATTGGCGGGGTGCTTGCCCGTGTAGGGCTCGTTGTCGCCGACCAGCAGGCCGGATTCCGCGGCGAGCCCCGCCATCATTCGCCGCGCATTCGCCTCGTCGGTGTCCCACAGCACTCCTGCATGCCAGGGGCGATCCTGTCCGCCCAGCCGGGCCGCGAAACTGTGGACGGCGACGAGCAGCGGCACGGTGCCCCGCGCCCGGAAGCCCGCGAGCATCGCGGCAATGCACTCGTGATATGGGTCAAAAAAGCAACGCAACCGCAGCTGGCGGTCCTCGGCGCTCAGGGCCCGGTTGCCTGGAACCGGCCACCCGTCGCTCTCGGGCCGGAACGCCTCGGGGTCGTCCGGGCGGCGGTTGCAGTCCACGACGAGTCTCGAATAGCCTGCAAGCACCGCGGGTGCGTCGAGCGCGTGAGCCAGGCCACGCGAAAGCTCACCCGCACCGATGTCCCAGGCAATATGCTGCCAGCTTGGCAGTTCGGGCAAGCCGAGGCGATGCATGGATTGTGGAAACGCGCGACTCGCATGATCACAGACGATCAATACTGGCGCGGCCCCGTGCTCGTGCAGTACGACGAACGGCGCCGGGTCGCCACGGCCCAGCAGCGGGACGCGAGCAGGGAGCGGGTCTTTGCGGTCCAATTCCATGCCGGCACGGTGGGTCACGGGCCGCGAGTGTACCTGCTCGAAGGCCGGTCCGCGGAGCGCCGCAGCGCTCGCCGGGGGGCGTGGCGGACACGCGCCGGCACTGTGGATACGGTGACATCCGTCACAACAAACTGGCCTGATCCGGACCTAACATCGGGACCTGACCCGCATTTCGCGCACGCCAAGGACGCAGCCGGCTGGATGCAGAAGCGCACTGAAACTCACGGCTCCTGCCCGGAGCGGTCCACCCTGGGCAGCTGGCTCGGCGTCCGGCCGGTCGACCGCGTCCGCGCGGCCGAACGGCGCGCGGCACTCGCCAAGGCCGAGGGCGTGCGACGCGTCGTGGCCGGCATGCCGCCGCCGCGCCGCGCAACGGGCATCGCATGAGCATGCACCCGCTGCTCAGGCAGCAGTTCGAGGCGTCCCGCGACGAGGACGGCTCGCTCGACATGCGCAAGCTCCTGCGCGCGATCAGCGATGCCTACACGGAGTGGGACGAGGAGCGCCGCGGTGTCGCGCGCTCGATGCGCCTCCTCGCCGACGAGACGAGCGCCTTTACGCGCGAGGTTCGCGAGAGTGCCGCCGCGCAGTTCCAGGTCATCCTCGATCACGTCAAGGACGCGATCATCACGGTCGACGAGACCGGCCGCATCGAGACGCTGAACGCGACCGGCGAACGCGTCTTCGGCTACGAGGAAGCGGCCGTGCGCGGCCAGAGACTCGACTTGCTGGTGCCTTCGCTGGCGCGCCGGCCGCGCATCACCGAATCGCTCGACGAACTCGCCGAGTCGGTCGAGAACACACAGGTCGACCTCGCGCCGCACGAGACACGGGGCCGCCATCGCAACGGGCTCCTGTTCGACGCCGAGATCGGCGTCAGCAAGGTGCAGCTCGACCGGCGCGAGTTCTACATCGTCTGCCTGCGCGAAACGACCGACCGCAAGATCGCCGAGGCGGCAATCCGCGAGAGCGAGGCGCGTTATCGCACGCTGGTCGAGAACGCGCCCGAAGCCATCGTCGTGCTCGACGTCGACGTCGAACCGCTTCGTCGAGTGCAACGAGAACGCGGTGCGCTTCTTCAAGATGACGCGCGACGAACTGCTGTCCGTCGGGCCCGACAAGGTCAGCCCCCCGACCCAGACGGACGGCTCGCCTTCCTTCGGCATGGCGCGGGGGCATATCGATCGCGCGCTGGCCGGCGAGGCGCCGTGCTTCGAATGGCTGCACCGCGATGCGCTGGGACACGACATACCCTGCGAAGTGCGCCTGGTGCGCCTGCCCTCGTCCGGCCGCCGACTGATCCGCGGCAGCATCATGGACATCACCGAGCGCAAGCGCAGCGGAATTGCTCGCGGCCGGCGAGCGACGGGTGTTCGAGCGTGTCACCGGGCACGCCGACCTCTCCGCCACGCTCGAAGCGATCACCGAGACCGCCGAACAGGTCACGCCCGACGCCGCTTGCACGATCTCGGTCTACGACGCGGGGGCGAACGAGTTGCACCAGGTCGCCGGCGTGCGCCTGCCCGATGAATTCCTCGAGGCCAGCCGTCGCATCGAGGTCGGGCCGCGCAACGGCTCCTGCGCCGCCGCGGTCTTCCTGCAGCGGCAGGTCATCGTGGCCGAGATCTCGCGCGACGCGCTCTGGGAGCACCAGCGCGCGCCGGCGCTCGCCGCGGGCCTGCGCGCCTGCTGGTCCACGCCGATCCGCTCGTCGGACGACCGGATGCTCGGCACGGTCGCACTGTATTTCCGCCAGCCCCGCAGCCCGCTGCAGGCGCGATTTCGAGCTGATGTCGCGGCTCACCGCGCTCGCCGGCGATCGCGATCGAGCGCAAGCACTCCGAGGACGCCCTGCGCCGCAGCGAGGCGCGGTATCGCGGCCTGTTCGAGAACGTCATCGAAGGCGTCTACCGGTCGACCGTCGACGGCAAGTTCGAGTCGGTGAATCCGGCGCTCGTGCAGATGCTCGGCTACGAGAGCGACGAGGAACTGCTGCGCGATACCGACCACGCGCGACACTCTACGTCGACCGACGACGAGCGCGCCCAGGTCCTCGCCGCGCTGCACCGCGAGCGGCGTCGTGCGCCAGGCGGAGTACCAGCTGCGGCGGCGCGACGGCACGCTGATCACGGGCGTCGAGAACGCGCGCGTGGTCCGCGACGCGCACGGCGACATCACGGGCTACGAGGGCACGATCACCGACATCACGCAGCGCAAGCGCGCCGAGGTCCAGCTCTACGAGGAAAAGGAGAAGGCGCAGGTCACGCTGCAGTCGATCGGCGACGCCGTGGTCACGACCGACGCTGATGGGCGCATCGAGTACCTGAACCCGGTCGCCGAGCAGCTCACGGGCTGGGAGCCGCGCGAAGCGGCCGGCCGCCCGGTCGCGGAGGTCTTCCAGGTCGTCTCGACGAGACGACGCGCGCAGCCCGTGGACAGCCCGATCCTGCGCTGCCTGCGCGAAGGCCGCGTCGTCGAGATCTGCCGAGCACGTCGCTGCTGGTCAACCGTCGCGGCGCAGGAAATCTCGATCCAGGACTCCGCGGCGCCGATCCGCGACCGCAACGGCCGCCTGATCGGCGCCGTCATGGTGTTCCACGACGTGAGCCAGGAGCGCCGGCTGCATCGCGCGCTCGCGTACTAGGCGAGCTCACGACGCGCTGACCGGCTTCATCAACCGCCGCGAGTTCGAGGAGCGGCTGACGGAGGCGCTGCAGGTCGGCGCAGACCGAGTCGAGTCCGACGCACGTGCTGCTGTACCTCGACCTCGACCAGTTCAAGGTCGTCAACGACACGTGCGGTCACGAGGCCGGCGACCGGCTGCTGCAAGCAGCTCACCAGCGTCGTGCAGACGCGCATCCGACGACCGACACGCTCGCGCGGCTCGGCGGCGACGAGTTCGCCGTGCTGCTGCAGGATTGCACGCTCGAGACGGCGCAGCGGATCGCCGAGAACCTGCGCGAGGCGATCCGCGACTTCCGCTTCGTCGTGGCAGGACCGCGTCTGCAAGGTCGGCGTGTCGCATCGGCCTCGGCCGAACTGAACGCCGGGACCGACAGCGTCGGCGACGGTCATGAGCGCGGCCGACGTCGCGTGCTACTCGCCAAGGACTCCGGCCGCAATCGCGTCCAGACGTACGAGGAAGGCCGACGCGCCGGAACGGCACCAGGAGATGCAGTGGGTCTCGCGCATCAACCGCGCGCTCGAGGAGGATCGGTTCGTGCTGCTTCTGCCAGCCGATCGTGCCGATCCGCGCCGGCGTGGAGCCCCTGCGGCACTTCGAGCTGCTGCTGCGCATGCGCGACGAGCGCGGCGAGCTCGTGCAGCCGGCGGAATTCATTCCGGCCGCGGAGCGCTTCAACCTGATGCCCGCGATCGACCGCTGGGTCGTCCGCCAGGCGCTGCGCCAGGCTCGCGCATCGGCGCGCGGAAGCGGCTGCGCGCGCGCCGTACACGCTCGCGATCAACCTCTCCGGCGACGACGCTCAACGACGAGCAGTTCCTCGACTTCGTGCTCCACGAGATGGCGCAGGCGGACGTGAGCCCGGGCGCGCTCTGCTTCGAGACTGACCGAGACCGCGGCGATGACGAACCTGGCCGCATCGACGCGCTTCATCCGCGAGCTGCAGGCGCGCGGCTGCCGGTTCTCGCTCGACGACTTCGGCAGCGGCCTGTCGTCGCTTCATGTTCCTGAAGAACCTGCCGGTCGATTACGTCAAGATCGACGGGCAGTTCGTGCACAACGTGATCCACGACCGTATCGACCGCAGCATGGTCGAGGCGATCGCACAGATCGGGGCCACGATGGGCATCGCGACGGTTGCGGAGCGGGTGGACTCGGCCGAGGTGCTGCAACGGCTCGCCGAGATCGGCGTGCAGTACGCGCAGGGCCACTACATCGCGTCGCCGCAGCCCGTCGAAGTCCTGGCCACCTTGCTCAGCACGCCCGCGTACGTGCAGGAACCCGGCCGGTTGGCCGGATGACGCAATGTCTCAGCCGGCCGCGTGCGCCGGCAGCGTCTCGTGCAGCAGCCTGTCGAGCGTCTCGATCTCGATCGGCTTGACGAGGTGATGGTCGAACCCGGCCTCGCGCGACAGCCGGCGATCCTGCTCCTGGCCCCAGCCGGTCAGCGCCACCAGCAGCACACGCTGCCCCCACGGCTGGGCGCGGATGCGCCGCGCCGTGTCGTAGCCGTTCATGTGCGGCATGCCAAGGTCCAGCAGGATCAGGTCCGGAGGCCGCACCGCGGCGCGCTGCAGCGCCTCGAGACCGGTGCCGGCGGTGTCCGCATCGTGCCCGAGGAGCCGCAACACCATCGCGAGGCTCGTCGCCGCATCGAGGTTGTCATCGACCACCATGATGTGGCGCGCGTCGCCGCGCGGCCGCCCGCCGGTTTGTCCCGCGGGCGAGCGTGCAACCTGGGCCGGCGCAACGATGGGCAACTGCACTACGAATCGGCTTCCCTGCTGCAGGCCCGCGCTGTGCGCCTCGATCCTGCCGCCGTGCAACTCGACCAGCCAGCGCGCCAGCGACAAGCCGATGCCGAGCCCTCCCTGCGTGCGCTCGAGCGAGGAATCGAGTTGCGTGAACAGGTCGAAGATGCGGGGCAACAGGTCCGGGACGATGCCGATCCCGTTGTCACGGACCGTCACCGACGCATGCCCGGCGCTGCCCTCGATGCCGATCTCGATCCGCCCGCCGCGGCCCGTGAACTTCACGGCGTTGCTCAGCAGGTTGGCGAATACCTGCGCCAGCCGCGTGGCGTCGGCCTGCACCTCAAGCGAACGGTCGGCGACATCCAGTGTCAATGTCTGGCCCGCTTCGGCGACGAGGGGGCCGCAGGTCTCCACTGCCTGCTCGACCACGTCGACGAGCCGTACGCGCTCGGGGCGCAACGTGATCTTGCCGAGGCTGATGCGGCTCACGTCGAGCAGGTCGTCGATGAGTCGCACCATCTGGGACAGCTGCCGGTCCATCATCGCCACGGCGCGCTCGATCGTCGGTGTGTCCTGCGCGGAGAGCTTGACGATCTGCAGGCCGTTGCGCAGCGGCGCCAGCGGGTTGCGCAACTCGTGTGCCAGCGTGGCGAGAAACTCGTCCTTGCGACGCGCGGCGTCCTTGAGCGACTCGGCCAGCTGTTTCTGCTCGTGCACGTCGGTGTCGCTGCCCACCCACTCGCGCAAGGAACCGTCGTCGTTGAATATCGGAGTGCCGCGCGAGATCGTGTGGCGATACTCGCCTGCCCGCGCGCTCCAGACGCGCGATTCGCTGACGTGCGGCGAACGTCGCGCGCTTGCCGCTTCCCAACCGCGCCGGACCCGCTCCCGATCCTCGGGGTGGACCGCGTTGAGCCAGCCGTTGCCGCGATGCTCCTCCCACGTCTGGCCGGTATATTCGGTCCAGGCGGCCTGTGGGGTCTCGAAGCCGCCCGTCCGCCCGGTCGTCCAGAGGACATCCGTGGTCACCGCCAGGATCGAGCGATGGCGCTCCTCGCTCGCCCGCAACGTGTCGGCCGCGGACCTGCGCTCGATCAGGTCGGCCGCCTGGCGCGACAGGATGTCGAGCAGGCGCAGGTCGTGCTCCGAGGGCGAGTGAACTTCGCGCCAGTGCGTCGAGATCATGCCGATGACCCGCCCGGCGCGCGACAGCAGCGGCGTGGTCTGCGCGGCCCGGATGCCGATCTGCCGGCACATCGCCAGGTTTTTCGTGCCGGCCAGGAAATCGCAGGTCTCGATGTCCGGCACGATCACGCGCTCGACGCGCAGCAGCGCCTGGCCGCACACACTCGAACCGTCGGGCGGGACCCACTCCCAGAACGAGGCGCCGGTGTCGCCGAGTCCACGCCACGCAAGCAGCTTGAACTCGCCCGCCTCGCCCCGCTCCGGACAGAACATCTGCAGGCTCGAGAACTCGGAGCGGGCCATGGTGGCCGCCGCGTCGACGATCGTCTCGTAGAGCGCGTGCTCGTCGTCCTCGCGAATCAGCGTCGCGCTCACTCGCTGCAGGAGCTTCGAGTCCGCAAGCTCGGTCTCGAGCTGGCGCCGGTGGCGCTCGAGTTCCTCCTGGGCCTCGCGACGCTCCTGCGCGGTCCGGTGCTGCTCGAGGACGAGGGCCGCCGTCTGCGCCAGCAGTTGCAGTGATTCGATCTCACGGGCCTGCGGCTCGCAGGGTTCGGCGTGGCACACGGCGAGCTTGCCGAGAACGCTGCTGTGGAACGTGTGGATCGGCAACGACCAGACGGATCGGATCCCGTGGTCGCGCGCGAAGTCGAGGTAGGGCTGCCACAGCGGATCGGTCGTCACGTCCTGGACGATGACGCTCTCGCCTGTGCAGGCAGCCGTACCGCCCGTGGGGTTGCGCGGCGTGATCTCGCATCCGTCCAGCGCGCGAGCATAGGATTCCGGAAACCCGATCGCGGCGCCAAGGCGCATCTGCGTTCCGCAGCTGTCCACGACGAAGAGCGCAATGCGCGAGTTCGCTCCCATCTGCTCCTGCGCCGTGCGCGCGAGCCGCTCGAGGACGAC
Source organism: uncultured Gammaproteobacteria bacterium (assembly GCA_963786705.1). Taxonomy (GTDB): domain Bacteria; phylum Pseudomonadota; class Gammaproteobacteria; order Steroidobacterales; family Steroidobacteraceae; genus RPQJ01. The sequence goes on from CAWBAG010000030.1 coordinate 93,763, forward strand.
CTCGATCGGCGCGCCGCTGACCACGAGTTCGAGCGCGGCCTTCTGTCCGGCGAGGCGGGACTCGCTGACCCGGAGGTCCTCCTCGGCCTGCTTGCGATCGGTGATGTCGAGCGTCACGCCGACCAGGCGCCTGGGCCCGCCGTCCTCTACGACGACCCGGCCGCGCGAGTTGATCCAGTGAGTCGTGCCGTCGGGCCACAGGCAGCGGTGGTCGGCCTCGTAGTCACCCCCGCGCTCGATCGCATCGGCGATGGCCGCATCGACGCCCGCCAGGTCGTCGGGATGGATCGTGCTGCGGAACGCGGCGTAATCGAGCCGCGCCTCCGGAGGGTGCCCGAAGTTCGCCTTGCACAGGTCGGAGCAGTGCATCTGGTGCGTCGTGAGATCGAGCTGCCAGTTGCCGAAGCGCCCCGCGCTCAACGCGAGGCGCAGGCGGTCTTCCGCGCTCGACGGGGACGCGGTGGCTTCCCGCGGGTACGAGGTTTCGAGGGCTCGGAGCATCCGGGTATTCTAGGACGCTTGCCTGCGCGACATGCCCGGCTGCAACCCGTGGCCCGGCGCAATGTCCTGTACGCCGATTCCTACAGAATCACGATTCCGAGAAATACGCAGGACCGGCTATTCGTCGACCGTGGCGGCGGTACGGCCCGACCGCTTGCGATCGTGCTCCTTCAACTGGCGCTTGCGGATCCGGATCGACGTCGGCGTGATCTCGACGAGTTCATCGTCTTCGATGAACTCCATCGCCTGCTCGAGCGTGTAGCGGATCGGCGTCGTGAGCACGATGTTCTCGTCGCGGCCCGCGGCCCGGACGTTGGTCAGCTTCTTGCCCTTGAGCGGATTCACGACGAGGTCGTTCTCGCGGCTGTGGATGCCGATGACCTGCCCCTCGTACACCTCGTCGCCGTGCGCGCACATGAGCTTGCCGCGCTCCTGCAGGTTGAAGAGCGCGTAGGCGAGCACCATGCCCTGCCCGTTCGCGATCATCACGCCATTCTGCCGGCTCGCAATCTCGCGATCGGACACCGGCGCGTAATGGTCGAACACGTGAAACAGCAATCCCATGCCGGATGTCGTCGTGCGGAACTCCGTCTGGAAGCCGATCAGGCCGCGCGCGGGGATGACGTAGTCGAGGCGCACGCGTCCCTTGCCGTCGGGATGCATGGCCTGCAACTGGCCACCGCGGCTGCCAAGCGCCGTCATGACGCCGCCCTGGCTCGAGTCCTCGATGTCGACCGCGAGGATCTCGTAGGGTTCGCACTTGACGCCGTCGATCTCCTTGATCACGACGCGAGGTCGCGAAACGGCGATCTCGTAGCCCTCGCGCCGCATGTTCTCGAGCAGCACGCCTAGGTGCAGCTCGCCCCGCCCGTAGACCTGGTACTTGTCCGGGTCGTCGGTCTCCTCGACGCGCAGCGCGACGTTGGTCAGCGCTTCGCGCAGCAGGCGGTCGCGGATCTGGCGGCTCGTGAGGTACTTGCCTTCACGGCCGGCGAACGGCGACGTGTTGACCTCGAAGGTCATGCCGATCGTCGGCTCGTCCACCACGAGCGGCGGCAACGCCTCGGGGCAGGACGGATCGCACAGCGTATCCGAGACCGCGGGAGCCTCGATGCCCGCGAACGCGACGATGTCGCCAGCGCTCGACTCTTCCACCTCCATGCGATTCAGGCCATGGAAGCCGAGCACCTGGATGACTTTTTCGCTTCGCGCCCGCCCCTGGCGGTCGACGACCGTGACGTTCATGCCACGGCGCAGCACGCCGCGCTTGATGCGGCCGATGCCGATCGCGCCGACGTAGCTCGAATAGTCGAGCTGCGAGACCTGCAGCTGCAGGGGACCGGTCGGATCGACGTCCGGCGCCGGGCAGTGCTGCGCGATCGTCTCGAACAGCACCGTCATGTCGCCGCCGCGGTGCGCCGGGTCGTGGGTCGCAAAACCCTGGATGGCCGAGGCGTAGACGACCGGGAAATCGAGTTGCGCCTCGGTCGCGCCGAGCCGGTCGAACAGGTCGAACGTCTGGTCGAGCACCCAGTTCGGACGCGCCTCGTGGCGGTCGATCTTGTTGATGACCACGATCGGGCGCAGGCCGTGCGCGAAGGCCTTCTGCGTCACGAAGCGCGTCTGCGGCATCGGGCCGTCCACGGCGTCGACCAGCAGCAGCACGGAATCCACCATGGAGAGCACGCGCTCGACCTCGCCGCCGAAATCGGCGTGCCCGGGCGTGTCGACGATGTTGATGCGGAAGTCCCGCCAGCGGATCGCGGTGTTCTTGGCGAGGATCGTGATGCCGCGCTCGCGCTCGAGCACGTTCGAGTCCATCACGCGCTCCGGCACCACCGTGCGGGCGTCAAACGTGCCGGACTGCTTGAGCAGCTGGTCGACGAGCGTGGTCTTGCCATGATCGACGTGCGCGATGATGGCGATGTTGCGCAGCTGCTGGGTCGGGTTCGCGGACACGGGGATCGCCGGGGGAGCAAAAAGGGCGCGGAGTATACCTCGTTACGTGCTGCACTGCGGCATGGGAGCAGCAACCGGCTCAGCTTTCCTTGGCCGGCATCGACTGGATGGCCTGGCCCGACGCATCCTTCGGCGGCGCGACCTTCTGCGCGGCCGCCGGGGCGGCACCGACCACGACGGGCACCGAGAACGTGCGCGCCTCGCTCTGCACCTTCGTGATCAGCTGCGCGATCACGCTGACGTAATAGAGCCCGGCCACGTCCGACTGCACGAGCACTCGCGTCGTATAGGTCTGCCCTGCAGCCACTGGCCCGAAATTCGCCGCGCGCTCGCCGACGATCGTGAGCCCAGGCATGTCGGTGATCTCGACCTGCAACGTGTCGGCCGTGACGCGCGGCTGCAACGCGAGCTCGATCTCGAACGGGCGGCCCGGCTCCGGCTTCGTCAGCACGTCGTACTTGAGGTCGACGGCCGCGGTGGTCTTGCCCGTCACCACCGCGTTCGCCATGTGCGCGTACTTCGGATCCTCGGCGGCCGGCTTGACCTGGGCCACGGCGTCGCTCGACTTCTTCGCCTTGTCGCTGCGCTTCGCGCTCGCCTGCTCGCCGGCCGGTCCGTCGCTGCCGCAGCCGGCGGCCAGCAGCATGCCCCCGGCAAGCATGACGGCAAGGGCGCGCGCGCAGGCCCACCGGCGAAAGTTCTGCAGTTCGTTCGATTTCATGCGTGGGCTACCTTCGTCGCTCAACCGGTGATGGAGACGTTCATGCAGGTGCGGTCGCGGGGTGGCGGATCGGCCGACGTGTCGACGTGGTTGTATTCATAGACCTCGAGCACGTAGTTGCCACCCTGCACGTCGATCGCCGCCTGCTCGACGTTCGGGTCGGCGGACTCCGAGATATTCGCACGGTGCCGTCGCCGTACAACCCGAAATCCGGATCCGGCACCGGCGCACCCGGGTCGTTGCTCGTGACACGGATGGTCAAGGTGCGGGCGCCCGCTACGCTGAACTTCAGGAAGCGGCGATTGCCGACCTTGTTGTAGAGCCCTGCCGACGCATTGCCGCAGACCTGCACGGCCGCGCCGTTCACGGCGATGTCCGTGTACAGGGGCAGTGCGTCCTGCACGCCACCGGAATTCGTTTCCGTGGACCCGAAGGCGTCGATGTCCGTTGCGCGGATCCCGCGCGCGGCGACGAGCGCGTCGATGCCGCCGACCGGCGCGCCTGCCTGGGCCTTCAGCCCGACGACTAGCGGGAAAATGCTGGTCAGCGCGTGGCCGGTCCGCAGTTCATTGCGGAAGACCGTGAACATGGGGCCGTACCCCAGCTGGACGGCGTCGATGCCGTCGGCCGGCACGTCGTACAGGTCCCAGACGAGCGTGTAGATCGAGCTCTCGTTGAACCAGCCTTCCGGCGAGCTCGTGTCGGTCTCCATGTTGAAACCGAACGAACTGCCCTGCCGCGACCCGAACGAATCGCGGTACTGCGGCTCGGCCAGCACCATCGCCGAGAACGCATTCGCGAACCCTTCGCTGAACGCAACCCGCATGTCGAGCTTGTCGCCCAGGCCGTGGCTGCCGCCGGGCGAATCGCTGCGGCTCAACACGTCCTCGAGATAGTGCTGGAACTCGTGTGCCATCACGTGCGCGTCGTACTCGTCCGTGTCGTTGTCCTGCAACCCGAGCACGTAGATGCCGCCAGGCACGCCGGGCGCGCCCGAACCCGTATACAACGTGGTCACGATGTCGCCGGCCTCCGGGTCGAAAGTGTCGGACGGCCTGTTGTCCGGGCTCCAGAACACGTCCAGCGGGGGCAGGTTCAACGCGTTGCTGCCCTGCGCCAGCACGAACTGGAGCGCGGAATACATCGTGTCGAGCACAGCAAACGGCGCGGCGGCACGCGGGCCCGCGTAGGACGTGCCGCCGAAGGCCGACCAACCCGAGTCGGCGGACAGGTTGAGGGCCGCCCCGGTGGCGCCCGTGTTGAACGTCGAGCTGTCGAGCACGTAGAGCGCATCGCCGTTGGTGTTGTTCAGGACGCGGATGTTCCAGCTCGGCGTGCCCGTCGCGACCGACTGCGCCTTGACGCGCAACGTTGACGATCGTGCCCGATGGTGCGGCGTGAGTACTGGCCGTTGCGTCGGTGACCGAGGTCGCAATCACGGCCTCGGCTCGCGTCAGCAACTCGACGTCGGCGCCACGCACCGCGCTGTCGAAGTAGTCCGGCGTAATTCAGGCCCACGCCGTCAGGTTCGCCGAAAACGGCACGCGCTCGTACGTGACCCGGCCGCCGACCGCGACGCTAACCGGAGCTTGCGTGCTAGCGGATACAGGTCGGGTCATCTGTGCCGTGGCGCCCGAGTTGTCGATGACAGTGAGCGTGACCGTGTACGACCCGGCCATCGCGTAGGTGTGGGAAGCCGAACCGCCGGTGCCGCGGCCGAGCCCGTCACCGAAGTTCCACGCATAACTCGCGATCGAGCCGTCCGGATCAGATGAGCCGAGGCGTCAAAATCGAAGGCGAGCGAGACTCGCCCGGCACCGGGCGTCACTCTGAAAGAGGCGACCGGTGCCAGGTTCGCAGGCGGTGGCCTGCACGGTGCGTGTCGTCTGTGCCGTGGCGCCAGAATTGTCTGTCACAGTGAGCGTGACCGTGAATCGGCCGGCCGAATTATAGGTGTACGTCGACCGTCACTCCAGTGCCCGGCCGCCGAACCATCTCCGAAGTTCCACGAATAGGTCGCGATCGTGCCGTCCGGATCTGACGACCCGGAGCCATCGAAGGCGATAGTGAGTGGGACCTGCCCGGTTCCCGGCGTAACGATGAATCGAGCAACAGGCGCCTGGTTAATTGGCGCGGACTGCTACCGCCGCCGTCCCGCCGCCCCCGCCGCAAGCGGTGAGCAACGTCGCCGCTGCAAGCGCCAGGAGCGCCAGGCGCCACGCAGGTCGCCTCCTGTGCAGTTTGACGGGCGCTGGGCGCGTCCAGTCGGCAGTGACATGTCGAGACACACAACACCCGGTTGCATCTGAACCAGGTGCGAAGAATATCAGTTCTCCAGCAGAGCTGGCTCCCGTAACAGGCGGCGCTCCCAGCCGAGTTGCGTGCGTACGATCGTCTCGAGATCGTCGAACCGAGGCTGCCAGCCGAGCACGCTGCGGACGAGCTGGGCATGCGCGACGAGCGACGGCGGGTCGCCGGCTCGCCGGGGTCCTTCCGCGACGACGAGCGGTTCAGCGATCTGGCGGTTTTGTAATCTACTGGTTCGGTTAGGTCTTTGCTATAAGCCTCCTGCAGTTTCTTGTACTGCCATTAGTGGAGGAAAATTATCTTGATAGCCGGAAGCAGGAATTAAAGAGTGTTGTTGAATCAGCACATTCAATTCTGAAGTCATACTCTGACAGGGCGGACAATGGTACATTCTCGCAGGAAGAGGCTAAGGAACTTGCAATACAGGAAATAAACAGCCTTAGGTATTCGGGTAAAGAATACTACTTCATGTATGATTATGATGGAGTAGTTATGGCACTCGGATCAGCACCTGAAAAGAAAGGTGAAAACAGGTTTAACATGCCTGATAAAAAAGGCAACTTGTTTGTCCAGGAAATGATAACCACAGCAAAGCAGGGAGAGGGATTTGTTATTTACTACTATCCCAAGCTTGGCAGGAAATTCCTTTACCAAAAATATCTTTTATAAAAAAGTTTGATAAATGGAATTGTTTTATAGGCAGCGGCCTTTACATGGATGACCTTGAAGTAAAACTGTCAGAGTTTAAGTCCGATATAATATTACCGCTGATAATATCAGTGGTTATAGCTATAATAATCGGCATCATATTCTCCAAAAGAATATCTTCCCCGCTGAAAAGAATAGCGGATAAATCAAACCAGATAGCCAATGGCAGCTATTCACAAAAATTTGATGAAAAAGATTTAAAGCTTAAAGATGAAGTTGGGCAGCTTGCCAGATCACTTAGTACTATGGTATCTAATATTACTGACAAAATATTCTGGTATGAGCAGATTCTTGACAGCATCCCTATGCCTGTGCTGGTAACTGATAATGATATGAACTGGACATTCATCAACAAGCATGCTGAAGCATTAAATTTAAAAAAGGAAACTGCGGTAGGTAAACATTGCAGTAGCCTGAACTCTGAAATATGTAAAACCAA